>SFFI01000027.1 GCA_004556925.1 Clostridiales bacterium
AGGGAAGACGGCATGAATAGATCCCTGCCTATAGGCAGGGATGCGGAGAAGAATCTCCGCATCTGAAAGTGTTATAGAAGAAATTCTATATTATTTTGATTGTGAAAGGATGGTATAACATGAAAAAAGGAAGAATCGCAATTAGTCTCATCTGTGCAACGGCATTGACCAGTGTAGCTATGCTCCCTGCTTTTGCAGCATCGGAGCCGGATGATGTTCCTGCTGCGGCGATTGGGCACGCTTGTGCCATCAACACAAATGCAACCTTTGCTGCCTCCGACGAGATTCCTGAAGAAATCATTATCGAAGGAGAGCCTGGTGACTTCTTTGTTGTTGGCGATCTCGTCTTTGAGATTGTTACACCAGAAGAGGTCGAATCTGTAGTGACCGCCCCCGAAACCAGGGCAAGCACTTCTCGATGGAGCATTTCTCTTTCCGGAACCGAGATGAGTAAGGGGATTGAAGTAACGTCTTCTTATCCGCACGCGAAGGTGTGGGTCGACAACAAGGGTTCCCAAAGTATCAAATTCACGATTACGAAGGGGTCCGAAACGGGAAGCGTTGTGAAGGGAACCAGCGTTTCTATTGCTGCAGGTACTTCTACAAGTGTTTATAGTACGAATAAGTGGCCTGCGGATACCTATTATGCCAACTTTACCTGTGGAAAGGCAGAAATGAAGGGGTCTGCCGCCTGCCGTGTAGCATCCACCATTCCTGAACTCGATATTTAAAAGCAATTTAAGAAGGACTGAAGCGGCAGCCAATTGTATTGGCTGCCGCTTCTAATTATTTTTAGAGGATACGAAGGGATGGTACCTTGATATTTTGTGCTATAACGGTTTACCCGTTTGCGAGAGCTGTGAACGGGTAAACCGTTATCCGGTTGTTTTCCTGCGTATGCTGTTGACTTCCTCGTTTATTTATGGTAGTATGAGGATGGGTTAGAAGAGTATTTTGCGGGGCTGCGGTCGGCGTCAGCTGAGTGCTGCAGCAGGATTCGATGCTCGTCTGGGCGAGGGTAAATAGTAATTAGGCCCAGAGCGTCTTGGCCGGGAGCTGCCGGTCAGGGGTTTAGCAGTTTGCTAATACAGAAGCCATATCAGGGTTGATACTCCTGTATGGTGTGCGGGCTTGCCGAAGTAACCTTTGTGAACTGGAAAGCACACCATGGACCCCAGAGTAAGTAATCTTTGTGAAAGCCTGGGTAAGCAAAATGTATCATGTCCCTACCCACCTTCTGATAGTAGCCAGGATACTGTAGATCTCCTGGAGAGCCGCACCCTCTACAAAAGTGCCGACAGATCTCGAACTGCCGTAGATCTCAATAAATCGGGGCTGCACACATAAGCAGTTCAAAAAAGTGTCGGGAGCAATCCCAAAACCGTCACACATAAGACGCTAAAAAGTGTATTTGCCGATTGCCGAGTCTCCGAGGGGAGCTGACATGAGGCGGCCTTAGCTTTAACGAAATACATGATGAATAGAAAAATAGAGTTATAGAAAAGTAGTTTACTATAAATATATTTTTATAAATTTATAGTTATATAGTTTTTGCAAGAAAGGAGGATGCTGCATGGGCCGACGCAACAAGGCATACTCCAAGGATCTTCACCAGCAAGCCTATGACCGCTTGACTGGGATGCAGGCGTTTGGCGAGAGCAAGAAGGAGGCGGTGGCCAACGGAACGGAGAAGGAGAAGATCTTCTCCTTCAATACCTACAAGTCATATTGGAAGCATACAAAGTATTTCATCAAGTACATCAAGGAAAATCACCCGGAATGCACTACATTGAAGAGCGCAAAAAAATATGTGAATGAGTGGCTGCAGGCCAGGGTGGACCAGGGCCTTTCTGCATGGACGGTCCAGCTAGAGGCCAAGGCCATGGGAAAGCTGTACGGCATTTCTCCGGATGATGAAAACTACTTCAAGCCCCCAAAACGGAACCGGGAGGACATCAAACGGAGCCGCGGAGACCGGGTGAGAGACAAGCATTTTTCAAAGACCAATAATGACGAGCTGATCAAGTTCTGCAAGGGGACGGGCCTGCGCCGGGCGGAACTGGGAGAGCTGCGAGGGAAAGACCTGGTTACCAGGGAGGAGATCGAGGCGGAGATTTCCCAGCTGGAGAGCCGGCCGGCAGCGGAGCTGACGCCAGCTGACACAAAGCGGCTTGAAATGCTCCAGGACACCCGGTTGTTCGAGGGGGACTACTTTACCCATGTCCGCAACGGAAAGGGCGGCAGGGCGCGTCTAAGCCCCATCATCGGCCCGGATTCGGCGCAGATTATAGAGCGGATGCAGAACACCCCCGGCGAGGAAAAGGTGTGGCAGCACGTCCACAAGAGCGCCGACATTCATGGTTATCGGGCGGAGTATGCCACGGCCATGTATAAGGCCCATGCTCGCCCCATCGAGGAGATTCCTTATGACCGGGTGAACCGTGGGACCGGCAGGAAGTATCAGAGTGAAGTTTATACCTGCAGGAAGGACGAGGCCGGCAGGAAGCTGGATAAGGCTGCTATGCTGGTGTGCAGTAAGGCCCTGGGACATAACCGGATCAGTGTCGTGGCCGACAACTACATCCGGGGGCTGTAAGGAGGGTGGGCCGTGAGCGAGTTCGTAAAAAAGACGATGATAGGATATAAAGAGCTGGACAGTGGCCACGCTGACCCGGAGTGTACTCATGTGATCCTGACTCTGAAGGAGTACGATGGTCTTTTGCGGGAGATCTCCCAGGCGGAACAGAAGGCCAGGGACGAAAAGAGAAAGGCTGAGGAAGAAAAAAGATCTTCCCAGAGCAGGGAGCAGCAGACAGTTCAAAAGGCAAACCAGGTTATAGAAAAATGGATGAAGGCGCTGGAAAAAGAGAAGGCGGAAAGCGCCTATCAGAAAGGGCTGAATGAAAACCTGCTGCGTATTGCCAGGGAAAGGGCTAATGCGGATCGAAAGCTGAAGCCCAAGAAAGAACATTCCGGCTATGTGGTGGTAGTGTCATCAGAAAAAGTTTATCGCTATAAGTATAACCGTAGGTTGGAAGCAGTGAAGTTATGGGAAACTGTGATTCAAAGCCCGTATTCGATAGAGTTTCCAGCAAAAGAGGCAAAGAAGCTGATACTGCAAGAGTTTTTTCCAGAAACCGGGGAGTGGGAAGCTGCCAGGTTAGGGATAGAACGATGGGTTGCCGGTGACTATGAGGATTTCCTGAGTGCTGCGGATAAAAACGAGGAATTTATGAAGCAGAATGTGGCTCTGATGGGATACCGGAGTTTCAGGGCCAACTATCGGGCAGGGTACTGGGAAGTGGTGTTAGTTCATACAAGGCCCTTGGGGGTTGTCCCGAAGGATATGCGAGTGAGCTGAAGGAGGTAGAGAAGCTGTATCTCGCCGCATAAAAATTGGCCAGCAACACATGGGCTGCTGGCCGAGAAAACTCCATATTTTTTCAGTTCTCTTAATGAGGAATGGTGCAAGTTTGGGGCTTTTTATTTCGTTGTACACTCCTTTGTTTTGAACTGCGGAGTGGCAACATAGTTCGGTGGAGGTGTGATCAACGCTAATGCGTGTACCGTATATGTTGTTTTACTTTTTAACCCATTGAAAGTATCATCTATGCTGCAAAAAATTGCATCATCTTCCGATTCTGAATTAAAGTCAACATATATGCCATCTTCGTTGTAAAGAGTTACTGCGATTCCCAATTTAGGACAAGGGATTGTGCTCAGTAAACTACTGGTATAATCAATAGAATCTGTTGTTGGATCTACAGTCAACTTAAAAGCTGTTATGCCTAAGTCAATGGAACGGTCTTGAGTATCAGCATTTTCTATAGGGAGGATGAATCCGGTGGATGTAGTATCATCATTTTCAATAGGGAAGGTAAATCCGGTAGATGCAATATCAGCATTTTCTGCAGGGAGGATGAATCCAGTAGATGTAGTATCATCATCTAACAGTATGGAATTAAAAATTTGTTTCTCCTCCGGAGACAAAGCAGCAAATCCGTCTGGATCGAAATAACGATAAAGGTCACCCCATGTAGAATTTGCAGAAGGAATAAAGCCCTTTTCAGTTGTTTGTACATCGGAAGCAAGAGCGGGAATAGAGGAAAGGGATACTATGGCTGTAACAACTAAAGCCGAACAAAGAATTTTAGAGAAAATCTTCCTCATTATTTCTGACCTCCATTATGTATTTTTGTAAAACTTATCCATAAGATAGTATATAATTACTTGAGTAATTTGTCAAGTTGACCTCTCTATAATTTGTGATAAAAGAGGGCATTAGGAGAAAATTAAGAGTATGCGAGCGAGCTGAAGGAGGTAGAGACGATAAAACTGGGGCTGTGTGCAGAGGATGCGGTAACGCATAACCTGACTGTGGTATGGACTGGCCTTGATGCCGGGGAGCTTAAAGAAGGGGAGCAGCTGGAGATCCAGGTAGCTGGGCACTGGATTGAGGCAGAGCTGGAGCGTGATTCTGACGGTGGATGGTGCTGGCGGGACCTGGAGAGCGGCTGGGTGCTGCGGCGTACCAATGTGGCCCCCATTGGGGTTAGGAAAGATAATGTCTGAAATTAGCCTGTCCAGGGACCTTGAAAGAATGCCCAGGACAGGCTATAATAACAGCAAAAATAGGGAATTAACTTCATTGATAATATATGCCCCATAGAGGCAGGGGATGACCAGGCTGGATATAGCTCAAATTGCGTTTATCGAAAATAGGGAATTAACTTCATTGATAATATATGTCCCATAAAAGGCCTTTTTGGGCCTGGAAAAATAGTCTTATTTTTCTCTCGGACAGGGAGAAAGTCGGAGGGGAAATAGGGGGTGGGCGGAGGCTGTGGGAATGTGGTAAACCCGTAGGGTTTTCCATCATTTCCATGGCCGGAGCCAGGGGGGAAAGGGGGAGGTGACTTTCTCTTTAAGGCCCCGGAGGGGCCGCTCTTTGGCTCCTCCTTTCCCCCCTCCCGCCCGCAGGCGTTCCCCGCTGCAGCGGATTTTCTTTTTGTTACTTTTCCTTTTGGAGGTGATTGCTTTGTTTATTAGGAGACGGAAAGGAAAACCAGAAGAAAGTAAGACTGTCCGGCAATGGGCGCTTTTGGGGCGGATACCCATAGATCCGCTACAGCCGTGTTACATATGGGAGACACAGACCGATGGGCCGGTAACGGTTTATTATCATGAGGATAATACCAGAGAAATGACAGAAGAGGAAAAGGCAGATTTTTTAGCAGATCAGAAGGGCTATGGTCAGAGGTATTTGCAGCTGATAATTCAGGAGAAAAGGCGGTTGAAGAAAGAGCGTGGTGGTACAGAGTGAGGGATAAACAGGATAATATGGAGCAGCTGCGGGTGTTGTATCAAGAAAAAAATGAGCATTTGGAGAAATTCCTGGAGCCGGTCACGCCATTTGAGTTCTATCGGGAGATCTTCCCGGTAGGTAGTTTTGAGAGAAAGGGTCATTTTGAGGACGCAAAAGGAAACGGGATTGCGGTGACGGTGCCGAAGGCCGCAGGGATTGCCCTGGAGATCCAGGAGGAAGGCAAGGCCAAACGCTACACCATCACCGATGAACTGTCGGAGCTGTCGGAGGTCTATGATACGGACTTCACCATTATGTCCCCTCTGTCTTATTTTGGCCGGCGGCGGTGCGGTAAGAATGCCCGGTATCTCTATGCCCTGGTCTTTGACCTGGATGGGGTGGGGATGCCCCAGCTCCGGGACACGCTGCACCAGATGAACAAGGATATTCTTCCCCAGGCAACCTTTGTCGTAAACAGTGGGACGGGGCTTCACCTGTATTATGTCCTGGAGGAGCCGATTCCTATGTACCCGCACAATCAGAAGTGCTTGAAGGAGCTGAAATATTCCCTCACCCGGCAGATCTGGAACAGGTATACCTCCACCATCAAGGAGCCGCAGATGCAGGGCATATTGCAGGGGTTCCGGGTGGTTGGCTCCGGCTCCAAACTTGGTCGGGAATACCCTGTGACGGCCTACCGGCTCGGCGGGAAGGTGACGCTGGAAAAACTGCTGGAGTTTATCCCGGATAGCAACGGGGAGCAGCAGAAGCTCCTGGGACTCATGCGGAAAAGTCGGCTCTCGCTGGCCGAGGCGAAGGAGAAGTACCCGGACTGGTATGAGCGGCGGATTGTCAGGAAGGAGCGGCGGGGCCGCTGGACGGTCAAGCGGGATCTTTACGATTGGTGGCTGCACCGGATCAGGGACGAGATCCGGGTTGGCCATCGATTCTATGGCATTATGACGCTGGCGATTTATGCGAAGAAGTGTGGGATAGATGAAGAGGAACTGCGGGAGGATGCCTTTTCTCTGCTGAAACCCTATGACGATATGAGCGTGGAGGACATCAATCGCTTCACGAAGGATGATGTGGTGTGCGCCCTGGAGATGTTCAATGAGGACTATGTGACATTTCCCAGGGACGATATAGCGAAGCTCTCCGGCCTGACTATGCCAGTGAACAAGAGAAACTGGCGTAAGCAGAGTGAACATATAAGACTGATGAATTTGATTCGTGATGAAATCAATGGTAATAAGGACTGGCGCAATAAGAATGGACGGCCCATCGGCAGCGGGACAGCCCAGGAGCGAGTACATGAATGGCGTCAGCAGCATCCGGAGGGGCGCAAGGCCGACTGCCACCGGGATACCGGCCTTGACCCTAAGACGATCCGAAAGTGGTGGGAATACCCGTCCAGAGCTGTGTGCGATTTCTCTCTTTTAGGTGGTGAGTAATCTATAGATGTCCACACATTAAAAATTAACAATATTCGCTTGCAATGCAAATGTATATTGAATATACTGATAGTAGAAAATAGCAGTTACGGAAGGAGCGATATTATGGCGAACAAAGAAAATACGACACTTCGGATTGAGCCGGATCTGAAGAGACAGGCAGCAGCTCTTTTTAAGGCTCTCGGAATGGATTTGAGTACGGCAACGGGTATTTTTTACAGGCAGGCACTTCGGTATCAGGGCTTGCCGTTTGACGTCAGACTGGATGAGCCTAATGAAGTTACCTATGCTGCGATGGATGCAGCAGAAAAAGACGAGGATATGTATGGCCCGTTTGATAGCGTGGCGGATCTGATGGAGGCTCTGAATGCTTAAACCAGAATTTTCGGGGCAGTTCAAGAAAGATTACAAGCTGGCGGTTAAAAGGGGCTGTGATCCTAAAAAGCTGGAAGAGGTAATTTCCCTTTTATGCAGTGAAACACCGCTGCCAGAGAAGTATCGGGATCACGCCCTTACCAATTCGAGGAACTATAAAGACATGAGAGAGTGTCATATACAGCCGGATTGGTTGCTGGTCTATAAGATTGTTCAAGATATGCTTATTTTGAAGTTAATTCGTACAGGTTCGCATAGCGATTTGTTTTAGGAGCGTGTCAGATGGGTGAGCTGGTCGAAGTAACGCTGGAGATTGATATAGAGCTGAAAATGAAAGCAGAAAAGGTTTGTGCTGAAAATGGTTTGACCTTGGAAGAAGCATTCGTTTTATTTGCTGAAGAAACAGCTCGCCTGGGGAGATTCCCTTTTGAGCTGGATAGCTTCACTTCCGACATTTTTGAGGGTGGCCGTGACCAGGAGATTCAAGAAGAACGGGAAGGTTTCTGAGCTATAGGGAGAAGTTTATGAATGTCCATAAGCAGGAACAGTCCTCTGGAGCAGGGGATAGCACTTTCTATTTGGAAAAGCTGAAAAGAGGGCTTGAACAGGTGCGTGCGGGCCTTGGGATTACAAAGACCATGGAAGAGCTGGAGGCGATGGGAAAAGATGAAAGCTAAGGTGTTGCAGATCGGCTACGAGCCGGAGCGTGATCGCCTGACCTGGGATGGTTGGGACATTCACTGTGGCCAGGGAATGGAGGTGCTACTTCCGGATCGGCTCGATGGCGGAACATGGCTGGTCGTCTCCTTTGAGTACAATGACGAGGGATGGTATATGCCTGGGTGTCCTGGTGTTTCTCCAGTGGGCCTGTGGGCACGCGAGAGAGCGGAGGGTTGATATGAACTGCCGCTATACGGATGAAGAGCTGAAGGAAGATGTAGAGCGTACCATCGGGATCAGAGCGAAGGATATTGAGAAGATCCAGTTCTGCGGCCTGTGGCACATTCGATTCCGGGCCTTTGGTACGGACTTTTATTATTATCGTGCCGATTCCGATGACACGGTGCATTTAGTTGAGTCACCCTGGCAATGGGAGTAAAGATGGAAAAAGCCGGCCAAACCAGGCCGGCTTTTTCTTGTTTTCTGAATCTCTATATTGCTATAAAAATAGATATATAGTAAAATAGAAATAAAGATACATAGAAAACTATAATCCTATAATTGTAGAAGGAGTGTGACAAATGATAATTGCAGTAGCCAATCAGAAAGGTGGCGTCGGAAAGACGACCACGGCCCAGGCACTTGCTGCAGGTCTGGCCGGGAAGGGGTATAAGGTGCTGGGCATTGATCTCGATCCCCAAGGGAACTTCTCATCGGCCTGTGGCGTGGAGAGCTACAATGTACCTACGGTCTATGAGGTGATGAAACGGGGGGCCACCATCCAGGATGCCATGCAGCGCACCAAGGGAGGCTATGATGTTGTGCCGGCGAATATCATGCTGGCCGGAGCTGAGCAAGAGCTGTCCCAGACTGGGAAAGAACATCGGCTGAAAGAGGCCGTGGCTCCGGTCGCCGGCGACTATGACTTCATTGTGATCGACACACCGCCCTCCCTGGGAGTGCTGACAGTAAATGCCTTCACTTGTGCCACCGATATTCTGATTCCAACTACGGCCGGGATCTTCGCTACGGCCGGGATCTCCCAGCTCAGTGAGACAGTCACCAGCGTTCAGAAGTATTGCAATCCTGGTGTGAAGATCAGGGGCATTCTCTTTACCAGGTTCAATCCCAGGGCAAATATTAGCCGGCAGATTAAGGAGCTGGCGGAGCAGCTGAGTGAATATATCTCGGCGCCGATCTACAAGACCTATATTCGCTCTGCAGTGGCCGTGGAGGAGGCCCAGGCAAACCGGGCCGATATATTTGACTATGCGGGGAAGTCCACGGTGGCAGAGGATTACAGGTCGTTTATTGAGGAGTTTTTGAAAGGAGTTAATGGGTGATGGCAGGGAAAGCGAAGTTTGACCAGGAGGCAGCGTTCAAGTCTATCATTGGAGCTGACCGAGAGCTGAAGGTTGGTAGTCGGGAGACACCTATTGCAAAAGGGAGGAATAAGGATCGAGTGCAGCGGTCGTACTTTCTGGATAGAGATATAGACAAGGCGCTACGGCGCATGGCAATAGATGAGGAGAAGAACCTTACGGAGACAATTAATAATATCTTGCGAAAAGGATTAGAAAAATATATGTGATTATTGAAAGAGAAAATAAGTAACATGTTAATGTATCTTACTATAATTGATTCCAAAGAAGGTCAGCAAAAGTTTGAATTTATATATAATAGATATAAAAAACTGATGTTTTATATAGCAAATAAAATTCTGGGTGATACGAGAGATTCTGAGGATACTGTGCATGATGCCTTTCTAAAAATTATTGAAATAATCGATGATATAAAAGACGTAGAGAGTCCCCAAACAAGATCATTGATCGTTACAATAACTGAAAATAAAGCGATAGATTTGTACCGCAAACGGCAAAGAAAAACAGTCCTGCCTTTTGAGGAGGAATACTTAGGAGTGCCAAATTGCTCGGATATTGAGAGCGTAGAAGATAATGAGGTAGTGACCAAAGCGATTGCCTCTCTGTCAGGAAAATATCGTGAGGTTCTTTTTCTGAAATATTCCCACGGATATTCTATAGATGAAATGGCGCTGATTCTTTCAATGTCAAAAGAGAATGTAAAGAAGACAATTCAACGAGCAAGAAGAAAGTTAGAACAAGCATTAAAAAATGAGGGGCAGATATGAAAATAACAGACTCACAGCTTTATAAGTATGTACCTAAAGCAGAAAAGTTGTGGTTGAGCTGGCTGCCGACGGATGAGGAAATTCCTGAACACATATTTTCTAAAAGATTTGAGAGGAAGATGAAGCGGTTGATTCGAAATCAGCGGCGTACACCAAGAATCAGGAAAATATTTCTTACAGCAAAACGGATCACGGCAGCTGTGTTGGTTTTAACCATGCTTAGTTTTTCGGGATTAATGACTGTAGAGGCATACCGTGAAAAATTTATTGAGATGATTACCGAAGTTATGGATGATTTGACACACTTTAAAATCTTCTCTTCTTGGAACGAAAGTATAAGAATGGGGGAAATTATATTTGGATATCTACCGGAAGGAATGTCTGAGGTTGAGCGAATGTGTGACGAGGAAACTCAGGGACAAATAATTTATTTTGAAGATTTAGATGGCAAACAGCTTAGAATAGATATACAGTTAGTAACAGAGGAAACAGACTATGAGATCATTTTGGATACGGAGCTTGTTGACTCTACTAAGGTTGATATAGCCGGAAACGAGGCAAAACTCGTTGTTAAAGGTGAGAGGAGTACGTTGTTGTGGAAAGATGAGCCCTTCATTTTGATGGTAACAGGAGATATGAATTCGGATGAGTTAATTCAAGTGGCTAAAGGGATTACAGTAACGACAAAATAAATTGAAAAAATTTTTGAAATTACTGTCCCATAATTGCTTCTTCATTCGTCACAATATATGAAAGGGAAGGGAGATGGTTTTTATGAGAAAGTATATTCCCAAGCAGTTCTTTGGCTTTTTCTGTGCCATTATATGCGCGTTCTCTCTGGCGATTCCAGGCTATGCTGTGGAATTGCCTGATCCCGATACGGATATCAGCTTTTATATGGAGAATATCTCAGATGCCCAGTGTGTGTTGAGTATTCGAAACGGGAAAGCAGCAGCGCGTGTTAGCGTGAATGGAAATCGTGGAGCGGAACGTAGCAAAATCATCTTGGAGATTCAAAAACAGCGGGGAAGTCAATGGGTCACTGTTGAGTCTTGGAGTGTGGAGGAAGATGGACGGAATGCATCTCTCAGCAAATCAGTAGAAGCCGAGAAGGGGACAACATACCGAGCAAAAGCTGAAGTAACTGTGTGGATTAATGGAAAATCGGAAACAAAAACTATAACCACCACAGGGAAGACGGCATGAATAGATCCCTGCCTATAGGCAGGGATGCGGAGAAGAATCTCCGCATCTGAAAGTGTTATAGAAGAAATTCTATATTATTTTGA
>SFFI01000016.1 GCA_004556925.1 Clostridiales bacterium
TCGAATCAAGATCTCGCTCAACAACTTGAGCCCTCTTGATTACAGAAGGACCATGGGCTTTGCCGCATGAGCCTGTCCAAAATTTTGTCCGCACCCCCCATACAGAATAAATAACTATATTGTAAACTAAGGAGTGTATAATTATAATTTTAATTAAGCCGACCGTCCGTTTAATGAAAGGAATTGACTGATTTGACTGGCTTTTTTCAGACTTATTTAGAGTCTCCGAGACTGCTTATTCTGGATATTGTTGACCTTGTCTTAACTGGCACAGAGCCGTTAGTCAACGTCTATATTTTAAGCAACATTTTTGACCAATATCAGAAGGGGAATCCACAAACAACGATATCGTACATAGGTGTTTTTATTTTCTACCTTCTGCTAAAAGGTGCGTACACTCTAATATATAAATATTTCAGCGTGAAAGAACGATCCGAAGTAGATGCCCGCGCAAAAAAACGATTTGTAGACAGAATTCTTGATTTTGACTACTTCCATTTGGAAAAAGAGGAAAGCCTCGACAAAATATCTATGGTAAACAGTGAGTTCATTAGCATATATTCCGATCATATGGAAACGATTAAAATGTCGGTAGCTGTTTTTTTACAGCTAATGAGTTTGTTCTTTCTCTTCTGGCGTGCTATTGGATATCGCGCAATTGCCTATATTCTTATGCTTGCGATTGTTGTTGCGCTTGTAAATTACAATGCAAAAAAAATGATAAGTGTACATGAAAAACAGGCTGGGGAGGTGCGGTATTTAGATTATTTAAAGAGGGTTGAGCGTGACAATAATCATGCTTATGAGCGCCGCATTTTTTCTTACAGTGACGCGCTGGCGCAAGATTACGAAAACAAAAGCAAAAAAATCATTACGGAAAAAGAATCAGCATCAATTTCAAATATATTACGATTGGAAGTTAGCGATATACCGATTGCCGTGATTTTGCTCTATCTTATCTTTTTTAGTCTCCAAAGTGTACGTAGTGGGCATACCAGTTTTGCTTATTTTGCTTCTATTTTCACGCAAACTCTCGTCTTTTTAGAATTAATCCGCTACGATGTTGCCTATTATATTGATGAGTTGATTAGTATTTACCACTACAGTCGGCTGAATCGAGATCTAGACAAATTTAAAACGGACGCTCGATTGGTCGAACGTCAAAGTTCGGATGTATCGATTCCGGATATCGTTGCTGCAAGCGATTCTGCCCTTGAATTTATTAACGTTTCTTTTAAGTATCCCGGAACGGAAAGATATATCTTAAATCATCTAAATTTTACGCTATTAAAAAACGAAATTGGGATGCTAGTTGGAGAAAATGGTAGCGGAAAAACGACAATCTTGAAATTAATATTAGGTTTATATAACAATTACGATGGAAAAATACTTTTGTTTGGGCAAGATCTTAAGCGACTTAGCAGGAAAAATCGCAACTCTTTATTAGCCTGTATGTTCCAAGATTATGGCCGCTACTATTTTACTTTAGAGGAAAACATATACTTAGGTAACTCTGAGAATAAGGACGTTTCTGATCTGATTGAAAGATTTAACTTATCGGAGATTCCCTCAAATGAGCCTTTGCGGAAGCTGGCAGGTGGGACTTCGGATCTTTCAGGCGGCCAATGGCAACGCGTTGCTCTGGCACGCTTGCTCCATATGGATAGACCACTGTATTTGCTGGACGAACCGACTAGTGCTTTAGATCCCATTGAAGAATCAAAGATTTATACTGCCACGTCACGAAATCTACAAAATCGTACTGCTTTGATTGTCAGCCATCGCTTGGGTATGGCGAAAGCGGTAGATCACATTCTATTTCTTGATGGGGGAGAGATTGTTGAAGAGGGTTCGCATGAAGAGTTATTGAAAGCGGGGCAACATTACAGCTGTTTTTACGAACGGCAAAGGAGTCTCTATTATGCAGAATAGAAAACTGAAACTACTCTGGGACACAGTAAAACTGTCATATTCTAACAATACATTTAAAATGTTGGTGATACAATGTGTTTCTGTTCTTTACGGATTATCCTACGGAGTAAATACTTGGCTTACAAAAAATTTCATCAATTCAGTGAATCAATTTGCTCGTTCTGAAGTAAATCTGGATAAAGTTATTTTACTTTTATTCGCTTTGATTTTTAGTATTTTCTTCGGGTATTTTACGAATAAGATTATTAACCACTATCATTCTGTATTTGCCAGTCAGATAGAAGTACAGGCAAATAAAAAGTTATTTCATAAACTAAAGGATGCCGAATTAATCCTATTTGAAACTTCTGATTTCAATGATCGGGTGGAAGCCGCTTTTGACATCACTCAACCCATGGGATACGTTGGGATGCAGATTATTGACACTTTTACTGCCACTTTGACCGGAATATTTTCCAGCGCGATGGTATTGTATAGTGTAGAACCTTCTTTGACATTTATCCTACTCATCTTTGTTATTCCTAATTTTTATCAATTTTCTGCAAAACTGGACACTCGAGAGGAAAGCAAAGAGAAATTAGCAAGAGCAAGCCGTGTAGCAGATATGGCCGAGAGTATGCTCATCGCGCCTGAATTCTATAAGGAAACTAGAAGTCTGTCCTCAATTTCGGGAATTAAATCTCATTTTTATAAATCTCTTGACGACCTAGTTCATGCAGAAGTTCAGTCTCAACATGAAGCCCAGCGACATGATTTGCGCTTTCAAGTTTTGTCTTTAATTGCGGACATATCGGCGATTTCTCTGGCTTCTTACCTTTTAGCCGCTGGAAAAATTGATATCGGAACCTTTACGGCTTGTTTGTCTGCGATTATGTCTTTTCGTTTTTTAGTTGAAGGATTTTTCTTTAACGAACTGGGTATGGTTAACAATTATTACAATGACCTAGTACAATATCACGAACTAATAAACGAAGACTGGAAGCAGCGTAAGCCCCTAATCCTTAGCGAAGCTCCCAGAGTAGAATTTAAGAATGTTTCATTTTCGTACCCGAAGACGGACGAGAAGGTAATCGACAACCTCAGTTTTGTTTTAGAGCCAGGTCAAAAACTATCTATTGTGGGGTATAACGGATCCGGAAAAACAACTTTAACCAAACTAGCTACCGGTCTCTATATCCCTGATGAGGGGGATGTTTATATTGACGGTCATAATACGAGAGAATACAGAGTAGATCATGGTTTTAGCGCATTACTTCAGGATTTCCTTACCTATAAGATGAGGCTTAAAGACAATATCGCTTTAGGTAGAGGAGCGCTCACGTCTCAAAAAAATAGGCTATCAGAGGAAGATGAGCGTGCCTTGGAACAGCGTCTAGCTCTCTTGGACACGACATTCTCTCATCCCAAGCTGTCCCCCGACACCTGCCTAAGCACGGAGTTTGGTGGCATAAATTTATCGGGTGGGTGGTTGCAACTAATTGCCCTCATGCGTAGCCTGTACGCCAAATCGTCTTTCATTATTTTGGACGAACCTTCCTCGGCAATTGATCCCGATAAAGAATACGTACTTACGCAGATGTTACTGGACGAAGTAATTGGCAAAACATCAATCATTGTTACGCATCGCATGGGCGTATGCCAATTCTGTGATTCCATTCTTGTTCTGGAAAACGGACAAGGTACAGAATTAGGACCATTTTCAGAATTATATCAGCAAGGTACAGAATTTAGCCTGTATTTCAAAGAGCAAGAAAAGTGGTACGAGTAATATACTTATTTGCGCTTTTGTTGTTCCCTGATATTTCTGATTGTTGTTCCCTGATATTTCTGATTGTTGTTCCCTGGTAAGCGTCAAACCTGCCCTCGCTACATTGGTTAAAAAAGCACCCGCAGGAGGCGGTGAGGCCAACTGCGGGAGTTTTACGGTTAGACAGCTGCGGGTATTTTGAGTTGTGTGTGGGGCCCCGTTATTTTTTGTTTTCTGCTATTGAGTTAAGGGCCTTGAAATGGTCAGGGGTAAGCCTAGCAATTTCATCTTCTTTGCCGTCTGCGGCTAACTGGGCTACGGCTTGTAGGGTGTAGGTGAAATAGTGGTAAGGGTCCATACCCGTTTCTTTGGCTGTTTCTATGAGAGAATAAATAATCGCGCTTGTCTGGGCACCGGTAGCTGACGCCTGTCCCGTTCGTATTTGTAGACCACAATGGGGGTGGGAGATCTCCCGCCTGTCCGGTAGAGCCACATGTAACTCCTGCTTTGGGGACTCTTGCCCTCTTCTCTTAACACTATTAAGACTCTCTTAAGACTCTCTTAAAACTCCAAAGAACACCGGTTAGAGCTCAGATGACTCTTGAGAAATTTCTAGTGCCTTAAGCTATTGTCAGGGATGCATCTACCTTTTACTTGGCCGTATAG
The DNA here is from genome assembly GCA_004556925.1 of Clostridiales bacterium. GTDB lineage: Bacteria > Bacillota > Clostridia > Saccharofermentanales > DTU023 > SFFI01. Next base: position 4,346 of record SFFI01000016.1, read on the forward strand.
GTTTGACACTTACCAAAAAACCATGGAGTGTAAGACTTAATTCTTAATGGATTTTACTGTAAGACTAAATTCCGCTTTGCTCCCTTTGCTGTGGAACTTACTTTTTCACTTTAGCATTCTTTTTCACCTTTTTATCCTGGCGACGGTCTATTTCCTGGTTCTCCGGGAAAGAGGTGTGAACATTTCTGCTCATCACATTTAGTTAACAAATAGATCACGTCCATAAAATATGGTGTAGAAGCAGAAAGAGCCAGAGGTCAATTTACTGCGTATTAAAGGTTGGCAAACCCCCAATTTGGTGGATATGCCAACCCTTTTTCTGCCATCCCAGCCTGGTGGAGCCCTAAAAAGAGTTGGCAAAGCCTTGATTTAGCTGATCTGCCAACTATTATCTGCCTTCTCTAAGCACTTGCCGGCTCAAAAAAGGTTGGCAGACCCTTAATTTAGCGGACTTGCCAACTCTTTTTCTGCCATCCCAGCCTGGTGGAGCCCTAAAAAGAGTTGGCAAAGCCTTGATTTAGCTGATCTGCCAATCATTATCTCCCTTCTCTAAGCACTTGCCGGCTCAAAAAGGTTGGCAAACCCTTAATTTAGCAGACTTGCCAACCCTTTTTCTGCCATCCCAGCCTGGTGGAACCCTAAAAAGAGTTGGCAAAGCCTTGATTTAGTTGATCTGCCAACCATTATCTGCCTTCTCTAAGCACTTGCCGGTTCAAAAAGGGTTGGCAAACCCCCAATTTTGCGGACTTGCCCACCAACAGTGCCGCCTAGCAAAAGTTGACTAGGAATAAATGAAAGAGAGGCAATTACGAATTTACACACTATTGGGGGCTTGACTCGGTTTCCTGGGATTTCAGACTAGTTTGCAAGTAATGGATGCCTCTCGGTCTTTAAATCATCCATTAGTTGCAACATTGCCCTCTTTACCATCCACTACTTGAAAAATTGCCCGGCGGTCCATCCATTAGCTGCAATTTTGCCCGAAAATCCGAAAATCCAAAAATCCGAGATTTATATTTTGACGGCCACCCTTGTGTTTAGTATACTTTGGACGTGCTTTTTCGCCTGGATAAGGTCTTTCTAAAAAGACAGAAAGACCGATTCTGAAGCGCAAAAGCCCGCATATAAACGCTATGAAGGGCAAGAGTAGGTCTTGGTAGCGGCCACAGCGAGCGCTGGAGGGTGAGAGCAGCGCGCAGGGCCCAGGATACGAAAATCAGCCCCGAGCGGCTGCTCCGAACGCCGAGTTTGCTATAGCAAGCTATCAAGCTATAGTGCGGTAATTAAGTGCAGACGGTTGCCCACCGTATGAGGGCCCAAGAGGCCAAGACGCAGGAAGGTCCAAGAGATCCCTGATCCCTGCTGGCTTGGTGAAACGGGTGGTACCGCGTATTTTCACGCCCCGTGTGGGCGTTTTTCTTTGCCCAAAAACTTAAGGACCTAGGACACTAGGAACGCAGGAGGCGACATGTACCGTAAAGTTGACAACTCCCTGGACTTTGTCAAGAGGGAAGAAGAGATCCTCAAATTTTGGGAGGATCAGCAGATTTTTGAAAAGCAGGTCAAGCTCCACCAGGACGCAGACAAATATACCTTTTATGATGGTCCACCTACGGCTAACGGCAAGCCCCATATCGGCCACGTCCTGACTCGGGCTATCAAAGACTTAATTCCACGCTTCAAATCTATGCAGGGCCACAATGTCCTGCGCAAGGCGGGCTGGGACACGCATGGCCTGCCCGTCGAGATTGAAGTGGAAAAGATGTTGGGCATTTCTGGCAAGGAACAGATTGAAGCCTACGGCATTGAAGACTTTGTTGAGAAATGTAAGGAATCTGTTTGGAAATATAAGTCAGAATGGGAAGATATGTCCAAACGAGTAGGTTTCTGGGCAGATATGGATAATCCCTATGTCACCTACGAACAAGACTATATTGAGTCCGAGTGGTGGGCCATGAAGAAGATTTGGGAAAAGGGCCTGCTTTACGAAGGCTACCGCATTGTGCCCTACTGTCCCCGCTGTGGTACAGCCTTGGCTAGCCATGAAGTAGCCCAGGGCTATGAAGATGTCACGGAAAATTCCATTTATGTCCGCTTCGCCGTCCGGGGTGAGGAGAATACCTACCTGGCCGCCTGGACGACTACGCCCTGGACCCTGCCTTCTAACCTCGCCCTGGCCGTCAACCCTAAGGTGACCTATGTGCTCTTGGAGCGGGAAGAAGAAGGCCAGACCCGGCGCTACTATCTGGCCAAAGACCTGCAAGAAGCCGTTTTTGGCGAAAATCCTGGCCAGGTTCTGAAAGAACTGAGTGGCCAAGACCTGGCCGGCTTGGCCTATGAGCCTCTCTTCTCCTATGCTGAGGATATTGTAGCCCATTCGGGCAAAAAGGCCTGGTTTGTGGCCATTGCAGACTTTGTTACCACGACAGAAGGTACGGGTATTGTCCATATCGCCCCGGCCTTCGGTGAAGACGATAACAAGCTGGGCAAGGCTTGTGACCTGCCCTTCGTTCAATTTGTGAAGGATGACGGCACCATGCCCCCGGAGGTTACGGACTTCACCGGCCTCTTTGTTAAGGACGCAGACCCCCAGATCATTGATTGGCTCAAGGACCAGGGCAAGCTTATCCGGGTTCAGGCCTATACCCACTCCTATCCCTTCTGCTGGCGTTGCCACACCCCCCTCATTTACTATGCCCGCAACTCCTGGTTTATTGAAATGACCAAGGTCCGGGATGAATTGGTAGCTAACAATCAAAAGGTCAACTGGATTCCCCCCACCCTGGGTGAAAAACGCTTTGGTAACTTTTTGGAGAACGTCATCGACTGGAATATTTCCCGCGAACGCTACTGGGGCATGCCCCTGCCGGTTTGGCGGTGCCCTAACGGACACGACCATGTGGTGGGCTCTATTGAGGAGCTTAAGGCGATGTCACCGGACTGCCCGGAGGAAATTGAGCTCCACCGTCCCTATATTGATGCGGTCCACCTGACCTGCCCAGAGTGTGGCGAGCTCATGACTCGTATTCCTGAAGTTGCAGATGCTTGGTTTGACTCCGGGGCCATGCCCTATGCCCAGTGGCACTACCCCTTTGAAAACCAAGAGACCTTCCAGAACCGCTTCCCCGCTGATTTTATTTCCGAAGCGGTAGACCAAACCCGAGGCTGGTTCTATTCTCTGACGGCAGAAGCCACCTTACTCTTTGAACAGGAAGCCTTCGAGAACTGCATTGTCTTAGGCCACGTCCAAGACAAGGACGGCATCAAGATGTCCAAGCACAAGGGCAACGTGGTCAATCCCTGGGAGGCGATTGACTCTGAGGGCGCGGATGCGGTCCGCTGGTATTTCTACTCCAATAGCCAGCCCTGGCTGCCCTCTCGCTTCTCCCTGGATGCGGTCAAGGAAGACAAGCGCAAGTTCATGGGGACCCTTTGGAATACTTATGCTTTCTATGTGCTCTACGCAGAAATTGACCAGTTCAGGCCCCAAGACCACCCTTGGGATCCCCACAAGGTTAACGTGATCGACCGTTGGATCCTCTCCCGTCTGAATACCCTGGTTGACCAGGTAACAGCCAGCCTGGAGAAGTTTGATATCCTGACCGCGACTCAGCTCTTGGAAAAGTTTGCGGATGATTTATCTAACTGGTACGTCCGCCGCAACCGCGAGCGTTACTGGGTGTCTGGTATGCCCCAGGATAAGGTAGATGCCTATCAATGCCTCTACACTGTCCTGGTGACCCTGGCTAAGTTATCTGCACCTTTTACACCCTTCATGGCCGAACTAATCTACCAAAACCTGGTCGCAGGCCTAGACCCCTCTGCACCAGAATCTGTCCATCTCTGTGCTTATCCCCAAGCGGATAAGACCCTGATCAAGCCAGCGGTAGAAGACCAGATGGACTTGGTCCTCAAGCTGGTTAACTTGGGCAGGACAGCCCGGGCCCAATCCCAGCTCAAGACCCGTCAGCCCCTCTCACGTATGCTGATCGTAGGTGGCGAAAAACTGGAAGCAGATTTTGCAGACCTGGTTAAGGATGAGCTGAATATCAAAGCCTTAGAAAAGGCAGATGACGCAGATAGCCTGCAGGACTACCACTTCAAGCCCCAGCTCAAGCTTTTGGGCAAACGTTTCGGCAAACGGCTTAACGAGCTCAAGGAAGTCCTGAACAACTTGGATGGGCTTAAAGCTTATAAGGAACTGAAGAAGCGGGGTGAAATTGGGGTGGTCATGGAAGACGGCGTGGAGATCCTCACGGAGGAAGAACTCTTGATTGAAAACCAACAGGCCGAGGGTTACTCTGCAGCTTCCGATTACGGCCTGACGGTTGCCCTAGATACTACGCTGAGCCCAGAACTCATTGATGAGGGCTTCCTACGGGAGATCGTCTCAAAGGTTCAAACCATGCGTAAAGAGGCTGACTTCGAGTTAACCGACCGCATCAAGCTCTACATGGACGGTACAGATAAGCTCATGCAGATTGTCGAAAACCATAAAGAGGCCCTCCTCGCAGATGTTTTGGGCCTAGATATCCTACCCCTAGACCAGGCGCCCGCTGAACTGCGGGATAAGCTGCAGACCTGGGATATTAATGGAGAAGCATTGGAAATTATTTTAGAAAATGTCAGTCACTAAGAAAGCTAAATTTCAGTTAAAACCCTTGCAGATCGCCATGGCCGGCATTATTGCTGCCCTCTACGTGGTCCTCTGCCTGCCCTTTGCCTCTTTCAGCTTTGGCATGGTGCAGTTCCGTCTGGCGGAAGTCCTCACTGTCCTGCCAGCCTTTACCCCCATGGCCATCCCCGGGGTATTCCTGGGCTGCTTCCTCTCTAATATTTTGAACCCAAACAACCTGGGCCTCATTGATATTTTCGGCGGAAGTCTGGCTAGCCTGGCAGCCGCCCTGACCACCTATTGGTTGGCCAAGCCCTATCGGAGGATCCTCCTGGCTGAGCGCCGGCCCGAGTACCGCAAGGAAGAGGCTAATACCTGGAAAAAGCGTTTCATGCGCTTTGTGATGCTCTTTCCACCGATCCTCTTTAATGCTATTGTGGTAGGTTCCTACCTGCCTTACTTGCTTTTGGAACACGACCCCACCACCTTGGAAATTATCGGCTCTATTGCCTCAATCTTCCTCTCCCAATCTGTAGTGATTTACGTTTTGGGTATGGGCCTGGTTTTGGCTTTGGAAAAAGCGAAGTTTCCTGTAGAAAGCAAATAATATGGCGCACTACTTTGATCCAGACCCTGAGGCCGAGCACAGCCTCCGTGCCTTCACGGAGGAAGTACACGGCAAGCTTTTCCGCTTTATCAGCGATGCCGGTACCTTTTCGCGCAACCGCTTGGACTTCGGCTCCCGGCAACTCGTTGAGGCGGCCCTAGACTTTGTAGACTTCCCTGCGGGAGCCCAGGTCCTAGACCTGGGCTGTGGCTGGGGCCCTGTGGGCACGATCCTAGCCAGTTTTCACCCCCAGCTCAAGCTGAGCTTTTGTGACATCAATGAGCGGGCCTTGCGCCAGGCCATGGAGAACTTTAACAACAATTGCCCAGATCAAGAAGCCCAATACTACCTATCGGATGGTCTTTCCCAGGTCCCCTTCAGCTTTGACTATATCCTCTTAAACCCGCCTATTCGAGCAGGGAAGACCGTGGTTTACCGGCTCTTTGCCGAAGCCTATGCCTCCCTTAATCCTGGCGGTAAGCTCTTAGTTGTTGTCCAGAAAAAGCAGGGTGCCAAAACGACCAAGGACGAGTTAGAACGACTCTTTGGCAGCCCGGACCAGGTTCAAGATTTGGCTCGTCGGGCTGGTTACCGAGTGTTTTCAGCTACAAAGGGGATCAGTACCCCATAACCCTCAGCCTTCATATCCTCCAAGGGCACAAAACGCAGGATGGCCCCGTTAATACAGTAACGCAAGGCGCCATCATCCTTGGGGCCGTCCTCAAACACATGGCCCAAATGGTTAGTGTTCTTGGCCCTTACTTCCGTTCGGGTCATACCATAGGAAGTGTCTTGATAGTAATTGATCACATCGGTAGTGATGGGCATGGTGAAGCTGGGCCAACCACAGCCGCCGTCAAACTTATCGGCGGAGGAAAAGAGGGGCTGTCCGGTCGCCTTGTCCACATAGATGCCTGGCCCAAATTCCTGGTCCAGAGGACTGGAAAAGGGGGCCTCCGTGCCATGCTGTCTGGCGACCTTATAGGCAGTTGGATCCAAAGTCTTTTCTAGCTCCGCATCGCTTGCCAGGTCCTTGCCAGGGAAGAGGGGGTCCAGGGCGGTCTGCACGTTGATATGGCAGTAGCCGCCGGGATTCTTATCCAGGTAGTCTTGGTGGTAGTCCTCGGCCTTGACAAAATGCTCTAACGGCTCAAGTTCGATAGCTGTCTTTCGGTCTTGTAAGTCTTCAAAGTTGGCTAAAGACTTTTGGGCAATCGCCCTGCTGGCCTCATCCGTATAGTAAATCCCTGTCCGGTACTGGGTCCCGATATCATTGCCCTGGCGGTTGACGCTGAAGGGGTCAATGATCCTGTAGTAGCGCTCTAGGAGTTCTGCCAGATGTAGCTTATAGGCATCGTAGGTAATTTTGAGCGTTTCGGCGTGGCCGGTCTGGGCAAGCTCGTGGTAGCTGGTTTGATCGGATGCCCCGTTGGCATAGCCGACTTCCGTATCCAGAACACCCGGCACCAGCTTAAAATAAGCCTCTGTGCCCCAAAAGCAGCCGGCAGCTAAATAAATCTCTGACTTTTCTTGCGTGCCAAAGTGAGTAATATTGACATTTTCTTCTTGCTTATGGTTCATCATTTTATCCTTTTCTACGACTTGGCAATCTGCATTTAAGGCCCCGCAGACAGCGGGTTGGGACCTTACTGCCCGGTAGCCGATAAAGGCTAGCAGGCCGCAAAGTACCAGCAGGACAAGACGTTTTAATAGCTTAGGGTACAAAACTTGTACTCCTTTAGCGGTAGGAGGCCGAGAGGACAACCGTGCAACGCAGGCCCTGACCTTGGCCAAAAGCGGTGAGGTCTTCGCCGGTGTTGGCGGTAATACCGACATCCTCAGCCTCTAAACCTATCAATGCGGCGACGGAATCGCGAATCTTCTCTTGCAGAGGGATAATCTTGGGCCTGGCCCCCTCTAGGGAAATGGCTATATGGTGGAGCTCCCACTCGCGGTTGTCGTTCTGTAAATCTTCTAAGGCGAGAGCAAGATAGGTCCGTGAATTCGTCTTACCCTGCCGGCATAGCGCATCCGCCCGCGGCCCTAGCACGGGCTTGCCTGTGAGCGACGAAATAGCATTACAGAGGGCGTGAAGGATCACATCCCCATCGCTGTTTGCTTCAAAGCCACCCTGATCGTTGCAGGTGTAGCCTCCCAAAACGAGGGCCTTCTTTTGCGTGGTAAAGCGGTGACTATCCTCACCTAAGCCGGTAACAAAAATTCGGTCTGACATACAGTCCTCGCTTATGCGCTAGAGTTCCCCTAAAGAAACATCTCTGCTAGCATTTTGTAGCAGTGGATCTGATCGGCTTCATGGTAGAGGGGAATGTAGAACATGAGCTCATCTAGCTTGAAACGTTCAATCTCTTCTTCCAAGATGGCTTGGACTTCCTGCTGGGACCCCTTGATGAGGAAGCGCTTGGCATAGAGTTCTTTGAGATGATTGCTTTCTTCTGGGGTAAATTCCAGGTCTTTCAGGACTTCCGGATCCTGCAAGGCCTTGATATCGTCGGCCTTGTTGCGCACAGCTGCGACCTCGAAGGTTTTAGCCAGATAGTCGGCTTCTTCGCTGCTGTCTGCTACAACAATCTCGTAAGAGAAGCTCAGGTTGGGCTGGTCGGCGAAGGCTGAGGGCTTAAAATTTTTGCGGTAATCCAAGAAGGGTTTTTCGTCTACATCTATACCGAAGAAACGGGCATGGCTGTAAGGCAGACCGTTTTCTGCAGCAAAGGGGGCAGTGCGGCCCGTAGAGCCTAAGACCCAGGCTTGTGGCAGGGGCTGGACCTGTTGGGGCACAGAAACGGCGTACTTGTAGAGTTCAGTTTTTGGCTCCGCGTCCTGCAGGAAGGCTAAAATATCCAGCATCTTATCCGCAAAGTATTGGTCAATATCTTTGGGGCTAGAATAGCGGCCCTGGGCCAGAGCGAGAATCTCATTAACTGCACAACCTGGAGCCCGGCCCATACCGAAATCGATACGTCCTGGAGCCAGACAGGCCATGGTCTTGAACAATTCCGCAGTTTTAAGCGGGGAGTAGTGCATGATCATGGTGCCGCCAGCGCCAATTCGCATTTTATCCGTCAGGCCAGCAAAATAAGCAGATATGACTTCCGGACTGCTGGAAATATGTTCCTTAAGGCCGTGATGCTCAGCAAACCAGTAGCGGTGATAGCCCGCTTTTTCAAGTTCCTGCACCTTGCGCTTGGTACGGTCAAAAACACTTGTGTTGCTATCTTCTGTAGTAACGGTTAACAGGTCATGCACACCAAGTCTCATGACTAGCCCTCCAATCATTGAGCTCTTGTATATTGAGTTTGTGTATAAGTATTGACTTTATCTATTAATATCATAGCACAATCAGGGGGAGATCTTCCTGGGATAGGTCCTATTGGCTGGATTTAGCTATTAAGTTTCGCAAATCTGCCTCGGAAAACTTGTAGTTTTTATTACAAAAATGGCAATGGACTTCCGCGCCGTGATCTTCTGCAGCCATCTTTTCTAACTCTTCTTTGTCCAGGGATACCAAGACCGAGGCCAGATGATCCTTGGAGCAGTGGCAGGCATAGGCGAGGGGTGTAGTTTCGTAGAGGGTATAGTCCAGATCAGCAAAGAGCAGCTCGGCCAGCGACTCGGGCGTTTCGCCCCGGCGGAGAAGGTCTGTTACTGGCCCCAGGTCTAAAATCCTTTGCTCAAGCTGAGCGGCGATTTGGTCATCCGCGCCCGGCAGCATTTGAATCATGAAACCGCCGGCGACCTCAACACTGTAGTCTTTTTGGACATGGACGCCCAGGGCTAAAGCAGATGGAGTTTGCTCCGATTGGAGATAATAATAGGCCAAGTCTTCGGCAATTTCTCCGGATACCAGTTCTACCGTGCCAGAAAAGGGTTCTTTTTCTCCAAGATCACGGATAACCGTCAGGCTGCCCTGGCCAATCGCGTGCCCTACATCCAGCTTGCCAGGCCGCTTATTCGGGACTTCTACTTGGGGGTGGGTTACATAGCCCTTCACCTCGCCCAAGGCTGTTGTGGTGGCAAGGAGGGAACCCGCAGGACCATCACCACGCACCAGTAGGGTTAACTTGCCCTCCTCATTCTCCAGGCTTAAGCCCATCATGCCGGCGGCCGTTAAAAGTCTGCCCAGAGCGGCAGTCATGACAGGAGACGTGTGGTGAAGCTTGCGCGCTTCCTCCACAGTCTGGGTGCTGTTGGCAATAAAGGCCCGGAAACTGCCCTGGCCACCTGTCACACGAATAATTTTATCTTGCATCTTTTCCTCACTTCACAATCAAGTCGGTAAAATATTAATCGAAATTATTATAACCAAGGATTGTGGCAGGATAATGGCAAGACATTATTAAATGGCGGGAACACGTGGGAATCGAACCCACCGGAGAAGCTTCTAACCCCTCGCAACGGTTTTGAAGACCGCGGGGCACACCAGCACCCATCTGCTCCCATGTCTAAACCCTACAAAAGATATCAAATTTGTTGTCTAACTTCAAGCGCAGGCCTAACGATCCTTCTTTTGTGTATCATATATAGGCTTTGAGATAGTATGGCATTTTGAAGAATAAAAACTCTTTTATTTTAGAGTTGCAGTCAGTTTATTCCAAACATTTTATTCCAAACATTAAGAATTAATGGTTATTTATTTAGATAGTACTTAGCTTGTGTCTCGAATAGCTCTTTATAAATGGTGTCTTGGGCTAATAGGTCGGTGTGAGGAGCAAGTGCTACCACTCTGCCTTCCTCTAGGACAAGGATTTTGTCACAGAAGACAGACGAGGACATGCGATGAGAGATGATAATAGCCATTTTGCCTTCCGTAATGCTAGCAAAGTTTTCGTAGATTTTAGTTTCAGCCAGGGGGTCAAGCGCAGCAGTAGGTTCATCTAAGATTAAGAGTTCTGCATCTTTCAAGAGAGCGCGGGCAATCGCTATTTTTTGATTCTGACCACCTGAAAAGGCTACGCCTTTTTCATCTAAAGAGCTATCTAGGGTAGAATCAAGCCCGTGCTCGGTTGCCCTTATGGTCTCTAGCAATTCAACCTTGGCCAAAGCATCTTCTATTTCATGATCGCTATAGCGGTTCGTAGGGTCTAAATTTCCTCTCAAAGAAATAGGCATTAGCTTATAGTCTTGGAAAACCGTAGAAAGAGCCTTAACGTATTCCGTATAATTTAGGTCTGTTATGGGGATACCATTCCAGAGGATTTGTCCTGAGTCTGGCTCAAATAAGCGGCAAATTAACTTCACAATCGTTGTTTTACCTGCACCATTGGCTCCAACAATTGAGATATGCTCCCCCTGTTTAATCTGGAAAGATACATTATTAAGGATTAGCTTATCTGACTTGGGATAGGAAAAAGAGACGTTTTTAAATTCTAAGCTCTCTAAGGCTGGCACAGCTCTGTGACCAGATCTTTTCCCCGACTCATCAAGCTGCATGTAATCGACAAAAGGTTCAAGGATATTCAGGTTGTTTTTGGCATTTACGATGTTAGTGGTTGCATCAAGCAAGACATGAGAGAATTGCCTGCTCAGACCCACATAAAATGTAAACGCACCGATATCTATCTGTGGCCCAAATTGGTTTGTGCTAAAACGTAAACCAGAGTAAGTTAAAGCAATGAAAGTGACTACATACGATAAGATGCTAAGGGCAGATTCTGCTCTGCCTTCCTGGATAGAAAGTTCCTGCATCCATGCGGCCAGCTTATGATTAATATCTCTCAATCTGCCGACAATAAGGCGGTTAAGCCGATAAAGTCTAGCTTCTTTTTGGAGCTCCGGATTGAAGGCCTTTGCTATAAAATAACCATACATACGGTTGACCTGGGTGTTTTGCTTTAGGCTTTCATTTAGCTTTTTGTACTGGACAGAGGATATATAAACGCCCCAAGATGAAATAAATACAATAAGAGTTACTAGTTTCCATGAAAAACTGAAGAGAACGCCAGCAATGGCAAACAGACTCATAAGGGCAGAGATAGCAACACTGAGATTATTCATAAATTGTACAACCGCAGGATAGTATATTACGGCGTACGAAGCCTGTTCTTTTATGTTTAGTATGTCTGGGTCTTCCAAGTCCTCATAGGGTAAGTTCATGGTTTTTTTGGCAAATTCTATTTTAACCTGCTGGCTAAAAATCTGAATATTAGAGTCTATTAGTCTGGAGAGGGACAGAGAAATTCCCTCCAAGACAAGCCTAATCAAAACCAGACCTGCTAGCATTTCGATAACACTGAAAGGATAGTCGCGGAAATTTATCACCAGCATTGGAATGGTCGTAGTGAAAATACCTGTGACGCTCGCTGTTAAAGCACTCAAAAAGAGCACTATGAGTAACTGGGGCCTCAAAGTAAAGAGCTTAAAAAGCGTCTTAAACATAGACTGCTTGGTCGGCGTTTGCTTTAAAACTGCGTTTGCTTTTTTAGACATGCCTAGTTCTTTTCCTTACTGCCTTGAGCTTTTTCTTGGTAGGCCCGGGTCTGAGCTTCAAACATTTCACTATAAAGCCCGCCTGCAACTAAGAGTTCAGCATGCGTGCCGGTTTCTTTGATTTCGCCCCCATCCATGAGTACTATCCTATCGCAGAAGCGTACAGAAGCTAAACGATGCGAAATAAAGATCGATGTCATACCATTCATAAGCTCAGAAAACTCAAGATAGAGCTTTTCTTCTGCCATGGCATCCAGTGAAGCAGTCGGCTCATCCAAAATGAGGATCTTAGATTTGTTTTTATAAAGTGCTCTTGCGACCATGAGTTTTTGTAGCTCGCCGCCAGAGAGGATTAAGCCTTCGGAGTCCTCGACCTTGAGGACTATCGAATCAATTCCAGACTTCGCATCTTGGATTCGCTCAAGTAGACCAGCCTTACACAGAGCCCAAATGACCCGTTCGCGGTCGATCGCTTCAAGAGAAGCCGCAACATTTTCTGCAACTGTACCGCTCACTGCTTCAATTTCTTGAAAGACCACCGCTATCAGGTCGCGCAGGTCCTCTACAGAAAAACTTGTATAATCGATCCCGTCTATAAGTATTTTCCCGTAATCCGGGCGGTAAAGGCCTGATAACAGCTTAATCAAGGTCGTCTTACCTGCACCGTTAATCCCAACTAAAGCAATTTTCTCACCTGCTTCTATCTTTAAGCATAAATTGGTAAAAATATTCTTCTCAGCATTGGGATACTTGAAGCTGACGTTCTTAAATTCTATAACAGGTGCAGAATCAAAATGTACCCTCCGACCGGCATCTTCTTCAACAAGGTTAAGATCTAGAAAAACATAGTGGGCGGCAACATTGCGTAATTCACGCGAGATGAAAGACAAATAGCTAGTGATCAGGCTGATTTGTCTAGTGACCAAACCTAAGGCGGAAATATAGAAAATGACATAATCCGGATTCAGGCTTTGCTGGTAGGATACGAAAATATAGTAGAGACATAGGGAAGCCGGCACAGCCATTAAAAAAACCGACAACCAGAGATAGGCATTTTCATGCCTAAATCTCATGTTAAAAATCTTGATTATTCTGCCAAGTGTGTCAGCCATAGCCGCCCCCATCTGCTTGGCATATGAAAAAATTCGGATATCTTTACCGTACGCAAAATTTGCAGCAACATCTGTATAGCGGTTAAGTTTTCGATTTTCCCCCTGCAGTTCTTCCCTGATAACATCCTCAAAGGCACTCTGCTTATTAGCCAGTAAATATTGGACAAAAAGTACAGTTAAAAATATCCCTGGCAACCACCACCGCAGCTGGCTCAAAATAACCAGTAGTACAATAAGATTCAGGCCAGCTCCAGCTAGTAAGAAACTTTTGCGGTAAATACCTTCTAAACCCGTATCATTAGAAGATAGACAGGATAGGGCAGAAAATGCCTGCGTGAGAAAAGATTGGTCTTCGTAATATTTGAGATCCATAGTAAGAGTATGATTCGCTATTTTTGCCATCTGCTCGGTCCGCACATTTGTAAAAATAGGATAGACCTTTAGCCTAGACCAAGTCTTAGCTAAATACAAAACAACGGCCACTACGGCATAAGCGAGGAATAACCACCAGAGCTCCCGAAAAGTCCTCTTCTGCACCAGCTCGTAAACAAAAAACCTCATACCGAAGACATGGATAAATGTAAGACCGACAACAGAAATCGCATTTGACACAAGCCAAGGCATGACTTTCACCATAGGAAGTAAGGCTAGCGACCGCTTATAATCTCTAAAAACCTGGTTATTCATAATGTCTATTACTATACTACATTTGTCATTTGTCATCATGTATTGCAAAATCTATGGAGATCTATAGGATACTTGAACTAATTCCCATATGGGTAGGAATCCTGTTAAACTCATAGGGAATAGCCCCATACAAGCTACCAGTTAAAGGAGGCCCCTATGTCCAATCCCGCTCTCCTCATTGATCAACAAGCTTTCCGGGAGAATGCCCTGCGCCTCCATGAGGTTTTGCAAGGCCAAGGCAAATTCTGCCATTTTGATTGCAGCGCTTTTGCCAGGCAAATTCCCCTGCTAGAAATGCTGGCTAGTTGTGGACTCAACAGACTGGCCTCCAGCCGACTACAGGACTTTGAACTCCTACGCCCCTACGCCCAGGATAGCCTGTTCCTCAGGTCTCCCATGCCTTCAGAAGTGTCCCAAGTGGTAGACCTCTGCGACCTTTCTTGCAACACCGAATGGGAAGTCATCTGCGCCCTGTCAGATGCCGCCCTCGTCCGTCAGAAAATTCATAGAGTTTTAGTTCAGCTGGATTTGGGCGACCTCACCTCCGGTTTGCAGTTAGAAGCTGCTAGCCAGATGATTGCTAAATTGGTCAATCTGAGGGGAGTCCGCCTGGCTGGCCTTAAGACCACTTTTAATGGTTATGGCGGTATTCTGCCCGATGCGGCAAAGTTTAATGAACTGGCTACCTTTGCCCAATTTATTGAAAAGCGTTATGGCCTGGCCCTGGAATTTGTTTCCGGTCTTAATTCTTCTTGCCTTAGCCTCTTGGATGAGGGGATCATTCCTCCAGCGCTCAGGCATTTCGTCATCGGAGAGGCCCTGCTTACCGGGCGAGAGTCTGCGTATGGCGGTAGCTTCGCGGGTCTGTACCAAAATATCTTCTGCTTCCAGGCCGAAGTGATCGAGGCCCAGCGCCGACCCTCCTTGCCCCAGGGCCCGAGGGGGGACTGCAGCGCAGGACGGGTCATCCCTTATGAAGACCGAGGCCTTATTCAAAGGGTGAACCTAGCTTTTGGCTACCAGGACCTGGACGCCAGCAAGCTGGAGGCCAAACTTCGCGGAGTCCGCTATTTGGGCCAAACCCAGGACCAGAGCTTTTACGATGTTACAGGCCTCAATAAATGCCTGCGTCCAGGAGATAGCTTGGAATTCATCCCTGACTACACCGCTAGCCTGGAAGCCCTGATGTCGCCCTTTGTGGCTAAACTTTTTGTCTAGGCTAAGGGCCTACTAGCGCACTTGCTTGACATCACGGCCAGGCCAAGCTAAGATTTTTCACAGCTAAACAAGGGGAGGCCAGCTGGCCTGAGAGGGAAACATTGAGGTTTCCGACCCTCAAACCTGATGCGGATAATGCCGACGTAGGGATCATACTTTACCTATGACCGCTTATCCTTGGGCTAGGCGGTTTTTTCATGGCCCAATTTTGACAGACTGGTTTGACATGTATGACAGTTTGGTTTGGCCAGCTGGTTCGACAGGTTGATTTGACAGGTTGGTAAAGGAGTGAGATGAAGAAATTTTTCGAACGCAATCTCATCATGATCCTAATCTTATTGGGACTTTTTGTGATCTGGGAGCTGGCCTGCACCTGGGCCCAGGTGCCCTCCTACGTCCTACCCAAGCCGAGTAGAATTTTTCGTACCCTCTGGCAGAACTTTGGTCCCCTCATGGACCACTCCTCCGTCACCCTAGTGGAAAGCCTGATCGGGATTCTGATTTCAGTTGCCCTGGCGATCTTCCTTGGCCTCTTCATGGACCTCAACCAAACCCTCCGCCAGACCCTGCACTCTCTCCTGGTCATTAGTCAGTGTATCCCCAGTCTGGTCCTGGCCCCCCTCTTAATGATTTGGCTGGGCTTCGGCATGGCGCCCAAAATCGTGGTGGTCGTGCTCATGTGCTTTTATCCTATTACCGTGAACTTTGCCGAGGGCCTGCAAAAGCTGAGCCAGGATAGCCTGGACCTCCTCCATAGCTTTGGAGCCTCTCAGGTACAAATTTACCGGGTCGCTAAAATACCTGCGGCCATACCTGACTTATTTTCTGGCTTGCGGGTGGCTGCTACGTATTCTATTTCTGCTGCAGTAATTGGGGAGTGGCTCTCCTCCCAAGCGGGCCTGGGCTATTACATGATCCGCGTTTCCAATACCTACCAGCTGGATAAAGTCTTTGCCTGCCTTTTCCTCATCATCTTTTGGTCCTTAGTCATGAATGGCCTGGTGGCCTTGATGCGCCTCCTGTGGGAACCCGGCCGGGGCCTGATTGTCAGGTCCCGCCATAAGCGTGAGGCCAAGGCCCTTGGCATAGATGACTCTACCAAACCCTAAACTAGAGGCAATTGACTGGCCTAGATGCAGCCGATGCCTGCCTCACAAAACAAGATAAATCCTAGAACAACACGAGAAGCCTGGCTTCCAGCCTCTTCTCCAGAAAGGAACTTTTATGAAACGATCTCTTAAATCCTTCTTCGCCCTCCTTTTAGTCTTCTGCCTAGGCCTCGGCGTTGCCTGCGCTCAGGATCCCCAACCCAAGACTGAGGCCACAGCAGTCCCCACCGAATCTGCCGCTAAGGCAAGCGAGGAAGCTTCGACTCCTTCTGCAGATGACCAGAAGCAAGCAGAGGCTCCCGATCCTCAAGAGGACGAGCAGAAAGCAGAGGCGACAGAAAAAGCAGACCTCCGTCCCGTCACCGTCATCTTGGACTATGTCATTAATACCAACCACTCTGGTTTATTTGCCGCCTTAGACAAGGGCTACTACGCGGATGAGGGCTTAGATGTCCAGATCGTTGAGCCTCAAGAAGGTGTTAGCCTGCAGATTTTAGCGACGGGTAAGGCAGACT
Source organism: Clostridiales bacterium (assembly GCA_004556925.1). Taxonomy (GTDB): domain Bacteria; phylum Bacillota; class Clostridia; order Saccharofermentanales; family DTU023; genus SFFI01. The sequence continues at coordinate 20,653 of SFFI01000016.1, forward strand.
TTGCGACCAGCTATCAGGAAGACCTCACCTACGCTCTCACCCAGGACGAGCCCCTGCCCCTTAAGGCTATCGCTACAATTATTCAAAATAATACATCAGGCTTTGCCTCCCATAAGCAAAAGAACATCACTAAGCCAGCCGATTTCGCAGGTAAGACCTATGCGGGCTGGGGCTCTGCTGCAGAAAAGGCCATTATTCAGGCCGCAGTTAAGCAAGCTGGCGAAGACCCGGAATCTGTGACCTTCGTCACGGCTATGGATACCTCCTATGCCAGCTTAGAGGGCGATATCGACCTCATGTGGTTCTTTGAAGGCTGGGATATGATCGCGGCCAAGATGGAAGGCTTAGACCTCAACTATATTCCCTGCCGGGACATTGACGAACGCCTTAACTACTACACCCCCATTCTAGTAACCCGCAATGACTTAATTGACCAAGATCCTGACCTAGTTAAAGCCTTCATGCGGGCTACAGCCAAGGGCTATGCCTTTGCGTCTGACACTGCGAATGTAGACGAAATGGTGCAGATCCTCCTGAAATATTCTCCTGAGCTCGATCCGGAACTTTTGACGCAATCCCAAAGCTTCCTGGCCGGAGAGTACGGCAAGGGCTCCGACCGCTGGGGCCTCATGAAGAATGAGGTTTGGACTGGCTATGCTGATTTTATGGAAGAAAACGGCTTGATCTCGAAGGTCCTCGCCCCCGAAGACTACTTTACCAATGCCTTTATTCCTGAGGAGTAAGTAACCGGAAAAACTGGTTCCTGCGGCATAGCCACAGGAACCAGCTACTCTTGTTAGTCCTTGTACTGAAATTCCCCTTTTTTCTACTCCCTTCCATACCATCTAGGGTAGACCTTTTAACTCTTCAATAGCCCTCACTCAGAAAGCTCTGCCATGTCAAACACAACTGCCTTCAAAGCATCAGCCAACCCTTTGTCTGCCCCCCAAGCGACAGCTCAAGTAGAAGTCCGAGACCTCTCCATCGCCTACGATGGAGAAGTTATTCTTCAGGATCTCTCTTTTGACCTTGCCGCCCAGGAATTTGTAGCGATTATTGGCCCATCCGGTGTAGGCAAATCGACCCTTCTGAAAATTTTAGCCTCCATCTTACCGCTGGAAACTGGGCATGTACGTTTTGAAGGGGAGGACTATAGCCAGCACCAATCGGCCTTTGCCTATATGCCCCAGTCCGACCTTCTCTTCCCCTGGATGACGGTCTATGATAACGTTCGCCTCTATGACCAGCTGCACCCGGGCAAAAAAGGTCATAGCAAGGAGGAAATCCTCCAACTCCTCCAGCGCTTCGGCCTTGCTGGCTACGAATTTGCCCTGGTCGATACCCTGTCCGGCGGCATGCGCCAACGTGCCGCCTTCCTCCGCACCCTCCTCTGTCCAGCCCAGGTCTTCCTTTTAGATGAGCCCTTTGCCGCCTTAGACGTCATTACCAGAAACCGCATGCAGGAATGGTTACTCGGCCTTCGCCAGGAACTCCAGCGGAGCATCATCATGGTCACCCATGACCTGGAAGAAGCCATTCTCCTTGCCGACCGCATTCTAGTCCTGGAGGGGAGACCCGCCCATTTTGCCTCCTCCTATTCCATCCCCACCCCGCCCGACCAGCGATCACGCGACTGGCTCTTCAGCCAAAGCGAGCTCAAACGCCAGCTCTACCACAAACTCGCTGAAAACAACTACTTCAAAGCCTAGGAGACAAGCTTGGGTGTAGCGCTTGATTTCTGTTTCCCTTCTTTAACTAGCGCCTTATTTATCTCCTTGCCTGTGAACGCATGGAGTAGATTATTTCACAGACTTTTGACATCCTAGATTTCACCTGATTTCTTGTGAAAGCTTATAAACTTAAATACCACAGACGATCTAGTTTCATAGATCAGTCCAGATCCTTGTGAAATGGTCGAATTTAAAATTTCACAGGACATTTTTAAATCAAGTTTTACGCGTTTTTCTTGTGAAATATATGTAAAGCAATTTCCACCATATATTTATACGTTAGAATGCCTGACGGATGCTTGTGAAAAGTAAAAATGATGAATTTCACAGGCCTTCCTGAAGTCCTATTACTTGTGAAAAATTAGATAAGTAAATTTCACCAGAAATTTCACCGCGAAAATGCCCATCAAAGGCTTGTGAAAAATAGAAATAGTATTTTTCACAGGTTTACCTGGAGGTCGAGTACTTGTGAAAAGTTAGATGGATAAGTTTCACCAGAAATTTCCTCAAATACTGCCCAACCAACACCTGTGAGATCCCAAAATTAAGAAAATCACCGGATTCGATTGGCAATGTGGAACTGCCTTGCTACAATAACCCTTACCTATCGCAGGTAAGTTAATCTTGCGCGCGTTTATAAACAGTTCAAAGCGACTTTTATCGCTATTGAGCCTGCGCCTGCATATCCCCTAGTTTGTTTAATTGAGATGTTTTAAAAGCGACTTGGCATAGCCAGCCTTATTTCTCTAGAAGAAATAAGGTGAAGTCATAGGCCTGTGGCTGTGAGATAACGGAACGCAAGAGTTGCTTATTTTGCGGATAAGAGGGTTTGCTTCGTGTAGCCCCATATATCTAAAACGTGCCCAGACCTAGCGCCTGGCCAAAAAACAAGATGGGAGTATATGTATGAAAAAAGAGTTGGAGGCCTTACTGGAGAAATACAGCGCTATGCTCACAAAGCTTGAGCAAGAGAAAGTGGACAACAGGCCCATAGAGGGGAGGGTAGAGGTATTATCCAAAGGTCGTACCGGGTATAGCTATGTATATGTCCGTAAGGATCCTATAACGGGCAAGGCCGTGAGGAAATACGCCTCTCAGGATAAAAGGCCCATCATTTCAGCGCTGGCTCAGCAGGCCTATCAGGAGAAAGTGTGCAAGCTCCTAAAGACCCGCATACCCCAAATCCGCTCCCTCGTGGCTCACTTTGAAGAGGATGAACTGGAGCGCCTATATACGGACCTTCACCCTGGCCGTCAGGTCCTAATTCAACCCATAGTGCCAACCCAAAACCAAAAACTGCAGGAATGGAAAAATAAACCTTATGAAGGCCTGGCCTTTAGGTCTCAGGAGGCTTACTTTCAGACCAATCAAGGAGAATTTGTGCGGTCCAAGAGTGAAAAAATACTAGCCGATAGATTTTTTGCCCTCGGTATTCCTTACAAATATGAATGCCCTTTAATCACCCGCAACCGGACGACTATTTATCCAGACTTTACATTTTATGATTATCACAATGATCAAGAACTGTATTGGGAGCACTTTGGCATGATGGGTGATCCGGCCTATGCGCGTAAGGCTTATCAGAAGCTGGAGGAGTATGCGCAGAGGGGCATTTTTCTAGGATATGGCTTGATTGCCACTTTTGAGATGTCAGACAAGCCCCTGAATCTAAAATATATTAATCAAACTATCATGCATTATCTGGCAAGCTTGCAGGAACATGGAGCGCAATAAAGGCTCTCATACCGGACTGCCATCCTAAGTCAGAACTCAAGTAGAGCCAATGCCTTCAGCCAAGCTTCAGTAGCGGTATCCTTCTGAAAGCTGAGAGTCAGTAGCGGTGTCCTTCTGAAAGCTGAAAGAATGGACGGGAAAATTTGACAGCTAGGAGAAAGCTTTTATATAATAGGCAGGCTTTGCAGGAGAAATCTCCTGGCGTCTCATGATGAGGCACAAGTTAAGCTTTATGGAGAGTTGGCCGAGTTGGCTGAAGGCGCACGATTGGAAATCGTGTAAACGTTAATAGCGTTTCGAGAGTTCGAATCTCTTGCTCTCCGCCACTAAAAAACCCTCTAGTCTTAAACTAGAGGGTTTTTTATATTGACAGAGCCAAGTTATTGCGAAGGTTCGCTTGGCTAAAGAGGTCTACCTTAATGGTCAATATTTCTGGTTGCCACAAGATTGGCGCCGGTGCCGGCGATGTTGCCGCAAAGGACTTGCCCGATGTGGACGGGGGCATGGACCTGGATCTGGTTTAACACAGCCATAACGTCCATGATTTTGTCTTTGGCTACAGCATGGTCGGTTTTGACGGGGCAGCGGCAGAGTTGGTCGCTGACCAGTTTGACAGTAGAGCAGACGACACGGGTAGGGTGGGTGAGCTCGTTGCGGCCGTACGCCGCACCCTTCTCGCAACAATTGCCAGTGACCTTCAAGCTTTCTTCATCCACTTGGAGATGGCAGCCGCGGGGGCAGACAATACAAATCATTTCTCTTTTCAGGTCCTTTTTCATGTGATCTCCTCCACTTTCATGCTATCTCCTCCACCGAGAGTTTCAGTTCCTGGCCGGACATTTGCTTGAGCAAGGTCATGGGTAGGCTGACGTTTTCCATTTCGCCGGGTGCCATGTAAGGCCGTTTGAAGGCGGCAATTTGTTTGCCCTGGCCATCCCGGAAGACTACCCGGGTGGGCTCGGGATAATTTTGCCGAACGCGGAAGAAAATGCGGACATTTTTATCCATCTCAACCAGCTTATCTAGGCGGATGTGCTGGGGGACGGTGTAGGCAATGTGGTCATCTGTCTTGAGCGCGATGAGGCTTGACGTAAGCTGCTGACCTGGCTCAATCCGATTTTGCTCATTAGGAGTCTCGGAGCCTCTTATCTCTTGCTTTACAAAGGTTGCGGCAGCTTGACCTGCGGCTAAGGCCTCTTCGGTTACGTAGTCGACTAGGTCGTGGACATGAAGGACGTTCCCACAGGCGAAAATCCCCTTTTCTGAGGTCTCACCATTTTCATAAACAGAGGGCCCGGAGGTATGGGGGTCTATTTGAACACCGGCAGCCCGGCTCAGCTCATTTTCTGGGATGAGGCCAACAGAGAGGAGTACCGTATCTACCTCATAATCAACTTCTGTGCCTGGAATCGGCTTGAAATGCTCATCGACAGCTTGAACGGTGACACCTTCTACCCGGTATTTGCCCCGGATATCGGTAATGGTGTGGGAGAGGTAGAGGGGAATATCATAGTCCTGCAAGCACTGGACGATATTCCGCATAAGGCCGCCAGAGTAGGGCATGAGCTCTACGCAGGCCACTACCTTCGCGCCCTCCAGGGTCAGACGGCGGGCCATGATGAGGCCGATATCTCCCGAGCCCAGGATAATCACGCGTTTACCCACCATGTGGCCTTCTAAGTTGACAAACTGCTGGGCTTGCCCCGCGTTGATGATGCCGGCCGCCCGAGATCCGGGAATCTGAATCTGCATCCGGGTACGCTCCCGGCAGCCCATGGCTAGAACCAGGGCCTTGGTGCGTAGGACCTGGTAGCCCTCGGCCTTAGACATCATGTGGATATAACGCCACGCATCGGTGTTATTTATGCTGAGCACCATCGTATCAAGAGCGGTCTCAATTGTGGTGCCTTCTAATTGATCAATAAAACGGCTGGCGTATTCTGGTCCGGTCAGTTCCTCGCCAAAATGGTGGAGACCGAAGCCATTGTGTATGCACTGATTAAGAATACCGCCAAGAAAGGTATCGCGTTCTACAATGAGAATTTTGCGCAAGCCTGCTTGATAAGCGCCCACTGCGGCGGCAAGACCGGCGGGACCGCCGCCGACTACAATGAGCTCATATTCGGGATAATTTGCTAGGTGTTCGGGAAGATTTGCCGCGCGCGGAACGTGCTTCATGCCCTTTCCTCCTCTTGGACCTCGCTCTTGGTTGGCCCACATAAAATATAAGATCCCGCCTTGTCCTGGGTGATTGCTTCAGGACTGATGCCAGTCTCTCGACAAAGGATCTCTACAATACGGGGTCCGCAGAAGCCGCCTTGGCAGCGCCCCATACCGGTTCCGGTCCGGCGCTTGACTCCGTCTAGGGAGACGACAGGCAGGCCCCGCTTAAGGGCGGCCACGATTTCACCTTCTGTAATGGTTTCACAACGGCAGATGACCCGGCCATAATCGGGATGGTCAGCAATAAATGCGGCCCGGTCTTCTTCGGGGATTTCTTTAAAACGCACGACTTTGCGGGTACCGTCCCACTCAGCTTTAGGCGTATAGACTAGCCCTTCACCCTGGAGGAGCTTTACAGCTTCTTGGGCTAGGACGGGCGCGCAGGTGAGGCCAGGCGATTTAATGGCGGCGATGTCAAGGAAATGTGGGGCGACAATTTTGAGGAAGAAGTCGCCGTAGTCACTGTTGGCGCGCACACCCGCATAATTGCGGATATTGCTACGCAAGTTGAGCCCTGGGACGCAGCGGCTAGCGTTTTGAGCGACATGGCTGAGGCCAGCAGCGGTGGTACTGGTATTTTCTTTATCATCAATACGTTCAGCATCCGGGCCTACCAGGATGTTACCGTGAACAGTGGGGGCCACTAGGATACCTTTGGTGAGAGCGTTGGGGCAGGGAAAGATGACAGATTTGATAATTTCCCCCACTGCGCGGTCGAGAACATAATATTGTCCACGCGTAGCTTCTATCTTGAAGGCGGGCTCAGCTACCATGCTGTGGATTTCATCCGCATGGATACCCGCACAATTGGCCACATAACGAGCGGCAAAACTTTCCTCGGGTGTGTGTACCAGGTAATGGTCCTCCTGCCAGTCGATCCCGGTAACCTCGTGATTGAGTTTTAGGTCGACCCCCTCGCGGACAGCCACCTCGGCATGGGCCAGGGTAAACTCCCAGGGGTTGATGACGCCAGAATCAGGTACCCAGAGGGCAATCGTGACCTCTGGAGAGAGCTGGGGCTCGCGGTCACGGGCTTCGTCACCATTCAGGATCTCCATGCCCTTGACGCCGTTAATCAGGCCTTTTTCATATTTCTCCTGAATAACCTGCGCATCCTTTTCATCAAAACCGACAATCAAAGAACCTGTCTTGATAAACTCAACATCCAGCGTCTCTACCCGGTCCATGGTGAGATAAGCACCTGGGACATTCATTTGACCCATTAAAGTATCAGGATCGGGGTCGTATCCCCCATGGATGATAGCTGTATTTGCGCGGGAGGCGCCGAGTGAAACATCATTTTCTTTTTCTAGAAGCAGAACTTTGAGATTGTAGCGAGAGCATTCATAAGCTAAGCAACAGCCTACAACCCCAGCCCCAATGATCGCTAAATCGTACATATATTCTCCTAGCCTTTTTTAGTCCTCCTTGGCCCAGCCAAAGGAACATTGAACAGCTTTCTTCCAACCCTTGAACTTGTCTTCACGTAGCTTTTCGGACATGTGAGGCTCAAAGATGCGGGAGATCTCCCAGTTCTCACGGACTTCATCTGTGCTCCCCCAGAAGCCAACCGCCAGGCCTGCCAGATAAGCCGCCCCCATGGCGGTCGTCTCAATGCATGCTGGGCGATGAACAGCCACGCCAATCACGTCAGCCTGGTACTGCATGAGGAAGTTGTTCATGGAGGCGCCACCGTCTACCTTGAGGGCTGAAAGTTCAATCCTGGAGTCCTCCTGCATAGCCTTGAGGACGTCGTTGGTCAGATAGCAGAGGGATTCCAGAGTCGCTCGGATGATGTGTTTTTTGTTGACGCCACGGGTGATCCCCACAATGGTGCCACGGGCATATTGATCCCAGTAGGGTGCGCCCAAACCGGTAAAAGCCGGTACAACATAGCAGCCGTTAGTGTCGGCCATCTGACTGGCTATATAGTCAGAATCGGGCGCGGAATCTATCATACGCATTTCATCCCGCAGCCACTGTATGGCGGCACCAGCGACAAAGATAGACCCCTCCAGGGCGTAGTTCACTTTGCCGTCCAGCCCCCAGGCGATGGTAGTCACTAGTCCATTTTCGCTGAATACCGGCGAAAAACCGGTATTCATCAGCATGAAACAGCCAGTACCGTAGGTATTTTTTGCTTCCCCGGCTTTGAAGCAGGCCTGGCCGAAGAGGGCCGCTTGTTGGTCACCAGCGGCACCGCCGATCTTGATTGGGCTGCCAAAGAAACTAGAATCTGACTCGCCGTAAATATAGCTGGAGGGCAGGGGCTTGGGCAAAATTTGCTTAGGAATGCCCAGGATATTCAGAATCTCTTCGTCCCAAGAGAGCGTATTGATATTGAAGAGCATGGTACGGGAAGCGTTGGAATAGTCAGTCACGTGTACCTTGCCCTTGGTTAATTTCCAGATCAGCCAAGTTTCCACGTTGCCAAAGAGGATTTCCCCCCTTTCGGCACGCTCCCTAAGGCCCGGAACATGGTCTAAAATCCATTTGATTTTGCTTCCGCTAAAGTAGGCATCAATAACAAGACCTGTTTTTTGGCGGAAGGACTCCGTATAGCCTTCCGCCTTCAGCTGGTCAGCGTATTCGGAGGTTCGGCGGCACTGCCAAACAATAGCGTGGTAGACAGGCTCGCCGGTTTCTTTATCCCAAAGGATGGTGGTTTCGCGCTGGTTGGTAATCCCGATAGCGGCGATGTCTTCGGCCTTGGCGTTGATCTTGCTCATGGCTTCAACGGCAACCCCTAATTGGGTGGACCAAATTTCATTGGCGTCGTGTTCCACCCAGCCCGGCTGCGGGAAGTATTGGGTAAATTCCTTTTGCGCAACCGAGCAGGGTTTGCCCTTTTCATCAAACAAAATGCAACGGTTACTCGTGGTGCCGGCATCCATGGCCATGACATATTTTGGCATGAATTATCCCTTTACTTATAAGCTATAAGCCCTATTTATTTCACAACCAGATTGACTAAGCGGCCAGGTACTACAATAAATTTCACGACCTTTCGGCCGGCTACCCACTCGGTATAGGCGGGTAGACCTTCAATTAAGCTTTGAATGTCTTCCTTAGAGGCCTGGGAGGGTACCTGGACCCGATCCACAATTTTTCCATTGACCTGGATGGCGATCTCCACCTCATCAGTCTTGACGTAAGCAGGGTCAGCTTTCGGCCAAGTCTGGCGGAAGAGCGAGACCTGGCTACCTAGCTGTTCCCCTAACTCCTCGGCCAGGTGAGGGGCAAAGGGGGCCAGGAGCAATATCAGGGTATTCGTCACATAGGTCAGCACATCAAGACGAGGCTCAGGACCCGCCTTATAGCTATAAAGCTCATTGACCAGCTCCATGATGCGGGCTATGGAAGTGTTGAACTGGAAGCGGTCAGCATCCTGGGTGACCTGGTCGATTGTGTAGTGCAGGGTATGGAGCAATTTCTTGTCCGCCGCACTTTGAGTCTGGGGCATCTCCAGTGAGAAGGTCAGCTGGTCTGCATCCTGCTGGGCCACCAGTTCGTCTACCAGGGTTTCCACCCTTCGGATAAAGCGGCTGATAGCCTTAATGCCGTTATCGGACCAAGGACCGCCCTCCGTAAAGGCAAAGCCAAAGGCCAGGTAGAGGCGGAGTAGGTCTGACCCGCCCTCGGACACGTATTCATCGGGTGAGATGGTATTGCCCTTGGACTTGGACATTTTCTGCCCATCGGGTCCCAAGATAACTCCCTGGTGGATCAGGCGGGTAAAGGGTTCATCGAAGTCCACATAGCCCATATCCCTTAAGGCCTTGGTGATAAAGCGGGAATAGAGCAAGTGCATGGCAGCATGCTCCTTGCCGCCCACATAGACATCTACAGGGCATAGGGCGTTGACCTTCCCAGGATCAAAGGCAGCCTCCTGGTTGTGGTTGTCCACATAACGGAACATATACCAGGTAGAGTCCACAAAGGTATCCAGGGTATCGGGATCTCTGAGGGCAGGGCCGCCGCAACAGGGGCAGGTGGTCTGCATGAACGCCTCAGAAGACTTCAAAGGAGAATCGCCGTGGGGCGTGAATTTGACATCGTAGGGCAGTTCGACAGGAAGGTCTTCCTCTGGTACGGGGACCATACCGCATTTGTCGCAGTAGACTATGGGGATAGGCGTGCCCCAATAACGCTGACGGGATACCAGCCAGTCGCGTAGCCGGTAATTGACCTTCTTTTCAGCCAAGCCTTGGGCGGCCAGGTCGCTGGTTATCTTATCCCGGGCGCTGGCGGAATCCAGGCCGTCATAGCTGGCAGAATTCATCAAAATGCCATCTTCGACAAAGGGGAGGTCGGGTTCACTGCCATCTGCTGCCTTAATGACCCGTTCAATAGGGAGGTCATGCTTGTGGGCAAAGGCGAAATCCCGCTCATCGTGGGCAGGAACAGCCATGACGACACCGGAGCCGTAGGAGGCGATGACGTAGTCGCCTACCCAGATGGGCACGCGCTTGCCGGTAATGGGGTGGATGGCATAAGAGCCGGAAAAGACCCCGGTCTTTTCCTCGGCTGTGGACAGGCGGTCAATATCTGACTTGTGGCGGGCAGCCTCTTGGTAAGCTTGGACGGTGGCCTTTTGCGCTTCTGTGGTCAAAAGATTGCAGAGGTCAGAGTCTGGGGCGACTACAATGTAGGTTACGCCCAAGAGGGTATCAGCACGGGTAGTAAAGACCTGTACAGGCAGGTCTTTGCCGTCCTCACCCTTGAGGATGACGCCGTCTTTTTCTGCCTTAAAGGTGATCAAAGAGCCCTCAGACCGGCCGATCCAATTTTCCTGAATCTTCTTTGTGGGCTCGGGCCAGTTGAGGTCGGGCAGACAGTCTAAAAGCTCTTGGGCATAGTCTGTAATCTTAAAAAACCATTGGGTGAGGTGCTTTTGCTCCACCTGGCTGCCACAGCGCTCGCAAGACCCATCGGCCATCACCTGTTCGTTAGCCAGGACGGTGTTACAGGAGGGGCACCAGTTGACGGGGGCCTTCTTTCGATAGGCCAGACCCCTCTTATACAATTGGAGGAAGAGCCACTGGTTCCAGCGGTAATACTCAGGGTCACAGGTCGCTAAAGTATGGTCCCAGTTAAACATGCCGCCCATTTCACGCAACTGGGTTTTCATGGTGGCGATATTGTCTTCCGTAGAATCCTTGGGGTGAATGCCGGTTTTAATGGCATAGTTTTCTGCCGGCAGACCGAAGGCATCAAAGCCCATGGGCTGGAAAACTTCATAGCCCTGCATCTTCTTAAAACGGGCAAAGGAGTCGGCCAGGCTGTAGTTGTACCAGTGACCAATGTGGAGCTTGGCGCCCGAAGGATAGGAGAACATCTCTAAGACATAGAGCTTCTTATCCAGGTTCTGGGGATCAAAGTTGGCCAGTTTTTCCTGGTCCCAGCGTTCTTGCCACTTACGGTCTACAGCAATGGAATACGACATAAGATACCTCCCAATATGGTGAAAACAGACTTTATTATAACAAGTATTTATAGATCAGGGCCATGACGACCAGGTGGAGGGGATAGTAGAGGTAGAAAAAATATTTTTGTAGGCGACCGGGCCGCTGGTCGGGCTGAGGGAAACGCTCGGGTAGCTTGAAGATAATAAATACGGACAAAACGGCCAAGCCCTGGATGTCATTAATATAAAGGAAGCCCTCAGGCAAGACCTGGAAGTAGTGGAGGTAATAAGCCAGGGAGAGGAGCATGAGGTGGAAGAAGGACTGGTAGAGTAGGGCGGTTTTGAATTGGTCTTCCTGAGGTTTTTTCAAGGCCTGGTGGAAGAGGAAAATCATGAGAATCCCGTACTCGCCGTAGTCCGTTTCAAAGTGCCAGCCTGCCCAGAGGGACAGGCCCATGAACAGGATGCCCAGCGCCATAGCCAGATGGGGTTTCATCTCAAAGCCGAGGTTAAAGCGGTACTGGTGAGGGAGCTTGATTTCCCCTGGCGTGTCCTGAATGAGTTCCAGGCGGACGAGACGGTCATAATTGCCATGGGTAAAAAGCTCATAGGCTATGATGAAAACGAGGCCTAGGGCTAAGGTAAAAAGCACATTGGGGTGGCTTTCTGCGCCCATCTCCTGCCGGGCCCAGCGCATGATGACCTCGGCCACCATGCCCCAGCCGAAGAGGCGCAGGCCGTAGCGGAAAAAGTTCCCGGTCCGGCGGTAGCCCAGGGCCACGTTATAGGCAAAAATGGGAAAGGCTAGGCGGCCCACCATGCGTAAAACTAGGTAGAGATTAGGGGAGAGGTATGCACCAAAGTAGGCACCAATGTGATCTAAAGTCATAAAAATGACGGCAAGAATCTTGACCATTACGGGTCTCCTAGACTGGACTTGATAGTTTAAGAGGCTTATTTCGGAGCCCTAGCAAAGCTGTAACAACAGCATGACTACTCTTGTTTTCCTCTGACCTACATTGTATCATTGTGGTGCTAACTTACCAATCGTACAGGCACAAGAGCCGCAGTGCTCTTGCTCTGTTTTCTATATTAATAAGGGGAATCCAATGGGTTTAGGAATGAATATCGGGATTGACCTGGGCACAGCCTCCGTCCTGATTTACGTCCACGGTAAAGGTGTGGTATTAAATGAGCCTTCGGTGGTGGCAGTACATGCCCGTACCGGCAAGGTTTTAGCTGTGGGAGAAAGTGCAGCCCTTATGATGGGGCGCACACCAGACCAAGTGCAAGCTATCCGCCCCCTCAAAGATGGGGTTATTTCAGATTTTAAAGTTACGGAAATCATGCTCAAGGCCTTTATCAGCCGGGTTCATACTGGCTTTTTAGCCCGCTATTTCAAGCCCACGATTGTGGTGTGCGTCCCTTCCGTCATTACTTCCGTAGAGCAAAAAGCCGTAGAAGACGCCTGCAAGCATGCGGGTGCCAAAGTGGTTTATCTCATCCGCGAGCCCATTGCTGCGGCTATTGGAGCGGGTATTGATATTACCCAGGCTTCAGGCTCCATTATTGTAGATATTGGTGGTGGGACTACCGATATCGCAGTCATCTCCCTGTGTGAATCTGTCGTAGACTCCTCCATCCGCGTGGGTGGCGATAAATTTGATGAAGCCATTATCAAATTTATCCGCAGGAAGCATAACGTCTTAATAGGGGAGCCCACAGCAGAAGATCTTAAGATCAATATTGGCTGCGCCTATCCCCGTGAGGAAGAATTATCTATGGAGGTGAGGGGCCGCAACTTGATTACAGGCATGCCGGCTACCCTGACGATCACCTCCACAGAAATGCTGGAAGCCCTGGAAGAACCGGTCAGCCAAATCTTTGAGGCTGTCCACTCAGTCTTAGAACGGACTCCCCCAGAGCTCATGGCGGACATCTCGCAACGCGGGATTGTCCTTACCGGAGGCGGAGCCCAGCTCTATGGTCTTGACCGCATGCTGGCCGCTAAGGTGGGAATTGATGTCAACCTAGCAGAAGACCCCGTGTCCTGCGTGGCCATTGGCACCGGACTTGCCCTCAATATCATGGACGAATTTAACGCTTTAGAGGGCTAAGCATAGCCTCACCCTGAGTAAGAAGGCGAGATCAGGCCATTTCGACCGTTAAGTTTGAACCGTTAAGTTTGAACAGAGTTGGCTCTGACGCTGGGAGTTTAATATGTCAAATCTTACAGCAATCAAAAAACAAGCTGCCGCAGCAGCTCAAGAAGTCCTTGCCGCTGCCCAGCATACCCAGCCTGGAGACTTTTTTGTCCTTGGTTGCTCCTCCAGCGAAGTCCGCGGCGGCCAAATTGGCCAAGACTCCAGCCAGGAGATTGGCCGGGCCATTATTGAGGCCATTTTACCTCTTGTTCAATCCGCAGGCCTCTACCTGGCCGTCCAAGGCTGCGAGCATATCAACCGGGCCTTGAGCGTGGAACGTGAGAGCCTGAAAACCCACTCCTTGACGGAAGTAAATGTCAAACCGGCCTTACATGCTGGTGGTTCCGCCTCCCTTGCGGCCTGGGAACTTTTTGCTGACCCGGTCTGCGTAGAACATCTTGAGGCGACTTGTGGCATGGACATTGGGGACACAGAGATTGGCATGCACATCAAACATGTGCAGAAGCCCTTCCGCCCCCAGACCAAGTTTGTGGGCGAGGCCAGGGTGACGGCTTTGGTTTACCGGCCCAAGCTCATCGGGGGAGACCGGGCAGTCCACCTCTAGGGGTAGGCCTAATCCGCATTTAGGCTCGCTTCTTCTTATTCAACTTGAGGATTTCGTTGTAGGCTTTGATGACTTCGAAAAAAGCATTTAATTCATCAAGTGAAACAGTATGTAAGAGCTTTCTGATTGACTTTACCGTATCTTTTACGTCATAAAACTTATGCTGGAGAACAGATTTCTTCCCACTATCCGTAATGTAGAGGTTATAAATTTTCCTGTTCTCTACATTTAATACTCGGTCGACTAGGCCAGCATTTACAAGCTTACTTATGGTTTGAGAAATCGACGAGGTCGTTCTATGCCATTTCTCAGCAAGCTCAGTCGTTGTAATTCCCGGGTTATCGTTAATATCTGTCAACAGATGGTCTTCCAGCATCGTTTTTTTTATTTGATCGCCGGAATCCTTCTTGGTGTACATATAGTCATAGTACAAGAGGACAAACTGGTAAACATCTTCCATGTAGGAGTTTGATATTTCGAAATATTTATTGATAGTGTCTTCGTCCATATCATCTACAATCTGTAGATTTTTGATATTTTCAAAAATAAAATCTTTATCCATTACCATTCCCTTGCTCTTTTAGTAAATTGAAATATTAGTAATATAAACACAATATTTGCGCATTAAAAACTATATTCCATAGTATACAGCAAATTTAATTTCCTTGAACTTGTGCCTTGCTGGTAGCTACAGATAATTCTTTTCCAGTAAAGTAGAGTTTACTTTTTCAATTTAGCGCTTCATTTTCACTCAGTACATCCAACTTCCTCAAATTTCTTACAAGTTTGCAGCTTTTGTACGCCGAAATTTTCTGAAAGTTTGGTTCGGCTGGATTTTTCTCGCGAAACAGGCCTAAAAAGGCAGTTTTTATGCAAATATACATTTCGACGCACTATTTTATACATTTGCGAGATGAAAAAGCAGGACGAGATGTACATTATCTGCAAACTTGTAAGAAAATCCGGAAGGTTGAAGTAGTTCGACCTTTCTACCGCCTGCTGGCCTGACCATTTCTCTTCAGAACCAGTAGACTAGGCCTCTCTATTTCGGATTTCCTGGATTTCGGACAAGTTTGTAAGTAATGGATGGATTTACTCTCATAAACAGGGACAAACCACCCATTAATTGAAGATTTGCCCTCAATACCATCCGCTAGCTGCAAACTTGCCCAGCGTGCCACCCATTAGTTGCGAAAATGCCCGAAAATTCAGAATTCCGATCTATTGCGAGGGGTTATTTGTAGTTTCCAGCGACCGTGCTAGAAGTTAAAAGCTTCAGTACTTCAGAAAGGAGGGTTCTAGGATGACCACAGCCTTCGAAATTTGCGGATCCATAATTCATGATTCAAATCTTCTCGCCCTAGATGAAGGACAGAATAAAACAGGTTTTTGAGGCTTGATTAAACTATGGCCGGGTCACATGAACTGTCAATGGCGCCTTCGGCGCCGCAAAGCGGTCAAGGACCATTGACAGTTCATGAAGCCCGGCCTAAAAGTTAACAAGCCTCAAAAACCTGTCGAGTGTAAGACTTAATTCTTAGTGGAATTTCTGTAAGACTAAATGCAACGCACCACCCTTCGGTGTGGAGTTTACTTTTTCACTTTAGCTGGCAGAGAAAAGATAAAAATTAGTTGACATTTCCCAAACACAAACCTAATATAGTTTAATAATTTAACAGATTAACAGATTAACTGTTAAGTATTAAAACTATCAAACTGGGCTTAGCAAGGAGGGCAAAGAGATGCAGTTACTTGTGGAGTAGTTGATACACATTATGAAATCATCTGTGTATCGAAAAGAGGAGATTTGTTTGTTCTTGCATCAGGAGTGCTTAAAAATTGATTCATAAGTCAGCTATCTGAGCCTGCAAGAACCGCTAGTACAAAGATTGTATTTTGCGAAAATTAAGGAGAAAATCTTTTATGAATGAAACAGTTTCTAGTATGAATGGTAGCTTGTGGATTTTTGCCATCTTATTGATTGTTTGGGTTATCGTGCAGTCGCTCCTATTTTTAAGGCTGGCGTTGAAGTACAACAAGAAATACCAATTAGCCACCAATAAAGAATTAAAGAGTGCTGCCAGAACCGGCATGGTTTCTGTCATAGGCCCTAGTGTGTCTGTAATGGTTATTGCCCTTACCTTGATATCCTTGGTAGGTCCTGCGGTCACTTTTATGAGAACAGGGGTCATTGGCGCACCTGTTTGGGAGTTAATGATGGCCGATATTGCCACCAAAGCTATCGGTGTCGATATGAATTCACCGGAGTTCACCCCCAGTGTTTTTGTTTTAGTCATATTTGGTATGACTGTGGCCTCGGCCCCCTACTTTCTTAATACCATCATTACCTTAAAACCACTGGATATGGCCATTGCCAAGAACAAACAGGTTGATAAAAAAGAAAAGAAAGCTTCTTTTTTACCGGAGTTTGGTAATGCGGCCATGATGGGTATTCTGGGTTACATGGTCAAGGACCAATTGAAAAATGTAACATCCTGTATTGCCATGCTGAGTTCCGCCCTCATCACTTTCGCTGTCATGAAACTTATGGAAAAGACTGGCAAGAAATGGCTGGGAGATTGGAACATGGCTATTTCGATCTTAGTTGGGATGTTAATCGGACAATTGGCTGTCACTTATTTGGGCTAAAAGGAGAGATGGATATGAAAAACAATTCAGATGTTAATACGACTGTCGACGTAGAAAAAATGGATGCTAACGAATATTATGACAAAGCCTTTATGCCTCAGGTGCATGTTATCGGCAGATTTACCATGAGTGTGGCTTTTTTCCTGTCATTTGCCTCTGTACTGTATTTCTTAATCTTCAAAAAGTACACCTTGCCCCCCGCAAATTATCTCAATGTTTTCTTGGCCATAGGCTCCATTGGTCTTGGCTTATGGTTAACAGAACCCTTAGCTTTCTGGCCAACCCTTGGCTCTGCAGGAACCTATATTTCCTACCTATCGGGTAATGTGAGTGGCATGCGGTTTCCCGTAGCCCTGAATGTGCAAACTGCATCTGGTTCTGATATAGGAACGCCAAAAGGCCAGGTCATTACCATAGTTGGTATTGTCGCATCTGTATTTATGAATCTGATCATACTGACCATCATCATCCTGAGCGGAGCATGGCTGATTAACCTGCTTCCTGAGTTTGTCATTGCTTCATTTGCTTTTGTCATGAGCTGCTTATGTGGATCTCTCTTGATGATGAGATTTTATATGGCCAAGAAAAAATCGACTAGTAATTTATGGAGGCAACTGCTTTACCTAGGTATTTCTCTTGCTACTAAAATTCTGATCGATACTTTCCTACCCAAACTGCTCACTTTCGCGCTTCTCATCGCAGTAGGCACGACCGCTCTCGTAGCCTATCTCATGTTTAGAAGAGAGAATCAACAGGCTAAACAAGCTTTATAAGTGCAGATAGAGAGGGGTTCCCATGAAATTCATAGATATGCATTGCGACACTTTAATGATGGCCTATATGTGCGGCAAAGAAGACATTTATGAAATGCCCTATACGCTTGATTTAAAAAGGATGAGGGAAGGCAATCAGCTGGCACAATTTTTTGCCATATTTTTTACAAATGATGCAGTAAGAAAATTTTTTGGCAGAGAAGAAGCCATTGATGATCGCGAATACTTCGAAACTTGTCGAGCAATCTTTTTGAACTCTACAGAAAAATATGGCGATATCTTTGCCGCTGCTTGCTCTCACGACGATATCATCCGTAATGAGAGAGAGGGGAAGATGAGTGGACTTTTGACCATAGAAGATGGAAGATGTGTCGATAATAGCCTAGACAAGCTTAAAGAATTCTATGATGCTGGAGTTAGACTGATCTCTCTAACCTGGAATTATGAAAATTGCTTTGGCTTTCCCCATTCTCAAGATCCGGATATGATGCAAAAGGGCCTAAAGACTTTTGGCAAAGAGGCCATTCAATACATGAATGAACTGGGCATGTTGATCGATGTTTCTCATCTATCTGATGGAGGTTTTTGGGACTGCATAGAAATCAGTAAAGCGCCCATTGTAGCCTCTCATTCAAATGCGAGAAGCTTAAGCCCGCATACTAGAAATCTTACGGATGCGATGATTAAGGCTATTGCGGAAAAGGGTGGGCTAATAGGTATTAATTTTGGTCCCGAATTTTTGAATAAGGATATCACTAGCAAAACCAGCACCGTGGATTTGATCGTACAACACATTAAACATCTTGTTGATGTGGGAGGTGTCGAGGTAGTAGGCCTGGGCAGTGATTTTGACGGTATCATGGGAGAGCTAGAG
>SFFI01000005.1 GCA_004556925.1 Clostridiales bacterium
ATAACGCAAATAAATTATATTAAAATAACCTAAATAAAAGTAACTGTTCCTACAAGCGAGCATTGAAAAGTACCAAGTTGTCTATCAATTGGACCTGCTGATCGGTAATAGGGGTAAGGTCAAAGCCTTTTATAGTCCCTTAAGCTTAACCACTTCAGCCGAGATGTGCTACCTTGCGTTTATCAGGCCGCTTAGATTTGCCACTAATAGGAAATGTCTTTTTGTGTAAAATAAACGGATTCGTCAAACTAAACTGAGCACGGATTATTTTAGTGTTCTGTTTACTTTGGCAATTAACCACAGTAGATTAGTAAATTAATGTAACATATTAAGGAATTGCAGCGTAATGCCATCAAAGATATAATTAGCACATGTTACTTTTAAGCAAATGGATTCGACAAATGCGTACTCAGTTTTTTAGACACAGTATACCTCATGTATTCTATTGAGCATTCTGTCAAAGAATGTTGAAATTTTTGGGAGAGTGAAATTATGAATGAAAAACAAAAGTTACTTATAGCTGCTCTATCAGCATCTGCTATCTTATCTGCACCAAGCGTAGTAAAGGCTGCTGAGGATCCGGCAAATGTAGACAAGCAAAATCAATATGAAGCTTTCGATGTTGATGAGCCTGAAAATTCACAAAAAGAAAAAGCTGCCACTGAAGAAAAAAGCTTAAGTGTGGGGAGCGAACTTTCCGATACAACAAATACAGAGCTAGCAGTTCCTCCCCAAAACTTAGAAAAACCGATAGATACTGCTACATCTTCTGCCCCTGAAACTACTCAAAATGAAGTTACTGATGAAAAAGACAATCAGCAAACTCAAGAAGTTGAGGATCCTGAAAAAGAGGAATCTTCTATTGATAGCTTAGACAGCTCACCAGAAACCAATGTGGTCTCTGATTCTGAACTAGAGACTTCTAAAGAGGAAGTAAAACAAGAAGAAGAGCAAGCTACTGAAATTGAGGAAGAAGATGACTCCCAAGCTCCTAAAGATGTAACAGGAGATGAAACCACAACTCCTGAAGCTGAAGCAGAAGACGAGGCAACAACTCCTATAGCTGAAGCGGAAGCCGAGGCTAAGACTCCTGAAGCTGAAGCAGAAGCCGAGACAACAACTCCTGAAATTGAAGCAGAAGACGAGACTCAAGTTCCTGAGGCTGAAGTAACTGAAAAGACAGAAGAATCTCAAGTTGTAAAAGAAAAACTGGTTGAATCTGCTCAACCTGAAGGTTCTGCTGGACAAAGCAATCCGCAAAATCAAGAAGCTGATCCAACACCAAACACTAATGATGGTAATGTAACCACAGAAAATCAAATTGATGCTACAAATGAATTTTTAGAAACAAACAAAAAACACCCGCAGCACCTCTCAAGGCAGGACAGGGACAATCTGCTGAGCCAAACTATGCCGAAGATGAAAAGAAGATCAACGACTACAGCGAAGATGAGCGCTATCGTTCCAGTCAAATGGAGCCTGGAGCAGTAGATGAAAATGGCGACTTAGTTAGTGGTGGCCCAAGTTATAGTTCGACCGATCCTGAGATGGAATCCAAAGACGGCTATAGCTACAAGACCTTAGAACCATCTGGGACTAGCGAAGACAAAACCCAATGGGGTATCGAGATTGAAATCGACAAGGAAAAGGGCCAAAGAACCTATACTGATTTTGGCTTTACTAATACCGGTAACTATGGCAGACCATCTATACTTGAAAATGGAAATGTTTCCGCCAATGAGGTAGGAGAAAAGCTCTCAGAGAAGGGAGATTTTCAAGACCCTAACTATAAGCCTGATGCTGAAATAGTAATAGATGGCAAGGGTCTAATAAAGAATTTAAATCTTTATGCCACTGAAGAAGACTTAAAGCACATCAATGATAAAGATAATAAAAAAATCATTATGGCTTGGGAAGGTAAGTACACACAAGATAATCCTAATGGTCCTAAAGCGACCCAAGGAACTAGTGCTGCTTTTAACTTCACAGTTAACCCATGGCCAAATGAAAATGACAAGCTGCAAATTATCAAGCTAAACGGCAAGCATGATGACAAAGAGTTTGTCCAAGGTCAAACTATTACAACGAATGTAAAAGTTGATAATTTAGATAAGAGCGCCAGAGAAAGACTAGTAGGCCAAGTCTACCATCCTTTGACAGGTGAAGTTGTTCCGGGGGCCAAGGCTTATATCAACGATGAAGGCAAAGTAGTCGTTGAGATGCCCCGTGGGACCATTAATGCAGATGGCTCTATTAACGAAAATTCTATCTTTTACACGGATGCTAAATACAAGGGCCTCCAGAACTTAGAAGTGAAGTTCTTTGCCCGCCCAAGAACAGCAGACGAATTTAAGGCCATTGCTGAAGAATATTTTGGAACTTATACAGAAACAGGTGCGGGTAAAGAAATAATCGACCATAAGGGCAAACAGGTAGTCATCGACAAGCAAGGCATCGACCGCTATGACCACTACAACCTAATCGGCGGCTTCAAGTTAAACCTTGATGACACTCGTTACTACGACCAAGACTTCAGGGACAAAAACCAAGATGATACATCCAAACACACCCACTCAAAGGTAAAACCGGGAGAAGAGTTTGATGTAAATCTTTATGTGCCTACAGATAAAAAAGACAAAGATGCATTTCCAAACCAAAAGACCCCTGAGGAAATGGAAGCTGCCAAAAATGATAAGCAAGCAATCGGATCCATCGACATGAGCTTTATTGATCAAATCAATAAGGATAAGGAAGAAAAAGACAAGTGGGTTTTAGACTATGACGAAAGCACTCTTCCAACAACTTTTAAAATAACTCCACCAAAATCAGCCAAGGCCGGGGACTTCGTCGCCGTACCTTTAACCTACACTTACACCAACGGATCCACAGACGTCCACTGGTTCCATTTTGTGGTCCAAGAATCAGACTACATTAAACCGGATTATGAAACACAAGTTAACTTCCCGGCCAAAGAACAAACATCATCTGCTACAGTAAATGATGACGGTAAAAGGATAACACCGGACCACTATACTCTGCCAGATGACTTAGAAACTGATGATGCAGGAAATAAATTTGTTACAGATGATAGTGGTAATAAATGGACGGTAACACTTGATGAAGAAACAGGTAAAGTAAGTGCTAAACCGGTGTATCCTTTAGACTTTAATGGAGGAGAAAAGCTTACAGTACCAGTTATTTCCCACTACAAAGATGATCAAAAACCAGGCCAAGATATTACAGAAGAATCAGAGGCTTACTTTGTAATTGAAGAAAAAGCTAATAAGACTGCCCGCTACAATGCCCAGGCTGGTAAGGCAGGAGACGAGCTATCTTCTGATGCTATCCTAAATACTGAAGATACCTATAACAGGAGCCCAGGTAAGTACACCTTAGATTCTGATGCTTTTGTAGATGATAAGGGCAATACTTGGAAGGTTACCATCGATGAAAAGACAGGTAAGGTAACTGCTACAGTTCCAGAAGGAGTTTCTAATGATAAGCTCGATGGAGCCCTTCTAAATGTATCAGTAACAACACACTATTATGAAGAAAACGGTACTCTGGAAGTTGGAACCAAAAAAACAGAAGTTCAATTTGTAGCAACAGGGACGGAATTAAATAGCCCACAATACAATGTGTCTATTGGTGATGGAAACAGTGAAATGACAAATTCTGTCATTATCAATGCCGATGATAAAAAAGATAGCCCGACATCTTATACAATTGATGAAACAAAGACCTACACAGATGACCAAGGCAATGAATGGACTGTTTCTGTTGATGGAAAAACTGGCGAAGTAAAGGCAACACCGACAGATCCAAGCAAGCTTAAAGGCGGAGAAAAACTTCAAGTTCCTGTAACTGCCCACTATGGCGAAGGAGAAGAGGCTCCAACTCAAAAGGCAACAGCAGAATTTGTTGTAAAAGACAAAGAATATGCAAGTCCGGATTACGCTGCCAAAGTTGTAAAAGTCGGGGAAACAGAAAGTGCCGATGTAAAATTAACCGATGGGGACAATTTAAAGAAACCGACAAAATATACCTTAGATTCTACAGAATTTACAGATGACAAAGGCAATACTTGGACAGTTTCTATTGATGAAACAACAGGAAAAGTAACAGCCACAGCACCTTCAGCAACTGCAGGCGAGTTACTCAAACTTGACGGAGCCCTATTAAACGTACCTGTAACGGCTCACTATGAAGACGCAACAGGAAAAGACGTTACTAGAAAGACTTCAGTTCAATTCGTTGGTTCAGGTACTCAAGGTACACATACAATCACAGAAGAAATTCCATTTGAAACAAAAGTTGAAGTTGTAAACGACCTTGCTCCAGGTAAATGGAGATACAAGGTTGTAGATGGTAAGGAGCAAAAGGGTGTAAATGGTTCTGTAACTAAAGAAATAACCATTAAAGACTCCAAAGTAGAAGGCGAACCTAAGACTATTAAAACTGTAGAACCAGTAGATGCCATTATCGAAATCGGTAATGCCGACTATACTGGAACGGTAACTCACACTGAAAAAATCGAAACGCCATTTGAAGTTGAATACCAATACTCCGACGAACTTGAAGCCGGTCAATCACAAATTAAACAAAAGGGAGAAAAGGGCTCTTACGATTTAGTCTACTCACAAAAGATTAAAAACGGCGAAGCTGATGGAGAGGCTACTACAGACAAGAAAAATGTAACAGAAGCTAAGAAAGAAATCATCGTAATCGGTATTAAACCGGTTGAAAATGTTGTTGAAAAGCCATTTAAAACAATTTACGAATACGATGAGAACATGGAGGCTGGAAAGACTGAAGAGGTTACACCGGGTGTCAATGGTAAAACAACTACAAATACTTCTTATGATCAAAAGGAAAACAAACTTGTAAGTAAGGAAGAAACGGTAGAGCCCACAAACAGAGTTGTCAAAGTCGGTACAAAACCTGTTGAAAAGACAGAATCTATTCCGCACGACACGACCTATAAACACAATCCTGAGCTTGCGGCTGGAACAATCGTCAAAAAGTCTGATGGTACACCAGGCACAGTCACCATTACTACTAGCTTCAACAAGGAAACTGGCAAACTTGAAACCCAGGTTACAAGAACGGAGCCCACGAATGCTGTTTACGAATACGGGTCTAAGACTGAAGGTAAAGTAACTGTTACAAGCGACATACCTTATGAGGTTGAGTTTGTCCCTGACGATACGATGGTATCAGGCGAAACAAAGGTTGAGCAGGAAGGTGAGCTGGGCAAAAAGGAAACTACGATAATTATCGAAAATAGCGTAGAAAGCTCAAGGACAGAAAAAGTAACCAAAGAACCTGTTAAGAAGATTGTTAAATACGGTACCCCTTGCAAGGTCCCCGGAACGGACGACCCCAGTAAGCCTGGGACAGAAGACCCCGGTAAGCCTGGGACAGAAGACCCCGGTAAGCCTGGGACGGAAGACCCCGGTAAGCCTGGGACAGAAGACCCCGGTAAGCCTGGGACAGAAGACCCCGGTAAGCCTGGGACAGAAGACCCCGGTAAGCCTGGGACAGAAGACCCCGGGCATCCTGGGACGGAAGACCCCGGTAAGCCTGGGACAGAAGATCCCAGCAATCCTGGGACAGAAGATCCCAGCAATCCTGGGACAGAAGACCCCGGTCATCCTGGGACCGAAGACCCCGGTAAGCCTGGAACGGAAGATCCCAGTCATCCTGGAACGGAAAAACCAGATAAAGAAGGATTACTGAAACCAAGTGACGAAAAGCCATCCAAACCAGGAAATAATGATACAGAAGTATCTGCTGACAAAGCTTTTGAAAATATTGAGGGTGAGTCTGCAGGGACAACCAATATGTCTAATGAAGACTACAGAAAGGCACCCCAGACTTCCGATCCTGGCGTAGGAGGATATCTGAAACTAGGAGGCCTTGCTACAGCGCTATTTGCCTTCTTGCAAAGAAAGAAAAAGGAAGCAGACGAAGAGTAGGAGTAGCTATTAGGAAATCCAAGTGAAGAGAAAAATAATTAGCCTCCTTCAGATTGTTCTGGTGTTGGTTGTTGCTTATTCTCTATTCAAGACCTACGCGTATTATAGAGATAACCAAGCATACAATGCCCTAGAACAAGACTACAAAAATCAGCTTCTTGAATATGCTCCAAATATTCAAGAAGCTGATGAATATAAACCTGGACTTGATCGCGGACAAAACAATGATGCTTTGATAGCTTCTGAAGAAGAAATTCACGCTTCTAAAGATAAAGCAATTCAAGCTTCTAAAGAAAAGGATATTCAAAAGCCAGAAGATGAAATTCACATTTCTGATGACAAGGAAATCCAAGCTTCTGCAGATAAGGAAATACAAGCTTCTTTAGAATTTATTAACAATCTAAAAAAGTCCTACCCTCAAGTCCAGGCCAGGCTAATTATTGACAGTCTTGACATGGATTACCCCATAGTTCAGGGTCAAGATAATTCCTATTATCTTGACCATAACTATAAGGGTGAATACCATCCCTTTGGGGCTGTATTTATAGATTCTCGAAACACACCTGATTTTGAAAATCAAAATACTATTGTGTATGGTCATAATGTAAAAACGGGCCATGTTTTTCATAGCCTGAAGGAATACAGGGACGAAGACTTTGTAAGAGATAATCCCTATATTATCGTAGATACTACAAGCCAAAGATTAACCTATAAGATTTTTGCCGTTTATGTTGCAGACGCTTACGACGACTACAGATCTATTGCTTATAAAGATCAAGAATTCGACGATTTCTTGATGCTGATCAAAGATAAAAATTTATTTAAGGGCCAATCACCAAGCCCAAACGATAAAATTTTGACCTTATCCACATGTACAAATATGGAAGATGTGGATGACAGGCTGGTAGTTCAGGCAGTATTGGTAAAATAAAGGAATACACTTTGTATTAATTTTATCGTCCTTTCATTTTTGCTTTAGGCAGGGCCAGGACTTATGGCTTGAGCCAAAAGCCTTATATTTTTAACTCTACCAAGACGGTCGCTTGGAGCTCACCAACAATGCCGTCTAACCGAGATAGCCCTAAGTAAATATAATAGAGAAGATGAAGACTCTTATGGAGAGGCGGAATAGGCATGTCTGACGAGAGAAATCTTGTAGCCCAAGAGAATCAGGGCGATATCCTTATCTACCAGACAGAGGCTGGCAATACGAAAATTGATGTTCGCTTTGTGGATGAGACCGTCTGGTTAAGCCAGCAGCAGATGGCGGAGCTTTTTCAATCTTCACGCACCAACATTGTAGAAAACATTCAGCATATCTACGAGGAAGGTGAATTAGATGAAGCCTCAACCTGTCGGAATTTCCGACAGGTTCGTACCGAGGGCAGGGCCCTTAACTCAAAAGCAGAAAACAAAAAAAACGGGGCCCCACACACAACTCAAAATACCCTCAGCTGTCTAACCGTAAAACACCCGCAGTTGGCCTCACCGCCTCCTGCGGGTGCTTTTCTTACAAACTAAGTGGGGTTAGCTTTGATGCTTACCAATTTAATACAATTTAACTTACTAGATTGTGTTGCAAAATGCGACACAATAGCCTATAGTGCTTGTATGGAGGTTAATTCAAATGGCAACTACAAAAAGAGCAAATGTGAACGTAAGAATACAAGAAAATATTAAAAGGCAAGCGGAGCAGATTTTGGAAGCTATTGGTATTCCAAGGGCTACTGCTATTGATATGTTCTATCGCCAAATCATTCTCAATAACGGCATTCCATTCTCGCTTACAATACCGAAGTCGCTTCCTGCTAGGGATACTATGGATGAAAAGGCCTTCAATTCAATGATGGCTAAAGGTTATGATCAAGCAGTTCAAGGTGAGAGTTATCCGATAGATGATGTTTTTGAAGAGCTCGAACGAGGTCTTTAATGGAAAGTTACAAGATAAGAATTACAAGACAAGCAAAAGGACACCTTGCACTTATCCGAGAGCATATTGAAACGGAGCTAAAAGAGCCAAGAATAGCTAAACGGTTACTCGACCTATTAAAAACGGAGATGGACTCCCTAGAAACCATGCCTTATCGTGTGAAGTGCATTGATGAACAGCCATGGGGTGAGCTTGGTTTTAGGAAAATCCGAGTAAAGAACTATTATGTTTACTTTTGGGTCGGTATGCAGGCGAGGAAGCACTGCGTACGATACTGTCAAGAATTATGTTGAGGCAAAAGTTGGTAAGTTCACCGGAGCGGAAGTTTTAGCAAACTGTCCGAGCATACGGAGGTCATCTGTTCTCGCATCGCTAAAACAACTTTCCGAAGAAGGGATCATTCTTAAAAAAGGAGCTGGCAGAAGCACTTATTATGTTCGTGCGGACTACAAATAAGTATCGGCCAAAGCATATATAAAAATGGAAATCAAAAGCTACACCAACTTCAATCTGGAAGAAATCATTAACTTATATCGCAGCGTTGGCTGGACAAACTATCTAGACCGTGCTGATGTTCTTGAAAGAGCCTTTGCGAGTTCTCTTTGCATCCTCGGTGCTTATGACGGTGACAAACTAGTGGGATTTATCCGTGCGGTCGGTGACGGTCAGACGATTGTCTTTGTGCAGGATATCATTGTTTTGCCGAAATATCAGAGACAAGGGATCGGGACCCAGCTCTTGCAAGCAATCATGGACAAGTATCAAGCTGTCTATCAGTTAGAGCTGCTGACCGATAATACAGAAAAGACCAAAGCCTTTTATCGCTCCTTAGGCTTAACCGCTTCAGACGAGCTGGATTGCCTTGCGTTTATCAGAATGTGAGAACAAGTCTCAAGAAAATCGCCTATAATAATTTATCGGTCCATTGCTGAAAACTCGTATCAAAAGGAGTATCCCCAAAATGGTTACAAGCTATACACCCCAAATTGAAGACCTGTGGTTCAAAGAAAGCATGTTGTCAGATCCAGAAACCATGTCATATAACCATGCCTGGGGTGGGACCATTCCTTTCCCGGAGGACAAATGGTCCGCTTGGTATGAGCTCTGGATCGTAAACCACGAGAACCAGCGATATTATCGATACCTAAAAGATGACGCAGGCAACTTTGTCGGAGAAATTGCCTACCACTCCGATAATGAGTTAGGCGTATATGTCGCAAACGTTATCATCTATGCACCATTTCGAAACAAGGGGTATGGTGGTGCAGGCCTGGATTTACTATGTCTTGCTGCAAAAGAGAATGGTCTACAGGCTTTATACGACAACATGGCAATCGACAATCCAGCGCTTTCACTTTTCCTCAAACACGGCTTCACAGAAGATTATCGAGATGACGATATTATCATGCTCAAAAAGGAACTTTAGGAGGATTTATGAAGGCGCTATGTTCCTTATTCTTGGCGAAAAGGTTGTAGGCAGATGACGATTTGTCTATCGTACTTCTCTTAAATGTGGGAGCCAAAATTCTCAAACTTGGGAGCTGAAATCATTAAAAACTGGGAGTTGAAATACTTAAAACTTGGGAGTTAAAAAGCCAAAAACTTGAGAGTTGTATTGTATAATAACTGCTAGGAGTTTAATTATGAAAAAATATTTACCCAGACTAGTGGATGATTTATTAATAAAAGAGTTAGAAGCTTTTGGAGCTGTCCTTATTACAGGCCCTAAATGGTGTGGTAAAACTACTACAGGATTGAATCAGGCTAGAAGCTCTCTTTTCCTTCAAAATCCAGATGAAAGAGAGCAGAATTTAAGGCTGGCAGATGTTAAGCCTTCTTTATTGTTAGAAGGAGAAAATCCTAGATTAATTGATGAATGGCAAGATGCACCTCAATTATGGGATTCAGTTAGGTTTAGTGTAGATCAAAGAGGAGCCACCGGCTTATATATTCTTACTGGATCCACCAGTGTTAATCAGGATTTGATTGCACATTCGGGAACAGGCAGAATCTCTAGATTGAAAATGAGAACCATGAGTCTATTTGAAAGTGGAGATTCCAATGGTGAGGTCAAAATTTCTCAATTATTAAAGGGTAAAAATGTAGCAGGTAAATCAACCCATACTATTGAAAATATCGCACATTTAATTGTGGGTGGAGGATGGCCAGCTTCGGTGGGTAGGTCATTAGAGGTTAAACAAAGGCAGGTTGCGGGCTACTGCAAATCTATCATTAATACAGAAATTAATTCTGCGGATGGGATTAGTCGTAATAGTGAGAAAGTCCAGCATGTGTTGAGATCATATTCACGAAATATTTCCAGCCAAGCTAGCATACAGACCATAACCAGTGATGTTACCAACAACTTTGAATCCATCAACAGAAAAACAGTGAGTGAATATATAGATGCCTTGAAAGAAATATTTGTCATTGAAGACTTACAGGCATGGAGTCCTAGATTAAGATCAAAGACAGTTATTTCAACCAGCCCCACAAGACATTTTGTAGATCCTGCAATTGCAGCTTATTTTCTGGATGCAAATTCTGAAGACTTAATTAATGATTTAGAAACAATGGGCTTATTGTTCGAGTCATTGGTAATTAGGGATTTGAGAATCTATACAGAAAGTCTAGGGGGAAAAGTCTACCACTATCGTGACCATAGCGGCCAAGAGGCAGATGCAATCCTACATTTCAAAAATGGACAATGGGCAGCAATTGAAGTCAAGCTTGGAAATAGAGCAATTGATGAAGGTGCTGAAAGCTTGAAGACGCTAGCAGAAAAGATTGATAAGAGTTCAATGAAGGCACCATCATTTTTAGCAGTCATTAGCGGAACAGGATACGCATATAAACGCGAGGATGGGGTGTATGTCATTCCTGTCGGGTGCTTAAGAAATTAAAATGTACAAGCTCGAAGTCAGATCAAAGATAAATTGAAAATAGGCCTGATAAGGATAAAATTTCAGCGTGCTCCTTGACGAAACACCCATAAATAGATAACACTTAACGTATCTGACAATATGGGGAGGCAAAAGAGATGTATTACAAAAAAATCAGGGTGAAGAGCTTGGATGCGCCCAAAAGATTATACAGACTCTTATATGTCCGGGAAGATCTCAATCTATTTCAGCTGGGTGTGACCATTCTCTTGGCATTTGACTGCGAATTCTGTCATATGTTCACGTTGGAAGATCAGAAGAACACGTATGTCGATAAGTCTTGGCTAAATGAAACGCCCTATATTTTTGATCTTCTTTTGTCCATTCCCCAGGAGAAAGATTACGAAAAACACAAGATCTCTGACTTAGCGCTGGGCGCAAATAATACCTTCAAGCTTTATTATGATTCGGGCGATAACTGGGAGTTTGAAATCAAAGTATACAAGGCGGAAAAAGACCTGCCTGGCGAGGCTTTTGGCCATTTGATCGAAGGGGCTGGGGCATCTATCTGGGAGGATAATCGCCAGCTCTTCTGGAAATTTATAGAAAGTGGCAGCGATGCTCTTTCCGTTGAAGAAAAAGACTTTTTATCCGAAATGATAAATGTTGATGTCGAAACATTTGATGCCCCCCTAGACATTGACTATTTTAAGGACAAAATCGACAAGGCAGAGTCAACTTGCGGAAGGTTGCAAGAGATACAAGACAGTTATCTCTAATCTCTTTGATCGATAGTGGTGATTATCAGGGCTTGGTCGAGTATATAAGCATGATCGATGAGATGAGATCAGTTCTCGGCAGGAATGTAGATGCTGTAACCCAGGCAAGTCTTGACCAAAGCAGAACAAAAGCCGATCTCCTCTTTAAGAAGCCAACACTTTTCGCCAATGCAATGGATAAGTCTAACTCTTGTCTGCCTTTGCGTATAGGTATATACTCATATAGAGGTGATGAGCATGACTACTGAAGCGCAACTAAAAGCTCAAGCGAAATATGATAAAAACAACACCCAGCAGGTCGTTTTAAAGCTGAATGTTAAGCACGATGCGGATATTCTAGCCAAGCTTCAAAATGAGGTAAATAAGCAAGGCTACATAAAGAATTTGGTCAGAAAAGACATGCGGAATCCGATGAGTGTCTTATCATTGAATTCTATTAAATTTTTGTTGTTGCCGATTGTTTATCGCTATCGCATTGAATCCGTCAGCGTATTTGGATCTTATGCCAGAAATGAGGCTCAGCCAGGCAGTGATATCGACCTTTTAATCGATGGTGGTAATTATCAGGGCTTGGTTGAGTATATGAGCATGATCGATGAGATGAGATCGGTTCTTGGCAGGAATGTAGATGTTGTAACCCAGGCGAGCCTTGACCAAAGCAGAACAAAAGCAGATCTCCTCTTTAAGAAAAATGTCGAAAAAGAAAGGGTAATACTTATATGATTCAGATGGACAGAGACCGCTCCTACCTGCTGAGGATGTACGAACACTGTGAAAGAATTGAAAAAGCCAAAATACGTTTTGGAGGAACCTTCGAACAATTTGCTGATGATCCTGACTATAGAGATGTGATCTGCATGAATATCTTTCAAATTGGTGAACTAGCCAATCAGATTTCTGGAGAAACTCAGAGTTCATTAGCGGACATTCCTTGGCGACAAATGTATGCTATTCGGAACATTTTTGCGCATGCTTATATCAAGATTGACGAAAAGATTGTCTGGGATACTGTGGTGAATGATCTTCCAAAACTAAAAGCCAGACTTGAAGAAGTCATATATTAATGTAAAGAATCCTGAAATCTAGTTCACAGAAAGCCTGTTTGCGGGATACCTCATTTCTAGACTCGATAGCTATTGCAAATGTTAGAGGGGTAAAATGAATTATCGAAATATTGATATTAGTAACCTGACCCTTACAACGGAAAGGCTCACCCTTCGCCCTTGGCAAGAGCACGACCTAGACGATTTTTTTGCCTATGCCTCGGTAGATGGTGTCGGACAAATGGCAGGCTGGGCCCCGCACCAAACGAAAGAAGAATCAGCCAAAATCCTTGATCAGTTTATCAGAGGCAGAAAAATCTTTGCCCTAGATTACCAGGGCAAGGTCATAGGCTCTTTAGGTATTGAAAAGTACAAGGAGGAGAATTATCCGGAGCTCCAACATTTGCGGGGCAGGGAACTGGGCTTTGTTTTGGCCAAAGACTACTGGGGTCAGGGCCTCATGCCGGAAGCGATTCAGGTCGTCATGCGATATCTTTTTGAAGACCTACAACTGGATTTTCTACTCTGTGGGCATTTTCCCGAAAACACTCAGTCGGCTCGCGTGCAGGAGAAATGTGGTTTTGTGCCCTACAAGGAATTACCTTACATCAACAAAATGGGTCAAAAAACCACCACTATGATGAGCATTTGCAAAAATCCCAACCGGACTTCAGCTAGATGACCCCATTATTAACTCTTGCCTAGTATCTTTACGAGAGCAGAGAAAACATCAATATTGCTGTGCGTACTCGGCCTCATCATAACCTAATTTTTTTAAGAGTGGTTTTACTAGCAGGTCTTCTACATCTTTTTCTGTGCAAATATCGGGGCTATCCCGCTCTGCCAGATATTCAATAGGTGGAGTAGGTGTTGCCGTTAATTGTTGCAGATAATTATAGATTGAGGGTGGAATCTCAACGCCATTTATGCCTTGCATATTTATTCTTACAAGTGGCAGATCAGCCAAACGCTTGTCTTCTTCTATCTCTCTTATAGTACCTTCTGTTAACTGATAATATGGATCGTTAGGTGCTCCTCCAATAAAAAAGGCAGCCTTTGGCTCAGGCAAATTTTTAATGAGGTAACTTTTTGTCCCGCCTATATATTTTGGAGCAAAATCATACAAGAAAGCATAGAGCGCGTAGAGGCTCATATTATATCTTTCGCGGAATTTCTTTAAATTCCAGCAGAGTGAGGCGTAATTCGGATTCTGGCTCGGACGGAACCGGTTCTTGTACAAGCTCTTCTTGAAAAGGTGCCTCTTCGTACTCGGTTTCATCATGACCGTAGAGGTCCTGGTAGAGCCAGCCCAATTCCTCTACTATCCTTGCTCGTTGCCTTCCATCTGGACAATATACTACATGGAGATCGGAGATCTCTCGTGCATAATCCTGAGAAAATTTTTCTCTGAAGTTATTCTCGAAGAATTGTATAAGTCTATTTCCGCCAGCCTTTAAATACAGGTCCCAAACATAGCAACTGAACATGTCCACCACCTCTGTTTTTATTATACAATCTGCATATGGTATAAGTAATTTTTTCCTTTTCTTCTTAGGAGAATGCTGTATTAATAGTGAGATAGACTTAATTGCCCAGGCTATGGACTATGAGGAGGCAATGCAGTGCAAGAGATTTTTAGCAATACCAATCTGACTGTCAATCAGTTGATAGAAAAGATAGACATGGGTGAATTGGGCCTTCCAGAATTACAGCGCCCCTTTATTTGGAAAGACGCTAAGGTTCGGGACTTGTTTGATTCTATGATGATGGGGTATCCGATTGGCTATCTCATGTTATGGCAATGCCCGACTCTGCAAAAGAAGAAAACAATAGGTGTTGAAGGCCATAACTATGACTCTCCCAGAGCTGTGATTATTGATGGCCAGCAACGTCTTACCTCCCTCTATGCCGTTATGAAAGACAAGAAGGTCGTCAATTCTAAATATGAAGAGAAAGCAATTGTCTTATCTTACTGCCCCCTGCAAAGTAAATTTGAAGTTGCCTGTTCGGCCACGAAGAAGGACCCAGAATGGATCTACAACATCAGTGAGGTCTTTACTACACCCAATATTACAAAACTCATTAATAACTTCACGGAGAACTTAGAAAAATATCGCCTTTCTAAGGGTAGAGAACTCACGGAAGAAGAGCAAAATACCATCTCGGAAAAAATCAGCGGACTTTCCAATTTGAAGCATTACACGCTTCCGGTTTTTGATATTAAAGAGAGTGCCGAGGAAGAAGATGTTTCCGAGATTTTTGTTCGGGTCAATTCAGGTGGTATTTCACTCAAGCAGAATGACTTCATTCTGACCCTGCTTTCGCTCTATTGGGATGAAGGCCGGCGTGCAATTGAATGTTTTTGCCAGGAGTCCACCATTCCATCCAAGACGCAACCGACCTCCTACAATCAGATTACACCAGTCTCTGCCCAGGATATCATCCGCGTAGTAATGGCCTATGCCTTTGATAGAGCTCGACTCAAGTATGGTTACAAGTTGCTCCGAGGTGCAGATTTTGATCGCCGTGGTGCTGTGGATGAAGATCTGCGTACCCAACGTTTTGCTCACTTACAGGCAAAACTGCCAGATGTTTTGGATGTCCACAATTGGCACGAGTTTCTTAAAGCTATCATGAACGCTGGCTACCTTTCTGGGGATCTAATTCTTTCAAAAAATGCTCTTTTCTTTTGTTATGCCCTGTACTTGATTGCAAAGTACCGTTTCAGAGCTTCCTATAATCAAAATTTACATTTGACTTCGCTCTGGTTTTTCTATGCCTCCCTCACTTCACTCTATACCGGTTCTTTTGAATCGACGGTAGAAGGTCATTTAAACATCATCAAAGATCTCACCAGTATCGAAGAATATAAGATCTTTATATTGTCCAAAGTGAATGAACGCCTAACCAACGATTATTTCGCCATCACCCTATGTGGTACTGATGGACTAGAGGTTTCTGGCAAAGGTAATAATGCCTGGAATGCTTATATTGCTTCGCTGAATATCCTGAACGCGAAAATCTTGTTCTCCCGGAGCAACTTGTTGCTGTCTAAACTCTTTGAGCCCGGGAGTGATAGCAAGAGAAAATCTCTTGAAAAACACCATTTATTTCCGAAGGCCTACCTAAAATCACAGGGCTATACCGATTCAAAAATTAATCAGATGGCAAATTATGCGTTCATTGATTGGAAGGACAATATGGAGATCTTGGATGAGTCGCCCTCAAACTATTATCCTTTGGCCTGCGAGGGTAAATCGCCTGATGAAATTCTTAGTATGGAGGAAGAAAATGCCCTGCCTCATGGTTGGGAGCATATGGATTATGAACAATTCCTGGAGGAACGCAGGAAGCTCATGGCTGCCAAGATCAAGTTAGCCTTTGAGCAATTAAAGAAAAATATAGAATAGGAAAAACAATAGGGATAAGTCCTATAAACTGTCGACATGGTTCGCCAATTTAGTAGTCTTTACTCTTTTATTCTTCTTGTTAGGCATGCTCATTCGCCAGAAAGAGTATAGGCATAACTTTCTTGCTCTGCTGTTAGGACAAGCCTTAAATGACTTTGACCAACTTGTTATTGATCTCTTATGGTGGAGAAATACAAAAAGGATAAGGCTCTCGAAAATACCGCAAAAGGATCTCTACCAAGATCCGACAAAGCATCTTGCCGCTTTTCGAAGAGTCTTACCCTTGTATTTTTTTTGTCGCCCTGTTTGACGGCTACCTCTTAACTCTCTTTTAGCTTGGCCCTACGTTAGCTGGATCTTTGTGCTTTTCGGCCAAGTGTCTTATGAGATGAGCGTCCGTTTATTTTTCATCCTGTTGCTTGCCCCACTCCTTTAGGGAGTAGGCCATAACGAGCCCGGTGATGATAAGAATGATCCCAATGATCAGGGCGGCATTAGGAATGATCGACATGAAGCCCATGCCTGGATCTGCATAACCTCCACCTGCAGTGCCCAGCTCGTCGGTTATTTGTTTGGCAACATCCCGCGGTAGATTGTCGGGCATGATCGTAATCGTGTTTCCATTATCTCCAAAAGTTGGAAAGGCGGTGGCCCGATCAAAGCCGCTGACCATTGCTTTTCCCACGAGGCCAAAGATGACCAGGCCCAGACCATATAGAGCCAGACGAATGCCAAAAAGCCAGCCGTAGCGGTAAAAGCCAGTTTTCAAAAGCCCCGGGAGATTGTCGATCCAGTCGGGGTAGGTATTACCTCTGGGGTTTTGCGCTTGTGTGGCCCTCTCTTGGGAATTATTAGCTTGCGTGGATTCCTCTTCAGGGCTATTCGACTGTGTAGCTCCATCTTGGGGATTATTCGGCTGTGCATCTCCGTTTTGATCTCGCGTCTCGGCCTCAGCCTGCGCCTTTGAGTGCTCTGTTTCACCACCCCCATTGCCGCAACTTTCTTGCCCCTTATCTGCAAGATCCTGAGTCTCATCTAAGAGGAAGTCTACCGAGGTTCCCAACTTTGTTGCCAAGAGGGTTAGCTTATTAATCTCAGGATTAGAGGCGTCGTTTTCCCAATTGGAAATAGATTGCCGAGATACGTTGAGTGCACCCGCAAGGTCTTCCTGGGATAGGCCCTGCCTCTTTCGCAGGACATATATTTTTTCGCCTAATTTCATTTGGTGTATATTCCTTTCTGTTTCCCGCTTCTTACCTGCTAGCCAACCATTTCGCATCTGCTAACGATCTGCCTTTGATCTGCTAGCCAGATAAGCCAAATATTTTAACTTCGATTTTTCCTCTCATGCTGGCTCTTACCCGGGCTCTGTTTTTTATACTTCGGAATAACTTTTCCCTCTCGTAACAGTGTCTGCACAGTCTCTGCTTTTCATACTTCAGTATAGCTTTTCCTTCTTGTGGCGGCTTCTGCTCAGGCTCCGCTTTTCATACTTCGGAATAACTTTTCTCTTTCGTAACAGTGTCTGCACAGTCTCTGCTTTTCATACTTCAGTATAGCTTTTCCTTCTTGTGGCGGCTTCTGCTCAGGCTCCGCTTTTCATACTTCAGTATAACTTTTCCCCTCAGTGAAACAAGCAAAGGGCTTTATCAATTCCGCAAGCAGTGCTTGCGGAAGCCGCAAATTCAAGGTTTAGACATCAATGGTACGGTGCTTCCGCTAAAGTGAAAAAAGTAAATTCCACACTTACGGTGAAAGAAGAACAGTTACCGTGAGCCTTGCCTAATGCTCTGAGCATGGTTTTCACTCCGCTCATCCGACTTTCTTATTTTTCTTACAAGTTTGCAGCTTTTGTACGGCAAAATTCTTGAAAAGTGTGTTTCGGCAAGTTTTTTCGCGCAAAATAGCCCTAAAAGGGCAGTTTTTATACAAATAAACATCTGAGTGCTTGGGTTTATACATTTAGATTGAGAAAAAGCGGGACAGGATGTACATTATCTGCAAACTTGTAAGAAAATCCGGAAAGTTGAAGTAGAGAATAGATTTCTAATGTATTTACAGGGGTGTTAGGCCGGGCCAGCAAATTGCAGATGTGGTGGAAAATGATATTTCCTCAATTTACCAGAACTTTGCCTACGGTTCCCACTGCTGGCTAGACCTTGTCCAGCTAAGCATAAAATAATAAAATTGTCTCATAACTGATACGATACATTTTTACGACAAGTATAATTTGCCTTCCGATGCTGTGCGTTGCCCTTATGGGCGTGCCGCCGTGCGTGATGCTTTGGATCAGTATGCTATTGCGGCTGTGGAGCTCTATGGCCTGATCTCCCTACGAGATTTTGTCAAAATTTATAATAATTTTTGCGACAAGGACGAGGAACGTACAGATGTCGACGAGCTGTATATCTTGCTCTTGCCCCGTGTATTAAAAAATCATCATTATTTTTTTCTATGACGGCTATATTTGCCACCCCTTATTCGGCGTAAAAGAAGATCTCATATCATATATTTTGTCGGAACAAGCTGGTAAACCCCGCTTCATCCCTCCCAAAGAGGACTTTTTGTCCTATGGGGATCCCACGGAAAATTTGAGCCATAAGTGGATAGAGGCCTTCCAACTGTTGGGCCGCTACATCCTTGTTGACAAGAATACCCAATTAAAAAGTGTTGGTGACAATAGCGATCTCTTTGCTGACTTTTTGGAAATAATCCTTCTTTCAAGGATGATATTTGACGTTGACCTCATTTCCGACTTTCTTAAGGCACACAGTCTTGTTTTCTCCAGTAGCGAAAGCATGCAAGCCTTTTTGAGCTTAGTGATAGCGGCGCACAACGAGAGTTGCTGTTGGGGAAATAAAGGTTACGCCCCCAAAGATCTGCACAGTCCGGATAGGCGCTATATGGACTCGCAAGGCCTCATGTTTCCCGAAGACCAGTCTAGTGAGATAATCCTCCATCAGCCGATCCAGATAGGGCGCAATGATCCCTGCATTTGCGGCAGTGGTAGAAAATACAAGCAATGCTGTCTGAAAATACAAGAGTCAAATAGGGCCCACTTAAGCCCGGAGGACCAGGAAGTCTTTTTCAAACTTTGGTTTGGCCTTTTGGAGTTTGTCGCCCGCGAGCTTAAAATCCTTGCCACAGATCACATTGAAGGCTGGCAACATGACGACGTTATGTGCTTCCCAATCCGTGAGGCCTTGTGGGACCAGCCTGAAATCATCACGGATTATCTACAGACGGCTCATGTTAACGCTGAAGAAGAAAAAATTCTTGAACTCTGGCGTGACAAGCATATAAAATCAGAATTTTTTATTGTAAAGCATGGCCTGAGCGGGTCCTTCTTGACCAGGGGTGTAGGGAACGACAGTGAGACCTATCCCTTCTACCTGGTGAAAGGCTTGACTAACTCCATCCCCTGGAGTTTACAGCGGCATCTGCCCGCATTTACCAAGGCCGTTTTGCTCCCCTTCCGGAAGCAAATCGTTTACGACGGTTATCTCCAAAGCTATAACCTTGATATGGGCCCAAACATCCGTCAGCAGCTTCAAGATGGCCTCAGGTATGTGGAGCTTGCAAATATAATTACAAGCTTGGATTAAGGATTAGCTTGCGTGCTCGCGAATTTGTCGGCAATTTGACCTGATTGTCGACCGAAAGATCTGTCCTGGCTAAATTTATCAAGTATCTTCTTAGCATGGACAGATATCTATGCGGTAGAAAAGCTTTGGAATATTGGGGCTTCTGGGAAGTCTGCGAGACTTTAAGTCTTCCTGACTATCCAGAATACCTTGTGTTTTCTGATCGTGACTTTAATCGCCCCTCTCACATCCATTGGTGCCAAATTAAAGCAGCTAGGAGATACACCGAAAATGGCGTCTGCACACCTCCCTATTTGTTTTTAAGGTATGCCCATGATTTAAGTCTACTTCAACTCATTTATATGGGCTTAGAAATGTGTTCCTGTCCTCCTGGGATGCGGCCATTGTGTAGCGTTCGAAAATTGAGAGATTGTGCGCTGAGTCTAGAGCGGCATCGAGGGCGTAGAAAGGCTTTGCAAGCTATCCAATATATTCAAAATAATTCCAGTTCTCCTATGGAATCCAAATTATACATGCAGCTATGTCTCCCTAATTTTTTAGGCGGATGTGGCTTCCCAAAGGCAGTGCTTAATAAGCCAGTTCAGGTAGACTCCAAGCAATACTATTTGGATATTTATTTTCCTGGAACCCGCTTAGGTATCGAATATGATAGTTTCGAATACCATAATAATGTACGATCCTTTTCTCGTGACAATCTGCGGGATGCCAAACTACGTACAGCTGGCTATCGCCTTATTCATGTCAAGCCCGGTCAACTTAATGACCTTGAGGCTTTCCAAGATCTTGTTACTAATATTTCCTATCAACTGAAGCAACCGATTCGCATCCGTACGCCCAAATTTTTCAAACCTTTTAAGGAGCTATTTCATTTTTTCCAGCCTTCGGGTTATGCCCCTGTTGATGTTTTTGATGTCCCACAATTTCGGGGCGCAGATAGTGCATTTAGAGATTTTCAAGGTCGGTCGTAGTTGTAGCTGGTCACTACTTTGGTTTTTCTGGAAAATGGCCAAGTTTGCAAGTAATGGATGGGCGTCAGCCACAAAAAGAGGGGAGAGGCACCCACTACTTGTTAACTTGTCCGAAAAAACATCCACTACTTGCAGACTTGCCCACGGGCCCACCCATTAGCTGCATCTTTGTCTGAAAATCGCAAAAACCAAAGTGGCAATAGGTATTTTATGCCTCAGAGGGAGTGTCGGATGGGGATTTCATGATTCAGAGGGGGTGAAGATGGGATTTTTATGGCTCAGAGCGGTTAGCGATGGGCATTTTATTCCCCAAAGTGTAAAATGAAGTAAAGTCCAGCGGTAAATAGTCAATAGACTTTTTACAGAGAAAGCACCTTGAAAATATGCAGTTTTCATGGTTCAAAAACTAAGATACGAGGAGGATAGCCATGGAAAAATTACTGGTAATGACACTCGTCTTGGCCCTACTATTTTCCGTAAGCCCGCTAGTAGCTACCGCAAATGCGGCGGAGGAGCTAGAACAGGGAGCCAAGTCCGAGCTGGAAACCGAACCAGAACTTAAGCATTTAAGCTGGGTTCTCCATCAAGCAGGAACTGGCGCAGATGAAGACAAGAAAGACGAAAACAATGAAGAAACTGAGCCGGACAGGATTCCCCAGGACAAGCTTGCCCAGGACAGGCGTGCCCAGTGGGATAGCTTAGAAAAATTGTCTCAGAACGTGGAAGCTTTGGCTCAGATCATGCAGCCTAAACTTGACGACGTAAGTGGCTTCTCTCCCTTATCGCTGTATCTGGCCCTCTTGGCCATGCGGCCTGGCTTATCGGAAGAAGGTCAACAAGCTTTTGATGCCAAGCTGAATCCCGCGGGCCTCACAGCTGAGGAGCTTCAGCAGGCTTTGGCCCTCATGGCTGAACGTTCGCTAGGCTATGATAAAGATGATCAGGAGATCAAGATATGGGAGTCTAACACCTTGGCGATTGGCGATCAGTCTTTAGATTTCCATCCTGATTACTTGGCAGGTCTTAAGGCTTTAGGCATGGGTGCCATCCAGGGCGATCTAAGTTCAGAAGAGACCTTTCAGGATATTAACGCCCTCATCGCCTACTACACACACGGCTTAATTGATCCCCTGTATAGTGATGGAGCGATTCAAGAACAAGTGAAGAAGAATCTAGCCAATATCTTGATCAATACTCTCTATTTCCGTGACAGCTGGTCGAGGGAATTTAGTCCGGAAAACACAGAGGATAAGACCTTTTATGGCCAGTCCGGCGAGAGCCAAGTGCCCATGATGCAGGGGGAAAAAGAAAAATTGTCCTACTTGGATACGGACACCTACACTGCCGTCCGTAAACCCTATAGCAGCGGAGCGGATATGTTGCTCCTCATGCCCAAGCAAGAGGTGGATGAAGCGACCTTTTGGGCCTTATATAAGGAAGCCCGAAACAGTGCAGACTGGGAAAGTGCTGATTTTATCCTCACTCTGCCCAAGTGGGAGCTCAGTAGCCAGTTCTCCTTAAACCAGATCTTGGAGGACCTGGAACTTAACAACATCCTCAAGCAAGACAAAGATTTGCGCTTTTTTACGCAAAACGATCAACCCTTGGACTTAGGTAGCGCTTTCCAAAAGGTCGAGCTCAAAGTTAATGAAGAGGGGACAGAGGCCGCAATAGCCACGGTGATCGAGATGGAATTGACAGCCATGCCCGATCAGCTTTCTCCAGTCGAACTGGTCATTGACCACCCTTTTATCTACGCTATTTCTGATTCCGGCCTGACCATCCTACAAGGCCTGATCTGCGACTTACCCTAGACTTGTTCAACAATGAGACAGGGTATGTCTCGCAGTAATGCCAGCAAAAGGAGAGCGCTAGAGCCGCTCATCATCTTTCGGAATGGGCTGGCCGGGGAAGACGATCTTCTTAACCCACTCTTCACGGATTTCCCAGAGATTGCCGGAGTGCTGGTAGGGGCTGAGTTTGTTTATGTCCACCTCAAAGCAACGGAGCCAGCTTCGGCGAATCTTGTCCTCCTCGGCGGGGTAGAGGCCGGGGTATTTATTAAAAAAATCCCAAGGCGAAGAGACCCCCAAGGCTTTAAGGTGTTTGTCGTAGGCCGCCTTATCGGCATCGTCTTGGGGAATATAAATCCGATTCAAGACATAGTCCCAGCGCAAATTGTCAAAGTAAATCACCTGGTCGGTGGGCACCTCTAAAACGTAGACGACGGTACCAGGAATCGGCCGCATACAGTAACTTTCGGAAATAGAGCACCAAATGGGCGCCTTCACATCTGCGGGCTTGGGGCAGAGTTTACTGGCCTCTTCCGTAAACCAATAATAGGCATCCAAGAATAAATCAGCATCCGGCCCCAAATGCAAACGAACATATAAAGGATTGTTTATGATGCGCTGCTTAGCCCTGAGCATAGGCAAAGTCTTATCATTTTGCCGGCTATAGAGTCTTACCGTAGTCACCACAAGCCTCAGCTTTCTTCAGACAGGTCAAGAAAATCTTGGAATCCACTTTTTTATTCTTGCGAATTCATGGATAATTGTCAATCAATAAGAAATGGAGCCACGGCTCAAAGCGAAATTTTTTATTTTCTTTATAATGAAGATGAATTGCGATTACATCTTGCGAAGCAAGTGTGTGCTAGTGGGCAAGGTGTATCGGCAATCAGCCTAGCTTGATCTATGATCTAGGAGGGGAGGCAGAGGCACGCTATGATTATTTACTACTCTGGAACGGGCAATTCGCGTTTTGTTGCTCAGGCGGCTGCAGATTATTTACAGGATGAGCTTGTTGATACGCATGCGTATCTTCGGGGCCATCAGGCGGGCAATTTCCACTCGGACCAAGCTTACGTTTTCTGCGCCCCTACCTATGCTTGGCGCCTGCCGATTATTTTGAGCGATTTTATCCAGGCCAGCCAGTTTACAGGTAGCAAAGATGCTTATTTCCTCATGACTTGCGGTGATGATGTGGGCAATGCGGCAAGCTATCTGGCAAAGCTTTGCCAGGACAAGGGTCTCAAGTTTCGGGGCCTGCTCCCGGTTGTGATGCCAGAAAATTATATTGCCCTATTTACGGTTCCGGACCAAACGGAATCCCAAGCCATTATTCAAGCAGCCCTGCCGGGTTTGAAGCAAGGCCTAGAGAGGATTGCCCAAGGTCAAGATCTTCCCACAAGATCCGGAAGTTTTGCAGACCGCGTGAAATCCGGTCCAGTCAATGTCCTCTTCCGCAAATTTCTTGTAAAAGCTAGGGCTTTCCGTGTAACGGATGCCTGTATTACTTGTGGCCGCTGTGCCCAAACATGTGTGACGAATAACATTACCATGCAAGCCCAGAGGCCCGTTTGGGGAAATGCCTGCATACACTGCATGGACTGCATCTGTGGCTGTCCAGTTGCAGCCATTGAATATGGGAAAAAGAGTGTCGGCCAGCCCCGCTATACTTGTCCCCCTTATGCAGGGGAACTGGAAAAGAAAGAGGCTTGAGTCACACTCGTCCCCAGATCAACGATTGACCCACCCATCAAAAAGTGCTAATTTGAGGGCAGATTTTCTGGAGGTGGCCCGATGAAAAATTGCTAAGCTTTTTCGACCTTATCCTTGTAGGGCAAATACCTAAATATTTGTCCCACTCGCGGAGTTCGAGAAGTTTTAGCGATGCTGTATCACGAGCACATGCCTTTCACTTTTATATATCACTATTTGTATACTGCTTAAAAATTTGTATACCGCTTAAAAATGCATGTTGCCTAAAACTTTTCTCTCCGTATTTGTCTAAGACGGAGTTTTGGAGTTTTATGTATCTTAAAAATTTTTCAGTTTATCTGCCGGAAGCGGACCGTTACCTTCTGCAAAATCTTAGTTTTTCTCTTTTGCCCCATGACAAGCTGGCCCTTATTGGCGAGGAGGGGAATGGCAAGTCCACACTTCTGCGCCTGATTCAGGGCCAGGACCTTGGTGCTTATGTACAGGTGAGTGGGGAGCTCAACCGCGAGGGAGCCTATTTGGCCTACCTGCCCCAAAGCCTTGGGGCAGGGGAGCTGGCGAAAAGTCCTCAAACTTATCTGTGGGGTCACCTGCCCCACAGCGACCTGGATTACGGACTTTATTATCGTTTGCTTGACCAGCTACAGCTGGATGAAGACCGACTCCAAGAGGGGATAAGCCTGGGCCAACTTTCTGGTGGAGAGCGGATTAAATTCCTGCTCCTCCTGGTTCAGCTACAAGGCCCAGATATCTACCTCCTGGATGAGCCTAGTAATGACCTGGACTTTGAAGGCTTAGAAGTCTTGGAGAACTTTATCCAGGAAACCGACAAACCTGTGCTCTTTGTTTCCCACGATGAGGTCCTCCTAGAAAATTGTGCTAATGCGATTTTGCATGTTGAGCATTTGGGCCCTGACCTAGTGCCTCGCCAGACCTTTGTCCGCATCCCCTACCGGGAATATCGGGACCAGCACTTGCAGCAGTATCAGAAAGAAATGCAGATAGCCAAAAAAGACCAGAGCCAATTCGCCGCTAAAGTCAGGCGCCAGCAGGAAATCTTTGAAAGGGTTCAGCACGACTTACGGAATGTTTCCCGAGCTGATCCTGAAGCGGGGAAGAATCTCAAGGACAAAATGCGGTCGGTCAAGGCCCAGGAGAAGCGCTATGCAAAAGAGGAGGACCAGCTGCGGAAGAAACCCCTGAAGGAACGGCCTATCCGCCTGGACTTTGTCCAAAACCTGGACCTGCCCCACAGCACAAAAGAGATTCTCGACCTCCATGTACCCGAGCTGCGGGTGGGGGCTGGCCTTCAGGCCAAGCACCCCCAAGGCCGCCTGCTCAGTCGCGACCTTGATTTGCATATCAGGGGGCTAGAAAAAATTTGCCTGGTGGGCCCCAATGGTTGTGGCAAAACCACCCTGCTCAGGATGATTGCCCAGGAGTTACGGCAGGGTGATTTGTCGATTGCCTACATGCCACAAAATTATTTTGAGGAGATGGACCCAGCCCAGACCCCCATCGCATTTTTGAGTAGGTCCGCGGAAAAATCCGAGCATACCGCGGTCAGGACTTTTTTAGGTTCCTTGGAGTTTCGTCCGGAGGAAATGTTTTTGCCCTTGGGCCAACTATCCGGTGGCCAGT
Organism: Clostridiales bacterium; assembly: GCA_004556925.1. Taxonomy (GTDB): domain Bacteria; phylum Bacillota; class Clostridia; order Saccharofermentanales; family DTU023; genus SFFI01. Next base: position 25,740 of record SFFI01000005.1, read on the forward strand.
TGGCCAAGCTCTATATGGCCAAGATGGTCTTCTCCGAAGCCAGCTACCTGGTCCTGGATGAGCCCACTCGGAATCTTTCGCCCTTGTCCGCTCCTAGGGTCCGGGAAGCTCTGGCAGCCTATCCCGGTGGCATTATTGCCGTTTCCCATGATCGCAAATTCATACGGGAGGTCATAGACAAGGTCTACCGCCTGGACCCCAGTGGCCTCCATCTCTTAAGCCCGGCAGCCCAGGCAGAGATATAGTTTATAAACTAGGTGGAACTCAGCTCCCGAGTTATAGGACCACATCAGCACCCGAGCTAGATGACTATACAAAAATGCCCTGCCGCTTCAAACCTATAGAAGCGGCAGGGCTATGGGATAAGGGGGTGTTTATGCAGTTTTAGCGCTCAGACATAATCGTTTTGATCTCGTCCTCGTTCAGGCCCACCATGGCTTCGCCCAAGTTTTGGGAAACTTCGGCCAGGATATCGGGATTGTCATAGTTTTCCACGGCTTTGACGATGGCCTGGGCGCGCTTTTCGGGATTGCCGGATTTGAAAATACCACTGCCGACAAAGACACCTTCTGCTCCTAATTGTCGCATGAGGGCTGCGTCGGCAGGCGTGGCGACGCCGCCGGCGGAGAAGTTGAGCACGGGCAGCTTGCCCTTATCATGGACGTATTTCAGGAGGTCATAGGGGACTTCCAGCTCTTTGGCGCAATTGTAGAGCTCATCCTCACGTCTGGCCTTGATCGCGGCAATCTGGCTCTGGATGGTCCGCATGTGGGTCACGGCCTGGACAACATCGCCCGTTCCCGCTTCGCCCTTGGTCCTGATCATGGCAGCGCCTTCGGCGATCCTCCTCAGGGCTTCGCCCAGGTTGCGGCAGCCGCAAACAAAGGGTGTTTTGAATTTGAGCTTGTCGATGTGATAAACATTGTCGGCCGGGGAGAGGACTTCAGATTCGTCAATGTAATCTATGCCAATGGATTCCAGAATTTGGGCTTCGACAAAATGCCCGATGCGCACCTTGGCCATGACGGGGATGGAAACGGCTTCCATGATTTCTTGAATCATAGCCGGATCACTCATCCGGGAAACACCGCCAGCGGCCCGGATATCTGCGGGTATTCTCTCTAGGGCCATAACGGCGACAGCGCCAGCGGCTTCCGCGATCTTGGCCTGTTCTGGCGTGGTGACATCCATGATGACCCCGCCGTAAAGTTTTTTGTGTACTTCATCTCTTGTGTACTTGGTCATGAGATAACCTCCAAATGATATAAATTTGTCTTGCTAAAACTTAGCTTAATGGTATATTGCTACCATGGACAGACCCAAAATATGTAATTTACATGGGTCCAAAATTGGGAAGCCTTACTTGTAAGCCTTAGGGGAAGCCCTAGGGGTGCGAAAACGCTAAGGCTTGAAAATACGGTTAGGAGCCTCGTATGGAAACCATCTGCTTTTCCACAAGTGAGAAACTGTATCTGCAAATCTACCAGTATTTTGTGCAGGAGATTGAAGGCAAGAAGATTCAATCAGGTGACAAACTGCCAGCCACACGAAAGCTGGCTGATCACTTAGGGGTCAGCTTAAACACAGTCAAGACTGCCTACGACATGTTGCTGGAGGAGGGCTATATTGTCGCTAGGGAGCGGTCGGGCTATTATGTCGACAAGATTCTCTCAGAGCATTTCCCGCACCTGGAGGAAGACTTAGAGGCCTTTCATCCACCGGAACTGAAAACCTATCGCTACAATTTCAAATACGCCCTGACCGACAATGCGAAACTTCCGCTTAGCGTCATTAAAAAATGTGCTCAGGCGGCCGTGTTCCAGGCGCTAGAAATAGCTGAAGTCCCTAGGGAGGGGGCCTGGGAGCTCCGCCAGGAGATCGCCAAATACTTAAAAGACCGCCGGGGGGTCCAGATCTCACCAGCGAATATCCTGGTGACTAGCGGTTTTGCAGACCACCTTTTTCTCCTGAGTGCCCTCTTGCCACAGGCCCTCTTTGCCCTAGAAAGTCCAGGCTATACCAGGCTTAGTTTTATCCTCCATTCCCTGGGACAAGCATATCTCTATATCCCTATCGATCAATATGGTTTTTCTGTAAAGGATCTTGAACAGACCTCGGCCAATGTTGTGATCACCAGCCCCAACCACCAATTTCCCACCGGCCTCATTACCGGGATCCGAAGACGGCAGAGGCTCTTAAACTGGGCCCAGGCCGAGCCGGGCAGATACATTGTCGAAGATGACTACAATAGTGATTTTAAGTATACCGGCCGGCCCATTCCCGCCCTGAAAAGCATGGATGAAAAGGACTGTGTCATTCTCTCAGGGTCCTTCTCTCAATCGGTTGGCAAGTTCCTGGGTATCTCCTACCTGGTCCTGCCAGACCAGCTCCTGCACCAAGCAACAGCCCTCCGCCTTCCCTTGCAGCAAGTGTCCCCACTCCTGCAATATACCCTCAAGGAATTTCTCGCGCGGGGAGATTTTGAAAAACATCTTAACCGCATGAATACCTTGTATAGCCGGAAGAGAAAAAAGTTTTTGAAGGCCCTGAAGCAAGGGGACTATGCTGACCATATTAAGCTTTCCGGATCCGAGGCCGGCCTGCATATTATTGCCCAATTGGATCCGGATTACTTTAACCTAGACCAGTTGGAAGACCGCATGGCAAACCAGGGGATCTATATAGAACGGGTAAAAAAGTACGCCCAAGGCCCCTGGCCGGAGAATGAAATCATTCTTGGCTTTGGGGGCATCCAGGAAGACCAACTTGAAGAGGCAGTAGACAGCTTTTTCCGGATTTTGCGCCAGGAGGACGGTCTCCAGCATGGCGGCTAAAAGGGGAAATTCACTTGGCTAGCCCTTACGCTTAAGTCTTTATGCAGTCTTTATCTCCCTGCTACTATACTTAAACACGTACGGGATTGGACCTGGCTTTAGCGTGTTCCCTACAAGCCGGCGCACACCCCTTACGACTACAAAAGACAGGGCGCCTGCCTGGTAAGCCTCAAGACTCTTGCCGCTGGCTCTCTATAACCATGGAGGAATTAAGATGACCACAACTTTGAAAAAATTGACTGCCTTGGGACTAGCCTACTGCCTGTGCCTGGGCTTTGCTGCCTGTGCAAGTAAGCCAGATGCAACTGCAAAAACTCAGCTGGAGTCCGTCCCTGCAAAAGAAGCAGGCGTGACAGGCGAAGCTATTCCTGCGGAAGAGGCAGGTATGACAGGTGAGGCTATTCCTGCGGAAGAAGCGGGTATGAAGGTTGAATCCGTTCCCGCTTCTGAAGCCGGCATGGCCGACCAGGTTCCCGCAGATCCAGAATCCTTTATGCCTGCTGACTATACCATCCCTGCAAAGGATGAATATATTTATGAGTTCATGGGGATGAAATTTAAGCTTTCCGACAAGATCCTTCAGGATATGTCTGATAAGAAAATTGCCATGCTGGACGACCAAAGCCCTATTGACCAAGATCTCAAGTACGCCATGTTAACCTTCGACGCGATGAATGAAGACCAGCAAAATGCCGTGATTGACAAAATGGGGGAGGGCTATGAAAACTGGAAAAATAGTCTGAAGAGGCTAGGTACCCTGGGCATGTTCCATAAAGATGTCACCGAAAAAGAGATAACAGAAATTACCCACTGTGATCAGCATCAAGAGTTAGGCACTTCTGCGGATAAGGAATATGTCTACTATTTGAGCACGAGCAAAGATGCGGATAAGGACTTTGCCCAGGAATTTGCGAAGACAGAAGTTGAGCTGATTGAGAAAAAGGCCCGCCCGGAAAATGGCTTTGTCCTGAGCGAAAAATCGGATCTTGAGGGGACGGTAGCCTTTGACTCAGAAGACAGCAAGGACCTCAGCAAGCTCCAGACCAAGGATATTGAAGGCAAGGCCTTTACCGGCGAAGAGTTTTCCAAGTACGATCTCACGATGGTCAATGTCTTTGCCACTTGGTGTACGGCCTGTGTCAAAGAGATTCCCGACCTGGTCAAGCTCAAAGACGCAATGGCAGACAAGGGCGTCAATATTGTGGGCATTGTCACAGATACCCGTGATAAGGAGGGCGAGAATGCCGAAGCGATTAAAAAAGCCCAGCTGATCCACGAAAAAACCCACTCCAACTATTGCTACCTGCAGCCGGACGAAAGCAATTTCAACGGCCGACTCAACTGGATCCAGGCCCTCCCGGAAACCTTCTTCGTAGACAGCAAGGGTCAAATTGTGGGCGAAAGCTACTCCGGCTCCCGCGACTTCGACGGCTGGAAGGAGATAGTGGAAGCAGAGCTGGCCAAAGTTCAAAAATAATTATCTGTCATATGGACAAGCGCTATCAAGCCAAATTCAACCAGGTCATTGACCTCCATTGCCACATCCAAGATCCGCGGGACTTATCCGCCTGGCGGGACTATTTCTCCCAGCTCCCGGCAGACTATGCCTATCAAACGGTGGTCGTAGCAAGTCATTATGACCAAGCCGCCTGGCTCTTTCCCGCGATCTTAGAAGATCCTATTCTGAATTCCCGCCTGATTCCCATGGCCGGCCTCCACCCCTGGCAGGCCGGCCTGGGTAGGGCAGGGGTCGATAGGCTCCGCCCCTATCTGGCCCAAAGTCCCTTTGTGGGTGAAATTGGCCTAGACAAGATTTGGTGTGATGTGCCCCTGGACCAGCAGGTGGATGTCCTGCTGTACCAGCTGGAAATTGCCCAAGCCCTAGCTAAGCCCATCCTCCTTCATAGCAAGGGCTATGAGGCGGAACTCTTGGACCTGGTCCATGATTATCTCTATCCCATTATTGTGCATTGGTACTCCTGCGAAGATCCCGACCTCCTGCAAGCCTATATCGATCGGGGTTGCCACTTCACCCTAGCCAGTGACCAGGGCCGAGATCCCGGTACCCGCCTCCTTTGGCAACTTGCTCCGGCCGACCGTATTCACCTAGAAACAGATGGCTACGAAGCGCTCATCTGGGCCCAGGAGGAATTTGGGCCAGGGGACAGCTTGCTAGGTTGTACAGAGTCTACGCCTGACAGATCTATCCCTGCTCAACCTATTCCTGTTGGCTCCATTCCTGCCATCTCCATCCCTGCCCAGCTCTTACAAAGTCTAGAAAATAGTGTGGAAACTTACGCCAACTTACATGGCCTGAAGGCCCAGCAAGCCGCGGAGCTCTTTTATCACAACAGCCAGGATCTCCTCGCGTTTACAAGGGAGTAATGCGCAAATATTGCGCTATATAATTTAGAGATGCGCAAATAATGCGCACTAAGATTTCATGATGCGCAAATGCTGCGCTTCCTTTCTGCCGTATATTGCCCGCTACATTAAGTCTATAATGGCTTTAGCTGAGGCCATAATAGCTTTGTAAGGCCTAGCACAAAATGGTCCGGACAATATGTTTGCGATCAATATGGTCAAGATCAATCAAGCATCAAAAAACTCGCGACAAAAGAACGCATCTCGCGACAAAAGAACGCATCTCGCGACAAAAGAACGCATAAGCTAGCAGAGGTGAAAAATGACGACAGATAACAGGACAACTGCAACGGCAGAAGGGTCAAGCTTACAGACCAGGCTGAAAGAACGCTTTTTCCGTTATGCAGCGATTGAGAGTCAGAGCAATGCAAGAGTAGAAGCAGTCCCCAGTAGCCCTGGGCAGTGGGATCTGGCCAAGCTACTGGTGCATGATTTAGAGGAGCTTGGTCTTCTCAATATTCACTTAAGTGAGTCTTGTGTGGTGACTGCTTACCTGCCTTCTAACCTGCCTGAGTCTCTTGCGGTAAGCGCGCAGGACCAGGGCCAAGTTGATGCCAAGAGCCGAGCCCAAGTGCCCAAAATCGGCTGGGTCTGTCATTTGGACACCGTAGATGTGGCCCTGTCACCTGAAGTCCACCCCGTGTTTGTACCCCATTACCAGGGCGGAGATATCTGCCAAAATGAGGACAAGCAGATTTATATTTCTGCTGCAGACCACCCAGAATTAAAAGACTGTATCAGTCAAGACCTTATTGTTAGTGATGGGACCTCCGTGTTAGGAGCAGACAATAAGGCGGCTATCGCAAATATTATGTGCGCCCTGGAGTATCTCAACCAGCATCCTGATTTTCTACACGGAGATATTTATGTGGCCTTTGTTCCGGATGAGGAGATTGGCCTGCGGGGCGCGCGTAAGTTGGACCTCGAAAAGTTTCCTGTAGACTTTGCCTATACCATTGACTGCTGCGCCCTGGGTGAGGTGGTCTATGAGACCTTCAATGCCGGATCGGGACAGCTCACGGTCAAGGGTGTTACGGCCCACCCCATGTCGTCTAAGAACCAACTCGTTAACCCCGTCTTGGTAGCTGTAGATTTTATCAACCTCCTGAACCGTGCGGAAACGCCCGAACATACGGAGGGACGGGAGGGTTATATCTGGGTGACAGACTTCCATGCGGATGTCCTTAACTGCCAGGTGAGCCTGAATATTCGTGACCACAGTAAAGAGGGCTATGAAGCCAAAAAAGCCTATCTCCAAGAAGCCTTGAAGATGACCAAGCTGAAACACCCAAAGGCGGAGCTGGACCTTCATCTGGAGGATGTTTACGGTAACATTGCGGATGCTATCACGGACCAGAACAGACAGTGTCTGGATAACCTGTATGTAGCCCTTGAGGAGCTTGGTATTCCGGCCAAGACGATCGCTATGCGGGGAGGTACGGATGGTTCTTACCTGTCCTCCTGCGGGCTTCCTACCCCCAACTATTTCACCGGGGCTCTGAATTTCCATTCGCGTTGTGAGTTTATGCCCCTAAAATCTGTAGAGATGTCCTGCCTGACGACCCTTAAACTCATGGAAATTGCGGTTAGGCAAGCAAAGAACTAACAAGCTTCTAAGTACAGGCCCCTACACAAAGGCCTCCAAACCAGGGTTTGGAGGCCGAAAAGACTTAAGCAGAGCGAGCGTTTGCACGATTTGTGCTCAATGAGCCTGCGTCGGAATAGGGTTTGCACTCAGTCAGTCTGTGTCGCAATAAGATTCGCGCTCAATCAGCCTTCGTCACTCCGTCAGAGTAAGGCTGGAGTCTGGGTCAGAATAAGACAGGATATAGGACAGGAGATCTTCATCTAACCAGCTGCCTAGGTTGGGGTATTGGCTGACAAGCTGGTCTAAGTCTCCGGTCATATCCCAGATAAAGTCTGGCAGGATCAGGCTTCCGTCTTTACCGCTAAAGTGGGGGTACCAAAGTTCACCCTCTGCTTGTACATTGGAGATCCTGAGGCCAGCGCTCGGCATGGTTTCTGTAGAGATGCCCACTAAGGCTGTATCAAGGGCCACTTGCGTATTAGGGAAACAAGGATTGGCAGCGGCAGGCTCTATAGTGCCTTGGGGGCTGAGTTCTAGCGCTACCATCTCGACCACATCGTTTTGGTACTTGGGGACCAGCAGGTATAACTCAGAAAAAGTGCCCACAGGGCGGTCAAAGGCCTCTTCTGGAGTCTGGTGGGAGAGCAAGGGGGTGGGGGTGAAATCTTCACCCAGGAGACTATTCAGAGCGAATAACTTATAAAGGGCCTGGGAAGCCGTATCCGCATCGTAAATGGGACCTAAGAAGGCCAGCAGGGCCTGGCTTTGGCTGGCCCAGGGGTCTTGGCCAAAAGCATCCATTAAAGTGACAAAGCGGGGATTGAGCGTCCTTTCTGTAGGGAAAACGTCAAGGTAGAAGGGGCCGTCAACCACAATTTTACCTGCCCCAACCTGGCTGATCGCCAGATAGACCATGGTTAGCTCGCCCGTTTTGGAGATATACAGTTTGTTGGCTGCGGGCTCTGTGAGAGCGTGGTCATTCAGCCAGTAATTTTGCTCACGCCAATTGAGGAGGGTAAGGCCGGTTTGGTAGTCCGACAGGCCGATATAACTGGTCCCGGGCACATTCAACTCTGGGTAGTCAGCCATGTTTTGCCGGCTTGCCATTTCCATAGGGTCGGACATCCCCCGCATGTTGCGGACCAGGTTTGTTTCCCACAGGAGGTCTAAATCCACACTTTGCCCGGCCAGGCGGTCTAGCAGGTCGGTATCGCTTAGGGATTTCCCCGTAGCGAGATCAAAGTTGTAAATATAGTGGCCGAAGGACCAGGGGGCATCGTCGTTGTAGTTGTAGTCCTCGGCCTTTATGCAGATACTCAGGAGGCCATTTCTGGCGTAGACAGAATAGTTAGTCGTTTGCACATAACGGTAGCCTTGCTGGTCTCCTTCACTTTCGTAAGAGCTGGTAAAAGCCTGGACCAGTTGGTCCTCTAATTGGGCGATTTCAGCATTGGCCGCCTCCGCATCAGGGGAGTCTAAGAGGATCTCCGGTAGCCGGAGGGTGAAATAGAATGTTGCATCTTCCTGAAATTCGGGGTGCCCTTGCTGCACGGCAAAGCCCTCAAGTTTTGCAGGTAAAGGCCGCAAGTTCACATACTGGGCAGGGCTGCCCTCATGCTGTGGGCTTTCTGCTGTTACAATGAGAGCAAAGCTGCCTAGGAGGCAAAAGCTCAGGAAAAGGACAAGTAGGATCTGATGAATAGTTTTCATAGCTATCCTCTTTCATGCTCAAAAGTTGCGGGCTAACCGCTCTGGAAATTAGAATAGTATATATAGATATTTTACCACTAAACTACTAAGAACTTGTTTGTGCCTTTCCCGGCTTAACCCTACAATGAAGGTGGGAGTTGAAGATATCATGCGTGTGAGAAAAAAAGCGATTGAGGCCGGTGATCGTGCAAGCTTTACGCAAGAGCCTGCAAGCCTCACGTGTAAGGCCCAGGACAAGAAGAGGGCCCGAAAAATTGTGGCCGGACTAGTTGCTCTTACGCTCCTGGTGCTCCTTATCGCGCCAGTCTTCATCACTGTTTATATCTACCGAGCTAATTTTGGACAAAGATATACCACGCCTGCTTACTATGCCTTTAAGCCCGAGGAGTTTCCGGACTTGAAATTTACCAAGCATTGCTTTCCCTCGCAACATGGCCAACGCCTGACCGGCTACTATTACTACATTGCGGGGGCTGATCCCCAAGCCATTTTGATCCTGGTCCACGGTTTTGGTGGCGGCCACAATTCCTATATGGATATCGCAAACTTTTTTGCCCACCAGGGCTTTGGCGTCTTCGCCTACGATGCGACAGGCAATGACGAGAGTGAGGGTGCCGGGGTTGTGGGTCCGCCGCAAGGCCTCATTGACTTGGATTATGGCATTTCCTATGTCGAGCAAAGTGGCCTTTTTCCACAAGTTCCCATCGTCCTGTGGGGCCATTCCTGGGGCGCTTATGCGGCCTTGTCAGTATTGAAATTTCATCCGGAAATTCAGGCCGTGGCTAGCTTTTCCGGCTGCAATACCCCCTTGGATATTATTGAAGCCCAGGGGCGAGACCAGGTGGGTTGGGGCATGGCGCTCCTGATGCCCTACCTCAGGGCTTACGAAAAAATCCGTTTTGGCAAGTATGCAGGCCTGACCGCTCAGGAGGGTTTTGCCACTGCTAAGACACCTGTCATGTTTATTCAGGGAAGCGCGGACCCCACCATCCCACCCGCTTTAGCCTATGACATCTGGCAGGCAGCCTATGCGGACGATCCGCGCTTCCGCTTTATCCTGCGGTCAGGCTTTGGCCATAATAGCGTGTATTACAAGCAGGAGGCCATAGACTATTTAGCGGCCTTCAAGCAGGACTATCAGGCCTGGGAAGCACAACTGTCTTATGATCCACACGCTAAGGCCCATCAAGAACGTTACCTGCAAGACAAGTCTGCTTATGTAGAAGAAAAATTAGACCGCTACGTGTGGACCCATCTGCTAGATGAAAAGCTCATGCAAGAAGTTGCGGCGTTCTACAAACAGCAGATCCAAGGACCAGAAACCTAGTTGAGTATCTTACAATACTGCCCCGCTGGGCACAGTCCGCTATGATTAGTTCGCTAACTTAAAAATGATCTGAGAGAGGGAGAGCTGATGCTACTTGAAATTCGACAGGGCAGTTTTGCTTTTGGCCAAGATAAAATTCTTTTGCAGAAGGCCAATTTACAAATTGCAGCTGGCCAGCATACCTGCCTAGTTGGCGAATCTGGTACCGGCAAAAGTACGGTGCTGAAAATTCTGGCCAATTTATTGAGCCTGAACAGCGGTCAGCTGCTTTTTCAAGACCAACCTGTAGAGGATTATCCCTATAGCGACTACCGTCGCCAAGTCTCTTATGTTATGCAAAATCCAGCGCTCTTTGGCAGGACTGTGAGGGATAACCTGGCATTTCCTGCCCGCATCCGGGAGGAGGCATTCCAAGAGGAAGAGGCCCTAAGCTATATGACCCGCTTTATGCTCAAAGAGATTCGCTTAGACCAGTCCATAGCAGAACTCTCCGGGGGTGAAGCACAAAGAGTAGGTTTGATCCGCAACTTACTTTACCCGCCGAAAATTTTACTCTTAGATGAAGTGACAGCTTCTTTAGACCCTCACAATGCTGATAATGTGTGGCAGCAGCTTTTGACCTTGGCAGCGGACCAGGGGATGACCTTGGTCTGGGTTAGCCATAAGCTGGAAGAGCGGCAGTATGCCCAACAAACGCTAGAACTGAAAGCCGATTGCGGCTGCTTTGAAAGGATCGCCTAGTGGACAGGATGATGATAACACCGCAATCTTTAGCGGCTTCTTTTTCCTTAGTGGTTATCGCTTTATTTATCTCTTACCGAGAAAAGTTGCAGGTGGAGAAAGAGCTCTTTGTTGCGGTGGCCCGCATGATTATCCAGCTGGCCCTTGTCGGTTTTGTTTTGACATATATATTCCAGTGGGACAAGCCCTATATCACGGTAGCCGTGGCCTTTTTGATGACCCTTAACGCCGCGCGAGTCGCCAGCCAGAGGGGAGGGAATATTCCCGGTGCCTTCCGCATCTCTTTAATTTCTATTATGGTGTCGAGCGGTATTGCCATGGCTATCCTGCTCTTGACCGGAGGCATACGCTTAATCCCCCAACAGATCATCCCTATAAATGGCATGATGCTGGGAGCTGGCCTCTCCATTACCGGCCTGAGTTTTAGGAACCTCAGCAACTCCATGGCCAGCAAGCAAAAGGAAATCACAGAAAAACTGGCCCTCGGCGCAAGTGTGAAGCAGGCCTCTATGGGGGTTATACGGGAATCAATCAAAATTTCCCTCCAGCCCACAATTGATACGACCAAAACGGTGGGGCTGGTGACCTTGCCCGGCATGATGACCGGGATGATTTTTTCCGGCACCATCCCTCTTCAAGCCATCATGTACCAGATCATGATCTATTTTATGATCTCGGCCGTGGCTGCCATAACAGCGGTGCTCGCTACCTATCAGGCTTATCCAACCTTCTTTAATGACAAGGGCCAGCTGAAGGTCGAACAAATTAACCAATAGCCTAACATTTAGATAACCTTTACCCCTTACACTAAACCTAGGGATATTCCTGATACTTAGGGGAGAGGTTTTTATGCAAGACACAACGACACATATTTTGCCCATAGCCAGCAGATTATACCGCAAGTTTTTGCTTGTATTTCTGCTTATAAGCTTGCTTTTTGTTTGTAGATATCCATGTGAGGCGAAAGGATTGCTAGGTGATAAAGAGCAAGTCCAACGAATTATTGAGTCTTATATTGAAGAGGCTAAAGCTGGTACTGCCGCGGTATCCATCGCTTATTTCCAGCAAGGTGAGGTCCTCTATCAAACAGCCTACGGTCACCTGGATCTGGATAGCCAACTGGAAAATTCGGACCTGGCTATTTTTGAATGGGGCTCGGTAAGTAAGGCCTTGGTCTGGGTTAGTCTTGCTCAATTGGCTGAACAGGGTCTGGTGGATTTTACGGCGGACATTCGGACCTATCTCCCTGATGATTTCCCTCTTAAATTGAGCTATGAGGAACCTATCACCATCCTCAACCTCATGAACCACAACGCAGGCTTCCAGGAAGTCAGCTATAAGGTTGAATATGCGGAAGGAGAAGAAATTCCTGGTCTGGAGAAAGTCCTACGGGACTCTGCCCCTCCGCAAATTTACCAACCTGGCAAGGTCACGGCATACAGCAACTGGGGCGCGGCCCTGGCCGGCTTAATTGTGGAAAAGGTCTCTGGCCAGCCCTACTATGAATATGTTAAGGAGCATATTTTCCAAGTCTTGGATATGAACCATACCGCGCTCCTGCCGGATTGGTCGGATAATGCTTTTGTCCAGGAGGGCAGATCTGCTACAAAATCTTACTATCTTGATGAGGAAAACTCCGAAGATTACGGCTTAGCCATTTCCCATATTGCCCTTTACCCTGCAGGCGCCTGTGCAGGAACTTTCTCCGATTTCGTAAAATTTGCTCAGGAGTTTAGCAAAGAGAAGTCCAAACTTTTGAGCAATAAGGCCAGTTGGGATCTCTTCCGCACGGCTAGTCTTAACTATAGTGATTCTGACTTAGGCCGGATTTACCATGGTTTATGGTCTCTGGACCTGGGTAGCAAGTTGATTGGGCATGCGGGCAATACGGGAGGCTTTTCCGCCTCCTTTTGGTTTGATCCCCTCTCTCAAACCGGCCTCGCTGTGATGACCAACGAAGCCGGAGAGACCTACTATAATTACGGGATCCTCCAGGCCATTTATGGACCCAACTCTAGCCCTCGCTTGGAGGCTTCGTCTGAAGAAACTCAACGCTATGTGGATATATCAGGCCTTTATTATCCTTTGCGCACTATTCACCAGGGCCAGGCGCGCATGACCAAGTATATCGGAGGGCTCCTTCCTATCTCCCGTGAACAAACAGGCTATTCACTAGGCATGATGCCAGAGGCCAAAATCAACCCCCTAGCAGATGATTTTTATCTGCAAGAAATGCCGAATGGACTGGCCTTTCTCAACAAATACCAGGAGGGCATCCTGGAGTCTTTCACTACAGACTATGCCATCCTGCCACTCCCGGAACTTATCTTGGCAATTCTGCTCTTTATTGTGCTCTTAGTTTGTCTGCTCTTTTTAGTCAGCCGACCTGTCGCCCTCTTACTTAGGGCCAAACGCAAGCTTACTCTACGACCCTACCAGCTTAAAGCCCACCACAGCTTGGAGCTTGCGGGCGTGCTAGGCCTCACCCTATTTTTAAGCTACCTAAAATTCATGCCCTACAAACTTACAGGGATCAGTAAAGTGCTGATTGCCCTCATCTCCGTGGGCTGTTCAATTCTCATTATTGGCAACTTAGCAGATCAGATCATAGCCCGCAACAAAGATAAAAACTCCCAAGGAGACTTAATTTGGAGCGCCTTCTCTAGCTTGGGAGTCGTGGCAGTCTTTTTCTTCGACCTTTATCAAATTTGGATTTAGTTTTATGTGAGGCAGCAGAACTAGGCCTTAGCAGTTTCCTTGCTCTCGAGGTCTGCTAATTGTGTGTTAAGGTCCTTAATCAGGTGCTCCAAGTCGATACCATGAACCATAGAGGCTTCGCGGATAGTTTCCATACGGGCACCGGGGCAGCCAATGCAAAAGAGGCCATTGTTCATAAAAGCTAAGGCTAGGTCAGGATGCTGGTTTAGGACTTCACCAATAATCATATCTTCAGTAATTTTCATATTATTTCCTTTCATTTCAGTGGCCATCCGGCCAGTGGTTCATTCCAGTAGCCATCCGGCCAGTGGTTCCTTTCAGTGGCCATCCGGTCAGTGGTCAGTTTCTTTATTATAGAGCCTAAAGTAGAGCTTTTGCACCACATAGGTTACGCCTGGGACATAGGGCTAAAGTGAAAAAAGTAAATTCCACACTAAAGGGTGGGGAGTTGCACTTAGCCCTACACTTGATAGGTTTTGAGGCTTGTAAACTTTTTGGGCTGGGCCGGAAAAAGGTTGCCAAAATGCTGATTTAGTGGATTTGCCGACCAAAATCTCCTGCCAAGCCGCCCAGCGAGCCGGAAAATGGTTGGCAAAGTGCCGATTTGGAGGATTTGCCAACCAAAATCTCCTGCCAAGCCGGCCCAGCGAGCCGGAAAAAGGTTGGCAAAGTACTGATTTGGTGGATTTGCCAACCAAAATCTGCCGCCTAGACGGTCCAGCAAGCCGGAAAAAGGTTGGCAAAGTACTGATTTGGCGGATTTGCCAACCAACAATGCAGACTAGCAGAGCGAAATTGGATCCGGACAAACCGACTCCACCCTGCACAGTTAGGAACGGTGTCCTGTACTGGCATCCTTGGAAGGTATTATACTGTTAGTAGTAACACTTATTAATATATGTGATGCGAATATGTGTGATACGCGGAATACGCAGAACTTGCGGAACTCGTGGAATACTCGGAACTAGCGGAATGCGCGGAATACGCGCAGTATGGGCAATACAGGCAATACGCGCAATACAGGCAATACATGAACACGTAATTACGTGAATATGTGATTATTGAAAGTGGAGGCTAGCCTTATGTTCGAGAAGAAAAATGGATTGCTGATACTGCTGGCGACGATATGTGTTTTATCCTTGCTGGTGTCAGCTTGTGCAAAAACGCCGGATAAACCTGCTGACAAAACTTCTGCCACACCTGCTCATAAACGTGCTGACACAGCGGCCAGTGATACTGCTTTGCCCACGCAGGAACAAGTCTGGGATAATCCTTCCTATTATACTAGTGACCTTGCGACCCACCCTCTGGCGGAGACGGAAGCGGGATATTATGTTTTCCTCAACAACTTGCTCTACTATGTGGATAAGGTCTCGCTGGAAGCGGTTTTGCTCAGCGGCCAGCCGTATTCGCCGGAGGAACTTTTGGCCAGCAGAGATAAGCTTGCCCAAAGTGATGCCTATTTTGGCGATAGCGCTTCAGTTTTTTATCGAGGGGATAGGCTCCTCATCTTGAGCCCCAGTTTTAGCCAAGAGGAATCGTGCCAATTATTGGAGCTGGGTTTAGAGGGTGGTGACCGCAAAGAACTCACGAGCCTGACTATCAGCACCCAATTCTGCCTTTTGGGGGACACCCTTTACGCCATAAAAAATACGATTACTGAACAGAGTGACCGTCTGTCTACGCTTGTTTCTTATGATTTAGCGAGTAAAAGCTATAAGGAATACCCACCTTTCCCGGATGAAATGCGGGGAGGACTCAATCTCCAGATCCAGCGCCTCCTTCCCTACAAGGGCAAGGTCTATATGGAAACAATCGTTGCCTGGGAAGATCGTGAGGATAGCGTAGTCTATTGCTTGGATCCCCCTAGCGAAGCGGCCTCGCTTTTTGTAGGACGCTTCCAAGACCAGGACCAGAAAGAAGAACGTGTCCTGCAAAGCCTGACTTTTTATGAGGATAAGGTTTTGATCAACACTTCGAAAGAAGAAGCCCAATCTCTTAAAGCGGACAATCAGGTCCTGCAATGGGAAGGCGAAGAGATAAGCCCATTTAAGCAGGTTGACTGGCCCTTGGTACTCCTGGGCAATGGGCGAGACCTTTTGCAGGTCCCTTCAGAAGTGACTTGGGTTTCTCATGTTTTTCCCATGGGAGAGGACTATGCGGAGAATGCCAAGGCGTCATTAACCCTATCGACATTTGAGAACGATCAAAACTCCAATCAAAGCTCCAAGCAAAGCCTCACCTTGGATCCCCAACTCCTAACATCCAAGATGTTCCCCATTATTATGGTCAATGCGGCAGGGGAACCGCTTATCTACAACAACCCCGGTAATCCTGGCGATCTTGCCTACCTTTTAATGTTGCAAGAAGGGGAATTCAAGAGGCTTCCCTAAAGGCTTCGACAGGGACTGGCAAGGCCGGTGGCCCTGCGGTTTTTTTCTTCGGCAGGAAGAGGAGCTCAAAAGCTTGTTTAAGTGAAAAGAGGACCAATACATGCCAACGATTGAACTCAAGAATTGCTCCAAACGTTACGGGAAGGCCGGGGTTTTAGCCTTGGATCATTTTAACCAGAGCTTTAGCCCTGGCATCTACGGAATTCTAGGGCCGAACGGTGCTGGGAAGTCTACTCTTTTCAATATCCTGTCCGGGACGCTTAGCATGACCGAGGGGAGCCTGATCTTTGATGGTCAGCCGGTAGAGAAGAATTGGGTCCAGTATAAAAAGCATCTGGGTTTTATGCCGCAACAGCAAAATCTGTACCCGGATATGACACCGGCAAGCTTCTTGCAATACATGGCCGTACTGAAGGCAGTCCCAGGTCATAGCATTAAGGATGAGCTAGAACGGGTCCTCCACTTGACCCAGCTAGAGAGTAAGCGCTATCACAAGATTCAAAGCCTGAGTGGGGGCATGAAACAGCGTCTTTTAATTAGTCAGGCCCTCTTGGGAGATCCTGAGCTACTTATTCTTGACGAGCCGACGGCCGGGCTAGATCCCTCCCAACGGGTGGTTATCCGTAATCTCTTGTCAGACCTGTCCCGCGAAAAGATTGTCCTGATTTCCACGCACGTGGTTTCGGACATTGAGCTGATCTCCCGAGAAATCCTCTTGATGAAAAAGGGGCGTTGTATCGTGCGGGGCAGGCTTCCAGAGATTTTGCAAAAATATGCGGATATCTCTTGGGAAATTATCACAGATGAGGCCGGCAGTCAGGAGGCGGAAGACAGTTATGCGGTGAGCCGGGTACAAATTCTGGCAGATGCTGGTATCCGCCTGCGCATTGTAGGTAGCTTTGATAGCCCACCCCAGTTGCAGGGGCAAAGCTTTGAACCCGTTGAACCAACCCTGGAAGACGTCTATCTTTATCTTTTCCAGGAGGATGTGCGGCATGCTTAGACTTCTAGCCGAGGAAAGGAAAAAACTTTGGACCCAGCGGACCTGGCGCCGAACCTTAGTGTTGTTCGCCCTGCTCTCGCTAGGAAGTTTATTTTATCTCGTCCAGAAGAACACCCAACCGCTAGAAAGGACCCTGTTCGCCAGTCTCCAAAAGTTACAAAAGCTAGTAGAAGAGGATAGCCAGCCTGCTTCTGCCGCGTATGCCTACTGGCAGGCAGACCTGGAAGCCGAAAAGGCCAGCCTAGCCCTTGCTCAGACCGCCCTTGACAAGCAAGGGGGTATCATCCCTGGGGACCTTATGCCTGAGGAAGAAAGTGCTTACCAAGCCTACCTGGCCACGTTTGCTGCCATAACTGACCAGCCCTATCTCTTCAGCCGCTATGTTGTCCAACCCCTAGTCCAGCAATGCAGCTACCTAGCCCATGCAGAGGATAATTACCAGGATATTCCCCAGAAGCTAGAGGCCCGTCTGCGTCATCCACTTTTTAGCCAAGACAGTTACGCCAGGCGCAGCTTGGAGCGCCAAAAGCAGGTCTACCAGCAAAGCGCCCAGCAGCGCTTAAACTTGTCCCTGGCCCCAGAAAAGATTTTTGATGTCTTGCAAGATTCCTTTCTGCTAGATGGCTTGCTTTGCCTATTTTTCTTTGCCGCCAGCCGCATGATCTTCTCCCGGGAGAGGGAAATCCAAAGCGGCCGTTTGATCGCGGCCACCCCGCGAGGGCTCCCGGCCAGCGCTAGGGCTAAGCATCTCCTCTATTTTCTTGTTTCTTTGGGGGCAATTTGCCTGGTTTGGGGTTTAAGCCTGCTGTTTTTGACCAAGACGATTCCCCAGGGCGACTTGGTCAGGTCCTTACAAGCTGTAGAACGCTATGACCACAGTCCTTATGTCTTGTCTGTCCGACAATACCTGTGCTGCTTTTTTCTGCAAAAGCTCCTGGTTGGCCTGTCTTTGGCCGCGGTTTTGGCCTTCCTGACTAATGTTACCCGGCAGCTGAAAAGTGCCATGCTGGCCTTTTTAGGGGTCTGGGCAGCTGGCGCGGCCCTTTACCTGGGGATAGATGCCAACTCTACAGCCAATCTGTTTAAGTTTTTTTCGGTCTGGGGGCTTCTGGATGCCGAATCCCTGCTGGGCACGGCCACGCATATTGCGTTTTTTGGCATGCCGGTCAGCAGGCTTTGGCTGAGCCTGGGCTTTGTGAGTCTACTTTTCCTGCTTGCCTATGCCAGTAGCCACGCCTTTTATCGGAAACGGGCCTTGGAAGAACGCAGGGAGGCCCGGGGTGGTATGGTGCAAGGCCTGCCCCTGCGCCACCTGTTCGGCAGCGAAGCTTGGCGGGTATTTTTGCAGTATCGCGGCCTCATCCTAGTCTTATTGGCGGGCGGGGTCATCTGCCTGCAGGCAGGGCCCTCGCCGGAAGAGGCCTTTTCTAGTGACCGTCTTTATTATCTCTATCACCTCCGACCTGTGGAAGGAAAACTCAGTGATGCCAGTAGGCATCAGCTGGCAGAATGGGAGGAATACTACCAAAGCCTGCCTGCAAGAGCCCAGGAAATACAAGATCAATTTACAGATGGGGCAATAACAGTCGGTCAGCGGGATGCATCCCTGCACCAGCTGGATCTGGACCAGGCTCGTGAACCCTTCTTTTATGAAGTACAGGCCCAAATTACGGCAAGCGAACAAGCAGGTTCAGGCAAATGGCCGCTCTACGTGGTGGATAAAAAAGTTTCGGAGTTTATTTTCTATGATAACCAGCGCCAAGCCCTCATGGGGCTGGCCTCGAGTTTGGTCTTGATCCTTTTGGGCAGCCAAACCCTAGGTTCCGACAAGCAGTTGGGCATGCTGCGCCTCCTACAATCTACGCCCCGTGGCCACCAGAGCCTACTTGGGACTAAATTCCGCTGGGCCTGGCTTGGGGCCTTGAGTCTCACCCTTCTTACAACAGCTGCTGAATTCGCCAAGGCGGGGGCAGACAAAATCCGCCTGCCTTGGGAGGCTTCCCTGTATTCCCTTGCGGGCATGAGTCAGTTTCAGGTAGAAATGCCTATCTGGCTCTTTTTGCTTCTGCTTGTGGCTTATCGTTTACTCAGCTTGAGCTTACAGGCCCACCTGGTTATTGGTTTGGCCGTTGCCCTACACGCTCCGTGGGCGGTCTTGCTCCTGTCATCTGGCCTGCTTGTTTTCCCTCAGCTTGTGCAGCTTTTGACCAAAGCAAGCCTGCCAGCGTATTGGCCTTTGAGCAATGCCTTCTCGCTGGCACAAGTCCTGCCGGGCCATCATTTTGCCAGCTTGATCGCGTATTCTGTCTTGGCAATAGTAGGGATTGTCCTGAGTGACATCCTTGCCCGGCGAAAATACTTAGGGCTTCAAATCTAGGAAGATACTGAGGGCTACAGCCCTAGGGAGAAAAGGTCCAAATGGAGCTAAGCCCTGGGGAGAAGAGGTCCAAATGGAGTTAAGCTCTAGGGTGTGCTGATCAAGGCTGGATCGTAGTCTGTGACGTCTTCTAGGCCGGCGACGACAAACCAACGGGAGCTGGCTTGGCCCCGGTAGCAGGTCATGATAGACACGATAGCCTCTTCCTTGTCGTAATTTTCCAGGCGTTCTTCATCTAGCATGTGGATGGCATCAGTATCTTTTTGAACAGTTTCCAGCACCTTGTAAATGTAGAGCTTATCCTTGTCGGTGATGTAGATTTTCGCGCCGATTTCTGCATCCATGAGGTTGTGGAGCAAGGTCCCCTTGCCCTGGACATGGTGGCCGGTGAGCACATAATTGCCCTTGCCCATGGGCCGGTCGGGCAGGAGTTGGCCAACCCCGGCTAGGAGGTTGATATTATCGGCATCGTTAAAAATAGCGAGATCGATATCCAGGGAGGGTATGATCAGCTCCCCGGCTATGTCTTCTGCCTTCCACTTACCTAGCAGAGGCCAAAAATCGAAGAAACCCACTTCCTTGATGGCATCAAAGGGGACATCTCCGCCGGTTCTTTGCGCGGCTTGCATTTGGTCTGCGCTGATAGCTGTCAGGTCAATATCAGAATTACGGGCCAGGAGCCAAGAATTAAAATAGGGGAGAAGGATGCCCAAGATACCCAGAACAATGAGGATAGTCCCTAGGATAGAGGTGATCTTGATCTTCTTAGCATTTTTTGCCTTCTCTTCGGGCGTTAGCTCTTTAACCGGCTTTTCTCGATCAGAAATCATAAAAGTCTCATTTTCTATGTAGATTAAAGCACACAAGGCGGACCTGGCTCCTACATTCAGATGGCTTGGAACAGGCCCTTGTGCGCATACGCCAAAGCAAAACACTTGCTTTTCTGACGATTAACAAGGCTCCATTATAACATGGATGCAAAAAGCGAGTTTGATCTGCCTTTTGACTTTCGGGCTATTAGCGGTAGCCAGAGGCAGAAAAGGGTCAAAAAGGTTGACTGCATTTATTACGAGTGGTACGTTAACAGAGAATTGGCTTTTTAGTAAGAGAATAAGTTTTTATTCGAATACATGCCCGGCAAAGATTAGTCCCAGGGATTAGTCCCAGGCAAAAGGTGAGAAAGAGGAAATAGTATGGTCAAAAGACGAAGTGCTGACAACGTCTCTGCGAAGTCAGGCAACTTGCTGCAACGGGTGCAGCTTATTTTGTTAATTGTCGCTCTTTTGGTTAGCATGGTTCAACCATTTACCGGTTTATCTGTGACGGCCGAAGAAACGCCCTCTGTAGAGGAATCTGAGGAAGAACCCGGAGAAGAACCTGGAGAAGAACCTGGTGAAGAACCTGGAGAAGAACCCGGAGAAGAACCCGGAGAAGAGCCTGGAGAAGAACCTGGAGAAGAACCTGGTGAAGAACCTGGAGAAGAACCCGGAGAAGAACCCGGTGAAGAACCCGGAGAAGAACCCGGTGAAGAACCTGGTGAAGAACCCGGAGAAGAACCTGGTGAAGAATCCGGAGAGGAACCTGGTGAAGAATCCGGAGAGGAACCTGGCGAGGAACCCGAAACTCCAAAGAAAAATGATCCCTTGACTGTATACCTTTATAAGGAAGGTCAAGAACAAGCTGGAACAGATAGTACAAACATTGAAAAAGCACTTGAGGGCGGCGAATATTACCTGCCAGAAGGTGTGCCTCTAAATCTATTATTACAGCTTACCCAACAGACAGAAGAAAAAGAACTGAAGATTTCTGTTAGCAGTTTGAACGACAAAAATCTTGACGATCTCATTGGTAATATACATCCGGGTCTCGACCGCAATGAGTTTACCGTCAAGGTGGGTGACCAAACTATTACTCTTACCAAGAACCCTGAAACTGGAAAGTATGAGTTCACGGGCAACATCTATGCAGCTTCAGAGCTGCCGCAAAAGCCCAATATGGAGACCAATATTTATCTTGGTAGCCTCAAGGGCGATTATGGTGATGGCATCAAGCTTTCGATTGAATATGGTGATCAGAGGTATACCAGCGACTTTGCCATTACTAAGAGAAAATACAGTGAGTCCATCAGCATCGGCGGTCTTGGAAGCAAGACGACAGATGAAAAACCTCCCTATCCTGTAATTGACGGCGGTCAGACCGACGACACACCGGAAGACGGTAACCGCGTCTTGGAAGAAGCTGCCAGAATTGTCGAGGCGACGGTGAACTGGGGCAAAAATGGTGGCTTCATCAATGATCCGCTGCGCAGCAGTGACGGCGGAGGTAACGTATCACTGGATAGCCTCAACATTACGGTCAATTTGCCCGAAGGTAAAGACGCCGAGGGCAATCCGATTTACCCTGACTACATCAAGGACGGTAAATTCCATTACTGTGATAATGGCGACGGAACCCTGACGCTGACCCTGACCCGCGACCAGATTAGTAAAAACCTGCGCAAAGCGGAAGATGGTACATATTATTTCTCGGAGACAGGCTATCCTGAGGACAATGAAGGCTCACAGGCCGACGAAGTCCCGCTCACACAAGCCGAACTCAGCGATGTTGTACTGAAAAATGGCAAGGATCTCGTCTATTTGGTCAAAGAAGACGACCAGGTCAAGCGCTACTCCGTTGAAGAGCAGTTGGTGAAACAGCTGGAGAAGAGCGGCTTTTACCTGATCGGGAATGCTATCTACACAAAAGAAGAGGGAGCCGGTGAAGCAGGTGCTAAGTACACCAAGGTGGCCGTTTATCAGAAGAATGAAAAAGGCAAGTGGGGCTTCGTTGAAGTCGATGCAGACGGTAATCCGACAGATAAGGACCTCTATTACGACCACAAAGCCGATCCCAATGATGTAGAAGCAAAAGAAAATAATAATGACAAAAAGACCTATCTTACCGAGATTACCGAAGAGAGTATTTTCCATTTTACGGAGAAATATCAGGCCAAGTACGGCTCGGTCTTTAATAAGATAGGTAAAGATGACAAGGGTAAGGTTACCGAAACGGCTGCAAAAGGTGTCCGTGAGGTTGTGGGCGGCCAGACGGCCGGAGCAGATACACCTGATGCGAGTGATGACGTGACCCGCCGCAATATTTGGGTGACACGCGAAGAGACCACTAAGAAAGAAGATGGCACTGAAGGCAAAGAAGATGTCAGCTACTACAACGGCACCATTATTGACACAGTGCAGTACGTGATCCTTGATGCTTCGCAAAAAGTTGTGGATAGAGTGGGCAAAACCTTTGAGATCATCAAGAATGCCCTTATCGACGAGCGAGGCGAACGTCAAACGGTTGCAGATACCGTTGAAATCAAGCGTGGTGAGGGTGGCAATACCGTCCGGAGAGATGACGGGCATGAGTATGTCACAGTGGGTGAAAAAGAATACCGCCTGGTCAATCATGCAGTCTTTCGTGTTGTAGAGGGAGTAAAAACCTTCCTTGAAGGCTTCTCCTGGTTTTCTTCCAAAGAAAATACTGACGATAATAAAATCAATCAGGATGACACTAAAGCTCTGACCGCTGAAGACAGCGGCAAGCGTCTGGTCGTGGATAAAAATGACCAAGTTCAGAATTTTACAGCCAAGAAGAATGGAGAGGGTAAGTGGGAATTCACCCTTAAGAGTGATGGAAAAACCGTCAGTGAGGGTAAGGACAAGACAGGACCCAGTGGCCAGGATGACATCAGTGTAGAAGATGAATCTGCTCTGATCGACAGCAACCTCCGCAAGATTGCCAATAAAAAAGCCGACGGCAGCTATGAGGGCTACGCCGGCGTTAAGGACAACTATTACTACGACGGTAAGCGCTATGTGCCGATCGGCTATCATTTCGACGAAACAAGCCAGACTTACGCCAAAAATGAGGCTGGCACGGATATGCCCAGCTACGAGGAGGCGCAGAAGGCCATCAAGGCAGACAGCAAGGGTCGCTATTACTATAAAGATCTTATCGACATTGGCTTGATTCCCAACAAAATGGCCGAGCTTCTGGCGGAAAAGGGCCATATCCTCGAGAATGTTGATGGGAAAGAACAATACAGTGGCAGTACAGAGGAGAAGGACTACGTTCAGAAGGGTGAGAACCCAGATGACATCTATGTCAAACAGAAGGACAGCAGTGGTTCCACCTACTTTGTCAACGTTAAGAATGGCCACGATATCCTGAGTGATCGGGAAATCAAGGACGCAATCTTCAAAACTTGCCAGGACAAGGATGGTAACAAGAAACAGACCTACCTCGGCCAGGGCGATATTTACGACTACTACAACAACTATTTCAAGAAAATTAAGCTACGCTTCCCGGATTTCCTGGCTGGCCCTGCCTTCGCCTATGATGCGGACGCAGCACTCTCCGGGACCTATACCGATCCGTCCAATGATACGACAAAGGACGCCATCAAGAATGAAGAAGTCACGGATGGTGAACTGCCTGAGGCTAAGGATAGCAAGCGCTTCACGCTGAAAAATGTCAAGCCCGAAGACAAAGCCTTTGGCAAAAAAAGACCGGATGAATTCAGTAAAGACAAGATGAACTTCGATCTCTTCAATCTCCTCTTCCGTAGCGGGGAGGGACGCGAAGGGAAATGGCGTGATGCGTATTTGAAAAAACTCTTTACAGAAGATCCGGCAAAGCTCTCAGAAGAGGATACTAAACGCCTCCAGCAGATCAAGACTAGCTACCAGCAACGCTATGGTGCGGAACTGCATTGGGGCATCCTTGATGATGGTAGCGAGGGTCTCCTCTATACCAAGAGGAATTACGATGGCACGGTGGAGACAGGCGAAGCGAAACGCAGTCTGGACTGGACCATATACCTCAATAGTACGGCGAAGGGCGGCTATCCAGAAGCTGACAATGAGCAGCTTGTCTTCTATGACTTCCACCTGGATCCGCGTCTGGTCTACGATGCAGTGACTTTCAACCTGCCCCGCCTCTTTTTTGACACTCTGAGCCATGTGCTTGGCGAGACCTTCAAGGGAGATCGCAATTTTGCGTACCTGGACGATGTTGAAGAAGTCAGCTTCGGCGTTAACCCGAACTATCAGCGCAGCCGCTACCTCCAGGTAGGCGGCTGGAAGCTGGGCATGGACAATTTCCTTAACGCCTTTGTCAACGCTCTGAATGATTACCATAAGCAAATGGCGGGTGATAAGGTGGACAAGCTGACGCTGCAGGATATTAGCGGCGAAAGTGGTCTGGTAGAGGGACAAGAAGACACAGCTCTGCAGAAGTTCATCAAGAACCTCATGGGTCAGTCCGTTAAAGCTACGGAGGATGATCAGGGCCGCAACAAGCGCTATGTTGATCTAACCGTCAAGGATATCGACTTCGGCGGCAAGGATGCAGAGGGAAAACAGCAAAAACAGAACTTCAACGTGCGCATTGATACAGTACTGGGCCGCATCAGCATTGGCATCAAAGACTTTTTCCTGAAGACACCGGGTAAAAATGAAACGGCGACCATTGGTGATAAAACCCTTACCCTGAAAGATGGTTATAGCCCTGTCCAGCTGGCCTACGCTCAGCAACTACAAGCGTTGAAGGCGACCATCAATGACCCCGAGATCAAAACTGTCAAGGAATTGAAAGACAAGCTGGAAGACATGCTTGGCGATGCGCCCTGCGGTGAAAGTGTGCTCGCAAGCATAGATAACTTTATTAAGGAAAGTGGAGAAGAGACTGATGCAAAGAAATTCGAGGCCCTGAGAAGCAAATTGACAGGTAACCTCGAAGAGATGGCCCTGCCCACCGCCCATATGAAAGCGGATGACAAGGGCGAGATTCCCGAGGATTACGATTTCCTGAATCGCGGCTTCAACGCCCTGCGCATCACTCTGAAAAAGAGCTTCAAACTCAATTCCGAAGAAAATAAACAGACCCAGGTCAAGATGGACATCAACACCGTGATCGCAGATCAGGTGGAAGTCCCCTTTACGGACGAATACGGCCAGGACCTGACGAACTACGAGCTTTATCTCCGCGATGAGATCACCACACTTCTCAAAAACGCTGCCACGGAGGATTCAGACAAACTTGGGCTCACAGCGGCACAGAAGGAAAAGGCGAGCAAGATTGACCGCACGAATCCCGCTTTAGTGGATTCGCTTGTGCAGAGTCTGAGCGAAGCCCAGTACCGCAAGCTCTATAGTCTGGCCCATAAGGCAATGGCGAAAAAGATCGCTGATAAGGAGATCACGATCGAAACGCTCGTCAATGAAGATGGCGATAAGCGTACAGATTATAACCGGGCCAAGATGGGCAAAGACCTGGCGTATGATGCTCTCCAGGGCTATTACGATGCGAAAGACAAAGATGGTAATGCGATCAAGAGCGGTTTACGTGAGGCATTTGCCCAGTATAAAACCCTCATTAACGGCTATTACATAGAAGAAAATGCAGACGGAAATCTGACGGGGGTAGCAATCGACGGCGACAAATATGACATTCAAACGCCGGCCCTGGTCAATCAAAAGATTAATTTGATTGCCTATTACCTCCAGCAGCAGGGCTACAATGGTGCTTACTTTGGCAATGAGGCAGCCTATCGCCTGCAGATGGAAAAGGCTGGTGCGACTATTTTCGAGAGCGGCGATGCCTGGAAGAAAACCCGCTGCCATGATGCCATTCTCGCCTGTGCGTGTATAGTCAGTGAGGGCGGCGATGCCGACAGCGGCAAGACTGATGAAGAGGATAAAGATAGTGAGATGAATGTTGCCAAAGACCAGGTGACCATTAACTACGAATCCTCTGGCAGTCCTGATTCCGAACATCCGAAGTTCGACAAAAATTCGCCACGTGAAAACGATTTAATCCGAGTTCAGGAAGAAAGCTGGCAAAATCCCGACGAGAAGACAGTCCAAGCCTTTGAAGAAAACCTTAAGACAAATTATTCCGACACGGATTTAGGCCGCCTCTACCGCTCGATGACGAAGGGTCTCGACCTGCTGATTTCTAGGAACAAAGCTGCTTCTGAGGATGGCGAGACTGAGGCCGGAGCCTACCTGAGTGAAGAACAGATTGAGATGCTGAGAGGCATCACGAGTGCTGCGGACCTGAGGGCGAAGGCAAGCGACCCAGAAGGAGCTTTTAGCGAAGACGATCTCAAAACGATCATGTCCGTGATCAACGTAGCCGAGCGCTACATTGACTTTAGCCTTGAAATGAAGGTGGACGCCCTCTCTAAACAGGCGAAGATCGACAATCTCAAATATAACGAACATAAAACGGCCAAAGAGGTTGAAGATATGAATATTGAGGGCGAGTACAACGCGATGGGTTACCGGGTCGTGAAGAATGCCTTCCTCTTTGACCTCATCCCCAATGGCCTGCTGCCCTATTACCTAGATAATGAGGGTAATGCCAAGGACACGCTGCAGATGCAGCTTGCCATCTATTACCAGAACCTGATCAATGAGGGTTCAGTAACTGATGGTAGTTATGTTGGCCCCAATGCCGGCCTGGTTAAAATGGTGGACGGTAAACCCACTATTGATGAAGAGAGTGCGCTTTATAAGCAGTTTAGTGCGACCAAGCCTGTTTATAAGGATATGAAGAGCCTGCTCGAAGAACTTAAGGAAGAAGGCGAGGGCGAAGGCTCGAAGTATCAGCTCCTAGTAGATAAGCTGAAAGCTGCTGGTATTGACGTAGAGAAACTCCCCGAAGACCAGCAGGCCATCATCGTATGGCTGCCTGAATTTGAAGCGCCCCATGGTACAGGCACACAATTTAGGCTCGACATCAAGGGCCTCATGGCCTCTGAAACGGCCCAGCTTGGTAAAAAGAAAAATCTGGGTATCTCACAGATCGGACATGACTTTGTACCTTTCACCCTGACCGGTGAGCAGAAGGGCAATATCGACAAATATCTGCGTGTCCGTGACGCTGAAGGTAACGTCATCACGGACCAGCTGTCTGACGATAAGGACGGCTGGTTTAAGGGGACAAGTACCCTGAATTTAGGTGATAAGTTTGATTACCGCATTACCTATTCGTATCAGGGGGTCAGCAACACAACCAGTGCGGGCGGAACCGATGGCAGAGTAGATAAGTTTGGCATTAAGGATTTCCTTCCCGCCTACTATACTGAAGAAACCTTTAAGAAAATTTTTGAAGATGCGAAGTTGAAAAATTCGGGGATCACTGATGAGGAAAAGTTGAAAGAGCTGATCAATTCTGGCGATTTCAGCCCCCGCCTGATTGCCCCGATCGAGATTGCCGAGAGCGATCAGTCAGGAAGTTTCAGCATCGTTTACTACGACGCTGACGGAAATCCCATTGAGGGCATTCCCAATCTTGAAGACTTTAACGCACTTAGCGAAGAGGACAAAGCGACCTGTCTTGAACTTTTGAAAACGGTACGCTCCTTTGAGATCAAAGTAAAAGAGGGCGAGAAAGTCAGCACTAAAACAGGCGTTGATGTGCGCCTGCAAATGCAGATGCCGGACACTGATATTGAACTCAATGACGGCCAGTATCAGCTCAGTAACGGTGATGTGATCGACCTGAAAAAGTACCTTGAGGGTAAAGAAAATATGTCGATCACCAACCGTGCCTTCTATGAAAAGAGTGTTTCAAACCCCGTGACGATCAAGTTGAAGGATGAAACCCTCCTTAAACTTATCAAAAAATGGTATGACAAACAGGGCAAGGATGTGACTCCGAATCATGAAAACAAACAGGAGCCTACAGAGCCTGGAACAAAGTCAGACCATAAGACATCTTTCCCAGAGGTGACGGTCCAGATCTACCGCCAGTACTGGGATGAGAAGACAGGGACCTACCAGTACGAACGGGATGAAAATGGCCAGCCTAAGGTCTATATGGAGGTGGCCTTAAACGCTGAAAATGGTTACGAAATGACCATCAAGAATCTGCCCCGCAGAGCGACTGAGACGAAAAATGTAGATAATCCTGACGGCTCACCGAGCGTCGAGACCCTGATCTACCAATATCGCTATGTGGTGCAAGAGCTCCCCATACCGGGTTATATCGGTAAGGTACTCGGCACAGGCCAGATCCTGGATGAAAAGCTGGATGCTACAGGCCTTGTTCGCATCATCGAAAATAGGCCTGAGGAACCGGAGGAGCCTGAAGAACCCGAGGAACCAGATGAGCCGGAGGAACCAGAAGAACCTGAAAAGCCGGAAGAGCCGGACAAGCCGAAGCAACCGAAGACGCCCAACGAATCGCCCAAGCAGCCAGACAAGCAGTTGCCTCAATTCGCTGAGCAGCTGCCCAAAACAGCTGCTGTCGCTCCTGCTATGCTGGTAGATGCAAAAGAGCAGCAAGTGCAGAAGCTTACGGGGGCTGGGCTCTTACTCAGCAGCTTTCTCCTAGCCCTTGGAGCCTTACTCCGAAGAAGCAAGGAAAGCTAAAAAGACTTTTAAAAAGACCTTGAAAGGGGAGACCTGCATATGCAGGTCTCCCCTTTCAAATTCCTATACTCCCATACAAAAAGGCATCTTATTTTGATAAATAAGATGCCTTTTCTGAACTTGGCGGAGAAGGGGGGATTTGAACCCCCGCCAGGGTTGCCCCTGCTAACGGTTTAGCAAACCGTCCCCTTCACCACTTGGGTACTTCTCCAAGTATGAAGCTTTTAACAGCCAGCCCAAGAAGGAGCTTAGTTCAAAGCTGTTCTGGCAGTATAGCAAAAGGGGGCAAAAAAAACAAGCAGATAAGTGCTGGCCATGGCCGTGCGAATTTTCCCTTCACTCATCCAAGTTGCTCGTTTTCCTTACAAGTTGGAAATATCTCAGCCCTTCTGTAGCTTGGACTAGGCCTTGCTGCTGGCTTTGATGTAGTCGATAAATTTCTGGGCCAAACCGGTGTTGTCGGAGTTCTTGCGGCTGACCAGGTAGTAAGATCTCGCGACTGCGCCAGGGTCTTTTTCCAGGGGGAATTGCAAGACTACGCCGTCTTTCACATAGGGGTCAACCAGGAGCCGGGAGATCAAGGCCAGGCCTAGACCTCGGCTCACCATCTTGATAATGCCGTCGGAGCTCTCAAACCGGCCCACAATATTGAGCTTGTTTTTCTCCAGGCCAATCTTGCTGAAGTAATCATCAATGACCCTTTGGGTGCCCGATCCTGCTTCACGGAAGAGGAGGGGATGGCTTAGGAACTCCTTACCCAAAGCGCCTTCTTTTTGTTTGGTCAAGTAGGGCTCGCGGGCTGGGGCAATGAGCACAATATCGTCTTGGGCGATCTCCTCATACTGTAAGGACTGGTGCTTGACAAAAGAACCGACCAAACCAACCTGGACATCGCCCTCCATGAGGGCCCGGTGAATAGAGGAGGAATCGCCTTCTTTAACAGAAAATCTGGCTTCGGGATGGAGATAGGAAAAGCCGGGGATATATTGGGGGAGGAGACAGGCAGCGGGTACCGTTGAGGCGCCAATGCATAGTTCGTTGCTCTTATCGATGAGGATTTCATCCTCTAAGCTACGGCAGCGGTCTAAAATTTCACAAGCAGACCTGTATATGCGGCGGCCCACCTCAGTAACTTGAAGTTTACGCTTAGAATTACGTAAAAATAAGAGGACCCCCAGTTCGGATTCCAGGGTGCGGATGTGGGCGGAAACTGTAGATTGGGCCATATAAAGACGATTAGCGGCTTTGGTGAAAGAGCCAGTTTCCACGATTGCGACAAAGACTTCCAACTGCTTTAAGGAAAAATTAAGCATTGTATACCTCCCTTATTCAGTCTGGTAGTTTGAGTTTACAATATAAGCTATACCATTGAAAATCTCAATCCATAGAATTGATGAAAAAGCTAAATTTTAAGGGTTTTAGCGTTTGCAAGTGTGAAGAATTTATCTATTTTAGCTATAAATAAGTCTAGCCTGATCTTGCATATTTAAATAAAAGCTAATCAAAGCTAAGCTAAACCAAGCTAAGCCAATCTAGGCCAAGCTAAGCCAATCTAGGCCAATCTAAGTCAATCCAAGCCAATTCAATCCAAACCAGGCTAAGCCAATCAAACCTATCCAAGTTGTGGCTATAAATCTCTCAAGCAAAGGTCTGTGATACTAGGGCCCTTGGCTTCCAGGCGCAAAATTCTAGGGTCAGCCTGATAGGTCTGCCAAATGAAGTCGCGTAGGACGGTACCGGAATGATGGCCGTGAACCAGGCGTAGGGTGTAAAGACCCCAAGACCTACGGAGCGCGGCTTCTATAGCTACGCTCGCTTGATAGGTATTCATATGATGAAGGTCCAGGACCTTAACCGCTGCAGGCATTTTGTGTATACCTCTCTACCGGGCTTTTTGCTACAATTAATAAGTTGACACTGGTCAGTTTCAACTAGCTTAACATGTTAGTTTGCCTGCAGACCAGCAGGCTGACTGCTTGCTTTCAGGTTTAGAAATTAGCCGTTTACAGGGCGCAAAGGGGGTAGTGTTATGGCACAAACAAAATTAGTAGATATGACGACGGGTTCTCCCTATAAGCGTATCATCCAATTTGCTATCCCCATGCTCTTGGGCAACCTTTTTCAAGTGCTCTACAACACGGTGGACTCCATCATTGTCGGGAATATTTTGGGCACACAGGCCCTGGCCGCGGTCGGCGCAGGCAACCCCTTTATTTTTGGTCTGATCTCTTTCTTTGTGGGTTTGGGCCTTGCTGCCACCGTTATGGTTTCCCAGGCGGTGGGCGCCAAGGACTATAATAAGGTCCACTTAATTTCTAATACTATTTATAAATTATGTATCTACTTGGTGATCCCCTTCACCATTATCGGTTTCTTTGGCTCGCAGCCTGTCCTGACCCTCTTAAATGTGCCCGATGATGGGACCCTCACCCTGGCTACGGAATACCTCCAGGTCATTTTTCTGGGCTTGATCTTCACCTTGGGTTATAACCTGAACGCGGGCTTGTTACAGGGCCTGGGGGATAGTGTGACCTCTCTTAAACTCCTGGCCAGCTCGGCTATGCTGAATATTGTGCTGGACCTGGTCTTTGTTGGTCCCCTGGCCATGGGGGTGCGGGGCGCTGCCTTGGCCACCATTTTGGCCCAGGGCTTTTCGTGGATCATGGGTTTGGTGCACATTAATCGGAAAATTGAATACGTAAAAATCAACCTCTTAAAGCTAGATTTTGAACGGAGTTTGGTCAAAGAATCCCTGACCATTGGCATTCCCTCGGCCCTGCAAAATGTCATTTTTTCCATTGGCGCCATGACCATGTACTCTCTGATTAACAGCTATGGTTACGTGTTTACCGCGGGCTTTAACGGGGCAAACAAGATTGATACCCTGGTCTTCCTACCTGTGCAGTCTCTGGCCAATGCGACCACTACCTATGTGGGACAAAATGTTGGTGCGAAAAATATGACCCGGGTCCAGCATGGTCTGAGAGCCGCCTTGGTTTTAAACGTGAGTATTGCCCTTATCACCTCTGGTATTACCTATCCCTTATCGCGATTCCTTTTGAGCTTGTTTGGCAACGATCCTGGCATGATTGAAACTGGCATTTACTACCTGCACGCCGTCTTGCCTTTCTACTTCTTGCTGGCCATCCTCTTTACGCTCAACTCAGCTTTGCGGGGCGTGGGCAAGGCCACGATGCCGATGATTTCTTCTATGGTTTCGCTCTGGCTAGCCCGGATCCCTACGGCTTACTACATCGCCAACCACTTTGGCAAAGAATATATCTACTACGCCTATGCTATAGGTTGGTTGATTGGCTGTATCCTCTCGGCGAGCTTCTTTTACTTTGGCAGCTGGCGTAAGAAATTCGCCTGGGAGATGAGCCAGCCGGAGGGAGAAAAGGGAGAGGCTCCCCCAGTGGAGCTGCCGATAGAGAAAGCAGACCCTGAGGGGCACAAAGACAAAGAATAAGTGACCGTGTTACAATTTGAGGAATGAAGCGTCAGACCCATAGGAGGCTATATGGCTAAAGAAGCAATCCAAGCAATTTTTGCTGCAGAGAAAGCAGCTGCGGACCTCATTGCAGAGGCCAAACTTCAGGCGGAAGAACATTCTCGTACACTCGCCAGTCAAGCCCAAGACTTATCAGACCAACTTTGGGCTGAAGCTGAGGAAAAAATAGAAGCCATGCATGAGAAAGCCCAGGCAGAGGCCCAGGCTAAGGCCCAGCCCCTTTTGGATGCGGCTCAAAAAGAAGCCCAGCGCTATCAAAATTTACCGCCGGAACGCATGCGTGAGGCCGTAGACTTTGTGGTCAAAGAGGTGTTGACTTATGGCGATCGTTAAGATGGCCCGAGGCCATCTCACGGCCTTTGATTCGGAAAAGCATCAATTGCTACAAGCCTTGCAGGCTATGGGTGATATTCACTTTGCAGACTTGGCGGATGACTTCCAGGCAGAAGCCTACGAAAACCTCCTGCGTGGCGACCAGGCAGGGGCAAAGCTGGCCTCCCTGGAAGAAGAACTAGCGGCCCTCAACCATGCCATTGAGGGGCTAGAAGCCATGAAGCCCACGCCGGGCCTTTTGGCTTCCCTGAATTCCGCCTTGCCGGAAATGACTTATGCTGAAGCCAAGAGCCAGGCCAGTCACTTGAATATGCGGGCCAAGGCTCTGGAAATTCGCTACAAGTTGCGCAATCTTTCCCATAACAAAGAGCTTATTAGCCAGACCAGGGCAGAACGCAGTAACCTGCAAGCCTACAAAAAGCTGGATGTCACTCTAGCTGACCTGGACAAGCTTAAATCCACCAGCTATGCCCTGGGGACTATTCCCAGAAAATCAGAAGACTTTTTCCGTCGCAGACTCGCAGATACCCAAGAAAGTTATTTTGAGGTCTTGAGTTCAGACGAGAAAAACCTCTATTTTCTTTTGCTCTATACGGATGCGGAGAAAAGCTATGTGGAGGAAACCTTACGCGAGTTTGCCTTCGCGGCGAAAAAACTGCCTTACAACCAGACGGCAGAGGACTTGATTGCGGAAACCAGCCGGCGGATCAAAAAATTGGAAGAAGAAAGTGAAGATATTCGTCAGGAGCTGGAGAACTTATCCGAACGAAATCTGGATAAACTCAAGTTGCGTGCCGAGTGGCTCCGTAATGAGATTTTACAAGAACAAGCCCGGGACAACTTTATTGCCAGTCCCCATATCTTTATCCTTGAGCTTTACCTGCCCTTGGACCGTAAAGAGGAGCTGGAGAAAACCCTGGCGGTAACCCTAAAGAAGGACTATCTGCTAGAGATCGAAAGTGTGGAACGGCAAGACGACAAGGTGGCGGAAGTCCCCGTGATGCTCCGCAATAATGCCTTAGTAGAGCCCTTTGAGGACGTGGTTGAAACCTTCGCCATCCCTCGCTATGACGAAATAGACCCCACGCCCGTCGTCATGCCCTGGTATGCCGCTTGCTTTTCTATGATGCTGGGTGATTTTGGCTATGCCTTGCTCATCTTTGTCTTGACCTTTGTGGCCCTGAAAACCTTTAAGCTTAAGCCGTCCATGAAGCGGACCATCCGCTTTTTCAACATCCTCTCTATCCCCTCTATGTTGGTCGGCCTGATCTATGGCTCCTTTTTTGCTCTAGATATCCCCCCTGTTATCCCCCTTATTGGGGCTTTGAGCCCCACGCGGGATACCAACCAAATGCTGGTTTTCTCTTTTGTCTTTGGCCTGGCCATGCTCTTCTTTGGCCTAGGCGTGAATGGCTACATGAAGATTCGGGATAAAGACCCCCTTGGGCTTTTAGCGGATGTCATCTCTTGGTACCTGATGATTGTGGGCATCGCCCTCTTGCTGTTCGGGTCCAAGATAGGCCTGAGCGACAGCTACAAGCCGATCTATAAGGGGATGATTATTGCGGGTGTCCTCCTGGTCTTGCTCTTTTCCGCTCGGGAGGAGAAGTCTTGGGGCGGACGCCTGGGCTGGGGTGCCTACAATGTGTACGGCGTTTCTTCCTGGATTGGCGATGTTGTTTCTTTCGCCCGTTTGACAGCCCTGGCTATGTCGGGTGGCTTTATCGGCTATGCGGTTAACCTCATTGCTAGCATGCTGATGGGATCAGTACCGGGCTTTGTCCTCTCCTTAGTGGTTCTCATAGTCTTCCACCTCTTTAACATTTTCTTGTCTGGACTTTCTGCCTATGTCCATACCCTGCGTCTGATTTACGTAGAGTTCTTTGGCAAGTTTTATGAGGGGGGCGGCATTCCCTTTAAGCGCTTTAGGGCAGACAGCGAATATGTCGAAATCAAATAATAAACCCGAAAGTCCCTTTGCTAAGCCTTTGGGCTCCAGGAGAGCCTAGGCGATAGGGACTTGCGAAACAGCATTTAAGGCCTAAGGGCTTTAAAGATAGAAAAAACAAATGACTGCACAATTGGAGGAAAGCATGAACTTTTTTACAAACTACGGGGGCTTCATTTTTATGTTACTCGGCGCTGCCCTGGCTGCACTTTTACCCGGAATCGGCTCTGCTAAGGGCGTAGGTTCTGTAGGTGAAGCTTCTGCCGCGCTCTTGATTGATGAACCCCAGAAATTTGCCAGAGCCCTGATCTTCCAGCTCTTGCCTGGTACCCAAGGCCTTTACGGTTTCATTATCGGTATCCTGGCCATGAACAAGGGTGGCATGGATATGGGCCTGCAGAATGGTCTGGCTGTCTTTATTGCCTGCCTGCCTATGGCTTTTGTAGGCTACTTCTCCGCTATTTATCAGGCTAAAGTTGCCCTGGCCGATATTGACCTCCTGATTAAAAACGAGAGTCAGTCCACCAAGGGTATTATCCTGGCGGTTATGGTTGAAACTTACGCCATCTTAGCTCTGGTTATTTCCATCATGCTGCTCGGCCAAATTGCCTAAGAAGAGCAGAGAGGAATCGAGGACTGCATGTCGAATTTGGACAATATCACTCACAAAATACAGTCGGAAGCCAAAGCAGAGGCTGAAGCGATCCTCGACCGGGCTCAGAAAGATTCCAACTCCTACTTAGAAGGCGTTAAAGCCGAACTGGAGGCGGAAATTGCCAGACAGGTCAAATACGCTGAAGAAAAGGCAGAAGCAAGCAAGGACCGTGTCATGGCGGGGGCACGTTTGCAAGCCCGCGACCAGGTCCTTTCTGCCCAGCAGGATCTGATCAACCAGATCTTTGACCAGGCCAAGGCAAAGCTGATCGCCATGTCCGACCGAGAACTCTTGAATCTCGTTAAGGCGAGGCTTGAAAGCTATGAGCCGGAGACAGGGGATGTCTTGATCTTGCCCCTGGGTCGTAAATTGGCCCTCCCACCGGAGATCCCTGTAGAGTATGATCCCCAGCTTAAGTCGGGATTTGCCCTGCGCCGGGGTGGGGTCAGCGAAAAGCATGACTACCTGGAAATTCTAGAATTCCAGCGGGATGACCTCGAGCAGGCCCTGTTGGACCTCGTGCAGAAGGCTTAGGTTAGCTTATGGCCCAGCAAAGATACACAAAGCCAGAAGATTATATTTACGCCTCCACCCGGGTCAGGATCTTTGAGCGGCGTTTACTCAAGCCCGAGGACTGGGTCCGCTTCCGCCAGGTTGCTAGCTTTGGTGAGGGCTTGCAGTTTCTGAAGGAAACGCCCTATGGCAACCGCATGGAGGTTGACGGGCTGACCTATGATGAATCGCTCAACAGGGAAAGTATCCGCCTGCGTAGCGAATTGCGCGGCGCGGCCCCGGGAAGCCCCTTGCTCCGCCTCATCTCCCTCCAAGACCTTTACCATAATCTCAAGGTCCTGGCCAAGATGAACGTGCTGGACCAAGACCTTTCCCATCTCCTGGTAGAAGTCGAGGATTTTGACCTGCGTTATCTGGAAAACCTCTTTGCCCATCCGGAGCAAAACAAGCAGGAGAGCCCGGAAGAAACTGCGATTGCTGATCTTGTAAGCGATTATCAAAAGCACCAAGATCCCGAGCGTTTGGAAATCATCCTGGATAAAGCCCTGTATGCGGATATGGCCCAACTCACACAAGAACTCGGGTCAGACCTGATCCGCCAATGGCAGCAGGAACAGACAGACTATCAAAATCTGGCTATTTTCCTGCGTATGAAGCGAGCGGGTAAAGCCCAGCCCCTGTTTGACTTTGCCTTCCTGCCGGGCGGTACACTGAACAAAGAGATTTTAGCGGGCTTATATGGGCAAGCGGACCTGCCAACGGGTGCAGACCTTAAGGCTGCGGGCGTGACGGATAGTTTGCTGGAGGCTTGGACCCAGGCGGTCGACCAGGGGGACCTGGCCTACCTGGAAAAACGCCGTGATGAGGCCAGCCTCAACCTGGCCCGAAAAGCCCAGCGCATGACTTACGGTCCAGAGATTCTCTTTGCCTATTATCTCCTGCGTCAAACAGAGATCCAAAATATTCGCACCTTGATGATTGGCTTGCAGAGTGATTTGAATGCCGCACAAAGGGCGGCCCGCCTGCGCTTAGCAGACTAAGAGAGGAGAGGGGATATGCATAAAGTAGCGGTAGTCGGTGATAGAGAATCCGTCCTAGGCTTTAGGGCTCTGGGCCTGGAAGTGCACACGCCTACTACGCCTGATCAAGCCCGCAAGGCAGTCGATAGTCTGGCTAAGGAGGGGGCAGCGGTTATTTATATTACGGAAGCCCTGGCCCAGCTCATTCCGGATACCATAGCCCGCTATGACGATAAGATTATGCCGGCCATTATCCCCATTCCTGACCGTCAAGGCAGCCGGGGCCTAGGCAAGGCAGCCATTTACAAACGCGTTGAAAAGGCCGTGGGCCATAACATTTTTAATGAATAGTTATCTTTAGGATACAGAAAGCGAGGACTCCATTGAAAAAGGGCATTATTACCAAAGTGTCTGGACCTCTAGTCGAAGCAGTTAACATGGATGAGGCCAGAATTTACGACGTAGTTGAAGTCTCAGCCAACCAATTGATCGGTGAAGTCATAGAGATGCGGGGCGACAAGGCATCTATCCAGGTATACGAAGAAACTACCGGTATCGGACCGGGTGAGGAAGTCGTTTCCACCAATATGCCCCTATCTGTAGAATTAGGCCCTGGCCTGATTGGCCAGATTTATGATGGTATCCAACGTCCCCTGGGGCAGTTGGCGGAACTATCAGGCGAATTCTTAGCCAAGGGGGTAACGGCTCCTGCCCTGCCACGCCATAAGACTTGGGAATTCATGGCGACCGCCAAGGTCGGCGATGAAGTTGTGACGGGCGATATCTTGGGAACGGTGCAAGAAACCGATATTATTCAGATCAAGATCATGGTTCCTCCCGGAGTTTC
The DNA here is from genome assembly GCA_004556925.1 of Clostridiales bacterium. Taxonomy (GTDB): domain Bacteria; phylum Bacillota; class Clostridia; order Saccharofermentanales; family DTU023; genus SFFI01. The sequence continues at coordinate 63,103 of SFFI01000005.1, forward strand.
CGGCAAGATCGAAAAGATTGAGTCGGGCATTTACAAGGTGGAAGATACGATCGCCGTCATTGCTGGCCAAGAAATCAGCATGATGCAGAGATGGCCTGTCCGCCAGCCCCGCCCCTTTGAGCATAAGATTGACCCCAATGAGCCCCTGATTACAGGACAGCGGATTGTGGACGCTTTCTTCCCCGTGACCAAGGGCGGAACAGCAGCCATTCCCGGCCCCTTTGGTTCGGGCAAAACGGTCATCCAGCACCAGCTGGCCAAGTGGGCAGATGCGGATGTCATTATCTACATTGGCTGCGGAGAGCGCGGCAATGAGATGACCGACGTATTGATGGAATTTCCAGAAATTGAAGACCCCAAGACTGGTAAGTCCCTCATGAACAAGGTAGTCTTGATTGCCAATACGTCTAACATGCCTGTAGCCGCACGTGAAGCCTCCGTTTATACGGGTGTTACGATTGCGGAATATTACCGGGATATGGGCTTCTCCGTGGCCCTCATGGCAGACTCTACCTCCCGTTGGGCGGAGGCCATGCGTGAAATGTCCGGCCGCTTGGAAGAAATGCCCGGTGATGAAGGTTATCCCGCTTACCTCTCCTCCCGTGTGGCTGAATTCTACGAAAGAGCCGGCCTGGTGGAGTGTCTCGGCTCAGATGAGCGGCAGGGGTCGCTCTCCATTATTGGGGCCGTATCGCCTCCTGGTGGTGACCTTTCTGAACCTGTTACCCAGTCAACCCTGCGTATCGTCAAGGTCTTCTGGAGCTTAGACTATGCCCTCTCCCACGCCCGGCACTTCCCGGCTATTAACTGGCTTTCCTCCTATTCCTTATACCAAGCCAAGATTGATGCCTTCATGGATAAGCATTACCGTGGCTTTTCAAAATTACGGGAAAAGGCGATGGGCCTTCTGCAGGACGAAGACCAGCTCAAGGAAATTGTGCGCTTAGTCGGTCAAGACTCTTTGTCTGACCCTGACCAGCTCAAACTCTTTACGGCTAAATCCCTGCGTGAAGACTTCCTGCAGCAGAATGCTTTCGATGAGGTCGATACCTACTGCTCTATGGAAAAGCAATACGCCATGCTGGGGAATATCCTCAGTTTCTACGATGAAGCCTTAAAGGCTCTGGATAAGGGCGTTTACCTCTCCGAGATAGAGGGCATGGAAGTCAATAACAAGATCTCCCGTATGCGTTATGTGGAGGAAGATAAACTGCCGGAAATTAGAGAGATTCAAGAGGAACTGCAAAACGAATTTCGCCGGCTTATTGCGAAGAGGGAGGCCTAAATGCTGAAAGAATATAAAACCATTCAGGAAGCAGCCGGTCCCTTGATCTTGGTTACCGAGGTTGAAGGGGTCAAATACGAAGAATTGATCGATATCCGCCTGCAAAATGGCGAGGTCCGTCACGGCAAGGTCCTGGAAGTCGGAGATGGTTACGCTCTGGCCCAAATCTTTGAGGGGACAACGGGTATTAACATCAAGGAATCCAGCGTCCGCTTCACAGGCAAACCTCAAGAGCTAGGTGTTACGGAAAACATGATCGGCCGTATTTTTGACGGTATGGGCCGGCCCATTGACCATGGTCCTAAACTCATTGCAGAAGAGTACCGGGATGTAAATGGTCTGCCCATTAATCCCTACGCCCGTGACTATCCGGCGGAATTTATTCAGACAGGTATTTCCGTTATTGACGGCCTGAACACCCTGGTGCGTGGCCAAAAGCTGCCTATCTTCTCAGGTTCCGGCCTGCCCCACAACAAGTTGGCCGCCCAGATTGCCCGCCAGGCCAAGGTGCCTGGTTCTGACGAACGCTTTGCGGTTGTCTTCGCGGCCATGGGGATCACCTTTGAAGAGTCCGAATTCTTCATGCAGGACTTTAGAGAATCCGGTGCCCTAGACCGGGCGGTTCTCTTTATTAACCTGGCAGACGACCCCTCCATTGAGCGGATTTCCACGCCCCGGGCAGCCCTTACCTGTGCCGAATACCTGGCCTTTGAAAAAGATATGCACGTCCTGGTCATTTTGACGGATATGACCAACTACGCAGATGCCCTGCGTGAGGTTTCCGCTGCGCGTAAAGAAGTGCCGGGCCGCCGTGGTTATCCCGGCTACCTCTACACCGACTTATCACAGATTTACGAGCGTGCCGGCCGGCTCAAGGGCCACAAGGGTTCTATCACACAGATTCCTATTTTGACCATGCCGGAAGATGATATTACCCACCCCATTCCAGACCTGACAGGTTATATTACTGAAGGGCAGATTATCCTCTCACGTGAGCTGGATAACCGTGGGATTACGCCCCCTATCAACGTTCTGCCCTCCCTCTCCCGCTTGAAAGATAAGGGGATTGGGGAAGAGAAGACCCGTAAAGACCATGCAGCAACCATGAACCAGATTTACGCCGGTGTTTCCCGCGGCCGCGATGCTTCAGAGCTGGCTACGATTTTGGGTGAAACGGCCCTTTCCGATGCAGACAAGGCCTTCGCCAAATTCTCGGACGAATTTGACCACCGCTATGTCAACCAGGGCTACCACACGGATAGAACGATCAGGGAGACCTTGGACTTAGGCTGGGATCTCTTGACCATTCTGCCCCGCAACGAACTCAACCGTATCCGCGACAGCTTGGTTGAGGAATTTATGCCTAGCCAAGATGAGGCTGCTCTGGCCTTGTCCCATGCGAGCTCGGAAGCCTCCAGCACCGCTACGGAACTGTCCAAATCAGATCAAGCCTTAGTCGAACTGGTTAAAGGAGATATTTAATTATGGCCCGGCTTAACGTCAGTCCAACCCGCATGGTCCTGCAAGAGTTGACCAGGCGGCTAGCGACAGCCAAAAGAGGCCACAAGCTTCTCAAGGACAAGCAGGACGAGTTAATGCGGAACTTTATTGTGGCGATCCGGAAGAACATGAGCCTGCGTGACCAAGTAGAAGAGGCCCTGTCAGAATCCTTCAAGGACTTTATGCTGGCCTCGGCTGTCATGAATCCAGAACGCTTAGAGCAGGCCGTGTCCTTCTCCAAGTTCCGCGTGGAGGCGGAGGTGGAAGAAAGCAACATGATGTCTGTCCATGTGCCTCAGATTACCTTCCATCAGGTTCCTCTGCCGGGTTTTGAGCCCAAAACGGCCCAGGACGGTGTTGAGGGCCTGGCGGCAGAGTCTGCTCTACAGCCCACGGGCCAATCCTATGGCTATGCCCAAACCACTGTGGACCTGGATGAAGCGATTAGCAGCCTTCAGGACACCATGGACTTGCTCCTAGAATTGGCAGAGCTCGAAAAGGTTTGTCAGCTTCTGGCCGCAGATATTGAATCCACCCGCCGGAGGGTTAACGCCCTAGAGTACCGGACCATTCCGGACCTGGAGGAAACCATCACCTATATCCGCATGAAGCTGGATGAAAACGAGCGGGCGACTATCACCCGGCTCATGAAAGTTAAAGATATGATCTCTGAGGAAGGGGCCCTTTAGCCGCTTCCTTCTTTTTTACTAAGACTAGCATGAACAAGAGTATTTTTTAAGGATTTAAGAAAAATTACATGAAGCTTAATGACAATACCCGCAAAATGGCCCTCGCGGCCCTATGCTTGGCCCTCGTCAAGGGCCAACTTTTGCCGGAGCCCTATGCCAGTTCTTGCCATTGATGGACGAGCCGGGTCAGGGAAATCTAGCCTAGCCAACCAGCTGGCTGCCTTGCTGCCAGCCTCTGTGATCCACCTGGATGACTTTTTCCTGCCAGCAGAACTCAGAAGCCCTGAACGCCTGGCCGAGCCGGGTGGTAATTTCCACTATGAACGTTTTCGGACGGAAGTCTTGCCCTGCCTGAGGCAAGCGGAGCCTTTCAGTTACCGCAAATTCGACTGTGGACGCATGGACTATGGGGAAGAAGTAGAAATACCCAGCGCCTCCTGGCTCATCGTTGAAGGGGCCTACAGCCTCTCTCGCCAGTTAGACCTTTCCCTTGCTAGTCTCAACTCTGCCCTGACCAATATGGCTGCTGCCCTCTTTGGCCCCGGACCAGCCAGGTCTGCCAGCTCTGGCCAGGCAGAGTCTCTGGCCTGGCCTCCCTTGGACGACAAAATAGGGCAGGGGGACTTTCTCACCACACTAAAAGCCCTGATTCAGGACCAGGCTCAGAAGCCTAAAAAGCCAGAAGTCTATTACAATTGTGCTATTTTTTGCGATATAGACCCTGAAGTTCAGCGTCAGCGGATTCTGGACCGCAATGGTCCCGACCAGGCGGAGGACTTTTTTCAGCGTTGGATCCCCCTGGAGGAGGCCTATATCAGAGGGCAAAACCCCCAGGATAGGGCACACATTATTATTCACCATGCGTAAATAATGGTGAGCCCAGGTCACGGGCTTGCAGGCTAAAAAGCCTCCACAATCCGGCCACCGCCTACCAGCAGATTCCCCTGGTACATGACCATGGACTGGCCGGGCGCGACCATTTTGTGGTCCTCCACAAAGGTCACTTGGACCCGGCTCTGGTCTAGGGCTTTTACCTTGCCGGGAGCTGGCTTTTCATGGTAGCGGCTGGTGACTTCAACTTCCATCTCCCCCTCTATAGCGGCCACAGAGACTAAATTCACCCGGTCGGCAATAAGGCCTCGGCAAATGAGGTCGGCCTTTTCCGCCAAGATGACCTGATTTTTTTCCTTGTCTAGGCGGTAGACATACCAGGGCTCCTTATGGGCTAAACCCAGGCCCCGCCTTTGGCCAACTGTGTAGGAGACGAGGCCCTTGTGCTGCCCTAACACATCTCCCTGTAAATTGACAAAATCTCCGGGCGGGTAGGCTTCTCCCCGGTAATCTTCCAAGAAGCGGACGTAATCGCCATCTGGAATAAAGCAGATATCCTGGCTTTCGGCCTTGTTTTGGTTGGGTAAGTGTGCCTTGTGGGCCAAGGCGCGGACCTCTGTTTTAGTCAAACTCCCTAGGGGAAAGAGGGTGCGAGAGAGTTGGTCTTGGCTCAGGCTGTAGAGGACATAGGACTGGTCCTTGTGCAGGTCTGCTGCCCGGTAGAGGAGCCAGCGCCCGCTTTCGGGGTCTTGCTTTACCTGGACGTAATGTCCAGTCGCCACTTTGTCGCAGCCCAGCTGGTCGGCCAGCTGGTAGAGGAGATCAAACTTCATCAGGCGGTTACATTCTACGCAGGGGTTGGGCGTCAGCCCCTCCTCATAGGCAGCGGCAAAGGGCTCGATCACCCGCTGGCGGAATTCTGCCTGGTAATCACAAAGGGCAAAGGGGATGTTTAAGTCAGCGGCTAACTGCCGGGCCATATCCAGGTCCTCCTGGTTGGCGCAGGTCTGGTGGGAGCCCGGCGGCAAAACACTCATGGTCGCTGCCGCCAAGTCGTAGCCCTGTTCTTGCAAAAGCAGGGCCGCTACCGCAGAATCTACCCCACCACTCAGGGCAATTAATACTTTACTCATAATAATTTGTAGAGTGTATCTAACGCTTTTTCCGGGGAACCGTATGGATGGATTGGTCACGTATAGCGTCCAAGGCCTCGGTGATGCCTTCGCAATAGGTGGGGTGGGGTCGCATGCCTTTTAGCAAATCGCTCAGGGTTAGATGGTTGGCAATGGCCATGGCGAACTCAGAAATGAGATCAGTGGCTCGGCCGCAGATCATGCTGACGCCCAGGATTTCTTCTGTATCTTCCGCCACGACAAATTTGATGAAACCCATATCGACCTGCTCGATCACAGACTTGGAGTTGCCTGCCATCAGGTATTTTGCCGATTTAATGGCGATTCCTTCTTCTTTAGCCTTTTCTTCGGTCAGACCAATTGAGGAGATTTCTGGACTGGTGTAGACGCAGGAGGGGACTAGATCTAAACGGGTGTGGGGCTTTTCACCTGCTAAGAGGGCGGCCACCGCCTCACCTTCTGCAGAGGCTTCGTGGGCCAGCTGATAGCCGCCAATTAAGTCGCCAATGGCGTATACGCCCGGAATGGAGGTCTCAAACTTGTCGTTTACCTTAATGAAGCGGCCATTCATGTCCAGGTCCAGATTGTCCGCTAGGAGCTTGTCCATCTGGGGATGACGACCAACGGCGACTAGAACGGCCTCTACTTCAATCTGCTCTTCCTTGCCTTTGCTTTCCAAGCTGACCTTGAGGCCTTGTTCGCTTTCCTCAATGTTGGAGGCTGAGGTGCCGGTATAGACCTTGATCCCCTTCTTCTTGAAGGCACGGTTGAGGTTAGAGCCTAACTCTTTGTCCAAGAGGGGGAGGAGACGGGGCATGAGTTCAATGACCGTGACTTCGGTGCCAATAGAAGCGTAAAAATCTGCGAACTCGGCGCCAATGACCCCGCCGCCAATGATAGCCAGGGACTTATACTGCGGTGTATCACCCTCTAAAATATCGTCTGAGGTGATGACACCAGGCAGGTGGAACATGGGAGCACCGGGTAAGTTGGGCGCAGATCCTGCTGCCAAAATGATGGATTCAGCGCTCAGTTCCCGCACTTCTCCTTCTGCAGACCTTAAGGCAACCCTGCCGGTACCCAGAACCTGGCCGTGGCCTGCCAGCAGGTCGACCCCATTTGCCTTTAAGAGTCCCTCCACGCCGGCGCGGTTTTTCTCTACGACTTCCCGTTTGCGTGCATGCAGGCGGTCCCAGTCCAGGCTAGCGGGCTTTGCCATAATGCCCAGGTCAGCGAAGTGCTCATTGGCCTCGGCCAAGAGGTTAGACGTATGGAGGAGGGCCTTGGTGGGGACACAGCCTCGGTTGAGGCAGGTGCCGCCTACCTTATCTTCTTCAATAACAGCCACCTTGAGTCCGTATTGAGCTGCGCGAATAGCTGCGACATAGCCGCCGGGGCCAGCTCCGATAATAATGACTTGATAATCCATCTACTCAACAACCTTTCTGCAAAATCTAAATCTTAATAAGGTGAATTTATAAGTGTTACTTAAGCTTACCATATTTACGCTTTTTTTCTCTGGTCCGCGCGGCCTGAGTCCGCCGTTTGAGCACATCCTCCTTGGCAATGGACCAACCGAAAAAGCCCAGCCAGTCGCCCAGGCTAAAATACTCTCCATGTACGTAGGAGATGAGGCCAGCATCCTCCAGCCGCAAGGCGCCTTGGTCATCTATTAAAGAGGCCCGCGCCCTGATGGAGATGATTTCCCCAAGGAAGAGATCATGTGAGCCCAGTGCGTGGACGTCCCTCAGCTTACAGCCTAAAGATAGGGGTGCCTCCACAATGGCGGGCGCCTGGTCCAAGCCTTGCATAGGCTCTGTATGCAGGCCCAAATCTTGGAATTTATCTGTATCACGGTAGGATTTAACGCCGCAATAGTCTAAGGCCTTAGCCAGGGCCAGGTCTGGGACGTTGACCACGAATTCCCCGGTTTCCTTAATCGTCTGGTAGCTGTAACGGGTCCTTTGCAGGCTAATGGAGACCATGGGCGGCTTGGAATTGATAATCCCATTCCAGGCTATGGTCAAGGCATTGGGCCGGTCCCCTGCTTTTTGACTTGAAACCAGGGTAACGGGCAGGGGAGAGAGGTAGTTGCCCAGGTCTAAGTCCTGCCTGGTCAGGTTGGGGTCTAGTTCGGTTTTGGAGGCTCCTCCAGCCTGGGGGGCAACTTCAGCTTGAGAGCTGACTTGGGCCTTGGAGGCTCCTTTGCTTTTCTGAGCTTTTCTGTCCTGCATTGGTATACTCCCTTTACTGCTGCTGGATCCTAGCCGACTTTACTGCTGCTGGAACCTAGCCGACCAGCTAGAATATAGTAAATTTGTTGCTTTCCTATATAATAGATGGAGGGCTGAGCAAAAGTCGAGGGCTACAAGCTCCCGCCCTTAGGCCTTTAGGGCCAAATGTTAGACCAGCCCCCACAGGAAGTCTTATGCATTCTCAATTATTAAATAAATACCCTCTCCAGAGGGCCTTGCGCGTTTTTTGCGTCCTCCTCTTCTGCCTTTGCCTATTAATCCCGCTTGCGGCCTGCGGCTATAAAACCACAATAAGGCCGATTGAGTATAGCCGCCCCAGCGCGTCAGCGGAGGACAAAGACCAGGAAGAGGCGACACAGGAAACGACTAAACTTGAGGAACCCGAAAAAACCAGTAAGAAAACCACAGAAACCACCTATGACATGAGTGGCGAGTTTGATTGCGGCAACCTACAGAATCTGGCGGGTGGGGGATTTAAGAATTTTGCTGGCCCAGAAAATGGTCCTGACGTGGCGGGCCTATCTAGCGCGGTCAAGCAATTCCTCCAGGAACGCGGACTCAGTGGCTCGGGGATCTCTATTGCCTACCAAGATCTGACGACCAACGCTGTCTATACCTTAAATGCGGACGCCCGTTATCAATCTGCCTCGGTTATCAAGGTGGCAGCAGCCATGGTTGTGGGTCAGCTTACCGACCAGGGTTACTTTCCTGCCGATATGCAAATCGTTTACCTGCCCTCAGAGTGGTTCTCCGCAGATAACATGGACCCCAGCCAGGAGGGCAAGCTGGTCAAGATGCAGAGTTTGGTAGATTCTGCCCTGCTCTATTCGGACAACGCAGCAACCTCCGCCATCTTCGCCTACTTTGACCGTCATGGCCGCATGCTCCATAACTTTATGGATGTGCGCACGGGCACCCACTATGCCGCCGATATCACCATGTCCGCCCGTGAGGGCTTGGGGCTCATCACCCAGCTCTATTACGACAGTGAATTTCCTTCCTACCAAAATATTCTGACCACCATGTCCTCTTCTAGCTGGAATGAGTTTCTGACCAAAAACATCCCCGTGGCAGTCTCTTCGAAATACGGCAATTTAGTTGGGCTCAATCACGAAATTGGTTTAGTCTGGTCAGACCGGCCCTTCGCCTACGCAGTATTCACGCAGGACATTGCCGCCTACGATGTCCTGCCTGCCTTGGGTAGTCTACTCTACCAATACAACACAGGTAGCCTAGCTCCCGCCCAGCCCTCCGCACCTGCTCCCGGCCAAGCAGGTCAGCCACAAGTAGCTCCCGGCCAAGCAGGTCAGGTGCCTGGAGTCCCTGACCAAAACGGCGAAACTTCGCCCCCACCCTTGGCTCCCTAGCCCCCCCACAAGCCTCCCTAGATCCTTAGTCACTTGTCTTAGTTACCTGTCTTGTGATATTTCACTAAATCACGATTCACAAGAATGCTTCTTGCTTGAAAGGGATTGGATTCTTGTGAAATGCGGAATAAGCAAATTTCACAGTGCTTTGCTGACCTTGAAAAGTAGATAATTTATTGTGAAATGTTGGATGAGGACATTTCACACTAGTTTGTTCTGCTTGCATTCTTGTGAAATCTCGAATCCTCTCATTACACAGGGATTCTGCCAGGTCAAAATAGCCTAAATTTCTTGTGAAAATAAAGATTAGCTATTTCCACCATAATATCGTCCATTTTCTTAACTTTGAGAAGCTTGTGAGATACCATCATTTCAGATTTCCCCATAAAACTACCTCTACCTGAAATCACAAAGGCCTGTGAAATTATAGTTAATCGAATCTCACAATAAAAATGGCCCCTGCCCAGCCCCAGCTAAGCTTGTGTTTTTATACTCAATGTAATTTCACAATAAATTTACCCCAGGGTGTTTCTCTATGCCCGAGAACTGAGTTTGGTGAAACAGCCGTTACTCCAATCTCGCCAGAGCTCTGTTAGAGTTGGAAAGTCCAATAAGTTAAAAAGCCAAATAGCTTGAAAAACCAAACAAACTGAAGGAGGGTATAACATGGCCAAGAAAAAGATTTTAGCAATTGTGGGTTCCTTACGGGAGGGATCTTGGAATAGGCAGTTGGCAGAGGCGGCTGGCCAATACTTAGGTGACAAAGTCGATTTCGAAATCCTCGACTATGCAGATATTCCTTTTATGAATGAAGACCTGGAGGCTGATCCCCCGGCCTCTATCCAAAGAGTACGTGACAAAGTACAGGCCGCGGATGGGCTCTGGTTCTTCACACCAGAGTATAACCACTCTTACCCCGGTGTCCTCAAAAACCTCATTGACTGGCTTTCACGGCCCTTGAACGACGGTAGCCGGGCGGTCATTATTGGCAAGCCTGCTGCCATCTCTGGCGCAAGTATGGGCGGGGGAGGGACAGTTGTTGCTCAAGACCTCTTGGCCATGCTCCTGTCTATGCTCAATTTAAAAATTATGAACCAGCCCCGCCTGACCATTGCTCGTGTGCAAGAACAAGCGGAAGATGGCAAGCTGAAACTAACAGACAGCCAAGCTTATCTGGAAAAGCAGGCGGATGCCTATCTTAAGTTTTTAGACCAAATCGCCTATTAAAGGAAGCACAACTTTAACCTAGTTTTTGCTTATTTATCCTCCGGCTAACCGGGGGATTACTTTTTTCTTATCCTGGGATCTTAGACTTAGAAGCGTGGATGTGGCGGCAATTATGCCCCTGCAGCCTATACTTCACCGGCCTTTTTAAAGGATTGGCCGGAGTGCCAAGATAAGGAGAATAATCATGAGAAAAAACCTGATCCAACTACTGGCTGTACTTTTAGTGGCCCTCACTTTCCTATCGGGTGGCGCTGTCCTTGCTAAGGATGCGGATGCCGACCAGAAGGCGGATACACAATTGCGTTTCCATGAAGATGGTAGCTTCAAGATTATGCAAATGTCTGACTTCCAAGATTTTGTGAATGCAGAAAAGACTGAAGCAAATCCTCGCAGCCTAGAACTTATGGAAAAAGCTATTGCCCAAGAAAAGCCTGACTTGGTGGTGATGACGGGTGACCAGATTGGCGGAAATATGGATGCTGCCCAACTCCAAGACTACATCGCGCAAATGGTTGCTCCCTTAGAAGCTGCCCAAGTCCCTTGGTTAGTCACTTATGGCAACCACGATGAAGACGCTACCGATGCACTCGCAGAAGGCTGGAATAAGATTCGCCAGCTGGACTACTACATGAGCTTTGACCACAACATCAACCAAGCAAGCATGAGCGGAGCCGAAGCGACCGATGACAACGGTAACACCATTGCGGTGGGTGACATGTATGTTTTGATCTACGACCAAAATGGTGAAAAACCTCTCTACAATATCTGGGCTTTAGACTCCAACCGCTATGCAGACCAGGGAGGCTATGACTTTATCCGCCACGATCAGGTGGCCTGGTACTATGAAACTTCCAAAAAATTGGAAGATGAGTATGGTCTCCTCAATTCCCTCATGTTTTTCCACATCCCCCTGCCAGAGTGGGCTGAGATGTCACACGATGCTCTTCGCTACGAGGTAGCTGGTCATAAGTTTGAAAATGAATGCCCTTCCGATACCAACAGCGGACTGTTTGCGGCCGTTTCCGAGCGCCAGGACGTGCGCGGCATCTTTGTTGGACACGACCATGTTAACGATTATGTAGGGAACTATCGGGGTATCTTCCTGGGCTATGATGCCAATGTAGGTTTCCAAACTTATGGTTTGGGCGGCGATGAGAATAACGCGATGCGTGGCGTAAGAGTGTTTGAGCTGCAAGCGGATGATCTGACCACCTTCACTACCCGCATGGTCTATGCTTCTGACCTGGGCATTGATGTAGGCCCTGAGAAATAAGCCATATAAGAAGCGGGTTTCCCCTGAAATTTTGAACTCCGCCAGTCAAGTTTAGTCAAAGGGTGTCTCCTGCGCACATAATGCGCTGGAGACATCCTTTTTTTACTCAGAGTAGTCTGAAAGCTCAATCCCGTGATAGAGAGGCCTGAGCTTTTCGGGCAGCCAATGTTGGGTCCGATAGTAGACTATTATGCACGTGAAGGTGATGACCCAAGAGACGGGATAAGACCAATGGACTAGGTTGATGGAGGCACCGAAGTCTGCCAGGGCTGGAAGGGTTTGGAAAAATTGTGCGATGGGATAGTTCCAGAGGGTCCGCACGCCCACCATGCAGAAGATCGAGACCAGCATGGGGTAGAGGGATTGGCCTGCTCCCCTGATGACGCCAGACAAGACCTGGGCGCTGGTGAAGATCCAGTGGAAAGGGGCGTAAATCAAGATTTTGCCGTAGCCATATTCAATGACGCTGGGATCTTGGGAAAAAAGTCCCATGAGGGGGCGGCCAAAGATCAGGAGGATGATGCTCATGGCTACAGAAAAGCCCACGCCCAAAAAGGTCGTCGTTCTTGCGCCTTGCTTGAGTCGGTCAATCTTTTGAGCCCCAATATTTTGCCCCGTAAAGGTTGTGGAGGCCATCATGAAGGAGTTGAGGCCCACCATCATAAAGCCGTCATAGCGGTTGGCGGCGGAAATACCCGCAATGGCTTCATGGCCAAAGCTATTGATCCGCGATTGAATCAAGACGTTGGAAAAGGAGATAAGGGAGGCTTGAATCCCGGCTGGTAGCCCGATGCTCACGATTTCCTTTAACTCATCCTTATACATGCGAATATGATGAAAGTCCAGTCGGTGCATGCCGTCTGTCTTTACAAGCTTCAGGGTAAGGAGCAGGGAGGTCAGGCATTGGGCGATAAGGGTAGCCCAGGCAGCGCCTGCCGCCCGCATATTGAGGGGGCCCACAAAGATCAGGTCTAAGACGATGTTGGTAATCGTGGAGACGATCAGGTAAAAGAGGGGGCTACGGGAATCGCCAATTGCCCGCAGAATACCTGTCCCCATGTTATAGATGAGGAGGGGGATGGAGCCGAGAAAGTAAATCCGCGTATAGGTCAAGGCTTCCGCAAAAATTTCCGGCGGGGTCCCCATACGGTCCAGGACCAGAGGGGCAATAAACCAGGCGAAAATGGTCAGAAAGAGGCCAGATAAGATGGCAAGGGCGTAAGTGGTATGGACAGCCCGGCTGGTTCGTGCCCTATCTTTGGCGCCGAAAGCCTGGGCCACGATAACAGAAGCCCCAGTAGAAAGTCCCATGAAAAGGCCCAGCATCATAAAAGTCAAAGATGCTGTTGCCCCGATGGCTGCCATTGATAAAGAATCGGAAAGGTTGCCGACAATCAAGAGGTCTACGGTATTGTAAGCCTGCTGCAGCAAGGCAGTTAGGATAAGAGGAACGACGAAATAAATAATTTGCTTCCAGATAACGCCCTGCGTTAAGTCTAAATTTTGATGCTCATGATTTTTCATAAACTCCATCATAGCACAGGGGTCAAAAAATCATGTGCTATAATGAAGTATATAAATTACTGTATGGCATGTATGGCAATGTATGGCAGTCTTGCGACGGTCAAGCGACGGTTAAGATTTCAGACGGTAAATATAGCGTCAGTTGATTACCGGTCTAAAGCGTGTTTAGGTTTAACCCATTTCTTAAGGAGGGCTCATGAATTTCAAGCAGTTATGTACGGACTTGTCCAAATATGCGAATAGGCAAAAAGCCAGCGAGATGGAGCATCTTATGGGCAATACCTACCGCTTTAAGGGCTTGGACTCAACTGCCAGAGCCAAGGTGATGGAAGAGCAGCTGTCTATGGACAAAGAACCGGATAAGCTGGACTGGGAATTTGTTGAGTGCTGCTGGGAGCAGAATATCCGGGAGTTCCAGTATTTTGCCCTGCAATATCTTACAGCCAAGCGTGACCTCCTCCAAAAAAAGGACTTCGCTAAACTCAAAAAATTGATTGTAGATAAACCTGGTTGGGATACCAATAATATCCTGCACCGGCTCGTTAATCTCCTGACTGCTCTTTATCCAGACCTGGGACAGAAGGTCCTGGCCTGGTCTAAGAGTGACGACCCCTGGTTAAAGCGGACGGCTGTGCTCCATCAAATGGATCGCGGGGTGTACGCAGACCAGGAGCTCATGGCGGAGATCTGGGTAAACTGCTTAAATGACCCTCGGGACCTTGTGCAGATGGCCCTGCTAGAAAGCGTCAAAGAGCTGCAAGAGTCTAAGCCAGATTTCGTGCAGGATTTTTTAAGCCAGCATGGTGACCAGCTTTCCCCCTATATCCGACTTGAGCTCAAGTTGATTTAAGCCTTGTGTTTACAGGTATATACAGGGCTTAGTCTATCCGCTAGACTATAATAAATAACCGGACCCGCTTGGGGTCCGGCTTGCTTTGCCCCAAGGAGATGCCACATGAACAATCAAGTGCCAAACACCCTGGCCTGGAATGAAAAAAGTAAAAAACTTGCCTGGATAGCAGGAGCCATCATGCTGGTTTTATCTAGCCTGGCCATGCATTTCGGCGAGCATCAGCTCTTGCCTTTCTGGCAATATACCTTACCCCTCCTTGCGGCTGCCTTTGCCTTCGGTATGGTGGGGATGATCACGAACCATTTTAGACGTACGGCCAGTCTCCAGACCCTGCCCGACCTGGACTATCCTGTCAAGACCTTGTATTTCATGGGCATCATTTACATCTACTTATTCATATCAATTAATGGTATCTACTTTAGCTCTCTACTCAACGCAGATGGCTTCTTTGACGGAGTTTTTAACCATTGGATTAATTATCTCCTCATCCTGATTAGCCTCTCCCTCGTGGCCAGTGGGGGTGGCCAGGTCCTCATCAGCAAGCAAGAAGATGGTTTGGTCTACCGTGACACTGTCTCCAAGTCTAAACTTTCCCGGCAGGATATCTTCTTTTCCCTCTGTGGCTACTGGCGGGACGGCTTTATCATTGGTTGGAAACTATTCCCTTTTGAAAAAATGGAAAGCATTGAAGAAGACAAGTTTGCCCTGACCGTGCGGGGTCTTGAGGACGACCAGCGTTATGCACTCGTGATCTATACGCCCCGTATCCAGAAAAAAGCGCGCGAACAACTCATTTCTCGCCTCAAGCCCTACTAGACCAGGCCCAAATTCTTGGCGATATTGACATGGATTTGAGCTTTGTTAGAATAAAACTGTTGATGTTGCTGAGGTTCAACGCAATTTGGGAAGCTTTGGCCGAATATGGTGGCCAGGAAAGAGGTAGAGATGAACTATTTAACGGTCGCTATTCCAGCCTATCAGGCAGAATTCACCATTGGGACTTGCCTAGATAGTCTCCTGGATGCAGGCATTGACGGCTTGGAAGTACTAGTGGTCAATGATGGCTCTAACCCCCAAATCTCTCAAGCAGTTACCGATTATGTAGAAAAATATCCGGACCACATTCGCCTGATCAATAAGGAGTACGGTGGGCTGGGTTCCGCCCTTAATATTGCCTTGCGCGAGGCGACCTGCCCCTGGTTCCGTATTTTAGATGGAGATGACCGCTTGGATCCTCAGGGGCTGGCAAAGCTTATGCAGGTCTTAAAGGACCTGGAGGAGCAAAATCCCAAACCCGAGCTTCTGGTGGCGGACTATTATTACGAAATTCCTCAAAAGCAGGGTAAAAAGCAACTCCAGCGGTCGAGTTTTGCCAACGTTTTCCCAGAAGAGGGTATCAACTCCTGGTCCCGCTTGAAGAACTTTACCATTGACCAGATTCTAGGTAAGCAGTCTTTGGTCTACCGCCTGGACCTTTTACGTAAAATTAAGTTGCGTCTGCCGGACCAGTTGGCCTACGTAGACGAGATTTTTTCCTATGAGCCCCTGCCTCATGTCCGCCGCATCTACTATCTCGCGGAGCCGGTGTATATCTTCCCCTTGGGTCGGTCCGGCCAAGCCTCAAATATGAAGGTGATGCAGAAGCACTTGAAGGATCTCCTGGCAGTTGCCTTGGAGATGTTCCGCCGGGTGCGTCTGGACTCTGTTAGGCCCCAGCGCCTGCAACAGTATATGTACCGACACATGGCCAGGGTTATTGCCGTCTGCCTGATGCTGTCCTGCGATGAAGAACTGGGCAATGTGGCTTCTCTGAAAACGATGGACCTGATTTGGTCGGAGTTTGAGAAAATTAACGCGCCGGCCACTAGGGTTTTGCAGAAAAAACCCATGCTTAACCCCAAGCGTATTCTCAAGGCTTCCAAGTCTTACGTAGACCAGGATGTCTATAACCTGATCGGCAAGGTTTTTATTATCGATTAAGCCTGAGAGTTTCTGCCCTGGGGGTTTCCGACACAGAAACTCACATTTCTGCCGCATTGTCCTAAAGACGTCCCGCTATACTTAAGAACAAATGGGGGGAGGAGGTTCGCTTATGAAAAAAAGCATATATGTGGTCACAGGTGCCTCTGGCCACCTGGGTAATGTGGTGGTCAAAAAGCTTTTAGACCGCGGGGCTAATGTACGGATTTTGATGGTCGAAAATGAAATTCCCCCGAGCCTGGAGGGCTTGGACTTGCAAATTGTCCGAGGGAACCTCACCTCGCGTACCGACCTGGAGAGACTCTTTCAGGGCCTGAATGGCCTGGATATTTACGTACTGCACATGGCCAGTATGGTCACCATTGACTCCCAGGTAAGTCCCCTGGTGGAAAGTGTTAACGTGGGCGGGACCAAGTTACTCCTGGATTTAGCTGTCGAGCATAAGGTCAAACGCTTCCTTTATTGTTCTTCTGTACACGCAATTCCTGAAAAGAAAAATAATGCCCCGATCAGTGAGGTGACAGTTTTTAGCCCTGACTGGGTTGAGGGGGCCTATGCCAAAACGAAAGCCATGGCCTCTCAAGCAGTCTTAGATGCGGGCAAAAAAGGCTTAGATGTGGTTCTGGTTCACCCCTCGGGTATTGTGGGGCCCTACGATTACGAGCACACTAACCACTTAAACCAAACCATCCGTGATTTTCTCAGTGGCAAACTTACGACCCTGGTCAAGGGCGGATATGACTTTGTAGATGTACGAGATGTGGCAGATGGCCTCCTGGCGGCTCTATATGAGGGAGGCAGTGGGGAAGCCTATATTTTGTCTGGTCACTACCTTAGTATTGAAGAATTGATCAAGCTGGCCGCTAAGGCATCGGGTAGAACACCTATCCACCGGGTCTTGCGCCTGGGCTTTGTCAAGCTGTTTGTGCCTTTGCTGGAATGGTGGAGCAGGCTGCGTAACCGCCGTCCCCTTTATACGGCTTATTCCCTCTACACCCTGAGTGCCAACGCTAACTTCTCTCATGCTAAAGCCAGCACTGCCCTTGCCTATAGGCCGCGTCCGCTAACTGAAACAGTGGCCGATACGGTGCAGTTCCTTCGCGCCCAAGCAGCCCAAGGCAGCCTGGGCGAAAAGCTCAAAGTGAAATTAGCGGATAGTCGCAAAACCCCGCAAAGGCAAACATTGGGCTAAGCTTCCCAGCACCTATACACAGCGGGCGTCTTGGTCAGGCCTTGTCCGCACACAGCGGGCATCTTGATCAGGCCTTATACACAGTGGGCACCTTGGCCTGCCCTTATCCACACACAGCAGGCATCTTGGCACACAAGGCTTAAAAAAATATACCCCGGATCCTCAAGGAGAATCCGGGGTATTTTCTCTATGCCCAGGCAGTTTGCCTAGACAAGATCACTTATATGCTGGGCCAAGACTTATTCAAAGTAGTGGCGGTCGTCTTGGTGCTTGGACATGAGGTCAGAGATCAGCTGGTTATCTGCCAGATAGGGCAGGGTGATATGGTCCTGGCCTTCCATGTTTTTGTTGTAGGTGGCCGAAGTTTCCATAGCGGCCGGGTTGGTGGCCCAAGCCCGACGGGCGACACCGCACATAACGTCCCAGAGTACGGCTTGCTTGAGGATCGTATCAATACGCTCAGAACCGTCTAAGACGCAACCAAAGCCGCCGTTGATGGCCTTGCCAATACCTGTACCGCCGCCGTTGTGCAGGGCACAGAGGGACATGCCGCGGGCGGCATTCCCGGCAAAGACGGAAGTCGCCATATCAGCGGTGATGTTAGACCCGTCTTTAATGTTGGACGTTTCACGGAAGGGAGAGTCGGTGCCGCCGCAGTCGTGGTGGTCGCGGCCAATCATGACGGGGCCGATCTTACCTTCGCGGACCAGCTCATTAAACTTTAAGGCAATGCGCAGGCGACCTTCAGCATCTTGATAGAGGATACGGGCCTTGGATCCTACAACCAGTTTGTTCTTCTCCGCATCTCGGATCCAGTTGTAGTTATCGCAGTCTTGGTAACGGCGGTTGGGGTCGATGCAGGACATGGCAGCCTGGTCGGTAGCCCGCAGGTCTTCGTCCTTGCCGGACAGGCAGACCCAGCGGAAGGGACCATAGCCATAGTCAAAGAGCAGGGGGCCCATGATGTCTTCCACGTAGGAAGGCCAGATGAAACCATCTTTATCGTCGTGACCATTCTTGGCAATTTCGGTGACCCCGGCATCAAAGACAGCCTTGAGGAAGGAGTTACCGTAGTCAAAGAAATAGGTACCCCTGTCGGTCAAGGTCTTAATAAGCTGGAAGTGGTGCTGGAGGGTGGTGTCCACACGCTTGTGGAAGCCCTCAGGATCCTCGGCCAGCATTTGGGTTCTCTCTTCAAAGGTCAGACCTTCTGGGCAATAGCCGCCGGTATAAGGTTCGTGGCAGGAGGTTTGGTCAGACAGCAGAGGAATCTGGATCTTGTGTTCTACCGCATAAGAGAGGAGGTCCACAATGTTGCCGTGGAAGGCGATAGCCTTGGCCTCTTTCTTATCCATGGATTCTTGGGCCATTTGGAAGGATTCTTCCGGACTTTCCGCCACGGCAGAAACCCAGCCCTGGTCGTAACGGGTCTGGATACGGGAATAGTCGACTTCCGCAATAATGCCAACGCCACCGGCAATCTCAATGGCCTTGCCTTGGGCGCCAGACATGCCACCTAGGCCAGAGGATACAAAGAGCACACCGGCCAGGTTTTCATTTTTGCCAACGCCCAGTTTGAGACGGGCAGCATTCAGCACTGTGTTGTAGGTGCCATGGACGATCCCTTGAGGACCAATGTACATCCATCCGCCAGCGGTCATTTGACCGTAGGAGGATACACCCAGGGCCCGGCCGCGGTTGAAGTCTTCCAAGTTATCATATTCGCCAATCAGGAGCCCGTTGGTCAGAATGACGCGCGGGGCGTTGGGGTTAGAGTGGAAAAGGCCCAGCGGGTGGCCAGAGAGCAGGACCAGCGTTTGATTTTGATCCAGCTCTTCCAAGTACATTTTAATCAACCGGTATTGGAGCCAGTTCTGGCATACGGAACCTGTTTCTCCGTAGGTGACCAGCTCGTAGGGATAGAGGGCTACGTCAAAATCTAGGTTGTTATCGATCATGACCTGGAAGGCCTTACCTTCAATACATTTGCCCTTATATTCGTCTATGCCTTTGGCATAGATTCTACCCTCGGGGCGATAACGATAAGCGTAAATCTTGCCGTGTTCCTTGAGCTCTTGGTAGAACTCTTCAGCCAATTCGGCATGGAGGTGTTCTGGCACATAGCGCAGGGCATTGCGCACTGCCAGCTCTACATCATGGGGGCTGAGTTTGGTTTCACGGCGGGGGGCCCGGCGGATACCTTCTTGAAATTTGGGGTATGCGGGCAGGTCATCGGGTAGGCGGAATTGTCTAGCCTGGGAAAAATCTACTTGAGTCAAGTCTATTGCCTCCTTAGCATACAAATATCTAGCTCATGCAAGCATACCATTTTTTGGAAACGGACTCTATGCTTCTGATTAAGTTATAATAGATAGATACAGATAAGCCCATCCCCAGCGGCGGGCTAGGAAAGGTAAAGAGCAAAACCGTGAAGCTCTTGGGTTGTCCACTTGGTTCTTGCCCTCGGGTCTTCTTGTTCTGCCCATATATTTGCGCACATCACATATGGTTACAAAGAATAAACAAGCTTTAATTTTCAAGTTTTCCTTCCGGCTGCTTGTCCTCATCTTGACCCTCTTGGCCCTGGTATTTAGCCAAAGTCAGGTCCTGGCCCCGGTTGTCCAGGCCCAGGCGGCAGAGACTATGCCTACCCGCAAAAACTTGGCGGCCCAAGACCCCAGCCGGGAACGCAGCATAGCGGAGCTTACGCCAGAAGAAAAGCAGGCGGACTATGAGGCTTTTTGGGACATTATTGAAAATGCCTTCCCCATGCTGGGTTATCTCCGCCGCAATGGCCTGGATCCAGAGGCCCTCAAGGCAGAATACCAAGAGGGTATTTTGGATTTGGCAAGCAGGGAAGACTGGCTGGCCTATTTCCAGAAACTGGTGAAGGACCTGACTTTGGATGGCAAGGATGTGGGCCACCTGTCTATTGTCAACTTGGGCAACGACCTGCTTAACGCGGACTACCAGTCCTATTGCTTCTATCTAGCAGAGTACCCCGATGATCCCTGGCTGGACATGATGGGGGAGGTTTTTGAAAATCCCCACGTTTTGGGTTTTTACAATCTGGAGGAAGAAGAACGTGAACCTGGGGCCGAGCCCTTTATCGATATTCCCGATAATCTTTATACCGAATTTCATCCCGAAGACAACTGGGCCTATCTATATATCAATTCCTTCCTCAACCAAAATATGGAAGACGAAGATATCCTAGACAACTTTTTTGCCGAAACAGAGTCTCAGGGCATTGGGAATGTGGTCATTGACCTCCGGGACAACCAGGGTGGCTACAATGACTACTGGCTGCTCAATATTGTGGCCCCGAATATCACCAAGCCCCTGCAGGTAGAGAACTTTGGACTCTACAAGGAGTCCCCCTGGACCCAGGCCTGCCTGGATTATTATGCGAGTTCTACCTTCGAGGAAGACCTGATGGAGCTGAAGGAGGCAGGGCCTCTGCCTACCTTGCTTTTTAGCTGGAACCGCCGGACCAAGGCCCTGCCGGAAATGCCAAACTTGGTACAAGAGGATATCCAGGACTTAGACAAAGCTTTCCAGGAAACTATCCATATCTCCCCCTCTACGGAGCTACCCCTCTATACGGGGAAGTTTTGGATCCTCTCGGATCCCTGGTCCTATTCCGCTTCGGAATACTTTATTTCTTTTGCTAAACGGACCGGCTTTGCCAAAATTGTGGGCGAAGAATCGGGTGGTGATGGGTCTTGTGTGGTTACCCTCTACAATGCCCTGCCGGAATCTGGGCTTATTGTGCGCTACAACGCCCTCTATGGCCTCAATCCGGATGGCAGCCCTAATGAAGACCAGGCGACCCAACCAGACTATCCTATTGAGCCCGGCCAGGATGCCCTAGACTTAGCCCTGCAACTCATTCAAGAAGGAGAATAGAGCAATGAAAGATGTACTATCCGCCCAACAAAACAGGTTTTCAACCCGTAAGTTCCAAGACAAGCCCCTCTCAAACTTTGAGCTGGAAACACTGGAGACTGCTGCCCTCAACGCTCCTACGGCTATGAACCGCCAGGAACTACGTTTTTCTTTTGTGCAAAATCAGGACATCCTCAGTCAGATCAACCAGAAAGTCTACCAGGATATGGAAGACCGTGACCCGGAGGCTTACCGGGATTTCCTGAAGCGGATGGCGGAGCGCGGCACTGATAGTGTCTTTTACGGGGCCCCCCTGGTTGTGATGATTAGCGGAACCCCTGACCAATATTCAGCTGTCAATGCTGGCATTGCCGTGCAGAATCTTGCTCTGGCTGCCGAGTCCTTGGGCCTGGGCTCCTGCATCATTGGTATGATCCGGGTTTGCTTCCAGCCGCAAGATAAAGACAATCTCTTAGCCCTGATCGGGGCAGAAAAGGACAATGTTTTCCATATTTCAATTGCCATCGGCTATAAGGCAACAGAGAAAGAACCCCATAGCTACAATTACGATAACATTATACATTTATACTAATTAGACTAAGGAGGCTAAGGAAATATTTATGGCTTTCGATTTTGACCAGCCCATCAACCGCTACCACACCAATTGCATTAAGTGGGACCATATGCCCGAGGTCTTTGGACCTGACCTGCCAGATGATCCCCTGGCCCTCTGGATTGCCGATATGGATTTTGCAGTGGCACCCCCCATTGTGGAGGCTATGCAAAAGCGGCTAGACCACCCTGTCTTTGGCTATACCTTCCCTGGCCCTGAATACTTCCAAACCTGTGTTGATTATATTGACCGCCACTACCACTGGCAGGTTAAAAGCGACTGGTTGACCTTCTGTCCGGGTATTGTGCCTGCCTTGAATATGGCCGTTTTGACCTTCACCCAGCCCGGAGATAAGGTGCTTTCCTTAACCCCGGTATATGGCCCCTTTAAGGCTGCTGTAGAATCCCACGGCCGGACCTTTGTCTCCTGCGCTTTAGACCTGGATGACCAACTCCATGCCAGCATTGACTTTGACAAGCTGGAAAGTCTCATTGATGATTCCTGTAAGCTCCTCATGCTCTGCAGCCCCCATAACCCACTCGGCCGTGTCTGGACCCAAGATGAGCTGAGCCGCCTGGGCGAGATAGTATTAAAGCATGACCTCTACCTTGTGTCGGATGAAATCCATGCCGACTTTATCTACAGTGGCCACCGGCATACTGCCCTGGCGAGCCTGAGCCCGGACTTGGCTGCACGTTCCATTACCTGCTATGCCCCGTCCAAGACCTTTAACATTGCTGGCCTGGCTGCCTCTATCCTGGTGATTCCCAACCAGGAGATGCGGCAAGCCTTTGAGGACTTCAAGGGCCGCATGCGTTATTCAGGCAACCTTTTTGCCTATACGGCCATGCAGGCTGCCTGGTCCGCCTGTGATGACTGGCTGGCGGAACTCCTTGTTTATTTGGAAGGCAACAGAAACTTCCTCCACCAGGGGATCCAGGACCGCCTGCCCCAGCTAAAAGCCACCAAGCCAGAGGGCACCTACCTCATGTGGGTTGATTTCCGTGACTTTGCGGCTGAGCGCGGTCATAAAACAGACCAGGAAATAAGTGATTTTCTAGTGAGACAAGCAGGTTTGGCCCTTAACCAAGGCTCCAGCTACGGCCTGGAAGGTCAGGGCTTTATGCGGGTCAACTTTGCCTGCCCCCGGGCCAGACTTGCAGAAGTTTTGGACCGGCTTGCCAAGCTCTAACCGCACTGCCTAAAGTGGGCAAGGTCTTCTAACTTGCTGGGGCTGGTTTGCGAGCCCTGGCTGCATGTGTCAAAATAGACCTAGACTCAGCAGGCCATAAGGCCCTTGCTTTAAGCTTCTGGCCTTGCCTGTTGCCAGCTGTCCAGAGGGAGCCCGCACTGGCTCTCTCCCTTTCCGAAAGGAGGCACTTATGACTAAGTACACGTACAAATCCTCGTTCTTAGCAGCAATGATTCTTATTATTTGCTTGAGCCTCTCTGCTTGCGTCAAGGTAGATAATGTGGATCAGCTGAAAGAACTTCAATCTCAAAACCAAGCTTTACAGAGTGAACTTGCCTCTCTTAAAGCTTCTCTTGCTGACGAAAAGCTGGCAAAACCCAGCGCACCTGCCCAGTCTGAGACCTCAACTTCTGCACCCTCAGGCCTTGTTGCCGGCAATCAAACTGCTGCGAAGCCTAGCAAGTCCCCTTCCGAGGAGGATGAGTTTGTTTACCGTGGCGACCTGGAGGTCAATGGCAAACGGGTAGCCGACATGAGCCGGGAAGAAATTGAAGCCTTGCCCACTATGGGAACACCCGTTACGGATGCAAAGACGGGGCAAACGACTATCCTCTATCCTCCCGAAGGTATCAAGAACCTGTATGAGCAACTAGAATATGTTGATCGCGTGAACCGCTTTATGGCTTCGGGCCCGGAGGCCAAGGAGGAAAAAACCGTTGAACTGGGCGCCTACGATATTTCTGACAAGGCTCTCCTGGTTCACCATAAGCGAGCAGAGAACCTGGACCTCGTATCCGAACTCGAAGGGAAAAAGCAGGAGGAATTGACCCAGTGGATTCAAGCGAATCTCACCGATCCTGTGTCGGAAAAGCCTGCTAACTTTTCCTATGATACGCAAATTTTTGCCGCCCAGGGCGACCATCTCTTCTTAAACCAGGCTGATTTCCTGGAAGCCCAGGATAAACCCTATGCCAACCTGATGAATGCCCAAGGCGACTTTTTCCAGATTGACCTGAAAAGTGAGGCAGCATTGAAGCTTAGAGACATCTTGGCGGTCGCCCAGCAAAAGGTTATTTATGATGAAGCTGCAAAATATGCCCACAGGTCAGAGCAAAAACCTTTGAATACTTTGAGCATCGTTGCTAGCCAAAAAGCGGATAACCAGGAAATAAGCTTCCGGGTGGTCAATGATCAGGAAGAAAACTGGGCCTTCCGTAACTACTACCGACTCTACTATTACGATGGAGAGTCCTGGTTCCATATGGAACCCACTATGGTAGGGGAATGCTACGAGCCTAGAGAAGACTTGATTCTGCCGGGTGAAGAGAGGGTCCTCACCATCCATTATGGGTCTTGTTATGGTCAGTTGCCCACGGGCTATTATCGTATTGAGCTGGGTTTAGAAGCTCAGCAGGATGAGCAAGAAGGCTCGGCCTTAACGGCTAACTCACAGAGGGAGAACTACGCCATTTATTTTGTAATCAGATAAAAAATGGCAGGTGAAGAGCTGGGGTCGACTGACCTCAGACATACGGCTCAACCTGCCCCCCTACCGCCCGTCGGTCGGGGGGCAGTGATTTGAGAGAGGAGGCACAGATGGCCCTGCAAAACGATGTTCAGACTAGACTCTGGGACCAAGTGGAAGACCTCTTGGCCAAGCACGATTACGTGAGCCTGCGCCAATTACTCTTGCCCGAGGAGGCGGTAGACATTGCCGACCTGGCCTCAGAACTAAGCGGTCTTGACCTTGCCACATTTTTTCGCTTGCTTAGCAAAGACCAGGCCGCGGAGGTCTTTGTCTACTTATCGAGTGACCAGCAGGAAGAGCTGATTAAGCTTTATTCTGACCAAGAGCTATCTGAAATCCTTGATGGCCTCTACAACGACGACTTGGTAGAAATTTTGGATGAGCTTCCGGCCCAGGTGGCTAAGCGGGTGCTCAAGCAAACGGATTCCAGCAGACGTGACCTGGTTAACCGCTTGCTCCAATACCCGGAAGACTCCGCTGGCTCCATCATGACGACAGAGTATATGAAGCTGTCCCAGGGCATGACCGTGGCGGAGGCCTTGTATAAATTGCGCCATATCAACCAGCGGGTAGAAATGATTTATACCTGTTTTGTGACGGATGCCAGCAGGGTGCTGGAGGGCGTCGTTTATGTTGCGGATATCCTGCGGGCGCGGGATGATCAGTTCTTGTGGGAAATCATGAACCGTGAGCCCCACTTTGTGCAGACCATTGATGACCAAGAAGAGGTGGCCAAGGTCATTCGTGACTACGACCTCTTGGCCTTGCCGGTCGTAGATACGGAACACCGTCTGGTGGGCATTGTTACCGTAGACGACGCGGTTGAAGTATTTGTAGAAGAAGTAACCGAGGACCATGCCTACATGGCTGCTATGCAGCCGGCAGAAACGCCCTATCCCGAAACGACGGTCCTGGATAACGCCCGGCGCCGTATTTTCTGGCTCCTACTCCTCATGATCTCGGGTATGTTGAATGCCACGATCCTGCGCCACTACGAGGCTGTTTATGTGGCCTTGCCCATGCTGGTGGCCATGATGCCCCTCTTAACCGCAGCCGGCGGCAATGCCGGCTCCCAAACGACAAGTGTCGCCATTGTGGCCTATGCCACAGGGGACATCACAGGCCATGATTTTGGCCGGGTTCTCTGGAAGGAATTCCGCATATCGCTGATCTGCGGTCTGTCCCTGGCCAGCGTTAACGCGGCAATCGTGTATTTGCGCAATGGACATAGTGGGACCCTGTCCCTAACGATTTTTATTTCTTTCTTGGCTACTATTATGATGGCCAAGGTGATGGCCGTTATCCTACTTTATCTAGCCAAAGCCCTGCATCTTGATCCTGCCATGGTGGTGTCGCCCGTCATTACGACGGTGGTAGATATTTGCGCCCTGCTCCTCTATTTCGGCATCGCTGCCTGGCTCTTTAATATTAGTTTGGCTTAGGAGGCACGGATGACCCAGTTAAAAGATGATGTAGTAAAACGCTCCTCCGCAGGTATAACTGACCAGGCCCCGCAACATGACGATCTCAAGCTCAAGCGGCGTTTGGGCAATAACTTGAACCCCGACAGGTCCGGTCCTGACCAGCTACCCTATCCAGAAGACTCGGCTGGCCTACTCATGAGTGCCAATTTTGTGCGCCTGGCCCCCGAGATGACCATAGGGGAAGCTTTTAAGACCCTGCGGGCTAGCCCCAAGCCTTTAGAGGTGATTTATTCCTGCTTTGTGACAGATAAGGCCGATAAGCTGATAGGCGTTATTTCGGTTAGGGATATTTTTGCGGCCCAAGACAGCCAGCTGGTTTCAGAGGTCATGGAGGACGCTGTCGTTTCTGTCCTGGCTGTAGATGACCAAGAAGACGTTGCTGTGGCCTTTGACCGTTATGACTTTCTAGCCCTGCCGGTGACGGACGAGGAGGGCAGACTCTTGGGTGTCATCACCGTAGATGATGCCATGGATATCATGCACGAGGAGGCCCGAGAGGACTTAACCAAGATGGCTGCAGTTACGCCTGCGGAAAGGCCCTACCTGGAAACCTCTACCTGGCAGCACGCCAGGTCCAGGGTTTTCTGGCTCTTGCTCCTCACCCTGTCTGGCTTGATCAACGAATTGATTCTGAGCCACTATGAGCACGCTTTCCTCACCCTGCCCATCCTAGTGTCCTTTATCCCCATGCTGACCGATACGGGCGGTAATGCGGGTGCCCAGTCTTCGGCTGTCATTATTCGGTCCTTGGCTATGGGCGAAATCAGCTTTAAAGACTTTTTCTGGGTGGTGTGGAAGGAAATCCGCATTGGCTTTGTTGTAGGTGTCACCATGGCTGTGGTTAACCTGGCCCGGATTTATTTTCTGGAAAAAGAGAGCTTTATCCTGGCCCTTACTGTATCCCTGACCCTCATTTGCATTGCCATGGTGGCTAAGGCCCTGGGATCGGCCTTGCCCATCTTGGCGGAAAAGCTGAAGCTAGACCCTGCAGTTATGGCTGGTCCAGTGATTGCGACGGTGGCTGACGGTATCGCTATTCTCATTTACTTTAGTCTGGCAAGCCTGATCATCTTGTAATATCTAGTCATATCTTGCTTTTCGGTATTTGACAGAATTAGGCTTTGCGGTATTTGACAGGCCGGGGGCTAAAATTTACAATTCAAGAGATATTGTAATTGTACGAGGTCCCGTAGCTCAGTGGATAGAGCAACGGTTTCCTAAACCGTGTGTCGGAGGTTCGACTCCTCTCGGGATCACCACACTAAAGCCCTGGAGCAAGTATTTCAGGGCTTTGCCCTTATTAAAGCAAACATGGAGCGATCCCCTATGTCTTTTCTCAGAAAAATGAAGCCGCACTCCACCGCAGAATGGCTGCTCTTAGTTCTCCTCGTAGTTATGGTGGTTGCAACGGCTGCGCTGTTAATTACCCAGCCCTTCTTGAATAACCAGGAGGATGTCCACCTTCGGGCTATTGAGAGCAGTCGGGAATCTGAGACTCCTTCTGACCTGCTGATGGCTACGGAAGAGCAGGTGACCGACCAGGCGGAAGATACATCTAGACAGAAGATCCAGGCCTTGACCGATCATATGAAGCTTATCGCCAGCTACAACAAGGATTTCGTCACAAAGCAGGTGAATCCCATTTTGCACAATTTACGCACTGCACAATATGAAGAGCCCACAGTTGCGGAAACCCTGCCTTTGCCTGGTGGTTTGTCCGTGCCGGACACGAATGACCAGGCTTGGGTGACAGAAGCGCCTTCTGAGGCAGCTCCGTCAGAAACTCAGCCTGCCTATACTGGGCCAACCTCCCCACCCCCGCTTGATCCAAATGCTAGTCAAAATCAAGACCAGCCTACGGGCGAAACCAGCCCGCCGCCCCTTGCCCCCAGCAGTGAGCCTCAAAATCAAGTGCCACGAGAGACAAGCCCCCCGCCCTTAAGCCCGTCAGACAATACCCAGGTGACTAGCCCTCCGCCCTTGGACCAGCCGGGCAATAACCAGGCGGGCAGCCCCCCTGCGAGTAACCAGGTGCCTGGACAGACCAGTCCGCCTCCGGGCTCAGTTTCTGCACAAGCCACTTCACCTGTAGCTCAAGCGGGACAGTCCGGATCCACGGTCATGCCTGGACCGGAAAAAATTGCCCAGGTCCAAGGCGGGGTTGTCCAGATGATCAACGCGGCCAGGGCCCAAGCCGGCCTAGGTCAGCTCTCTAATCCTGGGGTCATGCAGACCATTTCCGCCCAAAGAGCGGGTGAACTTTCCGTGCACTACCACGCTGCCCCCAACACCCACTACCGCCCAGACGGCTCCAATGCCTTGGTTTATATTGCCAATACCTATGGTGGCCAATACGCCATGGGGGAATGTGTGGCTTGGTTTGACAATGTCAGCCGCCTCTCTGCAGAGATGATCTTTGAAGCCTTTATGAATTCTCCACCCCACCGCGCCATTATTATGAATGCGGGTGTCGGCAGCATTGGAGTAGGTGTGTACTGCGTACCAGGGCCTGTTCCGGACAACAACACAGGTGAGCCCAACGACTCTCTGGTGGGTCGCTTCTTTGTTAGCCTCAACTTCGGTAGCTAAATGCTCCACCAGACTTGATCCGGAGCTGCTGGTCCGACAAACTTTATTGCCACACATTTCGCTCTGCAGAGGGTGTCTCGAAGGCTAGCTCAAGTGGTCTCGCAGAGGGTGGCAGGAAGGTTTTACGAACGTTATCGCAAAGGGTGTCTCGAAAACGCGCAAGCGTAAGAGACACCCTTTTTTTATACGCTGAGTCAATGTCTTGGCGGGTAGGGTAGCCAGCTGCTCGATTTTGGAGGCTACGTGTTTCGGATTTTCAGGGGAATTAATTTCATGTTTTGTTGTTATGACGTGTTACTGAAACTGTTCTCGTCAGGTGGACAGGAACGAAATTGTAAATTCAAAGTAAAACGCCAAACGGCTTAACTAAAGGCTTGAACAGGAATGCTATAAAAGTCAAGCTGTTTGGAAAACAATTTACATAAAACTTAAACTTGCTCCCTGACGGGATTTCAGCTGGGCAAAATGCGCAAAGCCTTGTCCTGGACTTATGCACGAAGTTATCCACATTATCCACATCGCGAAAGCTTAAGAATAAGAAAAACAAGTGCAAAAAGTTGCAGTTCCTGTAGCCGAGCCCAGCTTTCATGTTGACTTGTAATTTATGGGATGGATAACTATTATTTGTAGAGATAAGCCCCATCTGGGCTCTGGGTGCGGGAGTGGAGGCCTTATGATCTCTTTTGCCAATGACTATTCTGAAGCCTGTGCGGCTCCTAGACCCAACAAATATGGCTTAAAGAAAGACCGCCGTAAACAAGTTAGGAGTGCACCATGCCAGACCAAGACTACATGAACAACGTTTTAGTTTTTGACCACCCTCTGATCCAACACAAGATTGGCAAATTGCGCCAAAAGGATACAGGCCCCAAGGAATTCCGTGAATTGGTCAGCGAGATATCTCTGCTGGAGGCCTATGAGGCTACGCGTGACCTCCCTCTGGAACCCGTAGAAATTGAAACCCCTATGGCTACCACTACGGTTTACGAATTGGCGGGTAAAAAGCTAGCCCTAGTCCCCATTCTGAGAGCAGGCCTGGGCATGGTAGATGCCTGGCTTAGCCTCATTCCCAATGCCAAGGTCGGTCACTTGGGTGTTTACCGGGACCATGAAACCCTGCAGGCGGTTGAGTACTTCTGCAAGATGCCTGAAGATATTGAACAGAGAGATGTCTTCCTCTTAGACCCCATGCTGGCTACCGGTGTGTCTGCCCTTTCTGGTTTAGAAGTGCTCCGCAAGCGTGGGGTTAAGTCTATCCGTTTTGTTTGCCTGATCGCAGCCCGCCAGGGGATCAAGGCGGTGCACGAGGTTTATCCCGAAGTTCCCATTTATTGCGCAGCCTTGGATGAGGTCCTCAATGACCAGGCCTATATTGTGCCTGGCTTAGGTGATGCGGGTGACCGGCTCTTTGGTACCAAGTAGGCTGGGTGGCCAAGACCTGGAAGCCCAAGCGGGTCTTGCCCAAGCGTAAGTCACACCTGTCCGGCAAGAGCAAGTTCTCATGCCGTAAGAGCCTCCTGCCGTCGACGAAAGTACCGTTTAGTGAGGCTAAGTCTTCTAGATAAAAATAACCCGACTCGCGGATAAAGCGTGCATGTTGCCTTCCTATCCAGGGATCATGAAAGCAAAGATCCGCAAAGGCCGGGTCACGACCAAGGATAAACTCCTGGCCCAAAATCAGGGCCAGGCGTTTCTTTTGGGGGCCAGGACGGTCGTCTGGTCCCAGGTAAAAGAGTTCTGCTCCAGAGCTTTCGCCTGGAGGGCAAGCGAGCTCTTGCGTTGAGCAGGGATCCTGCCAGCGGAGGGGCTTTATCCCCCGGAACCGGCCAGCCTGGTAGCTGGAGTTGGCCAGGGCCTCCCGGAAGAGCTTGGCTAATTTTCGATATTGACCGGGACCCGCTAGCCGGCGGCCCAACTCCGCTAGTTCCTTTTGAACCTGATAGAACTCTGCCCAGGCAGACCAGAATTCGGGATATATTTGCTGGGCAGGCAGGCGCAGGGCTTGGCCGGGACCTAGTGGGAGGATAGGCAGGGTAAGTTTGCCCTTGTAGAGGTAAATGCTATCGAGGCTCAGATAGTCAAAGCTGGGCCTTAAAAGTCTCTCTTCAGCATCTTGAAAGACCTCCAAAATGCTGAGGATACGAAAGAGCCCGAGATCTTGCTGCCGCTTCCCCCGCCCATCCAGCCGCAAGAGGCACTCGCCCTGTAAGGGAGGCTCGACCGTAATCAAACGGTCCGGACCATCCTGGACCAGGCGGAGTTTGAGGGCCTGGGGTATGTGTTGGCCGGCTAGGAGCTCTAATTCGTAGGCGGTTAAGTCGGCTCCAGGGAGGATCTTCCAGTAAGGCAGGGCGGAGCGAGCGCGTGCGGCAAAGGCGGGAGATGGAGAAGACAGGAGCATTTTACAAGTCGCCTAAGATGGAGGAATCAAAGACCTTATCCATGAGTTCTTGGGCGAAAGCGGTGATTTTTTCACGGAAGAGCAAGGCCAGCGCCAAGAGGGCTGCAATAATAATCACAATTTCAATCGTCCCCAGGCCGTCCGTTTTTGGCGACTTGTCCTGGAGGCGTTGGTGAAAGGCTTGCAGCCGCTTAGGGCTTAACCGGGGCAGGCTAAAAGCCTTTTGCCGGCCTAGGCATACATCTTCCAGCTCTTGGGAGGAGGCCTGGTCAAGACAGGCAGAGGCATGAGCCAGGGCTGTGCGCTCTAAGGCTAGATCTGCGAGTGCCTTAGGGGTGTCGGACGCTTGAGGCTCAGGGGATAGGAGTTCTTCTGGTTTCTGTTCGTACTTCATGTGTTCCTTCTTTCTTAGCACGGGTGAGCGTGCACTTTTAGATTTGCAGCTGCAAAAGCGCTGGCAGGGCGGAAATAGCAATAATGAGAATGAGGTCAAAGGTCATGGGCAGGAGGATGCGTAAGCCCTTCTTGGCGAGCTGTTCCCGCATGGCATTGCGGTAGTGATCCTGGGTGCGCTGGGCCTGGACCCGGAGTAGGGCCACTTGATGGTCTGAGCCTTCCCTGGCGTAGCGGGTTATGAGGCGGAGGGTCTGGGCGATTTCTGCCTGCCTCCTTTTTTGGGCTAAATTTTCCAGAGCTTCGGCGGCTCCCAGACCGCTTTCCAATTCTTGTTTGACCTCTAGGAGGTCGTGTTGGAGAACAGTGCACAGGGGCTTTTTCGGGGCCTTCAAAACGCCTGCCTTCCTCTCTGCTTTGGGGGTAGAACTGGGCAAAAGACAGATAAGGGTCAAGGTTAGGCTGCGGTCCAGGCTCAGAGAACTCTCTAAGAGGATGGCCAGGAGATTTAAAAAGGCGGGGTATTCAGCTTGCTCTGACCTGGTTAGGGACTTAGCGCCTTCCTGGAGACGGGCATCTGGATAGCAGAAGGCGAGGAAGGCCAGGGGGAAGGCGACCGGGCTGCGGGTCAAAAGGAGGCTAAGGCCTAACGTGACTAGGCCATAGCGGAATTTTTGCCAGGCCAACTGGGTCCAGAGGATTTGGGGATCCGGACCAAAACTTGCTAAATCCCGGAGGACTTGGCGGTGGAGTCCCTGGGGATAAGTCCGCGCGACTAAACTAGCCCAGCTATGGCAGAAGGCTTGTTGCCGCGTGCGGCTAGGAAGTTTCGGCAGCTTCAAATCTGGGAAAGGCGCAAGCTTAAGCCCCTCCCTTATCATCCTGAGAGCGAGGATCAGGCCTAGGGTTGCCAGGGTTAGGAAGCCGGACTGTAGGTAAGGCCAGGCTGCCAGTTGGGAGAGATCGTTGAGATAGCTACTCTGGTTAAGGGCCCAGGAGAGGCCGAAGGGTAGAACAGCCATGATGGAGGCTTCTGTCAAGGAGGCCGCGAGTTCGGCCTTCAGTTCTGCCTCCAGCTCCAGCTTTTTTTGCAGGGCATCCCGCTGCAACTCTAGAAAAATTTCATAGCGACCGCCCTTCTCTACCAAAGTGGCCAGGACCTGGGCAAAGGTGCGCAGAGAAGCTTGACTAAAATGCTGGGCAAAGTCCTCTAGGCCCTGTCTGAGGCTCACGCCTGCGTAGATGTTCAGGGACAATTGCTGGACGGCCTGGTAAACGCGGCCCTTTTCGGGCAGGTCTTGATTTAACTTTTGTGCGGCTTCTGCCAGACTGAGCTCTAGGTTGCGACCAGCGGTTACAGCAGAGGCCAAGTAAGAGAGAAAATAGGCAAAGTCCTTTTCTTCCTGGGCCTCTCTCCGGGCCAGCAGGAGTTTCTCCAGGGCTTTTGCCATTAAAAAGACCAGGCCGGGACCCCAGACCAAGGCCAGCTGACCAGAGCCTGGGAAAGCCAGGCTGGCTAGGCATAAAATGACCAGGCTCATGCCCCAAATAGGTAGATTCTTGGCCTTCAGCCAAGCGCTCATTTTCGTTCCTAGCGGGGTCACAGGGGCCTCCTAGAATGGGCTACCGGTGGGTCAGGCTGTGCGGACCAGACGTGCATGGGGCCTTTTGCAGTTTCTAGACCCGCCAGACTCGTTGCAGGGCTTTGCGGTTTGCAGGCTCCTCTGCCCACACGGACGAGTTGCCCCTTTTCGTTACGCGTGAATACGGGCGACAGGAAGCAGTCAGTCTCTGTTCTGACCTGGGGCGCCACCACGCTGTGGACTTGGCGCTTACCTGAGCTCAAACGTTCTAAATGCACGATATAGTCGAGTGAGCTATACAGCATACGGCGGACGGCAATCCAAGGCAGGTCCAAGCGGAGAAGGAGTAAAAGTGCTAAGCGGTCCAGCATATCTTCTGGGCTATTGGCATGGCCGGAAGACATGGAACCGGGGTGGCCAGACCGCATGGCTTCAATCATGGCGTAGGCCTCCTCACCCCGGACCTCGCCCACGATAATGCGGTCAGGCCGCAGACGGAGGGCAGCGCGAATTAAGCTTTCCAGACTTAAGCCACCCTTGCCTTCTGGTCCCGCCTCCCTGGCCTCTAGGCGGAGGAGGTTGGGTACACCTTGCAAGTCCAGCTCTGCGGTATCCTCAATCGTAATAACCCGGGAATCCTTGGGGATGGCCCCGGAAAGGGCGTTAAGAAAACTGGTCTTGCCTGAGCCGGTCCCTCCAGACACAAAGATGTTTTTGCGTTGCTTGACGGCTGTGGAGAGGAATTTTGCAAGTTCCGGCGTGAGAGAGTCTCTTTGGACCAGTTCCTTCAGCTGGGGACGAAAATTCCTAAAACGGCGCAAAGACAGGGCGGGGCCGTCTGGGCTCGCCGGTGGCAGAACGGCCTGCATACGGGACCCATCTTCAAAGCGCAAGGCTCCCAGAGGCTTTTGCTCGCTAATGTTGCGGTTGGCCCGGCCAAAACAGCGGTGGATCATGCGCAGGAGGTGGTCCGCATCGTCAAAGGCAAGTGGGGCCTTGGATACCCGACCTTCCTTTTCAATAAAGATTTGGTCAGGCCCATTTACCATGATCTCCGTAATGTCAGGGTCTTCAACCAGGTCTTCCAAAATATCCAAGCCCCGCATGGTGTTATAGAGCGATCGGGCCAGGTCCTGCTTGGCTTGCAGGCTTAAGTCAGAGCCTTCATATTCTTGGCCGACGAATTCTGCCAGGACCTTTTTGAGCTCCCAGGCCGAACAGGTTTCAATCCCTGGCTGGGCCAGCAGGGCTTTGGCAATGAGGGCTTGGCGGTCTTTATAGCTGAGGATGGGGAGGGACATGAGCGTTACTCCTGGATTGAAGTTTGAGATCGTAGGGATTCATTTCTACAAAGTGCACACTGGGCGGGAGGCTGGCAAGGAGGGCCTGCATTTCCTGACGTCCGGCCTGGGCCGCGTAGTCTTGGGCCCGGGGCATTTCGGCTACGAAAACATCTGCAACAACCGTTAGGGCCTTAAGGACGGGGAAGGGGAGGCTGCCTAGCTCTACGAGCCCCACGGAGGTCTCAGAACGGGAACGGATGAAGAGTCGAAAAAGTTTGAGGACTTCCTTTTGACTTTTGAGAGGGGATAGGACGAGGTCTTCCGGTCTGCCGCCGGTCCTGAGGGCGTAGCAGCCCCTCCCTTGGGCCTCAAAGCAGGGGCCTAGGGAATCGTAGTCCGCCTGGGCTCCCGTGCTTAGCAGTAGGAGGAGGGAGGAAAGTTCAGGACCGGGTGAGAAGACCAGGGGGAGCGAAACCTGGTAGGCCGGAGCTAAAGGGAAATAGTAGAGGGGATGCCCAAGCCTGGCTTGTTGGCGTAAGAAGTTTTGCAGCCAAAGCTGTCGAAGACGGAGGTTAAAGCTGTAGGCCATGACTAGAGGCTTTGCGGAGATGCCTCCCGGGGCAGCGCGGACGAGGTTTTGATCAAGGAGGCGTATGATCTCCGTTAATTTCATCCCTTGACTGATCAGCTCCTTGTGCCAAGGCCGGGCCTTGCGGGCCTTCCGCACTTGGGGGTAAGCTGCAAGGCTTTGCTTGAGCCGGGGGGGCAGGGGGAAGTCTTCTGCCAGAATTATGAGATCCCAAGCCTTGTCCCTTTCCAGGACCTGCTCAGCTACTGTAGCTTCGCCAAGGGTTCGGCAGGCGAAGTTATTTCCCGGCGCTTGGTTAAGCTGTTGGCCCAGACGTCGGGCAAAGACTTGGTCGGGGTCCAGCATGAGGATTTTGGCGGGTCTAGGGGACAAGGGGGCTTCCTCCTTTAGCTTTCAGACTTTTGGCAGGTGCAAATTAAAGCCTGTCAGGAGTCTAGCCTATTGTGGGGGGCGACTGGCCAGGAAAGCTTCGACAATAGCTCCTAATTGCTGACATTGATCGACAAAAAGGCGGCAACTGGCTAATTTTGTGGCAAAATTCGCTTGCTATTTCCTGCTAGTCCAAGCATCATTAGAAAGCACGTTTAGGCCGGTGAGAGATTTCTCCCGGCTTTCATCTAGGCTTAGACCTAGGCCTGGAGCTATATACAACTGAAAAGGAATATAGGAAAGCATATATGACAAAAAAGAACATCCAGTACATTACCTCTGAATCTGTAACCGAAGGCCATCCCGATAAGGTCTGTGACCAAATTGCGGATGCGATCTTGGACGAGTTACTGAAGCAAGACCCCCTCTCCCGTGTAGCTTGCGAGGTGGTTGCCTCTACCGGCCTGGTTCTGGTCATGGGGGAAATTACAACCAAGGCTTACTGCGACATCCCCACTGTGGTCAAAAAGACTCTGAAAGAGATTGGTTACTGTGACCGCTTTGCCGGCTTTGACGCAGACTCCTGTGCCATCTTGACCAGCATCAATGAACAGTCTCCAGACATTGCCCTGGGTGTAGACCAATCGCTGGAAGCCAAGGCGGGTGAAAGTGACTTTACCTTGGGCGCAGGTGACCAAGGGATTATGTTTGGCTATGCCTGCCGGGATACGGAAAACTTTATGCCCCTGCCCATCACCCTAGCCCACCGCCTGTGCAAGGGTCTGGCGGATGCCAGAAAATCTGGTAGAGCAAAGACCTTCCTACCAGATGGTAAGGCCCAAGTTACCGTTTGCTATGAAGATGGTAAACCTCAATTTATCGATACTGTGGTTGTCTCTACCCAGCATCGCGCAGATGCTAGCCTGGAAGAGGTTAAGGAAGAGGTTTTCCAAGAAGTCATTTATAAGCTCTTGCCCCAGGATCTCCTGCTGCCTGAAACGAAGTATTACATCAACCCCACTGGCCGCTTTGTGGTGGGCGGACCCCAAGGCGACTCTGGCCTCACTGGCCGCAAGCTGATTGTGGATACCTACGGCGGCTTCTCCCGTCACGGCGGTGGTTCCTTCTCCGGCAAGGACCCCACCAAGGTAGACCGGTCTGCTTCTTACGCTGCCCGCTACGTGGCTAAAAACCTTGTGGCTGCGGGCCTGGCTGACCGCGTAGAAGTCCTGTTGGCCTATGCCATTGGTGTGGCAGAGCCTGTTGCCATTGATGTAGACTGCTTCGGCACAGCCAAGCTGCCAGAAGCAGAAATTGCCCAGCTTGTGCGGGACAACTTTGACCTGCGTCCTCAGGCCATCATTAAGAATTTTGACCTGCAAAGACCGCTCTACCGTCAAGTAGCTGCCTACGGACACTTTGGCCGGGATGACCTAGACCTGCCCTGGGAACGCACAGATAAACTTGATCTACTGCGGGAAAAAGCTGGTTTATAGAGCTTTTAGGCAGGTCTTGGATTGCCAGGTCTGCCTCTTGTGTGGACAGACCCTCTGGCAAGAACCAGGCCGCCTGCCCGCCTGGCTCGGTACAAACAAAACTTACCAGCCCTGGGATCTGAGCCAGCTGACATACTGGCTCTGCCCCAGTTGTCTGGCCCGCCTGCCTCTCAAAACGGAGGGTTGGCAATATTTAGCCAGGACGAGAATCCCTCTTGCCCTGGTTTTTGATTATGAAGATCCTATTCGGCAAGCTTTCCTGGACCTCAAATTTTCCGGGCAGCGCCTGTCCGCTGACCTTTTGGCCCTCGTTGCGGCTTACCGTTTAAGGCAGCTGGGCTTTAGGCCCCAGGCCCTGATTCCCCTGCCACTTGGGGCCCGGAGGGTCAAGCAGAGGGGCTATAACCAGGCCGAATTGATTTGTCAGTCCCTTGCGCCCCTGGTCGGGGCTGAGGTCCTGACTTCCTGCCTTATCCGGGTACGCGAGACCCCGCCCCAAACCCGTATGCCCAATTATGCTGCCAGGCAGGCCAATGTACAGGGGGCCTTTGCCCTCAATCCTGACTTTAACCTAGAGCCCTGGCGGCACAAATCCGTGCTCCTGCTTGATGATATCTATACATCTGGCGCCAGCCTGGGAGCAGGTGCCCAGGTCCTCTGGCAGGCCCGGCTTCAGGTCCGGGCCTTGGCCCTGGCCCAGCAAGCATTTTCACCAGTCCTTACACAAAGTGCAGCAAATACGCTATTATAAGTTTACCCGGAAGGCATGAGCTGCTTCATTTTTGAACCTTCATGACGAAAAAGGGAGTCTGAGTCGATGTGGAATGTGGCCACGCCCTTAGGGGACGGCCTAAGACCACCGCAGGACACCCACCTTGCTTTAGTGGCGAGGTGTCAAAAAGGAGTGGCCGCCTTTTCGGGTTTTCTCAGCTAAAGGAGGACCATTCTTTGTACGTCTACAATGATCTTAGCCGCAAGAAAGAAGAACTCACCCCTCAAACGCCCCAACACTACAAGGTTTATGTTTGCGGCCCAACAGTCTACGACTATTTCCATTTGGGCAATGCCCGGCCTTTTATTGTCTATGATACCCTGCGCCGGTATTTAGAATACCAAGGGTTCACCGTGGATTATGTGCAGAACTTCACGGACATAGACGACAAGGTCATTAACCGGGCCCATGAGGAGGGGATTAGCTGTAAAGAACTGACCGACCGCATGATCCAAGAATACTTTGTCGACGCGGATGGCCTTAATATCCGTCGTGCTACCCACCATCCCCGGGCGACGGAATGCATTCCGGAAATCCTGAATATGGTACAAACTCTCTATGATAAGGGCTATGCCTATGTTTTAGATGATGGTGTCTATTTTGATACGGGCAAATTTGCCGACTATGGCAAACTTTCCCATCGAGATGTGGAGGAAATGGAAACCCAGGCTCGGGTCCAGTCTAATGATGCGAAACGCCACCCCTCCGACTTTGTGATATGGAAATTTAAGAAGGAGGGCGAACCTGCCTGGCCCTCCGCTTGGGGCGAAGGCAGACCCGGTTGGCATATCGAGTGCTCGGCCATGAACAAAAAATACCTGGGTGATACCGTGGATATTCATGGCGGCGGTCAAGACCTCATTTTCCCCCACCATGAAAATGAAATTGCCCAGTCTGAGGCGGCTAACGATAAGCCCTTTGTGCGCTATTGGATGCATAACGGTTTCGTCAACGTAGACAATGTCAAAATGGCTAAATCCCTGGGTAATTTCTTTAGGGTACGCGACTTGGTTCAATATTACCCCTACGAGGTCCTGCGCTTCTTTATGCTCCAGGCCCACTACCGTATGCCGATTAACTTTACCAAGGAACTCTTAGACGCGGCACAAAATGGCTGGCAACGGATTAAAAATTTCGCCTCTAACCTAGCCTTCTTGCTAGAGGCTGAGGAGGCGGAGGACGGCCTGGCAGCCCAGGATGTGCAGGATATTTGCCTGCAAGCCCGTAAGGCTTTTGAGGCAGGCATGGATGACGACTTAAATACAGCGGATGCCTTTGCCGCAATTTTTGGTCTGGTGCGAGAAGTCAACAGCCTCTTGGCTGGCCACAAACTGCAAAAGGAAGCCATCCAAGGGGTCCAAACCACCCTGCTGGACCTGCTAGAGGTCTTAGGTCTAGACCCCTATGCCGGGGGAGAGACGTCCATCCCGCAAGAGATTTGGAACTTGGCCCAAGAACGGCAAGCGGCCAAAACGGCCAAAGACTATGCCAAGGCTGACGCGCTGCGGGCACAAATCCAAGCCCAGGGCTGGAAGCTAGAGGATACGGCAGAAGGGCCCAAACTCAGCAAAGCCTAGAAATGTTGTGAGGATATTACAACTAGATGCCAGAACAAGATTTTAACCACTCAGATATCGAAGATGTCCAAGAAATACCGATTTCAAGTCTGGCTTATTTAGGAGATGCCGTGTATGAACTGGCTGTGCGGGACCGTATCCTGCACAGCCAGGCAGGACAAGCCCACGGGCTCTTCCGCCTCTCTCTCCATTATGTGGAGGCGGGGGCCCAAGCGGAGGCCATGGACTTTCTTTATCCCCAGCTGACAGCTGATGAGCAGGCCCTCTGTCGCAGGGCGCGGAACCATGTGCCCAACTCTCGCCCCCGCAAGCAAGATCCCTTGGCTTACCGTAAAGCCACAGCTTTAGAGGCCCTTTGTGCCTGGCTGTATTTGCAGGAAGAGGAAGACCGCCTGGCCCAGCTCTTGCACCTGTGTTTTACCTATTTAGAAGCGGACCGGCCCCAGGTGCCGCTGGCGGATGAGGAAAACACAAGCCTGAACTAAGGGTGCTGGGCTGTCAGCCAGCGCCGGGAGGAAACATCGATGCCTAGTGAAGAAAATTACGTAGTGGGTCGCAATCCTGTATTGGAGGCCCTCAAGGCCGGACGGGAACTGAACAAGGCCTGGATTTTGGAGCGGCAGCCTGGTCGCGGCCGCGACCAGCGTCTGCAGCAGATTGAAGACCTCTTAAAAGAGGCTGGGGTGATTATCCATTACAGCCCTCGAGCTGCCCTGGACAAGCTCTCGCCTGACCTGCCCCACCAGGGGGTGGTGGTCCAGTTGGCGGCCCAAGCCTATGTGGATGCCCGTCAACTGTTAGACCAGTGGGAGTCCGAGGGCAAAGCAGCCTTGATCCTTATCCTGGATGAAATCCAAGATGGTCATAATTTGGGTGCCTGCCTGAGGGTGGCAGATGGAGCAGGTATCGACTTGGTCGTAATCCCAGAACGTCGGTCGGCCTCTTTGGACCAATTTGTAGCCAAGTCCTCTGCCGGGGCAATCGAATATGTTCCTGTGGCTCGTGAGGTCAACCTGACCCGCCTTATTCTGGACCTAAAAGACCGCGGCTACTGGATTTATGGGGCAGCTGGAGAAGGAGCCCAGGACTACAGTCAGGTTGACTACCGGGGCAAGGCTGTCCTGGTGATTGG
Source organism: Clostridiales bacterium (assembly GCA_004556925.1). GTDB lineage: Bacteria > Bacillota > Clostridia > Saccharofermentanales > DTU023 > SFFI01. Next base: position 103,101 of record SFFI01000005.1, read on the forward strand.
CAATGAAGGCAAGGGCATTTCACCTAAACTCCGTGACCATTGTGATTTCTTAGTTAAAATTCCTATGTGGGGCCAGGTTAACTCCTTGAACGCTTCTGTCGCCTGCGGGGTTATTGCTTTTGAGGCAGCTCGGCAGCGGCATGGTCAGTGCCAGGCCGGCAGTCAAGAAGCTGGCCAGCTCCAAGACTAGGCTTCGGGCCATGGCTCAAGCAGACGGTCTAGACCCTAGTAGCCGCGATCAGAAACTTCTGGCCAGGGCCCGGGCAGGGGACAACGCAGCGGTAGAAGCCTTGCTGGAGGCCTATAAGCCTTTAGTGCTCAGCCGAGCCTCCCAATACTTTTTAAGCCAGGGTGACCGGGATGACCTCATTCAAGAGGGCATGATTGCCTTATTCCAGGCTATAGCTTCTTGCCCGCCAGATCGCTTCGCTCATTTTTCCGCTTACGCCTTTCATGCTGTCAATAATCGGCTACTGGACCTCCTGCGCCAAGAGCAAAGCCAAAAAATGCGGGCTGTGCTGGACGCCTTATCTTTGGATGCCCACAAGCAGCTGGCAAGCGACAGTCCAGATCAAGCTCTCGGTGTTACAATAAGACTAGATCAAGCGGGACCAGACGACCAAGTGCTTTACAAGGAACGCCTGCAGGACCTCCAGAAAGCCATGGATGAGGCCCTGAGTCCCCAGGAAAGCCAAGTGTTACAGGCCTATCTGGCTGGTCAGTCCTATGAAGGTATTGCCGAGAGCCTGAACCTGACCGCCAAAAGTGTGGATGCCAGTTTGCAGAGGGCCCGGCGCAAATTAAGAAAAATATTGAGCGAGTAACGAGAGGAGGACCGCCTACCATGTCTAGAACTTTCTGCCAACAGCTTAAGCGGTTTTTCCTTGCCCTTCTGATCCTCCTGCTCTTGGGAAATTCAGCATGTCTTCGTGCTGACATGACAAGCTTACCGGAAATCGAAGTTTTCTCTAAGACTGAGAACACCAATAGCCTGGTGCCGTTAAACCAGCAGGCTTCGGGCCATATCAGTCCGCTGAATTTGGCTCAAGCCCTGGCTTTTGCCATTAATGGCGATTACAAAATTGAAGATATTTATCAATCCCTGCCTGCAGCCAGCCATACCGGTGTAAGTTTGGAAGACTTCCGCGCCTACATCAAGGCGCTTACACCAGCAAAAGGTGATAAGATCTTATCTCTTGTTGATTTAGACCAGGGGTCCAAGGATAGCTACCAAGATAAGGTCTTGCTTTATCAGCCGCAGCTGGCAGACTTGGCCTTAACTTCTCAGTATTACCGCTTCAACACCTCCCAACCCAATATGCAAGGGGGTAAGGAAAATAGAGAAGAAGATGGCTTTGTTTTGGCCATTCAAGTGTCCAGCAATGGCTGGGGCTATCTTTCTCCTGCCTGGCTAGAAGGGGTTGTGGCGGTTCAGGACTTTGCCGCCTTCTATTTTTCCGCCTTGGAAGATGATGCCATGAATGGGGGAAATGCTGCCCCCTTGGCCTTCCTTCTGGACCAGGATCAGCCTGCCTTTGCTGGGCCCGGCCTTAATGCCTATTACAAGACTAAGGCAGAAGCCATCAGTCACTACTATGTGGATGCGGTGACCACCTTGCCCAAAGCGGCTAAACCTTCCTGCCTCTTGCCAGGCTATGCCAGTTACTTGCAGGAATATCGTTACGGCGGTCGACTTTCCGGTATTCGCGAGGTGGAATTTTTCCATGAGCACGATCATTTCCGGGTGCTGGAGCCTATTCGAGAAAGCCTAGACAATGAGGAAGCCAAGCTCTTAGTCTATGATCAGGATATTTTCCCGAAATTGACGGCTAGTAACCGCGTACTCCTGAGTTCAGCAGACCTCCACCCTCTTTTGGGCCCCCTGCTTGAGCTGGAACCCTTGGAGACTTCTGAGGAGGGTAAGGAAGATACCTTCCGCGCCTCTTATTATGGTCTAAGTTTAGTCGTAAAGGGTCAGATTAACCGGGCTAGTCAGGCCTGGTCCGGCAGCCTCGAAAGTCTGGAATTAGATAGTCAAATCTATAGCCTGGGGCAAAGTATTTATGTCGGTATGCCTGTGGCGGACTTCTACCAGTTGCACCCCTTTTACCTGGACAATGACCGCATCTTCCGTATGAACGGGTTATTCACGGAAGTCCGTCTGGACTACGAAGCCACCGACGGGGTCATTACCAAGCTTGTGCTTAGCCGAGCGGGTTAAGGATTAGAGCGAAAAAGCCAGCCCCCATTGGTATAAGAGCTTCCTGGTTTTTGCCAGAGGCAAGCCCATGACTGTGTAAAAATCGCCCGTGATGCTGGAGATGAGGGTAGCCCCAGCATCTTGAATGCCATAGGCCCCAGCCTTGTCCAGGGCCTGGCCGCTGGCTACGTAGGCTGTGATAGCCGCCTCCTGGTAGTCATCTAAGGGATTGAACTCAACTTTAGCCACATCGTGGAACACCGCATCATGGTCGGGCCCCATCAGGGCGACACCCGTAAAAACCTCGTGCGTGTGGCCAGATAGCTGTCGGAGCATAGCAATAGCCTCTGCCGGACTATGGGGCTTGCCCAGAATGGTTCCCTCCCAAACCACAACTGTATCTGCGCCCAAAACTAGGTCATGAGGGTGCCGGCTGGCGACCTCTTGGGCCTTGCCCTTGGCCAAGGCCTCTACCAAAATGCCAGGATCTGCGAGCATACCGGCGTGGCCGGTTACCAGCTGATTTTGGAGCGTTGCCTCGTCAAACTGCGAGGATTCCACCCTAAAACTGAGGCCCATTTGCTCTAGGATGAGACGGCGGCGGGGAGATTGGCTAGCTAAGATAAACATGGCGGGCTTTCCTTTCGTCTGTCTTTTGAGTGCGTTGATTGCGGCCAGACTTACCAGACTTAGTTAATTATAAGGCCAAAAGCTAAAATACTACGGACTATGGGAATTTTGACGGGCTGTGGGTAATTTGACAAGGGTTGTGGGAAATTGGACGGGAAGGTCACAGAATAATCGCATTATGTTTATAACGCAGTTTGAAAATACAAAACCCCCGAAGCCTTATTGCTTCAGGGGTTTTAACTTGGCGGGCCCGGCAGAATTCGAATCCGCAACCTACTGATCCGTAGTCAGTCACTCTATCCAGTTGAGCCACGAGCCCATACCGCTTTCTTCAAAGCGATCCTTAATGTACCATGCGAGGAAGCTTAAGTCAAGCCATTTTTTCCCTCTCTGCGGCGAGGGCTAATTGAGAGTTAATTGCCAAAGTAAACAGGACACTAAGAAGGCGAGGTTTTTAGCTCAGTACATCCAACTTCCTTATTTTTCTTACAAGTTTGCAGCTTTTGTACGCCCGAATCTTCTGAAAGTCGGGTTTGCCTGCTCTTTTCCCTCGAAATAGCCCTAAAAAGACGAATTTTATACAAATATACATCTACGCGCGCGGTTTTATACATTCAGACGGCGAAAAAGTGGCCCGGGATGTACATTATCTGCAAACTTGTAAGAAAATCTGGAAAGGGGGTGCGGACAAAAAACTGGACACTGAAAGGAAGGAAATATGTATTCAGAGGAAGAAATCAGGAAAGCGTTGGAAGTCTACGAGAGGGAAGGAAG
>SFFI01000006.1 GCA_004556925.1 Clostridiales bacterium
GTGGCAGATTGGTATTTCTACTAGTTTGCCGCCAATGTGGAGCTCTCACCTTGTGCTGTAATTGGTGGTAAATTGACATTTTCGCTAGTTAGCCGCCAACGTGGACTTCTCGCCTAGTGCTGTAATTGGTGGCAATTTGATGTTTTGTCAAAATCCCACCAAAAATGTAGCTTTGAGTAGAAACGAAAATGGCGGCAAGAGGCCATAAGAGCAAAATGCCACCAATGTTGGGTTTTTCAATTGAAAGGTCATTGGCGGCAAAACGAAGTTTTCTTATATTGCCGCCAAGAGAAAAATTCTCTGCAGCTAAGTAATTGGTGGCAGATTGGTATTTCTACTAGTTTGCCGCCAATGTGGACTTCTCTCCTTGTGTTGCGATTGGTGGCAAAAAGCGATAAATGCCAAAATGCCACCAATGTTAGAAGAAGGAGTAAATAAGAAAGAATAAAAGACCTGGCGAAATACTTTTTCGCCTTACAGGATTTTACATACGCTTAATAAATAGAGGATTTTTACAAGGATTTAGCTTATACTTAACATTAAATGTGCATAAGACCAGTTTTTTGGATGGCTTGCGCAGTTCGCGCGCCACACTGTGGCTGACCGCACCGGGCCAGCCGCACTGTGCAGAAGCATGAGGCGTAGCACCGGGCCTAGGCGCACCGTGCAAAAGCATGAAGCACAGCACCGGGTCTAGACGCACCGTGCGGAAGCATGAGGCATAGCACCGGGCCTAGGCGCACCGTGCGAAAGCATGAGGCGTAGCACCGGGCCTAGACGCACCGTGCGGAAGCATGAGGCGTAGCACCGGGCCTAGGCGCACCGTGCAGAAGCATGAGGCGTAGCACCGGACCTAGGCGCACCGTGCGGAAGCATGAGGCGTAGCACCGGGCCTAGACGCACCGTGCGGAAGCATGAGGCACCGCACCGGACCTAGGCACAAAGTGCAGAAGCATGAGGCTCCGCACTACGCTAGCCAGCCTAGCAGCCAAGAACGCGTAACCCCGCAGACAAAAACTGGTTTGCGGCACAAAAGAACACTTATCCTTTGAGGAGGCAAAAACATGAAAAAATCCTTATCGTTTCTGATCAGCATCTGCTTGGTCTTGAGCCTGGTCCTGGCTGCAGCCGCCCCTGTCTTCGCTAAAGAAGATTCGGAAGTTTCCAAGATTATTGCGGAAGCTGAGGGCATGACTTTGGAAGAATTGGCCAAGAAGGCTATTGAAGAGTCCAATGGGGCTATGTTTTACGGTGTGGGTAACTCCAGCCGCGGCAAAACCGCCCTTCCCCTCTTCATTGATTATCTGAAGACCATCGATCCTGACTACAATATGGAGTTCGAGTGGCAGCAACCCAAGAATAACAAGATTTTTGACCAGCTGACCGCTGACTCTCTGAAAGAAACGGGCACCTTCGCCATGACCCTAATTCAAGATGGTAACCAGATCCAGAGCAAGATGGTCGAACCTGGTATTCTGGATACTTTTGTACCCCTGGAATGGGCCGAGCAAAATGACGTGAAGGCAGAAGATGTGAAGTTTCTGCCCCTGCAAACCTTGAACAAGGTTTTCATGTTCAACAACACCGGCGACAAAACCTACAATAATGTGTGGGACTTTGTAGCAGAAGGTGAACATGGCCTGTACATGGACATTGACTCCGAAATCGTAGGTAAAAACTTCCTTTACATGCTGACCGAAGACCAGTATGCCGCTTGGATGCGGGAAGCTTTCGAAGAGCTGGATGACGACCAAAAAGCTTACTTTGAGCCCGTGATCGAAGAAATGAAAATGGACGCAGAAGACCTGGGTCTGGGTGAAGATGGCGCCTACGCCTTAGCTTGGATTAAGCTTTGGGTAGAATCCTACAGCGAACAAACCGATGACGGCCCTATCTGCAATATCTTGGTTGATAAGTCTGCCACCGACCAATTTGGTCTTTTGGTTTACTCCAAGCTCCGCAGCGTTGAAGAATCTGACTCTGTCTCCGTGAAGAATGTTGATGTCGCAGCCTACCAGGATGACTACGAAGGCATTGGCGGCTACGGCTACTGCCACTATCTCTTTGTTACCGACAACAGTCCCCTCCCCTGGACAGCCTGTGCCTTTATCGCTTACATGACCTGCACGGAAGACGGCTTCTCCGCTTGGGGCAAGGATATGGGCGGCTATTCTTCTAATCCAGATGTTGCTGAAAAGATCGAAGAAACCTACCAGCACGCCAAGGGCGGCTATGTAGATGACGAATCCGTCTTTGAAGCTAAGAACGACCGTGGTTATGAATGGTGGACCGAAGAGGGCAAGCTGGTTCTGGAAGATCCTGAATACTGCAGCTCTGTCGCCTTCACCGTAGGTAGCTGGATTGAACTGCTGACCAAATATACGGAATAGGCAGCTTTGCCGGTGAGGCCCCTAGCTTGCTCAAGCATATTATGCCAGCCAGCCCGGCCAGCCCAGTTAGTCCCAGCGCAGGCGCTGGGGCCGCGAGCGGCTAGGCCGCAAAGCTGCTGAGCTCCTAACTGCTAAGCTGCTAAACTGCTAAACTGCTAAACTGCTAACTGCTAACCTGCGGCTAAAAGCAGCTTTGCCTGAGGGACCTCAAACCCTGATTGCTATTCTTAGGAGCCCTTGGAGCTTGCTCCGCTTCCAAGGGCTCCTTTTCCACTAGGAGACAAACCATGCCATATTCAGATCCTATGACTAAGGCTGCGCCTTCCCTCCGCTACCGGCGGTTTTGGAACCGGGTGAGGACCTTTATGTCTAAACCCTACAATGTTATCTTGCTCGTGCTGGGGATCATTTTGACGATCAGTACCATCGCGCCTATTGTCGCAATTGTCCACGACACCTTCCAGATCCACCCAGGTACGATTGACGCCCACTTAACCGGCCGGACCAGCGGCTACACCGTCGTCAACTATGTGGACCTCTTTACCAGCAGATTGGCAAGGGCCAACCTCTGGCAGCCCATGCTGAATACCCTCTATCTCTCCTTGGGGTCCTGCCTGGTCGCAGTTGTTTTCGGCGGGATCTTCGCCTTTTTCATCACGCGGACCAACCTAGCCTGGCGCAAATATCTGAGTTCGATTTTTATCTTTCCCTATATCATGCCCCAGTGGACCCTGGCCGTGGTCTGGCGGAATCTCTTTGACTCACGCGCCGTCACCCGCACGGCCAATGGCCTTTTGGCCACGCTTTTTGGCACGCAAATGCCCATGTGGTGGTGTCGGGGACTTTTCCCCAGCATGATGGTTTTAGGCCTCCATTACGCACCTTTTGCCTATATTCTGATTGGGGGCATTTTGCGGAACATGGACTCCAACCTGGAGGAGGCTGCCATGATCTTGGACACCCCCCGCTGGAAGATGATCACCCGTATCAGCCTGCCCATGATCAAACCCGCCATCCTCTCCACTATCCTCCTGGTCTTTGGCTCTGCTATGGGATCTTACCCAGTCCCCCACTACTTAAACCTGACCACCCTGGCCACCAAGTATGTTTCCTTGAACTCCCGTTTTACCGGTCAGGCCAGTATTCTGGCCATCATCATGATGATCTTTGGCATCGTGATCATGGGCATGAATATCATGAGTACCAAGTCGCGTAAGAGTTACACGACGGTCACCGGGAAATCTGGCCAGATTTCCCGTCAGAACTTGGGAAGAGTCGGCAAATATGCCATTGCCATCCTCTTGGTGATTCTCACCTTCTTTACCAGTATCTTCCCCATTATTTCTTTTGCCTTTGAGACCTTCCTGCCCAACCCCGGCGACTATTCCTTCCTCTATACAGGCAACATAGAAAACCTGACCACCAAGTGGTGGGTGACGAGTGAAAACATCACGGAAAACGGCATGTACGGGCAGAAGGGTATTTTATATAACGAAACCATCTGGCGGGCCTTCAAGGGGACGATTGTCGTCGCCATCGCCTGCTCCCTGATTGCCGGTACCATCGGCACCCTGATCGGCTATGCGGTGGCCAAGCAGAGGCGAAGTCCCTGGGCCAACTATGTCAACTCCGTGGCCTTCCTGCCCTACCTCATGCCCTCTATTGCCGTAGGGGCCGCCTTCTTTATCCTCTTCTCCAACGAGCGGATCAACCTCTTTAATACCTATACCCTCCTGATCATTGTTGGTACGGTCAAATATATTCCCTTCGCCTCCCGGTCTGCCCTCAACTCCATGCTCCAGCTGTCGGGAGAAATTGAGGAGGCGGCGATTATCCAGGATGTGCCCTGGATCAAGCGCATGTCCCGCATTATTATCCCTATTCAGAAATCGGCCATTATCAGCGGTTACCTGCTGCCCTTTATGACCTGTTTGAGAGAACTCTCGCTCTTCATGCTACTCTGCGTGCAAGGGTTTATCTTATCCACGACCCTGGATTATTTTGATGAAATGGGTCTTTACGCATTTTCGAGTGGGATTAACCTCCTCCTGGTGGTAACACTGCTCGTCGTCAACGGCTTGGTTAATAAGTTGACCGGAGCCAGTCTGGATGAAGGAATTGGAGGTTAAGTATGCCTGCTATTGAATTAAGTCATGTCACCAAAAATTGGGGGAAATTTTACGCTGTGGATGACCTCAACATGTTGATTGAGGACCACGCTTTTGTCACCCTACTCGGCCCCTCGGGCTGTGGCAAAACTACTACTCTGCGGATGATCGCGGGCCTGGAAACACCCAGTTCCGGCCGGATCACCATTGGAGACAAGGTCGTTTTTGACTCCGAAGCGGGGATTAATGTCCCGCCTAATAAGCGCAAGGTGGGCTTTCTCTTTCAGAACTACGCCCTTTGGCCCAACATGACCGTCTACGACAATATCGCCTTCGGCTTGAAGAATATTAAGGAAGCTCTACCCCGGGTTCATGCCGAGGCGCGACAAGCCTCTGAAATGCTCAAGGCCCTGGAAAAGCCAGAAGAACTGGCCCAGCTGGTCAAGGATTGCCAGGGCGAAGGGGGCAAGCTGGATAAAAAGCGGGCCCTCCTACACTTGATCGACCGCTATGGGATTTCCACCTTTACCGCGGAGAAACTCCTGGCCTACAAACTAGACCAGGCCGCCGATCCCGCCACAACCGCAGCGGACGCCCGCAAGAGCTTGGAGGCTGTCCTTGATGAGGCAGAAAAATCCGCTAAGGCTCAGGGCTTAAGCTTTAACGCCGACTACGAGTACCTCCGGGACGGGGTCACGCAAACGGAGGTCCGACGTCTGACCAAGGAGGAGGTAGACCGCACGGTCCGCCAAGTGGGCCGGGTGGTTAAGATCGGCATGTTCATGGACCGCTATCCCGCCGAGCTGTCCGGCGGCCAGCAGCAGCGCGTGGCCATCGCCCGTACCCTGGCCCCCAAGCCCCAGGTCCTCTTTATGGACGAGCCCTTGTCCAACCTGGATGCCAAGCTCCGTCTAGAAATGCGTTCAGAACTCCAGCGTCTCCACCTGCAGACCGGGGCCACCTTCATTTACGTCACCCACGACCAGTTGGAGGCCATGACCCTGGCCACCAAGATCTGCCTCTTAGATAACGGGACCTTGCAGCAGTACGCCGCCCCGCTGGAGATTTACAAGCGCCCAGTCAACACCTTTGTAGCGGACTTTGTGGGCAATCCCTCCATCAACTTCCTGCCCGCCCGCGGGACCCAGGATGGGGAAGGGACTTTCCAGCTCACCGTTATGGACCACTACGCCATGCGCTTTGTGCCAGAATCTGCCCTTGACCAAGCAGCCCTCTTCCAGGAGTTTAAGGCAGACCAGGCTGCAGGCCGGGACCGCCAGGCCCAGCTGAAAAAGGAAAACGCCGACCAACTCTTTGAAGTCCCCGTAGCCCGGGTCCAAGCTCCCTTGCTGGAGGATGACAAAAAAGCCTACGACAACCAGGATTTCTGGATCGGCATCCGACCAGAAAACCTCACGATTGGCGATGAAGGCCCCCTGGAGGCCGAAGTTTACAGCGTCATGCCCACCGGCATGGAAACCACCGTCAAACTGCGGGTAGGCGATTTCCTCCTCACCGCCGTGATTTTCGGATCCATCCTCTACCAGATCGGCGACAAGGTCCGCCTGGGCTTCAAGGGCCAGCAAGCCGTCCTCTTCAGTAGCCTCTACGGCCGCACCCTGTGCCTCGGCAAGGTGGAGGTGGAGTAGGGGAATGACAAGACTTGTTCCAGGCACGGGCCTGTGACTAACTGTTCTAAACCATTGTCAAAGGTGGGCTTTGCGGGATATCCCTCAAAGCCCACCTTTTTGCTTAGGCCGAGGCCTGCGCTACTCGCGCTCTCCTTCGGTTTTTCTACTAGACGGGCAAAAATGCAGGTAGTGGAAGGGTCCGAGGAGGTCCTTCCACCCACAAGCTGCAAAAATGCCTAAATTCCCACCCACTACTTGAATACTTGCACGGTCACACACCCATTAGCTGAAAATTTTACCGAGTGCCAGATAATCCGAAGAAGATTCAGAGTTCTAGTCTTGCTTTCTAAAAGAAGCCAGGATGCTTAGGTCGAGGGCTGAGAGAAAAAGGCTCAAGGTAGGTTGTCGGCTGCACTAGTGTCTGGCAATTGCTGGACCTGGTCTTGCAAGTGGACTCGGAATGGAAGTCCTCTCCTTGGACTTCGACAATCCCTCCCTGCGCAGCATCAGATAGTTGGTCATCCGCCCAGGTCAGGCTGGGGAGGGAAGTGATGGCAAGTATAAATGCCATTAAAATGACTAATAATTAGGAGCATGCGACAAATTGACGATTTGTCTTGTCCTAAGATCTTGTAGCTTATAATGAGGGACAAGAATCATATGTGAAAACGAGTGAAGTGGCATTTGTAGCTGAGGCATGCAGTAGATAAAACAGGAAAAGTAAGTGAGTTACTGGAATAGGGTGAGGCAAATGAGTATGGAATTATTAGCGCCGGCGGGGACTTGGAAGGGCTTTAAGGCAGTTCTGGCACAGAAGCCAGATGTCATTTACTTGGGCGCAGGCGATCTCAATGCCCGGTCTGAAGAGGCCCAGTTTGCCTTGGCTGACCTACCTGACTTGGTCGCCCAGGCCCGGCTGGTGGGGACCAAAATTCACTTTACCCTCAATGTTTTGATTAAAGACGACGAGATGGCTAGGGCCTTGGATTTAGCCCGTCAGGCGGATCAAGCAGGAGTGGCGGCCATCATTGTCCAGGATAAGGGGCTCATGTTAGCCATACGCCAAGCCCTCCCACACGCGGTCATTCACGCCTCTACCCAATGTAGTGTGGGGAGCCGCGAGCAGATCGCGGAGTTAGTCGATCTAGGAGTCAGCCGGGTTGTCCTGGCCCGGGAATTGAGCCTGGACCAGATCGCTGATCTTACTGCTTATGCCCATAGCCTGGGGATGGAGGTCGAAGTCTTTGTCCACGGCGCCACCTGCATGTCGGTTTCTGGCCAATGCCACATGAGTTTTTGTCGAGGCGGCCGCAGCGCCAACCGCGGGGCCTGTGCCCAGCCTTGTCGTTTGTCCTATCAAATTCTAGAAAACGACAAGCCCCTCCGCGCCTCTGCCGCCTATTTGTCGCCCAAGGACCTCAGCTATTTCCCCTATCTCAAAGATTTGTCAAAAATCGGCGTGGATTCACTCAAGATAGAAGGCCGCCTGCGCAGTCCGGAGTATCAGGCCCAAGTAACCGCCATCTTTCAGCAGGCTTTGACGGAATTGGACCAGGCTTTGTCGAAGCCTGAAAGTCTTTTGTCGAAGCCTCAAGACCACTTGTTAAACCCCCACGGCCATTTGTCGAATCCTGAAATGGCTTTGTCAGATTCGCAAATTTTCACAGTAGAGCGAGAAAGAGATCTCACCATCGCCTTCAACCGGGGTGGGAGCTTTCAGGCTGCCTTCCTCCAAAACCAGAGAGATGCAGACTTTCTGAGTCCAGGCCAGGTGGGCCACTATGGTTATTACCTAGGCCAGGTCACAGAAATCAAGGACCGACAAGGCATCCTGCTTTATGCCTTAGATGAAGGTCTCGACGGAGACAAGGCAATGGACTCTGGCTCCCGCGCCAAGCGGGGCGGCGGATCCTGGACTGGCGTACGTGAAAAGGATTATCTGCCCAACCCAGGCAGCCAGATCAGTCTGAAAAATGCCGAGGGCGTGAGTGTCGCTTCGGCTCCTGTCGGTATCGTACGTCGCTCTAAAACACCCGGCAAGGTCGAAATCCAGGGCTTTCACCCCCGCGTCCTGCGTAAGCTCCGCCTCCCCCTAACTGTTTGGCAGCAGAAGCAAGACCGGGTGGTTGACCAAGATTTAAGAGCCCAGGCTACGCCGACAAAGGAGGGGGTCTGGATGTCCTTGTCGCTTGCCACCCCTCCGCATACTAGGCCTGTGAAGCCGATCAGACAAATTGTCGGGCACGAAGATCATAAAAGGGCTAATCACTCGGATTCTGCCCCCGCTTCTCAGCACTACATCCTGGAACTTAGTACCAAGACACAAACAGTCACCATTTGTTCGGATGAATTAGCCAATCCACCCCAGGATACCGGCTCACCCATTGACCCGGACCGCCTCCGCCAGCAGATGGGAAAGTTAGGCAATACGCCCTATCAGCTGATGGGTTTTGAAACTAGCCTGGGGTCAGACGACTTACCGCGCTGGCGGATTGCTGACCTCAACGCTTTCAGGCGGGCGGGCCTGACCAAGCTTGAGGCCGCTTCTGGTCGCCCCACGTTTGAGCTCGCCTCTCCCGGCGTACTCTCCTCTCCCGGGGTAATGGCTCAGTCCACCCCTGGTGGGGGAGAAAACCCCGATCAGGCCGCAAGGCTTGCACCTATCCCAGCTTTAGAACTGGCAATTGGCCGTAACGCACCCTTACGGGAAGATGAAAGCTTGAAAATAAGAGGGTCCAAACCGGACAGGTCTCAGCAGGTGCAAAAAATCATCTACCTACCCAATTACCAGGCCGGAGACGACTTGTCTGCCCTATCCGGCCGGGCCGGAGAATTATATATTTTCCCTTTGGAAGAGCTTTGTCAGTCCAATCGGCAAGGCCGACAAGGCCTGCTTCATGGGGATCTAAGCCCGGCAAGTTGGGGCGCTTATCTTTCGCCCTTGCGCGCTTGGTCCTGCGCCCAAAGTATAGAAGCTGCTTTGTCGGAACTTGTCGGTCAAGGGCTCAGCGCCTTGGTCAGCCCCAGCAGCGGCCTGGTAGAACTCGTTCGACAAAGTGGCCTAGATCAGGAACTTTTAAGCAAGTTGGATCTCTATCTTTGGCAGGGGGCTCAAATTAGTAATCGACAAAGCTACGCCTTCTTGTCGGCTCGCGGCTATGATGGCCTGATGATTTCTCCAGAATTAAGTCAAGGCGATCAAGAAAAACTTGCCGCCTCTTGCTCGGCCATAAGCCAGAGTTTTCAAGAAGAACTCGTCGGCTCTTGCTCAGCCATAAGCCAGAGTTTTCAAGAAGAACTCGTCGCCTCTTGCTCGGCTACGGCACAAGAAGGCCTGGCTACCGACGATTGCACCCACAACCCTATAAGTTCGGCTGCCCCCAGTAGCCCCGGGTCACAGAGGCAAACCCGGCCCATCCTGATGGTTTCCGGCCCCCTGGAAGCCATGTTCACCCGCTTCTGCCCCCTCGGTTATTCCCGGGGCCTGGAAGCCTGCGGCCTCTGCCGGCGGGAAGCCAAGAGGACAGATAAAAAGCCACATGCCAGCTATGCCTTGCAAGATGAAGAGGGCCGCCGCTTCCCCTTGACTCCCAAGGCTTGGGCAGACTGCTCTCTTCAGATTTGGGAAAGTAACCCCCGCCAGTGGCAGCCCCATGTCGACTGCATTTTAGGCTTCAATTACCTAGACCCAGACCTGTCTCGAATCCGGGCGGTTTTAGACCCCTATGCCTAACTTGTCGATTGTCGATTGTCGACTGTAGATTGTCGGCTACTTCTTGACAGCTACTTGTTGACAATGTGTCGAATAGAGGCCTAGAGAGTTTTTTTGTGCTTGAGCAAGCCTAAGAGCAGGAAGGCCCCTGCCAAGGCACTCGTCAGAGAGATGACCTGGCCTAGGGTCATATCTGCACTGCCTGTGTGCGGCAACTGGACGTAAGCGCCCACCTTAATCGGCGGAGGACCATTAGGTGTAGGCTGGCTAGGCTGCGTAGGTGTTGTCGGCGCCGTGGGTTGTGTCGGTTGTGTCGGTTGTGTCGGCGCCGTCGGTTGTGTTGGAGTCGTCGGTTCTGTCGGTTGTGTCGGCTCCGTCGGTTGTGTAGGCTCTGTTGGCTTGGTTGGTTCTGTCGGTTCCGTCGGTTTTGTCGGTTCTGTCGGTTCTGTCGGTTGCGTCGGTTTCGTCGGCTCTGTCGGTTGTGTCGGCTCTGTCGGTTGCGTAGGTTCCGTTGGCTTGGTTGGTTCTGTCGGCTTTGTCGGTTGCGTAGGTTCCGTTGGCTTGGTTGGTTCTGTCGGCTTTGTCGGTTCCGTTGGTTCCGTCGGTTGTGTTGGTTCTGTCGGCTTTGTCGGTTCCGTTGGTTCCGTCGGTTTTGGGCTATTGGTAATGGTAAAACCACCCTCACCATCAAGCTCAACCCTACCGTCAAAGCCGTCTAAAGCTTCTTCCTCAACCGTGTAGACGATCGTATTACCCTTGTTCGTTTGGGGGAGGCCCTCGAAAGTGTATGTCCAATTGTTACTTGCATTCAGGAGGGTAGAATCAACAATTATTCCGTCTGCTTTCAAGTACAAGGTAACCTGATCTAGGGTCTTGTTTGGATCTGACCACTGCTTCGTAACTGAAATATCCTGCGTCTGTCCCTCTGTTCCCATAACAACGGTGCCATTAGAGCCAATGCCACCGCCGCGGGTAGTAGAGGAGTTGCCGCTAATAGTGACAGTTGCCAGCCCTTGTGTGAGTGTATTGCCTTTTTCTTCGGTGTAGAGCGCTAACTGATCATAATTTGTTAACTTGCCTTTATACTTATCCACCTCTAACAAAGTTCCATCTGTTTTTCGCCAGTTGTAGGGGACACCACCTAGCATCCTCTGCGATAAGTCATATTCTGGATCACCACTATGAAACCCGTAGGCATAGGAGCATAAGATATAAAGCTCTCTACCTATATCTTGGGAATGATTGTCGTAGATCGCTACACCGTCTGTAACAAAAATAGTTGTTTTCGATATGGGGCATGCTGCATATCCGGCACCTTCCCACTGAGATGTGTTGTCGGTGATAATGGCGTTAGTCAGGTATAATTCTCCGTTAGCCCCATTAACTCCATAATTATTATTCGCGCCGTTGACATAGATGCCGCCACCGCCAAAGGCTTTCTCTGTCACCCCACTTCCATCCATTACGTTATTTGTAATGCTTCCACCAGAAATGTAGGCTTTGGAGGGGCCGCCAGAATAATATTGGGCCTGAACGAAGATCCCCCCGCCAGCAGCACCGGCTACATTTTCCGCTATTATGCCCCCTGTCATATTGAGGATGTTGCTAGGGGTTACCTGATTGCCGCCTAGACTGATGCCACCGCCAATTTCATCTGCCCTATTTCCCGTTACTTGGGCCCCTTCAGACATGTTGAGGGTGGAGCCATTGCTGGCGAGGATGCCGCCACCTGCTGAGTAGTATTGGGTAGGTGTCACACTGGTGTCTATACAGCGAGGAGCATAATTACCCGATACTATCCCCCCTGAGAAGTTCATAGTAGAAGCGGACAAACAGATGCCACCTCCGTAAACAGCCCGGTTACCGGAGATAGAACCGCCAGACATATTGATCGTGGAGGCATATGCATAAATGGCACCACCCTGGGTGGCCGTATTCGATATTTCGGTAATCTTATTGTTTTGTAGAATAGCACCGTCTGTGATGTTGAGTGTTGAACCGTTTTGCAGTTCTATTAAAGACTTTTGGGCTATGTTAGCCTCCGAATTTCCATCGATGACGATATGAGAAAGCGTAGCAGTCTGGTTGCTTTTGACCTGCAATAGGTAGCCAGGAAAGTCACTGGCTCTTACGATTTGGGCTTGGGTATCAGCCAAAGAAATATCACCTTCAATGGGCACAGTTCCGGTCACTATGATTTTTTCCACCGTAGAGTTTTCTGTAGCCAGGGCCTTCGCTCTGGCGAAGGTCTGAACAGGCTTTCCTAAGGACCCATCATTTTCGTCATTACCCTTTTGGCCATCAAGGTAAATGGCTGTAAGCTTTGTAAGGCTTTCTTCACTGAGCAAGGCGTTTTCTCCACTGAGCAAAGCGTTTTCTTCACTCAGCAAGTTGCTTTCTCCACTCAGCAAGTTGCTATCTTCACTCAGCAGGTTGCTTTCTCCACTCAGCAAGGGGTTTTCTTCTTCCAAAATGCTGTTAGGGCTCTGGCCCACAGCGAAGCTAGCGCTTTGGTCCTCATCCGTGTCGTTTATATCCAGAGTCAGGGCTTGGGACAAGGCAACTTGACCCTCGCCCGAGATCTCTAGCTCCAACCCCTCTTCAGCCCAGACCCTAGACGCAGCATCTGCCAGGCCCATTAGGCTGGTTGAGAGCGCCAGGATAAATATCATAAAATAAAGGCAGAAAGCCTGTTTTTTTGTCATGTTTTAATCTCTCCGCAAGCATAAATTTATTTCGTGCTAAATATTGTTAATTTTTTGCTATTATTTGTCAATGCGTAAAATAAATGCTTATGGATATGCTAAAATCTACAAATCTTTGCCTTATGCCAGGCTGGCGAAATAGGCTCAGTTAGGCGCTTTGAGCCATTTTTGCCTCGCCTCTTCTCAAATGAACAATCTTAAATTTATGATAGGAATCTGGTTTCCTAAAAAGATTGCTCCAACAGCTTTTGCTTGCGTCTCTTGCTTGGAGCGATTAGCCAGGCTCTGGAACTAGCGATACCAAAAGATTGGTCCACAAGCGTTAAACTAGCATGTAAGCAATGGCTGTAGACTTCCTGCTCGTCCATTACAAGCTGCAGATGAGGTCCATGGCTATTGTGCCAGGCTGATGCAGCACTCAATATGACTATACAGGCGCTTATGGCGTAAGCACAGAATAAGCACAGAAGGAGTTTAATATGCAATCTATTTATGATTTCAAAGTACAAAAATCCGATGGTAGCGAGCTCAATCTCGCAGACTACAAGGGCAAGGTCCTCTTGATCGTCAATGTCGCTAGCAAATGTGGCTTTACCCCCCAATACGAGGGTCTGGAAAAACTTTACCAGGCCTATAAGGACCAGGGGCTGGAGATTCTGGGCTTCCCCTGCAATCAATTTGAAGGCCAAGAGCCCGGTAGCAATCAGGAAATTCAAGAATTCTGCCGCATGAACTATGGGGTCACCTTCCCCGTACTCGCCAAGGTTGAAGTCAATGGCGAGAATGCCCTGCCTCTTTATCAATGGATGAAGGACCAAGAACCGGGCGAGCTGGTTGACGTCCCTAGGGACCACAAGTTCTATGATTTCTTTATCGAGCACCATGGCGGCAAGCACTGGGGCAAGGATATTCCTTGGAACTTCAGCAAGTTTCTCTTTGACCGTAACGGCAAGCTAGTCGGCCGTTATGCCTCCCCCACTACCCCCGAAGAACTGGCGGAAAAGATCGAAAAGCTGCTGTAAGGCTATTATTCTGAAATTCTTAAATTCTTGCTGTAAGGCATTTTTCTGGAGAGCCACCGGCAAGCACATCTCCTAGAGAGCTCCGGAGCCAAGCCGTCCTGCTTGGCTCCTCTTTTATTTTGCTTTGGGCCAACATCCGGGCCTGGCCTCCACAACTGAAAAATGCCATAATCCAGAAAAAGGAGGGCAAACGAGATGAAACTTTACATGAGTGTAGATATTGAAGGCGTGGCCGGGATTTCCAACTGGCTGGAGGCCAACGATAAGGAAGAAGCCTATAAGTATTTTGCAGAACAGATGACCTTAGAGGCCGCAGCTGCGGCCGAGGCTGCTGTTGACCGGGGAGTAAGGGAGATTGTCGTCCGAGATGCCCATGCTACCGCCCGCAATATGACCCCTGCCCTATTCCCCAAGGAATGCAGCTTTATCCGGGGCTGGGCAGGCAATCCCAAGGAAATGATGGACGGCATTGATGAGTCCTTTGATGGCTGCTTGATGGTTGGCTACCACAGCCGGGCTGGCTCAGGCGAAAATCCCCTCTCCCACAGCTTTTCCAGTTCCCGGATTTTCTCCATTACCTTGAATGGCCGCCTAGTCAGTGAATATTACATCAACATGTTGACCGCCGCCTATTACGGAGTGCCCCTCCTGGTCCTCACCGGAGACGAAGGGCTCTGCCAAGTGGCCAAGCAAGACCTACCTCAACTAGAAACCGTAGCCACCCAAAAGGGCATTGGGGATTGTACCCATTCCCTTCATCCAGACAAGGCTATAAGCCTGATCAAGGAAGCTGTGGACAAAGCCTTAAGCCGTGATCTGGCCAAGGCCTTCACCCTGCCCAAGCATTTTAGGATTGAGATTGTTTACAAGAACCATCCCGAATGTTACAAGAATTCCTTTTACCCCGGCGCCCAAACCGACGGCAGCCGCAGCCTGATTTATGAGGCGGACGACTGGTGGGAAATCCTGCGCTTTATGCATTTTGTGATTTAATTGAAGCAGGGCCAGCCGTCTACCAAAGTCCAACCATACCGGACTAAAGCTAGATAGAGCCTGTGAAATTCTGGTTTCAAGGATTCCACAGGCTTTTTCATATCTCAGGCTACGCGGATTCCTCACTGATTCTTGTGAGATGATCAATAAGATGATTTCACATGAGCAACAATCTCGGGAAAAGTTGCAAAAAGCTTGTGAAAAAGACGGTTTAGATAATTTCACAAGCTTTTATCAAGCAGAGGGCGCGCTGTATCCTTGTGTAATTCTAATTTAAAGGATTTCACAAGTTTTACCCTGCGAAAAAGGGCTACGGTTTGCCTGTGAATTTGCTAAAAGTGGAATTTCACAAGCTTCCTCAGATCTAACGGGGATTTCCTCTTTGGACCGTAGTTGTATAATCGTTTGTGATTTTTACAAGGGTTGTGGCAGATGTGAAAGTTGCAAGCATTTGCGGCAGACCTGGACTTAAGATAGGTTGGTGGAAGACGTGAACTTGGATCGCAATAACAAGCATGAACTGGTGGCCGAAGACGTAGCTATAGTAGATACTAGCGTAATAGGCAGGGGCGCAACTACAACAGCCGAAGACGCGACAACGGCTGAAAACGCAACAACAGTCAAATCCGTTGTAGGAGCAGGAGGCGGAAGCAACGAAGATGCCACTAGAGCCGAAATCGGCGTTGCAGGCGGAGGTGCAGAAGACACCACGGCGGAGGATAAGGGGCAGCTATACCCTCTCCTCCTGAAGAGTTTGCTGACCGGGGTGCTAGTGGCCCTGGTTGTGTCTCTTTTCCGCTGGGGGATCCCTCAAGTGATGGGTCTGGTCAGCCGCCTCTTGGCCTGGGCCCGGGGGAATGCCTTATATAGTCTCCTCTTTGTGGGGATCTTTGTCCTGATCGGCCTCCTGGTGTCCTTTTGCACAAAAAAGGAGCCTATGATCGGGGGGTCGGGTATTCCCCAAGTATCCGGGATTTTGCAAGACAAACTCAACTTGTCCTGGTGGAAGATCTTTATAAATAAGCTCTTGGGCGGACTGCTGGCCATTGGGTCTGGGCTCAGCCTGGGCCGGGAGGGACCCTCTGTGCAAATTGGCGGGGCCTTGGGCCAGGGGGTGGGTGAGTTAAGCCACTCCAGCAAGGCAGATACAAAAATGCTCCTGGCAGGTGGTGCGGGCGCGGGAATGGCGGTCGCCTTTAATGCCCCCATTTCAGGACTTTTCTTTACCGTAGAGGAGCTCTTTCACCAAACCAGCCATCGGAAATTCATGTCTCTTGCTTTAACCGTTTTGACCGCCACCAGTCTTTCCCGCCTGCTCATCGGCAGTGCAGCTTGCATGAAGGTCTCCCCTCTGCATCGTTTTGAGCCTCAGGTGATCCCCCAGCTCCTGGGTTTAGGCCTAGTGATAGGCCTCTCCGGCGTGTTCTTTAATAAGGCCATCATGTGGGGCAAGGATTTCTATGACTGGCTAAAAGTCCCAGTCACCTGCAAACATGTCCTGCCCTTTGTGGTCACGGCCATTTTTCTCCTCCTGGACCCCTCCCTCCTAGGTTCGGGGGAAAACTTTATCCTGACCCAGACTGAGGCGAGCCTGGGTATTGGCCAGGCACTTTTAATTTACACTCTCAAACTTTTCCTCTTGCTCGTGGCCTTCTCCTCTGGCATTCCCGGTGGCATTTTCTTCCCCCTCCTCGCCCTGGGCTCCTTAATCGGCCAAGCCTATGCCTCCGCCCTCATCGCAGGCGGTCTATTAAGCGCTGACTGGCTCTTGACCTTTGCCCTCCTTGCGATGGCTGGGCATTTTGCCGCCATCGTGCGGGCCCCCCTCACCGGGATTTTCCTGATTTTAGAGATGACGGGCGGGGCCCCCTCTGACCTGCTTCCCTTGATTATCGTGAGTTACGCCGCCTATTTCACCAGCGCCCTCTGCCGGTCTACTCCGGTTTATGAGGCTCTACTCAACCGGATGTTGACCAAATAGGGCGCGTAAACAGTCGCAGGGAGTAAGCATTGGTGGCAAATTAAAGAAATTGACACTTTGCCACCAAGAGCGGACCAGTGCGAGGGGCAAGCCTTGGTGGCATTTTCGTAAAAACAGCGTTTTGCCACCAAGGGTCTAGCCAGGCAAAATTTTTTCATTGGTGGCAAATTGAAAATATCACCATTTGCCATGATAGGAGCGACCAGCACGAAGAGTAAGCATTGGTGGCAAATTAAAGAAATTGACACTTTGCCACCAAGAGCGGACCAGCGCGAGGGGCAAGCCTTGGCGGCATTTTCGTAAAAACAGCGTTTTGCCACCAATGGTCTAGCCAGGCAAAATTTTTTCATTGGTGGCAAATTAAAGGAATTGATACTATGCCACCAAGAGCGGACCAGCGCGAGGGGCAAGCCTTGGTGGCATTTTCGTAAAAACAGCGTTTTGCCACCAATGGTCTAGCCAGGCAAAATTTTTTCATTAGCGGCAAATTGAAATTATCACCATTTGCCGCCAATCCCCTAACTTCCGGAGAGAAGATCCTCTGCATTTGCCCTTGAGTTGAATGACAAAACTCCCTGCGGGCTTGTTCAGGGCCAGCAGGGAGCTTTGTCAGGTATGTGTTTAGGAGTTATCTCAAAGGCTAGTTAGCCATGGGATATAAGCTTAACCTACTCAGGGCCTCTAGCCAGGCAGGGCTGGGCTAGGCCCTGAGAGGTAGGTAGATAGGGATAGAAGCGGAGTTACGCTTGCATTTACGCGTCCAAGGCTTTGGCCTCGCCGTTTTTGAGGGCGTCCAAAACAATTAAACCGCTTTCCAGCTGGATGGAGACGAGGTCGTGGATGGGGACGACGCTGTAGTGCAAGGCGTCGGCGTTTTCCTTATCGAGTTCGGCATGGGCCGTAGCGCAGGAGGCCACGAGGTCGGTGAGTTTGCGAACAGCGGCTTGCACTTGCTCGACATCGACATCGGCTTCGTAATCGACATCGGCAACGGCCTGGCCCGCTACATCTGTAGCTTCCAGCATGGTAGCCTTGGAGCCAGCAGCTTCCAACTTAGCAGCCTCGTGGCCAGCAGTCTCAGACCCAGCTTCCAGCTTGGCCGCCTTGGCCTGCCATTCTTCGAGGGCTTCTTGGCACATGCGGGTGGCCATGCCGTAGGAGAGGCTTTTGTAGAAGGGGGAAAGGTGGACGGAGTCCAGGAGTTCGGCTTCGGTGGCGGGGCGTTGGTATTCTGCTTCTTCCACCATTTTCCGGGTGCTCTCGTTGTAGTCGTTCTTGGAGAAGGCAACTAAGGCCATGCGGTATTGGGAGTCTTCCCGGCTGAGGCCAGCGGTGGCTTCCAAGATGGATTGGATGTAGGCGTTGGACTTTTCGCTTTGGTCTAGCTGGTAGAGGATAGCGTCCTTACGGGTCATATCCGTGGGACTTTGGTCCATGATGCGGGGGTCGTAGAAGTAGGGCAGCTCGGCCAGGAGGGTGAAGCTCCCATATTTTGAAGCGTAGGCAGCGGAGCTGTCGCCTACCTTGATCTTTTCGGCAATGTCTGTGGCCCCGTATTTTTCCAGGTAATCGTAGTCCTTAGAAATGCTGAGGTTGGGGTAGATGGCAGGCGATAGGGGCTGGAGATAGGGCATCTCAGGTTCACCCAGGTGGAGGGGGACCTTGACCCGGTCGGCAGCCTGGCGGAGGGCTTCGTAGCGGGCTTCTGGCAGCTGGTGGGTTAGGTACCAGTAGGCACCGCCAAAGCCGGCGTTATGCAGGGAGTAGATAAAGTCTGGCTGAATCTTATCAATGAGTTGCATCATGGCCCGGGTTTCCGGCAGGGGCTTGTCAAAGTTCAGGTCCTTGTAGTGGATGGGGAAGGTCCATTCCACCTGCTGGTGGCCAGCCGGCCGGAAGAAGTGCTTGGAGTAGTTGTAGGTCGTGAAGGGGCCCTTGAGCCAGCCCTGGTTGCGTTCCAGGCCGTCCCGGTCCCAGGCTTTGACCACATACCAGGTGTAGTCAAACTCAGCCCGTAAGTCTGCTTGTTCCGCCAGGGCCTGGGTGAAATACTCCAGCATCATGGTGCCGATAGGTTCGTTGGGGTGGGGGCAGCCGAACATGAGGGCGTTCTTGGACCCCTGGCCTATTTTGAGGCAGAGGAGGTCCTTGCCTTCCTTAGTTTGACCAATAGTGGACAGGCTGACCACGTCCGGATAGCGGGCGGCCAGGTCGCGGGAGCTTTGGTCTAGCTCATCAGGGGTCAAGAAGACCTTATAGTCGGGAATATTATTAAGTAATTTTTCAAAAATAGCTTTCATATCTTCTCCTAATCTGAGAGACTTCCTTATCTTGAGTGGCGTCCTTATCTTGAGCGGCATCCTCATCTTGAGTGGCTCTTAGGCAGAGCTTATTACCAGGGATATCTCCTATTCCTGGATAGCGAGATGGGTCTTGAGGAAGTCTGCGATTTTGGGGTAGCAGTCCACACGGTTTTTCATCTTGCGGATGCCGTGGCCTTCATCGGGATAGCAGAGGTAGAAGACCTCCTTGCCCAAGGATTTCAGGTGGTCGACCACTTGGTCGGACTCTGTGACGGGGACCCGGGGGTCGTTCTTGCCCTGGATGACCATGAGGGGGGCAGTAATATTGTCAATCTTGGCAATGGGCGACACTTCATAGAGGAGTTCGCGGTGCTGGGCCAGGCTGCCGTATTCGCTTTCCCGGTGGGGGCGGCGGTAGTCTGCGGTATTTTCCAGGAAGGTGACCAGGTTGTACATGCCGACTGTATCGACCGCGCAGGCGAAGAGGTCGGGCAGGCGGCCAGCGCAGGACAGGGTCATAAAGCCGCCGTAGCTGGTGCCGGAGACCCCTATCCGGTCCTTGTCCGCCAGGCCGGTGTCCACCAGGTGGTGGACTAGGGCTTCAATGTCCCGGACGCTGTCCAGGCGTTTTTCTACATCGTCCAGGTGGGTAAAGTGTTTGCCGTAGCCGGTGCTACCCCGGACATTGGGGGCAACAACCGCAATACCCTGGGCCAGGAGGTATTGAATAAATTCGTTGAAGCTGGGCCTTTCCTGGCCCTCTGGGCCGCCGTGGATCTCGATCAGGCAGGGAAGCTGTCTCGGTTCCCCTATCTGATCCGGCTGGCTGTCCTGCTTGGCTTGCGCCGCTTCCCCCAGCTGATCCGGGTGGCTCGCCTGCTTGGCTTGCGCCGCTTCCCCCAGCTGATCCGCCTGGCTCGCCTGCCTCGGCGCTTGCCCTTGGGGCAGGTAGAGCCAATAGTCCACTTTGAGGCCGTCAAAGGACTGGTAGGACCGGAGTTCCGGCTCCACCAGGCTGGCCTTGAAGTCGGGTGCCAGGCTATCGGGGCTGAGCCGCTGCATGGCGTCTCGGTCTAGATCTAAGAGCCAGATCCCCTCCGGTCGGGCCCCGCTGCTCAGGCTGAAGAGGAGCTTGTGGCCCTCTTGGGACCAGGTCATGAGGGAGTAGGGGCTGATGACCGCCTTGGGGGGCAGGATGGTGTTGACTGCTTGGCCTGTGGTCAAGTCGTAGATTTTTAGGCTGGAATAGCCGGACGCGTTGAGGGTCAGGCAGAGATAGCGGTCATCGGCGGATAGGGCCAGGTTTTCTATATCGTAGTCAAAGGCCTTGCGTAGGCTGGCCTCTTTGCTGTCCAGGTCATAGTAGTAGAGTTGGTAGAATTCTGCATTTAATTCACTGAGGAAGTAAAAGCCCCGGCTGTCGTGTTTCCAGCAGGGTTTCACATCTGCGGAAAGCTGGTCCGTCGGGAGAACCCGGTGGCTGTCCCCTGTTTGTAAATCGGTCATCCACAAGGCATTGTCGCTTTCGGCCTTGAGCTTGTTGTAGAGAAAATAGCGGCCGTTGGGGGAAATGGCATTGGGGGCCGGCCAGTTGTAATTGTCTTCAAAAGCCTGGACCAGGCGGGCTTGGCCCGTTTCTAGGTCTTTTATCCAGATGTCAAAGTGTTCGGTATGGCGCTGGTTAGAGGCATAGGCCAGGTGCTGGGCCCCGGGATGGACACCCGCGAAGAAGTTGCGGGCTGGCCCCCCTTCCACAAGTTTCTCAGGCTGGGCGCCAGGCTGGGTCAGGCGGAAAATGCTCTCACATTCGCTCCCGCTGGGGTCCATGGAAAAGTAGAGGCTGCCTGAGACCTGGTCGGCATATAACTGCCAGCAGGCAATGGGGTCCTGGGTCCAACGGCGGCGTTCACCGGTCGTCAGGTCTAGATCCCAGATATGGTCCCCTGCCTCATCGTGGTGGATATAGGCTATCTTATTGCCCCCATCCAGCCATACAGGAGAGGAGTCATTGGCAATTTCTAAATATTTTACAACGCTATTCATCGACATCTGCCTTTCATTTTACAAGCAAGGGGGCAGAGACTTTGTCCCCGCCCCCTTGGAAGTGTTTATACGCGTCTAGCTATTGCTTACTCATCAATGTAGTAAGTGTAGGTGTATTCGTTCCAGCCCCACTTACCAGCGCCATCGATAGGCAGGTTGTAGAGGTCAGACCGGGAAGCGGTATAGCCGGCCCAAGCCAGAACGTTGATGGCAGGCATATCGTCAATCAGGTAAACCTGGGCTTCCTTGTAGTATTCGGCCCGCTTCTCAGGATCAGTTTCCCCAGCGCCCTTGTCTAGGAGGGCTTCGAAATCATCATTGATATAGCTACCGAAGTTGCTGTTAGAATCCTTGCCGAAGCGAGATTTCAGAGCGGCCGGGTCAGGACCCATGAAGCCACCCTGGGCCTCGATTATCCAGTCACCGTGACGGACAACTTTTTCAGCCCAAGCATTAAATTCAGAAACGATCAGTTCAATCTCGATACCGGCTTTCGCGCAGTTAGCGATAAGGAGCTTGGTCATGTCCACTAATTGACCTTCGAAGCAGTCGATGGTCAGGCCACGGACATAGAAGCCATCCTTGTCGGCTTCATAACCGGCATCTTCCAGGATCTTTCTGGCGCCTTCGATATCAACGTCAGGATAGGGGTAATCGGTGTTGGCGGCCCACTCTACGATGCTAGGATAGGCGGTCCACTCGGGAGGCATAACGCCAGAGGTAACTTTTTCGGAAAATTCCTTACGGTCAACGCAGCGGGCGATGGCTTGGCGAATGGCCACGTCTTGTACCTTTTCATTTTCCAGGTTGAAGATATAGCGCCAGGGGGAGGGGTAGAGGTCACGGTCAACACGCCAGTTGGGGTCAGCCTGCATTTGGTCTAAGAAGGCGTCGGGTACCATGGCGATGGTGTCGATTTCGCCGTTGAACATGGCCTGTACAGCGGTGGTGTCATCGGGAACGATGGCAAAGATCAACTTGTCCAGGTGAGGAGCGCCGTCATGGTAGTTGGGGTTCTTCACCAGGATGGTGTGCTTACCCTGTTCGTAAGAATCGAACATGAAGGGACCAGAGCCCATGGGCTTAGTTTTAGCGGCTTCGTTGTCTTCCCAAGCTTCACCATTGTTGTAAATGTGTTCGGGCAGGATGAAGGTGGCATACCAGCCAATTCTGGCCACAAAGCTGACATCAGCGGTATTCATGTGGAAGACGACGGTCAGGGGGTCAACGATCTCGATCTCGTCAACAATTTCCATGGAGGAGCTGAAGTAGCAGGTCGGATGCTCTTTGATGTAGTCAAAAGTATATTTGACGTCTTCGGCATCCAGGGCCTCGCCGTCCCACCACTTCATGTTGTCTTTGAGGTGGAAGGTGATGGTCTTGGCGTCATCAGAAATGTCCCAAGATTCTGCGGCATCAGGTACAGGTTGCTTGGAAGAGTCCAATTTGGTCAGGCGGTTGTACATGTTTTGGAACATGGCATAGCCATTGTCGTCTGCCGCAGCGCTGGGGCAGAAGGACATGGGGTCGCCTGCTTCTCTAACAACCAGGGTGCCACCTTCTTTAATCGGGGGGGCATCTTTGTCTTCTTCAGCCAGAGTGATGTTGCCCAGGCCCAGGCTCAGGCTCATCACCAGTAAGGCTGCGAGTGCAAGGGTTAAGATCTTTTTCATGTTTGATTCCTCCTCAAACTTTTTTCTAAGATTCCTCTTGTATAGCATTGATACGGTCGCAGACCGCATAATGCGAGTCACTGATGACCTGTTTGTCAGGATATTTTTTGAAACAGGCATCTACTGCATAGGGGCAGCGGGGTGCAAAGTAGCAGCCGGCCCCGGGGTCCAGGGGTGTGGGCGGTTCGCCCTCAATGGGGATGGGGTCTTGCTTATCCTCCGGGTCTATAGAAGTGCAATTAGAAATCAAAACTTTGGTATAGGGGTGCTGGGGATTGCTGATAACCTCATCGGTCAAGCCATATTCAACCACCCGGCCCAGGTACATGACCGCGACCACATCACAGGTATAGCGGGTTAGGGCGATATCATGGCTGATAAAGACCAAGGTGGTGCCCCGGGTCTGGCTGAGATGGATCAAGAGGTTGATGATATCAGCCCGGACAGACACGTCCAGCATGGAGACCGGCTCGTCTGCAATGACGATGCTGGGGTCCAGGAGCATGGCCCGGGTAATGGAAATACGTTGGAGCTGGCCGCCCGACAATTCGTGAGGGTAGCGGTTGACAATATCTTCCACTGGGACGAGGCCGGAACCCTCCAGGGCCTCATGGATCAGCTTATCTCGGGCAGCTTCATCGGCCCCAATCGCGTGAATACGCAGGGTTCGCTGGAGGATCTGCCGGATGGTATCCCGGGGGGTGAAGGTATCAAAGGGGTTTTGGAAGATGATCTGGACGGTCCGGCGGAAGGATTTGCGGTCCTTGCGCAGGAGGTCGTTGGTTGAGACGCCGTCGACCAAGACATCGCCCCGGGTAGGATCTTCCAGGCGGACCAGCATCCGGCCCAGGGTGCTCTTGCCGCAGCCCGATTCCCCGATAATGCCGAGGATATCCCCTTTATCAATAGAGAGATTGATCCCGTCTACGGCTTTAATATATTTTTTACCCCCCTTGAGCTGGCCAATGAGCGTGGGCGCTTTATAGTCATACCACTTCGCAATATCCTGAATTTCGATATAAGCCATTACTCCACACCTCCGTCATACATAAAGCAAGCTACTTCACCACAACCGCAGGGTGAGGGCTTGAGATAGGGTTTTTCCTTGTGGCATCTGGGCCCAGCATTCTTACAGCGAGGGGCAAAGACGCAACGGGCCGACAAGTCAGAGCTGAGGTCAGGCAAGAAACCGGGTATGGACTCCAGCTGCTTTTTCTCGCCATGGAGGGCGGGGAAAGAAGCTAGAAGGGCCTGGGTATAGGGGTGGTAGGGGGTTTTCATAAGCTGGCTGACATAGCCAAACTCCAAAATTTCCCCGGCGTAGAGGACGGCCATCTTATTGCAGCTGGCCGCCACCACACTCATGTCATGAGTAATCATGATCCGGGTGGTGGAGAGCTTTTCCTCCATGTTCTGGATCTCCTTGAGGATCTGGCCCTGGGTCACAACGTCCAGGGCTGTGGTGGCCTCGTCAAAGATCAAGAGCTGAGGGGAGAAGAGAAGGCTCATGGCGATAGCCACTCTTTGTAGCATACCGCCGGACAGCTCATGGGGATAGAGGGTATAGACCCTTTCCGGCAGGTTGACCAGGTCCAGGAGAGCCAGAGAAATCTTCCGGATGTCCTGCTTACTGGTCCCAGGCTTATGGGCTAAATAGATATCCTCAAAAATCGTGCTGATCCGGTGGACCGGGCTGAGCGAGTTCATGGCTTTCTGGAAAACCACGGCAATCTCCGTCCAGCGGAGCTGGTTGAGCTCTTTGTTGGAGAGGGTCAGGAGGTTCTTGTCGCCCATAAAGATGGCCTCACCATCAATGAGGGTAGATTTTTTAGGCAGCAGGCCCAGGAGGGCCATGGCCAGGGTGGATTTTCCACTGCCGGACTCCCCGATCAGGCCCATGGAGTCACCCTTATAGATGGTCAGACTGGCGTGGCGGACTGCCTTGACCTTCTTGTTGCGGTTGACATAGGTCACATTCATATCCTTGATGCGGAGGACTTCCTCTCGGCCCGCCTCAGAGACTTGAGGGTCTAGGGCCTCCGGCTTCAGGTCTTGCAATTTATCTTGATTATTTGTCGTTTGCTGCATGCTTAGTTCCTCCCATAGTTGTACTTGGGATTGAGTACATGGTTGAGTCCATCGCCCAGGAGATAGAAGAAGATAACCGTAATGACGATGGAAATACCGGCAAAGACCGAAATCCACCAGGCGCTGGTGATAAAGGGTTTGCCCTGGTAAATCAGCTGGCCCCAGGAAACAATGTTGGGGTCGCCCAGGCCCAGGAAGGAGAGGGAGGCTTCCGTCAAAATAGCGCCAGACATGCCCCGAGTGGTATTGGCAATGACTGGGAAAATTCCGTTGGGCAGGATGTACTTAAAGAGAATCTGGCTGTTGCTCTCGCCCAGGGCCACAGCGGATTTCACAAAGGTCCGTTCCCGGAGGGAAAGGGCTTGCGACCGCATGAGCTTGGCATTGCTGGGCCAGGTGGTAATCCCAATGACAATCATGACATTGACAATGCTGTTGCCAAAGAGGGCAATGATTAAAAGGATTAAGAAGAAGGAAGGGATCATCAAGAATATATTGATGAGCTCCGAGATGATCAGGTCCACCTTGCCGCCTAAGAAGCCACCCAGGCCGCCCACGAGGACGCCGATGGCTCCAGAAATGAGGGCAGAGATGAGGGCCACCTTGAGGGAGGTCCGGACCCCATAGACAATCATGGAGAAGACATCCTGGCCCAAGTGGTTGGTACCCAGGATATGGCCATCCGTACCCGGTGCTAAGAGACGGGTGTAGTCAAAAGAATAGGGATCGTGGGTCGCGATATAAGGAGCGAAAATAATCACGATCAGCAAAAAGACCATACCGAGAATACCGTAACGCAGTTGACGGTCAGCCCGGAAAGCTTTAACGAAGGATTGTAACCAAGATCTTTGCATGGCAGGCCTCCTCTAGTTATATCGAATCCGCGGGTCAAACAAGGCATAAACAATGTCGACCACCACCATCATGACGGCTACGGAAATACTCATAATCAGGTAAACACCCATGAGGGTAGGATAGTCTAATTGGTTAATGGCAGTCATGGTCAGGCGACCCATACCCGGCCAGGAGAAAACAATTTCCACCAGGGTCACCCCGGTAATCAAGAAAGCCAGGGTAATACCAAACATGGTAATAGTAGGTAAAATGGCATTCTTAAAAATATATTTGCGGAAGATCTTGCCATCATCAATACCGGCCGCTCGGAGGGTCAGGATAAAATCCTCACTCGTGACTTGCTGGATAGAGCTTTTGGCAATGCGGAAATAACCCGGCATACTGATCAGGGTCAGGGTCAGGGTAGGCAGGATCATATGGATCAGGACATCTACTACCTTATCCCAGCCTTCGTAGCCGGCCCGGACATTGACCATGCCCTGGGCGGGTAGCCAGCGGAGCTGGGAGCAAAAGAGAATGATGAGCATGAGGCCCAACCAGAAGGAAGGCATGGCATCCAGGGTATAGGACACCGTAGAGAAGAGGCCATCCAAGAAACTGCCCTCCCTTCTGGCACAGAAAATGCCGAGGGCCGTACCGATAACGAGGGCCAGAATGGCGGAGGTCAAGCCGAGCAAGACGGTGGGCAGGACCCGCTCTTTGATCATATCGCCAACCGGGCGGTTATAAATAATAGAAGTGCCTAAGTCGCCCTGCATGGCAGCTGAAAATTGATTCCACAATCTCTCCGGCCAGGGCTTATCCAGACCAAACTTAGCCTCCAGGGCCATACGCAACTGAGGGTCATCCGTTTCCTTACCCATGATGGTTTTAACCGGATCGCCCGGCGCGGCCTGAATAATCATAAAATTGATCACGAAAACGGTCAGGACCGTTAAAAAGCCACTGATCAGCCGTCGCAGCACAAATCTTGACATAAAAGTCCCCTCCAAAATCCTCTTCACTCAGCTCTGTACTTGTTAGGAAAAAGTAGAAATCGCTAGTGACACATTAAGTTTAGCAACAAAATGCCTAACTGTATGTTCATTCGATAGAATTGTTTTGGAGAAAAAAATACCTATCGTTTAGCGAGATAAAATGTCAGTTGATTTGTGCTATGATAAATGACCATATCAGGTCCCACTTGGAGAAGACATACTTGCAGTGTCTGTCTTCCATACAAGCCGGCCCTAAAATCCACAGCAATGCTGTTGAGGAGGAAGGCATCCATGGTCATTGGTGAAAATATTAAAAGACTCCGCCAGGAGAAAAATTTAACCCAGAAAGAACTGGCCAAAATGATCGGCGTTTCTGTCCAGGCCGTATCTAAGTGGGAATGTGGGGGCTCGCCCGATATCCTCCTCCTGCCGCGGATTGCAGACTTATTTGAAATCAGCATAGACCAGCTTTTTGGCCGGGAGTGTACGGATCATGAGCATCTGGATAAGCGAATCTTCCAGGTCATCTCTGCCCAGCAGGGCCAGGAGGAGAGGATGAAGCGGGCTTTCCAAATGCTTTGGACCATCTGCAAGAGCTTGTGCGAAGTGGCCGTAGACCCCGCCCTACCCTTCAGCGAAAGCGACGACCCCTTTGACTTAAACTGCACCCGGATAGAGGTTGCCCTAGATACAGGCTTTCTCTATGGCCTGATCCAGGAAAATCAACCCTGGTTCTTTATGATGAAAGACCCGCCCGAGGGGGCCCGGACCCTACTCTGCGACAGCCAGCAGCTGGCCGCCTTTTATAAAATTTTAAGCGACCAAGCCTTTTTAGACCTCATCATCTACTTCCATAAAAATCGGGTCAACCTCCTCTCCCTGGAGTATATTTGCCGGGAAAACCAGCTCAGCCAGGAAAGGGCATTGAAATACATCCAGCAATTGATGGACATGGACTGGCTAGAGGCCGAACAGGTGGAGTTATCTACGGGGACCACAACCATTTACCGGCCCCGGCTGGCCACCGCCTTTGTCGCCTTCCTAGTTCTTAGTAGCGAGTGTTTGAACAAGATAAACTTCTGGTGTATTAGCAATTTGGAACGCAAGCGGAGCCATCTCTAGGAGTTCGCGTTAATCAACTAATAGTTGATTATCTTCGATTATGCCTAGGTTTTTTTCTAAAAGATGTAGATTTTCAAGTGCTTTCTACTAGAATTTTTAATGATAAGCTTGAATAGATTTAAACATGTTTGACTAGATGCGTAGATGCGCGCCTGGCGCAGCGCATCACAGACTATTAAAGAAATAATCGAAAAATAATCGAAGATATATTTGAGAAAAGGGGAACACGCATGTTATTGATCAAAAACGCCAGCCTACACACAGGCCTGGCCCCCGCCCAAAAGCTAGATGTCCTAGTCGAGGGCAAG
The DNA here is from genome assembly GCA_004556925.1 of Clostridiales bacterium. Lineage (GTDB taxonomy): Bacteria > Bacillota > Clostridia > Saccharofermentanales > DTU023 > SFFI01. The sequence continues at coordinate 27,912 of SFFI01000006.1, forward strand.
TCTTTTTCCCGCCTGGCCCCGGTCATTGACCCCGCGGACTGCCCGCCAGCCTGCACGGTCTTGGACGCGCAGGGCAAGCACATCTTCCCTGGCTTCATCAACGCCTACTGCCAATGGGGCATCATGGGCCCCGGCTGGTCCGGTGATGACCAGAATGAAAACAGCCAGCCCCTGACTCCCGACCTGGATGTGACTTTTGCCTTCGACCAGGATGGCATGAACTTCCAGAAGGTCTACGATTATGGTGTGACCTCAGCAGTTGTCGGTCCTGCCCCCAATAGCGTGCTGGCAGGACGAGCGGCGGCCTATAAGACTTTTGGTAAGTCGCCTTATGACATGTTGATCCAGGACCAGCTGGCCCTGGCAGGTTCGGTCAGTGAAGTGGTGAAAAAATCCTTTGAAAGCCGGCAGGTTCGCCCTAGCACCCGGATGGGCATTTTTGCCCTCTTGCGGCAGGCCTTGCGAAAGGCCCAGACCTATCAGGCAGAGAAAGAGGACTATGATCCGATCAGCCTCTCCCTCCAGCCCGTAGTGACTGGCCAGGTCCCCCTCCTGATCAACCTAGATTTTAGCCAAGAGATGGAAGCCCTAATCCTGGCCCTGGAGGACTTCCCCCAGATCAAGCTGGTCCTGATGGGGGCTTATGGCTTTAACCTAGAAATCTATCAAATCCTGAAAGAGGCCGGCCGGGAGGTCAAGGTCATCTTTGGCGATGTGACCGAGTGTATCAACCGGGCCAACAAGCAACTGGCCTACGAGGAAATTATCCCCCTCTTTGCCAGCGAGGACCTGGCTATTTCAACCGCTGGCTCCTACCCCACTGGCGGCAAGGAGTCCCTCTTGTGGAATGCCCTGCAATGGCGGAGGCATGGCCTGAGCAAGGAAGCAGCTTTAAAGGCCATTAGCCTGACCCCAGCCAAAATCTTCGGCCTGGATGGAGAAATTGGCTCCATCGAAGAGGGCAAGACAGCGGATTTTTCCATCTGGTCAGGCGATCCTTTTGAGAGCTACCAGGCCAAGCTAGAGTCCGTCTTTATCGCCGGACAAAATCCCCAAGAAAGTGAGAATCGAGTATCATGCTGGTAATTAAAAACGCCCAAGTTTTTCGCGCCGCGGGCCCCGGCCACAAGCGCCACCACCAGGATCTGGCCGCCTATACAGAAAAGGACTGCGAGATCCTCATTCAGGATGGAAAGTTTGCCAAGATTGGTAAGGGCCTGTCTGCTTCTCTGGGCTCTGATGTCCCCGTTTTCGATGCCCAAAGCCTCTTCTTAATGCCGGGTATTGTGGATGCCCACAGCCATATCGGGGGCTTTGGTGACTCTATGGAAGACCAGGACTTAAACGAAATGACCAATCCGGCCACTCCAGACCTGGAGGCCCTCTATTCCATTAATCCGGACTCATATGATTTTGACCGGGCCTTGTCGGCCGGGATCACCTCTTCCATTCTCACCCCTGGATCAGGCAATGTAGTCTGCGGCCTGGTCTGCGCCTTCAAGAGTCAGGGCCAGTCCCTGCAGAGCCGTTGCATTAAGAATCCCGTTGCCCTCAAAATGGCCCTGGGCGGCAATCCCAAGGGGGTCTATGGGGACCGCAAAGAACGGCCTATGACCCGGATGGGCATAGCGGCCGTGATTCGCGACTGCCTGAAAAAGGGCCAGGAATACCTGGCCAAAAAAGCCCTGGCCCAGGAGGGCAAGGGCCAAGCACCTGCCTTTGACCAGGGTTTAGAAAATGTCGGCCGGGTCCTCCGCCGGGAAATTCCCATCAAGGTCCATTGCGAGCAGTTTGATATGCTAACTACCCTCCGGATAGCCGAGGAGTTTGATATCCTCTGCACTCTGGACCACGCCTGGGGGGCCAGTGATTTCTACGAGGAAATCTGCGGGTCCAAACACCTGCACGGCGTCATTTATGGGCCCATTGGCGTTCCCCTCTTGCCGGGCGAGTGCGGTAAGATTGATATAGAGAGCCTGGCCGTGCTGGATGAAAGAGGCGTGACCTGCGCTATTATGACGGATGGTCCCATCCTCCACCCGGACCAGATCGTGACTCAAGCCGGTGAAGCCGTCCGCCTTGGCACGCCCCATGAGAGTGTCCTGCGCATGATCACCATCCAGGCCGCCCAAATCGGCCTTATTGCTGACCGGGTCGGTTCTATCGAGGAAGGCAAAGATGCTGACCTCTGCCTCTATCAGGGGATCCCGGGCCTGGATGCCGATGCCCACTGTGTCCGCACTATGGTAGATGGCAATTGGGTTTATATGCGTTAAACATGTATTGAGCTTACAAGCTCTTCCCTAGCAGCTAGCTTGGCTCGTCCAGGCTAGCTGCTTTTTCTTGCCTGTAATCCTGGGCTGCCCTGATAAGGGTCAGGAAAATGGGGTTGGGCCGGTTGGGCCATTGGCGGCATTTTTGAGAAATCTATACTTTGCTGCCAAGAGCGAATCAGCGCGTGGGCGAGCATTGGCGGCATTTTCGCAAAACAGCCTTTTGCCGCCAATGGGTCAGCCGGGCAAAATTTTTTCATTGGCGGCAAATTAAAAATATCACCATTTGCCATGATAGGAGCGACCAACGTGGGGAGCGAGCATTGGTGGTAAATTAAAGGAATCAACACTTTGCCGCCAAGAGCGAATCAGCTCATGGAGCAAGCATTGGCGGTAGATTGAAAATATCACCATTTGCCACTATCGGAACGACCTGCATGAGGAGCGAGTATTGGTGGCATTTTCGCAAAACAGCATATTGCCGCCAATGGGTCAGCCGGGCAAGATTTTTTCATTGGCGGCAAATTAAAAATATCACCATTTGCCATGATAGGAGCGACCAACGTGGGGAGCGAGCATTGGTGGCAAATTAAAGGAATCAACACTTTGCCACCAAGAGCGGATCAGCGCGAGGGGTAAGCATTGGTGGCATTTTCACAAAACAGCGTTTTGCCGCCAATGGGTCAGCCGGGCAAGATTTTTTCATTGGCGGCAAATTAAAGGAATCAACACTTTGCCACCAATGCTCTAGCTATTGAGGGAGAAGATCCTCTGAATTTGTCCTTGAGTTGAATGACAAAACTCCCCGTGGGCTTGTTCTGGGCCGGCAGGGAGCTTTGATAGGATAGCAGCTAGTCTCTCGCGGAGGCTAGCTGCTTATTTGTGGAGTGTTGGTGGGCGCTCTCGCGGAGGCTAGTTGCTTTTTTTGTAGGTGGTGTTGGTGGGCGCCCTCGTAGAGGCTAGCTATTTTTTTGCAGGTGGTGCTGGTGGGCGCCCTGAATGAGGGCTAGGAAGAGGGGGTGGGGCCGGTTGGGCCGGCTCTTGAATTCGGGGTGGAATTGTACGCCTAGGCAGAGGCTGGGGCCGGGGACTTCCACGGCTTCTACCAGGTGGCCGTCTTGGGAGAGGCCGCTTAAAACTAGGCCCTTGGCTGTGAGGTCTTCTCGATACACGTTGTTAAATTCATAGCGGTGGCGGTGGCGTTCCTCTATCCGGTCTACGCCGCCGTAGGCTTGGGCCATCTGGCTGCCAGGTCTAATCTGGCAGGGGTAGGCCCCCAGGCGGAGGGTGCCGCCCAGGTCCACCTGGTCATTTTGGCCAGGCATAAAGTCAATCACCTTGTGGGGGCTTTCGGGATCGAATTCGCGGGAATTGGCCAGTTTCCAGCCGCAGACGTGGCGGGCATATTCAATGACCATGCACTGCATGCCCAGGCAGATGCCTAGGAGGGGCAGGCTATTTTCTCGCGCGTATTGGATGGCGGCAATCAGGCCTTCTATGCCCCTTGCACCAAAGCCTCCGGGCACGATCACGCCATCTACATCTGCCAGGAAGGCTGCGGGGCCCTGGCTTTCGATGGCTTCGGCATCAATCCAGCGGATATCGACCTCAATCTGGTCGGGATAGCCCGCGTGGCGCAGGGCTTCCGCCACGGAGAGGTAGGCATCATGGAGCTGGACGTATTTGCCCACTAGGCCAATAGTTACCTGGTGCTTGGGATGCTTGATGTGGTCCACTAAGTCCCGCCAGGCCGTGAGGTCCGGCGCTTGGCAGGGGAGCTTGAGCTTTTGGCAGACCAAGTCTGAAAGATGGCTTTCTTCCAGCATGAGCGGGGCTTCGTAGAGGGTATTAAGAGAGATATTGCTAATCACCGCCTCTTCCGGCACGTTGCCGAAAAGGGAGACTTTCTTGAAGATGCTGGGGGGCAGGGGGTCGTCTGACCGCAGGACCAGGATATCCGGCTGTATGCCCAGGCTTTGCAGGACGTTGACCGAGTGCTGGGTGGGCTTGGACTTGTGCTCCTTGGAGGCCTTCAAGTAGGGGACCAGGGTCACGTGGATAAACATCACGTTGTCTGGACCTAATTCCTGCCAGACCTGGCGGGCAGCCTCCAGAAAGGGGGCGGATTCCATATCGCCAATGGTTCCCCCGATCTCCGTAATGACGACATCTGCCTGGGTGTGGTCGGCCAGCTTATAGATAAAACCCTTGATTTCATCAGTGATATGGGGGATCACCTGGACGGTCTTCCCCATATAGGCCCCCCGCCGTTCCTGGTCGATCACATTTTGATAGGCCCGACCAGAGGTGAGGTTGGAAAATTGGTTGAGGTTTTCATCGATAAAACGCTCATAGTGGCCCAGGTCCAAGTCCGTCTCCGCCCCGTCTTCGGTGACGTAAACTTCTCCGTGCTGGTAGGGGCTGAGGGTGCCCGGGTCCACATTGAGGTAGGGGTCGAGCTTTTGGGCCGCAATTTTGAGGCCCCGGGCTTTCAGGAGACGACCTAGGGAGGCTGCGGTGATCCCCTTGCCCAGGCCAGAGACCACCCCTCCCGTAACAAAGATATGTTTGGACATAGCGATTCTACTTCCTGTTCCTTAGGCTTGACTCAGTATAGCTCAAATCCTATGAACATCCGGTGGTTGTCCCACAGTCTAGGCAGACTTTGCAGGTACCGTTGCGCACCATGCGGGTGGAGGAGCAATTGGGACAGGTTGACCCGTCGTAAATTTTCTCCCCGTTCAGGAAGGCCCCTATGGCGCTCTTGTGGATAAAGTCCTCAATACCTACCTGGCTGGACATGGGTTCACCGGGCACTGTTTCTGGTTCCTCGCCCAGGAGTTCAGGGTCCACGCTATTGTCCACAATATTGGGCAGGTCATCGGGTTCAGGCTTGATTTGCACCCGGGAATAGTCCCCAGTCTCAATGTCAATAATCTTGGAAATGAGGTCGGAGATGGAGCTGACATATTTAATATAGGGGTGGCGGGAGACAAAGCCGTAGGGCTCGTACTTCTGGCCGCGCAACATCTTGGCGATCTGCTGGGGTGGGATGTGGTATTGGAGCATGACCGAGATGGTCTTGGACAGGGAGTTCAAAAGACCCATGATCAGGGTGCCTTCCCGGTCAGTCGTGATGTAAATTTCCGTAATATTGCCTTCCCAATCTCGATTGACGGTGGTGTAAATTTTCACGTCCTCAATCTGGGCAGGGTGGGTCCGGCCAGACCGTACACCGATCGGCTTGTCACGGCGGGAGAGTTTACCGGTTAGGGCATCTTTTTCAAACTGCTGCAGGCGCTTGGCCTTGGCGAGGAGGGCCTGGTAGGAGAGGTCTTCCAGCCGCTGGGCCCCCTGGTCTTGGGACAGGGTTTGGTTCAGGGGCTGGGCAAACTTGGACCCATCCCGGTAGAGGGTAATCCCCTTGACCCCCTTTTCCCAGGAGCTGATGACGACTTCTTCAAAGTCTTCCACTGTGGCCTCGTGGGGCAGGTTGACAGTCTTGGAAATTGCGCCAGAAATAAGTGGGGTAATGGCCGCCACCATATCCACATGGCCGGTATAGGCAATGTAGCGCTCACCCGATCCACAGGTGTTGGCTGTGTCAAAGACGGCCAAGTCCTCCTCCCGGAGGTAGGGGGCGCCTTCAATCTTGCCATCCACAATCATGCCGTCTTCTTCCCGCATGATGTACGCCTGGATGGCCTGGCGCTGGTCGGCTGAATAGCCCAAGCGCTCCAAGCCATTTTCAATGAGGGGGTTGGCCAGCTTCATATAGCCGCCGCCCGAGAGCTTCTTGTAGGTGACATGGCCAAAGAAAGGCTCAATGGAGGTGGAGGCGCAGTCCATGGCAAAGGAGATGGTACCCGTGGGGGCCATAACGGAAACTTGGGCATTGCGGAAGCCGTGGGCTTCTCCGCTGGCCAGGACCTTTTCCCAAGAAGCAATCAGGGCCTGGCCCAGCTGGCCAAAACCTTGGGCTTCCAGGAGGTCCTGGGAGACGACGGGTAGGTCATAGTTGAGGCCTTCCGGGGCATCCGTGAGGGCACCCGCGGCACGAGCGTGGTTCCGCATGACCCGGGACATATAGGGTTTATTAATCTCGTAGTAGCTAAAGGGACCAACCTTTTCCGCCATCAAGGAGGAGACATAGTAGGATTGACCGGTCAGGGTGCCAGCCAGAGCCGCAGCGATCGCCCGGCCTTCTTCAGAGTCATAGGGCAGGCCGACGGACATAAGCAGGGCGGCCAGGTTGGCCATGCCCAGGCCGGTGGTACGGAACTGGTAGGTCCGGCGGGCAATTTCCTTGGTGGGGAATTGGCCCCACACGATGGAGGCTTCCAGGAAGAGTTGGCAGAGGCTGATCATGTGCAGGTAGCCTTCTACGTCAAAGTGCTTGCTTTGGAGATCGTAGAACTTGAGCACATTGATGGAGGCCAGGTTGCAGGAGGTATCGTCCAGGAAGGCATATTCGCCACAGGGGTTGGTGCCATTGATCCGGTTGCGGGGGTCGGTTAGGTCACCGTTCTCCCCGGCGGGGCAGGTGTGCCAGGCATTAAAGGTATCGTCAAACTGGGGGGCGGGGTCCGCACACCGCCAGGCGGATTCATTGAAAAGGCGCCAGAGCTTGGCTACCTCTACCTGTCTGTTGACGGAATCGTCTACCCGGCCCTTGAGCTCAATTGTGGCGTGGGGATTCTCGTCCAGGTTCAGGAGTTTTGGCCGGACACGGTGTTGTAGGCCTCACCATCAATATCGCCATCGTAGCCCATTTTGGCCAGGGCCATGACCTTGTCTTCTTCCTTGGCCTTCCAGGTGATGAAGTCCTCAATCTCGGGGTGGTCGATGTTTAGCATGACCATTTTGGCCGCCCTGCGGGTGGTGCCGCCGGATTTAATGGCTCCGGCATTGCGGTCCAGACCCTTGAGGAAGGACATGAGGCCGGAGGATTGGCCGCCGCCGGACAGGCCCTCGCCCTCTGCCCGGATGGGGGAGAAGTTGGTACCGGTGCCTGAGCCACCCTTAAAGAGCCGCGTCTCTGTAACATAGTGGTCAGAGATCGAGGCTTCCCCTAAAAGGGAGTCTTTAATGGAAAGGATAAAGCAGGCGGAGGCCTGGGTCCGGGTATAGGTATCAGGGCTTTCTACGGCCTCCTCTTTTTCGGGGTCCCAGTAATAGAGCTCGTTTTGCCCGCCCTCAATGCCGTAGGACCGCTTGAGTCCCGTGTTAAACCACTGGGGGGAGTTGGGGGCGTAAATCTGGGCTAAGAGCCCGTAAACCAGCTCGTCATAGAGGATTTGGCTTTGGTCACCCTCCTCAACCAGGCCCTCTTCCACCAGGGCAGCTACCCAGAAGTCCACCATGCGGTGGGCGACCTGGCGCATAGAGGTCTCGTGACCCTCTGGGGTATTCACCCCGGCCTTGCGGAAGTATTTGGATGCAATAATATCTGCGGCCTGCTGGGAATAAGCCTCCGGAAATTCCAGGTCTTTCATGTCACAGAGCACCCGGCCCGTCTTGTAGTCCGTCAGCAGGACATCCCGCTTGGTCCATTTAAATAAGTCGTAAACTGTCTTGTCTGAATTTTCTAATGCTTTCGTGTAATAGCGCTGAATAATGCTAGAAATCTGCTCCATCTTGGCCTCTTCTCCTACTTTTTCACTATGTTTAAGGCAAGCGCGCTCTACCGCATGAGGTAGAGACTTTTTAAGCTTAACACTATATCTAGTAGTTTATGTTACAGAATTATTTCAGGTCTTGGCAAGGCTTAAGTCAGGTGGACAGCACGTCCTTCCCTGATCAGCCAAATGATTTTGGCTTGGACAGGCCTGCCCCGCAGCTGGGAAATGGCCCTGGCATAGTAGTCCAGCTGGACCTGGTAGCGCCTGGTCAATTCCCGGTCTCGTTCTGCCTGACTTCCCTTTAAGCGATCAGACTTATAGTCAATTAAGATAACGCCGTCCCCCTGGTCAAAAAAGAGGTCAATCATGCCTTGGACCAGGCTGAGGGCTCCCGCTTCTAGCGGGAGGTCTGGATAGCCCGTCTGACGGGCGAGTTCTGCGGCAGGGACGGCCAGGGTAAAGGGCAGCTCGCGGGCCACAAAGTGACCCGCTGCCTCGGCTTGGGCGAGGCAGCGGCCCAGGTCAGAATCTAGGAAGTCGCGGACAAAGGGCCAGGCCTCCAAGAGGAGTCCCCGATTTTCGGCAGGCAGACTTTGGGCTTGAATTTCTGCCTCCATGGCCTGGGCATACAGCTGGTCGGCACCCGCTTTGAGGCTGCCGTCCTCTTGGAGGAAGGCCTGGGGCCGGAGGCGCTGGAAAATCTGGTGGAGAAGGCTGCCGTACTGGCTGGGGCTGAGGGGTTTTTCTGGAGCCTCCCCCAGGGGCCCTCCTCCCGAAGCAGGCTGACCTGTATGGGCTTGGGAAATCTGGCTGGGCAGGGCGAGGGTGGGCCCTTCCGGCCGGCGGAGGTCCAAGGCCATCTCACGGAGGCCAGGGGCCAGCTGGGCCTGGCGGCCTTCTGCTGCGGCAAGTTCTGCACCGAGCTGGTCCTTGAGTTCAGAAACCGTAAGCTTGGCGGGGATGTGACTGAGGTCTGGGCCCAGGCCGTCCCCTCGCAAGAGGGCTGCGACCTGGTTCTGGGCTTCAGGAGTTTCTGGGAAGAGGGGGAAATCCGCCGCCTTGGTCAGAGGGGTCTGGGCTATTTCGTCCACCAGCTGGTCGGTCCCGGCCAGGCTGGGCTGGGCAGGGCCAGCGGCCAGGTCAGCCGCTAGTTGGTCGTCCCGATAAAAGGACAGCTGGGCATCGTCCCGCTTGAGGTCTAGAGGACCCTGCAGGGCGGGATTTTCCAGGCTGGTCACCAGGTCCGGCGTCGTTAAGGCAAGGCTGGCGAGGAGGAGGTCCAGGTCAGACTTAGCCTGGGCCACTAGGTCAGTCGAAAGGCTCTGGCCACTACGTTTTTCCCTGGCCTGCTTGAGGTAATCCCCTAATTTGGCCAGGTCTGTCTCTTGGCCCGAGCCTGTAAAGTAGAGGACCTCTTCTGCCCGGGTCATCACCACATAGAGCAGGCGGTAGTCTTCGGCCCGTTTGCGGAAATCGACCAGCTGGTTGAAGTAGAGCCGGCGGGGCGGGACCAGTTCGCGGCAGTCGTCCCAGGGGTAATGGGCCGCCAGGCCCTGGTCGGGCAGGAAGGCCAGGGGATCGCTTTTCTCCCTGTCCTGGCCCACGTAGTTGGACTCAAAGTAGATAACAGCGGGAAATTCCAAGCCCTTGGCCGCGTGGAGGGTGAGAATCTGAATGACGTCATCAGAAGAGGGGCCTGCATCCGCTTCTTCAAGGTCTACCTTCTGGTCTGCCAGGCTTTCCAGATAACGGGCAAATTGGCTAAGGGAGTGACCTTGCCGGCGGCCAAAGCCTTCTGCCTGGCTTAAAAAGTCCTCCCAATCCTGCAGGCGGTCTGAGGCAAAAGCTTGGCTGGCCAGCCGGTCCAGCCAAGTGGATGCCTCCACGATTCTCCGCAGGAGGTCCGCTAGAGACAGGTAGGCTGCCTGGTCCCGCCAGGTCTGGTAGAGGGCCAGGAAGGCCTGGCAACGGGCCCGGAGCCCGGAGTCTTCCCCTGCTGCCGCATAGGCCAAAAACCGGTCAGCAAAACTGGGCTGACGCTTATGGGCCTGGGGATCCTCCTGCGGGCTGGGGATCCTTTGTCGGCTAATCTTATAGAGGTCATCCTCCCGCAGGGTATAGGGGTGGAGGTCCGACCGCAAAATCGCGACAAGGGGGATATCCTGGTCGAAATTGGCCAGGACCTGGACCAGGCTGGTCAAGGTCCGCTGGACATCCGATTGCAGGAAGACCTGCTGTTCCTTGAGCCGGCTGTCCAGCTGCCAGTAGGTCAAGGCATCTTGGGCTTTTTTGCAGAGCCTATGAGTCCGGGCCAGGATGGCAATTTCTCCTGGCTTGAAGCCCCGGGCAGCCAGGTCTGTGACCGCCTGGTAGAGGGCCAGCTGGCTGGCATCCGGCGTGTTGGAAGCAGAAGTGACAGGCTTATTGTCTCCCTGGACATAGATAAGGTTAAAGGGCTGTCCTGTCCCCTGGCGGCGGGGGAAGGAGTCCGGTTCCCGTCCGGGGACAAGGCTTTGGCTAGAATCGTAGTTGATTTCTCCTGTCTCCAACCGCATAAAGGAGGCGAAGAAGTTGTTAATGAATTCCAGCAGTGCAGGCTGGGACCGGAAGTTGCGTTTGAGCAGGAGGAGGTGTCCCGGTTGGGGACTGACCTCAGTAGCCGAGCCTTCAACAGTAGGGACTTCAGGAGCAGAAACGTCTGCAGTCGAGCCTTCAAGACCTGAGCCTTTTGCAGCCGTGTCTTCAGAAGCTGAGCCTTCTGCGGCAGGGACCTCAGCGGCTGAGACGAGGGTGAAATGTTCCAGCTTGTGGCGGAAAATGTCCGGGTTGGCATGGCGGAAGCGATAGATGGACTGCTTGATATCCCCCAGCATGGTCAGGCTTCCTGCCTCCTGACCCCGGGAGCTACCCTCTTGGATAGTCTCCAAAAGGCTCTGGAGCAGGGCCTCCTGCAAGGGGCTGGTGTCCTGGTATTCGTCTATGAGAATGGCCCGGTATTTGAGGGCCAGGCTATCCCTGACCTCCTCCCGCTGGAGGAGCTGGTAGGCTAGGTGTTCGTAGTCAGAAAAGTCAATCTGCTGGCGAGAAATCTTGAGAGCCTGGTAGGCCTGGTCCAGGGCAAAGAGGGTGGCCAGGTAGGTATCCACGACGGGCAACATCCGGTCCACGCCCTCCTGGATTTGGTCCAGGCTGAGGGCAAAGGGGCAGGTGGGCAGGTCCATGCCGAATTCCAGAGCGGCGGCCTTGGGCTGCTTGCCTGCGCCCATAAATAAGTCGCCCAAAAACTGGAGGAGGGGACCAAAATTCGGGTAAAAGATAGCCCGGAAGCTCTGCTTGTCCTCATCCTTCGCAGAACTGCTGATGGCCTGCCAGCCCTTCAGATCTTGCCCGGTTGCCACAGCCAGGGCCCAGAGGGCAGTTTTGGCCTCCCGGCCCAGTCTGCTGGGCTTTTGGCCTGCCGGGACCAGCTGCTGGTAGGCCTGGATAAAGTCACAGACGAGAGGGTACTTGTCTTGGAAGGCCTGGAGCTGCTTGCTCTTGGTCTTGGGGTCCATGACCACGCCATAGTAGGGATGGGCCTCTAGGTCCAACCTGGCCCGATCTGCTTGGTCTACTAGGGCAGGGAGCTGGTCTAAAAAATAGGCGCAGGCCTGGCTGGAGGCAAAGTCTGTTTCTTCCTGGACCAGGTCCCGATAGGCCTGTTGGCACCAGGCCTGGTAGTCTGGCAGGGATCGCAAAAATTTGTAGTCTGCTATGAGGCGGTCACGGAAAGTCTGGTCATCCGACTGCTGGTTAGAGATATTCTGGGACCGCAAGAAAGCTTGGTAGTAGTCCTGGCCAGAGAGGAAGGGTTCTCCCTTGGCTTGCGCGCAGGAGGTGGGCTCTCCCTTGGCTTGCGCGCAGGAGGTGGGCTCTCCCTCGAGGGTCTCTGCCCCTGCTTCTAGCCTGGGCCGCCAGGCCTGCAATCTCAGGAAGAAGGCCTCGGCCTCAGGGTCTGCCAACTTGTCTCCTGCCTGGTAGAGGTCGGTCAAGACCTGGTCCAGGGCTTCTGCTAAGGCCATGTCTGCCTCGCCCGCAGCTAGGGTCCGCAGCTGACCGGGATAGACCAGCTGGCCCTGGTCATCTAGGAGGAAGTCCTTCTGGTCTTGGAGCAGGCGGAGGCAAAAGGCGTGGATGGTGGAAATAGCCGCCAGGGGCACCTGGTTGATGATGTCCTGGACCTGGGCCTCCTGGTCAGATCCTTCTTGGTGGAGGTCCTCCCGCAAGTCCCGCAGCTTCTTCAAGAGCCGCTGGCGCATATTGGCGGCTGCCTTGTCGGTAAAGGTTAAAACGACTAAGTCTTCTGGAGAAACCTGATCACGCAGGCAGGTCTGAATAATGCGCTCCGTCAAGACGGCCGTCTTGCCTGACCCGGCTGCTGCCGACACCAGGAGCTCTCCTGGGCCCTGGTAGCGGATGGCTTGTTCCTGTTCTTTTGTCCACTGCATACTCATTCTCTCTGGTCCTGGTCGGCTTGTTGGCTTGCTTGTTGGCCGGGTCCCTGGGTCTGGTCTTGGCTGGCTTGCTGGCTTGCTCCCTGGTCCTGGTCTTGGGCAGCTTGCTGGCTTGCTAGAAGGCCGGTTTTCTGGAAGCCTTCCAGGTACTTCACCAAGCCTTGTTTGGTCAGGTTATTCCCCTCATAGTCGAGTTGTATCCGCCGGGTCCTCGCCTCCCGGGTCTGTTCCTCAAAGCGGCAAATCGCCTTATAGGGGCAGTATGGCTGGCAGGTCGGATCCTCCTTGCCCTTCACCAGGGGTTGGGGCGACAGGTCGCCTGTGCTCATCTTGTCAAGCAGGGCCTGGCTATAAGCCAGGGCGTAGTCCGAAAGCAGGCCCAGAGAGAGGCCACTCACCTTCTCACTGTTCAGGCGGGAGAGCCGGTCCGTACGCCCGGCTGGCCTGTCTGGCGCGGCTGTCAGAACTTCCCGTTTTTCCATGAGGAGGGTCTCCAGGGCCAACTCGGTAACCTGGCTTTGGTCCTGGCTGGCCTCCCAAGCCCGAGCATAGAGGGGCAGTTGGAGCTGCTGGCCGCAAAGGAGGGCCTCTTGGTCAAGTGTGGTCTTGCCGGACTTGTAGTCAATCAGCCGGGCTCCTCCCGTCTGGTCCAGGTCTATCCGGTCAATTGTCCCCCGCAAAAGGATAGGACGGCCGCCCAAGTAGAGGGCCAGGGGCGGGCTGGCGGTTTTTTGGGAGAACTGCCATTCCGGAGCCGGGAGTGGGCTAGCAGGGTCTCGAGGGAACTGCCACTCCAGGGCCAGGGGCAGGAAGGGGCTCTCCTGGAGGTTCTGGGCTTCATAGCTGAGGGCGGACAGGGCCTTGCGACGGAGGCGGAGGCCTTGGACTTCGCGGATGACGGGGTCTTGATAAGTCTGAAAGTCTGGGGTCTGGCTAAGGGCCTGGTAAAGGTCCTGGATATAGTCCGGGTTGAGGTCAGCCTGCCAGGCCGCCAGGACTTGCCTGACCCTTTCCGGGTCTTGGCGGTGGGGGCCTAGGCGGTCTATTAAATCGGCCAATGATTTCTCCATGAGGGCATGGAGGAAGCTACCCAGCTTATGGGGTTTGGGCTGGTAAAGCTCCCGCTCCCGCAGGCCCAGAGTGTATTGGGCAAAGTATTGATAAGGGCAGTTGTTAAAGGTCTGCAGGCGGGATACGGATAGGGCCTGGACCTGGGCCATAAGGTCTGCGGTCAGGTCAGGCGCTAGGTAGATGTGGGGCCTGGCTGCATCCAGGGGGTCAGGTGCCCACTCTGCCTGGTAGGGGGCTAAAAGTTGCCGCCAGCTTGCTTGCCAGGCAGCCGGCTTGTCTTGACTGCCCGCCAGATAGCGCGAGGCCCGGGAGGGAGACAGCCAGCGCTGGTCGGGGTAGCTGGTTTCGGCAAATACCCGCTTGACTAGCCTGAGGTCGGTCCGGGACGCCAGCTCGATTTGCAGGTCAGATAGGTCTTCCTGGTCCAAGGAAGGACAGGAAAGGTATAGGGCATCGCTGCCCCTAAGGGTCAGGTAGTGGGTCAGGGCCCGTCCGGCCCGGGCGGCATCCCGCCGGTAGTTGGGCAATACTCTGGCTGTTGCCGCTTCAATCTCTTCCCGTTCTGCGTTGTGGAGTAGGCCTTCCGCGGGGGCAGGTCCAGGAAAAGTGCCGGCGGTGGCTCCCAAGATGAAGAGAACCTTGGCGGGATAGAGTAGGACCTGCTGGGGGCTGCCCAGGCGGATGCGGTCCAGGCCCAGGGGGATGCCCTGGGGCTTTTTCCCCCGGAGGGCGGAGAGGAGGAGGTCCGCGAAATCTGCCTGGCTGAGCCCTTCTTCGCCTAGGAGGTCGGCAATTTCCTCCAGGCTGGAAAGGACGGCCTCCCAGGAATTGGCAAGGACCAGGGCCCGTTCGCTCTCTCCTGCCAAGTGGAGGTCTTGAGCCCAGGTCTGAACTTGGTCCCGGATGCCAGAATCTTGGTCCAGCCAGCGGAGTAAGTATGCGGCCTTGGCGCGGCCAGATGAGGCCTGGCGTAGGTCGGCTGCCGCCTGGACCTGGGGGGCCAGGTAGGTCTGGTAGAAGGCCTGGGCCTCTGGTCCACCCTCCCTTCGGCTATAAAGCCAGTCCCGGCTGAGGTCGTGGAGAAAGCGGGCTGGACTGGCTAAAAGGAAATTTTCATAGTGGTCCAGGTCCAGCCGGAAAGGGGCAGGATCTTGGGCCAGACCAACCAGGCCTGTCTGAGCAAGGGCAATCAAGTCCTGGGGCTTGGCCTGGCCGCTGGCCAGCTGGCAAAAGAGGTCCAGATAGCGGTACAGGGGGCTTTCTTCTAGGGGCCTGGCCTCTGCAATGAAGGAGTCCAGGCCAAAGTCTGCGAAAATCGCGGAGGCTCGGTCCAAGTCTTCACTGCGACACAGGGCCACCGCGATATCCCGTCGCCGGTAGTTTTTTTGGCTGAGCAGGAGCTTGATTTCTCCCGCGGCCGCGGCTAGTTCTTCACGAACATTGGTCGACTGCCAAAACTGGACCTCGCGCACGAAGGCCTGGTCTGGCCTTAGTCCAGGACCAGACCGAGGAGGCAGGAATACCTGTACCGCCGGGGCAAATTGGACCAGGTCTGCGCCCGGCAGGCTGGCCTTGAGGGCCTTGAGAGATTGGTGGGCAAAGCTGGTTTCTGCTGCCAAGTCTGCCTGTACAAGCTGACCCTGGGGCCCCAGACCGGCCGGGCTGAGGGCCAGGGTCAGCTCGGAGACCTGGTCGCGGAGGGCGGCCAGAAGCTCTAATTCCTGTGGGGTGAAGGCCCGGACTAAGCCAAAGCCGGCCAACCAAACCTTGGCCTCGCCTAAAAAGGCCAGGCGGGGGTTGTCCTTTTGCCGCAAGAGCTGGCTCAACCTGGTGAGGTCTTGGTCGCCATCTGTAAGACCGAGCTGGGCCTTTAGCTCTATGAAGTCCCTTTGCAGCCTGGCCAAGTCTTGGAGCTTGTCCCGGCTGGTCTTGGTCAGATGTCCCTTTTGCAGGGCCAGGTCTAGGTCCTGGGGGTCCAGGCCATAGCGGGAGAAGTCACCCATGATCTGGGAGAGTTCGGCCGCGTAACTGGCCTTGCCTTCTAACTTTCCCAGATAGGGATAGTGGTTGGACTTGGCCTGGAGAATCCGGGTCAGGAGGAGGGCTTTTCCGTTCTCGCCAATCCGTTTGTAGGCCAGACCACCCGCTTCGGAAAAGAGCCGGTAGGCCAGGCGGCGGAAGGAGACCACCTCGGCCAGCATGAGACCCCGCCGGTCAAAATTCTCCATATAGCGGCGTTCTGTATCTGCCTTAGCCTCCTCCGGGACAAGGAGAAAGGCCCGACGCACGGCCTGGCTCTGGCTGAAGTCTGCCAGGTCAGCCAGGCAGTAGTCCAGGGCCTGGACGGGGTCGGGGTGCACAATAATACGGGTAGGAGCAGGCATGGTTGACTACCTTGAGATTTGTATAAGGATGAGCTGGCTCTGGGAGGCTTTAAGGCTGAGGGGGCTCGCAGCAGGCAGGACCTCCAACTGGGCCAGGCCCAGGCTAGGGAAATCCAGGCTTTCTGGCGCTTGGCCTTCCGGGTAAAGGGCCACGCTTTGGGCCTGGGCCGAAAAAATGAGATAAAGGGCCGGCTCCGATAGGGTCACCTGACCCTCCTCAGGGCCTAGGCTGCGGGCTTCCACCTGCCAATCAGGCCGGTAAATCACGTTGAAGTCCCGGCCTTGGCCCTGGCTCCGGGTCCGCTCTCCCCCGAAAAAGGCGTGGAGGTCATAGGGCTGGAGCAAGACCTCCTCGGGCCGGTCGGGATGGAAGATCCGCAGGGGCTCTTGCAGGGGCGTCAGGATCCGCTTAAAGCCCGGCAGGGCAGTGAAAGTACTCTCGGGAGCATCCACGGTCGCCGAGCTCACCCGCAGGTCAAACTGGCGGCTGGCATAGTCCGCCCCCTCCGGGAGAATATAAAGTTCTGTCGTCGTCCCCGCCGACCACTGGGTGGTTTTATAGCTGTTAGGATCTATTAATTTGAGCTGCACAGGTCAGAACCCCTCTCTTTGATAGAGTCTAATGGATAGGGCCTGGCCGCCAGGGCCAGACCAGCAGGTGTGCTTTCCTTACATGGAGCACATTGATTTATCCCGGGCTTCCACTGGACCCTTATTTATCCAGGACCTCCATCGGCTTTTTATTCCACTGGATTCCTCCGCGATTTATTCCACTAGACTTATATTCTTTTGGACCCTTATTTATCCAGGACCTCCACTTGAATCGCCTTAATGGTGTCTTCCATAAACAGACAGTCAGCCTCTGTTATGGCCAGGTCCAGGCACTTCACATTGTCATAGACATTTTCTGGCCGCCGCATGCCGATTAAGAGGCTCATCTGGTCAAATTGCTTGAGAGCCCAGGCTGCCACGAGGTTGGCAAAAGAGCATTGGTACTGGTCGCAGAGGGGGGCCCAGGCCTTAAAGGCCCGGCGGAGGCCCTCCTGGTAGGGGGGCTGGGTCCAGGGGATGCGGGACCGGATATCCGTGGCCTCAAAGTGTCGGTCTAAAAAGTCTGGCCCGGTCAGGAAGCCTTCCTCTAAAACACCGTAGGTCTGGAAGCTGGCCTGGTGCTGGGTACAGACCGGGAAATAGGCCCGGCCGTGGAAGGGAGAAAGAAGGCTAAAAAACTCCTGGACCAGGCTGGGCCCCTGGGCCTCCGGGACCTGGGCCGCGGCGTCCGCATATTCCGTCAAATCTGCCGGTTGGCTGTTAGATAGGCCATAGGCCCGGATTATGCCCTCTTTCACCAAGGCTTCCAGGCCTTCAACAGTCTCTTGCACGGGGCAGCACTCCGCGTTCACATAGTGGACAATTAAAACATCTAGGTAATCCGTCTTGAGGCGGCGGAGGGAGTCCTCTACGTCCCGGCGAATAGCTGAGGCACTCGTATCATTGTTGACCGTATAGCCATCCCGGGCATACTTAAAGCTCCCGCCTTCCTGCCGCCAGTTGAGCGAGCATTTCGTTTGCAAGATAAAGTCCTGCCTCCTGCCCTGCAGGGCCTGGCCTAAGAGTTCTTCTGACACCCCTGTGCCATAAACCGGGGCCGTGTCTACATAGTTGATGCCCACTTCCGCGCAAGTATCCAAAAGCAGGACCGCTTCCTGGACCGTGCTGTCCTTGTCAGACCACACACTGCCACCCCCCAGGCCCCAAGTCCCCAGGGCCAGCTTAGAGACTCGCAGACCGGATTTTCCTAATTTAGCGTATTGCATAAGCGCACCTCGTATTTTTAATAATCATAGTATAGCTTGTGGGGGGCCACCCGTGGTATAGCTTGTAGGGTCAACCCTGGTATAGCTTGTAGGGGCCAACCCTGGTATAGCTTGTAGGGGCCAGCCCTGGCAAGCGGCTAAGATCTGCTAGTCCAACATCCTCAAATTTCTTACAAGTTTGCAGCTTTTGTACGCCGAAATTCTCTGAAAACGAGGTTTAGCCGGTTATTCCCTGCAAAATAGCCCTAAAAGGGCGGGTTTTATACAAATATACATCATGACACCTGGGTTTATGCATTCAGAAAGAGAAAAAGCGGTCAGGGAGGTACATTATCTGCAAACTTGTAAGAAAATCCGGAAAGTTGAAGTAGTTAGGGCTTTTGTCCCTTCTACGGCCTGCTTTCCCTTCCTCTTATTTTGGTTTTCTTGGATTTCAGACAAGTTTGCAAGTAATGGATGAATCCGAGCGGCCAAAGCATCCATTACTTGCGGATTTGCCCTCGACACCATCCACTAGCTGCAAACTTGCCTGACGGCCCACCCAATAGTGGCAAAATTGCCCGAAAACTCAGAATTCCGAAAGTCAAGTCCACAATAGTATGTAAATTTGGAATCACCTTTCTTTAATGACCTTTTAGGTCTTTAATGACCTTTTAGGCAACCTTTGCTAGCCGGCATAGGTTGGCAAGTCCGCTAAATCAGGAGTTTGCCAGCCTTTTTCAGGCCGGCAGGGCCGGTTTAACAGCAGATTTTGGTTGGCAAGTTCGCTTAATCAGGGGTTTGCCAACCTTTTTCGGGCCGGCAGGGCCGGTTTAGCGGCAGATTTTGGTTGGCAAATCCGCTAAATCAAGGGTTTGCCAACCCTTTTCAGCCCGGCCGAGCTAGTTTGATGGGAGATTTTGGTTGGCACTTCCGTCAAATCAGGAGTTTGCCAACCCTTTTCAGGCCGGCTGAGCCAGTTTAGTAGGAGATTTTGGTTGGCAAGTCCGCTAAACCAGGGGTTTGCCAACCTTTTTCCGGCTCACATTTGCTTGGAGAGGCCAAAGTATGGTTGGCAGATCGTCTTAAGCAAGACTTTGCCAACTCTTTTCGGGGCAATACCATGCAGGGACAGCAAAAAAAGAGTTGGCAAGTCCGCTAAATCAGGGGTTTGCCAACCATTTTCGGCCCGGTCGAGCCGTTTTAACAGGAGATTTTGCTTGGCAAGTTAGTCATGTGTAAATTTGCCTTTGCTCATTTCACAAGGCCTCTGAGCCGTCCCAGCTAATCATAAATATGATGGAATGTTGCTTTTGCCCATTTCACAAGGCTTGGGGCAGGCCCATAGAATGACAAATATGGTGGAATATTGTATTTGTCCATTTCACAAGCCTTAGGGTGGGGGGAAAAAACCAAAAAATATGGTGAAATGTGATATTGGCTCAATTCACAATATTTATGCCCAGACCAAATAAGGAAATTATATGGTGAAATAGCATATTGAGTTATTTCACATGAATTCTGGCAGGGCCGGATAAGCCCAATTTATGGTGGAATGTCATAATGATTGATTTCACATGAATTTTGGCCAAATAATCAAGGGCGGAAGGCATGTGAAAAATGACTTCTTCGATTTCCACAGCTAATTGGCTGAAATCTAAGGGCAGATTAAGCTGTGGAAAATGAATTCCGCAAGTTCCACCGGCAATTGACTGAAATCGAAGGATAGAATAGCTTGTCAAAAATGACTTCTTCGATTTCCACAGCTAATGGGTTGAAATCTAAGGACAGGTTTACCTGTGAAAAATGAATTCCGCAAGTTCCACCGGCAATTGGCTGAAATCGAAGGATAGAATAGCATGTGAAAGACGACTTTCGTGACTTCCACAGGTAATTGGCTGGTAATCTACGGTGAAAGGTGACTTCTACGCTTTTCACATTGACTTAATGATGTTGACTTAATGATGCTTAATGATGCCCACCGAGCAGCGAAATACTTTCTTTCTTTAGTTAAAGCCCACAAATTACCTTGATTTAGCATTTTATTGTCAATTCCCGTTATAATGATGAGTGGCGCAGGCTAGAACTGTGCCCTCTTACGCATAACAGAGCAGCTGCTCAAGAGTAGCCAAAAGAGAAATAGCTCAGAAGTAGCTCATGGCTCAAGAGAAATAGCTCAGAAGTAGCTCATGGCTCAAGAGAAATAGCTCAGAAGTAGCTCATGGCTCAAGAGTAGCCAAAAGAGAAGCAGCTCAAGAGCAACTCAGAAGTAGCTTGTAGCCCAAGAGAAGCAGCTCAAGAACAACTTACGAGCAGCTTACGAGCAACTCAGAAGCTACTCAAAAGTAGCTTATAAGAAGAGAAGTAGCAAAGAAGAACAATGGAGGTCGCATATGATTAATCAATTACTGATCGAAGATATTTACGCCCGCGAGATTTTAGACTCCCGAGGCAACCCCACCGTGGAGGTAGACCTGCTCTTGGAGGATGGCACTTATGGCCGTGCCGCTGTACCTTCAGGCGCATCCACTGGATCTTTTGAGGCCGTAGAACTCAGAGACGGCGATAAAGACCGTTATCTGGGCAAGGGCGTACTCAATGCCGTAGAAAATGTTAACGAGATTATCGCACCCGAACTGATCGGCATGAATGTCTTTGAGCAAGAAGAGCTAGACCTGACCATGCTGGAATTAGATGGGACCCCCAATAAGGCAAAACTGGGCGCTAACGCCATCTTGGCCGTATCTTTGGCCGCCGCCCGCGCCGCCGCCGCTGCGCTGGACCTCAGCCTCTACCAATATATTGGCGGCATTAATGGCCACATCCTGCCCGTCCCCATGATGAACATCGTAAACGGCGGTAAGCACGCCGCTAACTCCATTTCTGCCCAGGAATTCATGATCATGCCTGTCGGCGCTGACTCCTTCCAAGAAGCCCTCCGCTGGTGCTCCGAAATTTACCACACCCTGGCCAAACTGCTCAAAGCGGACGGCTATGGCACCACCGTAGGGGATGAGGGTGGTTTTGCCCCCAACCTCAAAGAAGATGAGGACGCTGTTAAATACATCATCCGTGCCATTGAAGAAGCTGGCTACACCCCTGGTAAGGATATCTTCATTGCCCTAGACCCCGCCTCCACTGAAATGTACGAAGAGGCCAAGAAGGAAGGCAAAGAAGGCTATCTCTTCTGGAAGACTGGCAAGTTCTACACCACAGATGAGATGATTGACTTCTGGGCCGACTGGGCTGAGAAGTACCCCATTATCTCCCTGGAGGATGGCCTGGCTGAAGAAGATTGGGAAGGCTGGCAGAAGCTCCACCAACGCCTGGGCAACAAGGTCCAGCTGGTGGGTGACGACCTCTTTGTCACCAACACCGAGCGGATTGCCCGCGGGATCCAGGAAGACTCCGCCAACGCCGTCCTCATCAAGATCAACCAGATTGGCTCCATCACCGAATCCCTGCAGGCTATTGAGATGACCCAGCGCAACGGCTGGACCGCTGTTATTTCCCACCGGTCTGGCGAAACCGAGGACTCCTCCATCGCCGACCTGGCTGTGGCTGTCAACGCTGGCCAGATCAAGACGGGTGCCCCCTGCCGGTCTGACCGGGTAGCCAAATACAACCAACTCATCCGCATTGAAGAAAGCTTAGGCGAATCTGCCTGCTATGCTGGTAAAGCCGCCTTCCACGTGAAAAACGACCTCCTAGCCGCTATCGACTAGGAGCTGCTGTTGCAGCTATCTGCTATTGCAACTATTGAATTAGTGATTAAAGACGAATGAACTTACGCGTAGAAAACCTACACAAGTCCTTTGGGGATAAGCATGTCCTCAAAGGACTTTCTTTTAAGGCCCAGGCCGGCCAGGCCTTTGCCCTCTTGGGCCGGAACGGGGCCGGCAAAACCACCACCATCCGCATCATCATGGATGTCTTTAAGGCTGATCAGGGCCAGCTCTTTTGGAACGACCAGCCCCTGAGCCAGGCCCATATCCGGGTCGCCTACCTGCCCGAGGAAAGGGGCCTCTACGAGAAAGAGCCCATCCTCCGCCAGGTCATCTATATCGCGGAACTCCGGGGCATGCCCTACCAGGAGGCCAAAAGCCAGGCCCTCAAATGGCTGGACCGTTTTGGGATGGCAGACCACGCCAAGGACAAGCTGGAGACCCTGTCCAAGGGCAACCAGCAGAAAATCCAGCTGGCAGTAGCCCTCTTGAATGAGCCCGACCTGATTATTTTTGACGAACCCTTTTCTGGCCTGGACCCTGTCAACGCCCAGCTCTTAAAAGATGTGATCTTGGAACAGGTTGACCTAGGCAAAGTGGTCTTTTTTTCCTCCCACCAGATGTCCTATGTCGAAAACATCTGCCAGGATATGGCCCTGCTCTACGAGGGGAAAATCCGCCTCCAAGGCTCTATTCGGGAGATTCGCCGTCAGGCTGACCGGTCTAAGCTAGCCCTGGAACTGTGCCAGGACGGCCGCTTTCTCAGTCCTGAAGAGGCCCAAGCCGTCATCCAGACCGCCCAGGCCCAGGGGCAGATCCAGGCAGGCATAAAGGCTCTAAGCCTGGGTAAGGAAAATCTCCTGGTCCAGCTCACTGGGCCCGACCAGGCCAAGCAGCTCTTCCGTGATCTGGCGGCCTGCCCCTACCGGGTAGACAAGTTCCAGGTGGTTGAGCCGACTTTGGAAGAAATCTTTATCCACTACACCGGCGGTCAGGCCCTAGATGTCGCAGAAGGCGACACGTCCGGCCCCCAGCCAGACCAGCCTAGCCCCTCTGCCGGCCGACAGTCTGAAGCCTAGAAAGGAGACCCCTATGCAAGAAAAGAAAAAAAGCCGCCCCACTTGGGTGGTCGCGCGTTTTGAATTCCGCAGCCTGGTCACGAGTAGGTCCTATCAGGTATCCCTTCTCATCAGCTGCCTGCTCCTGATCATTTTCCTCTCCTTTCCCAAGCTGTCTGCCCTGGTCAAAAAAGAGAATGTTGAGGTGAAGGGCCATATTGGCCTAGTTAATAACACAGATTACAGTCTAAACCTGGACCTGGCCCAAGCGGCTATCCCCCAGTACAAGTTGCAGGAAGGCAAGTGGCAGGGCAAGGAGGAGATTTTTCAGGCGATTGACCAGGAAAATCTCTTTGGGGTCCTCCGCCTGGAAAATGCTGAAAGTTTCCAATGGCTGACCGACCGCCAGCCCTTCTCGGAACATCCGGAAGAGGCGCTCTTTGCCGTGGTCAAAGACCAGGTGCAAGTCCAGGTCCTGGAAAAACAGGGCCTGGCCCCCACCGCTGCTGCTCAGCTGGTCCATGGACCCCAGCTGGAAACCCTGGACCGGTCTGCAGAATCTGGGATGAGCCAGGAACAGACCCACCTGTATACCTACATCCTTGTCTTTGTCTTGTATATGGTCATCCTGGCCTATGGGCAGATGACTGCCGTCTCCGTGGCCTATGAGAAGGGATCGCGAACCATGGAACTCCTGATTACCTCCGCCAAACCCCGCCAGCTGGTGGACGGCAAGGTTTTAGGCACTGGCCTGGCTGGCCTTTTCTCCATGGTCCTGTTTGGTCTAGTCTACCTGGTTTTTTATCGGATCAACCAGGCCAGCTATGAGGCGGGTAGCTTCTTTGATGTAGCGCTCAACATGCCTGCCCATGTTTTTCTCATGGCCGTCCTGACCTTCATTTTGAGCTACCTCTGCCTGGCCTATCTCTTTGCGGGCCTAGGCTCCCTGGTCTCACGCTCCGAGGAGGTCAACCAGGTCATTGCCCCTCTGACCATGCTGATCGTGGTCATCTTCCTCCTGGCCATCGCCGGCACCTTTACCCCCGAAAAAACCTGGGTGGCCATTGTGTCCTTTGTCCCCTTTATTGGGCCCCTGCCCTTCTTTGTCCGCTACTCCATGCTGGGTTTGCCTGTCTGGCAGATCCTGCTAGCCATAGTAATCCACAGCCTGACGATTGTGGCCTGCAGCCTCATGGCTGGCCGGCTCTACCGCCGCGGTACCTTGACCTATGGCAAGGTGCCGGGCTTCAAAGAAATCTTTAAGATGATGAAAACTACAAAGGCAGACAATCAGTCCTAAGAAAGAGTAAAGCTTATGTTTTCCCATGACTATCTACGCTTGGCCCTCGCCAGTCCCGACCTGGCTTTGGGCCAGCCTGTCACTAATAAAAGCCGTCAAATCCGGGCCTTGCGTGCCCTGTGGGCGGAGGATCCGGATGTCATTGTCTTCCCCGCCCTCTCCCTGACAGGCTTGAGCCTGGGGCCTGGCCTTTTGCACAGGCAGGTTCTGGAGGAAGCGGCAGACCAATTGGCCGACCTGGCTACGGAAAGCCGGGGAAAATATCCTGTCATCATAAGCTCTCTGCCCCTCGCTTACCAGGGGGCCTTTTACCTGGCCGCTGCCCTGATCCGGGACGGCGCAGTGCAGGCCTTGGTGGCCCTGCCTGTCCAAGCGGCTAAGGATGCGGCGAGTTACAAATATCTGGCCCATTTTTCTGCCCAAGAACCCCCAGAGGGAGCCAGCCTGCGCTTGCCGACTGGCCAAAGCCTGCCCTTCTTGCCCTCCTCCAGCCTTTTTTGCCTAGCAGACCAGCCCCACAAGGCCTTTTGCCTGACTGCAGATTTAAATCAAAGGCAGTTGGGGTCCTTAGCCCCTTTCCTGGACCAAGCCCAGGGCAAACTTGGCCTAGTCTTTAACCTGGCCAAGGAAAGTCTTGGCCAGGCTGGGCAAAGGCAGGCCCAGATGCACACCCTCAGCCAGGCCGCAGCTGCGGGCCTAGCCTCTATCAGCCCGGCCTATGGCGAGTCCTCCACGGATGGAAGCTTTTCTGGCTGCCGTTTGGTAGCGGAGAATGGGGAAATTTTAGGGGTATCCGGCCTTTTCAACCGGGACCCCCTCCTGGTTGATGTGGACCTAGACTATCTGGCCCAAGAAGCCGCCCTGCGCAGCCCAGGGTCAGATGCGGGCACCTATTTCCCCCTAAGTCTGCACAGCAAGCTGGCCAACAGGCCCGTCCGCCAATCCCTGCATCGGCCCCTCCAGGCAGACCCCTTTATCCCCGGGGAAAGTGCGGCCCCCGCCTACTATGCCGAGGCTTTTGACCTTCTGACTGGAGGTCTGCGCCGCCGTCTGGACCAGTTGCCCCAAGCCAAACTCCTCTTGGGCTTGTCCGGCGGGTTAGATTCCTGCCTGGCCCTTTTGATCTGCCGCCGGGCCCTCCTAGCCCAAAACCGGCCTTTGACCGATATTGTCGCCGTCTCCATGCCGGGACCCGGTTCCCACGACCGCACCAAGGATAATGCCCGTGACCTGGCTGAGAGTCTGGGCGCTAGCTTCCGGGAAATCCCCATCCACCAGGCCGTAGACCAGCACTTAGCCGACCTGGGCCACTCGGGCAAGGTCTTTGACACCACCTATGAAAATGCCCAAGCCAGGGAGCGCACACAAATCCTTATGGACTTGGCTAACCAGCTGGGCGGCCTGGTCATTGGCACAGGCGATCTTTCTGAGGCTGCCCTGGGCTGGTGTACCTATAACGGGGACCAAATGTCCATGTATAACGTGAATATTAGTGTACCCAAAACCCTGGTCCGGGCCCTCTGCCAGTATGAGGCGGAGCACTTTGCCAAATACCAGGCCCACTTAGCAGAGATTATTTTTGATATTATCGCCACCCCGGTAAGCCCGGAGCTCCTGCCCCTGGAGGAGCATGCTTTCAGCCAAAAGACGGAGGCCATCCTGGGCCCCTATGAGCTACACGACTTTTTCCTCTGGCAGCTGGTAAAGCGGCATGCCAGCCCGCAGAAAATCCTGGACCTGGCCCTCCTGGTCTTCCAGGACCGCTATGAGCCAGACCTCATCAAGACCAGCCTGACCACCTTCCTCCGCCGCTTTAGCCAAAACCAATTCAAGCGGTCAGCCTCGCCAGACGGGGCCAGCCTGGGCCTGGTTTCCCTCTCGCCCCGTGAGGGCTTTTACCTGCCCTCAGACTTACCGAGCGAAGTCTGGAGCCAGTATTTAAGATCCTAAACCATGCCTGAATTACCGGAAGTGGAGTCCATCCGCCAAAATTTAGAGGGCCTGATCCTACATAAGGAGCTCTGCCGCTTAGAAGCCTATACCCCGGAGGTCTTGGTGAATCCTGAGGGCCTGGACCCCTGCGGCCAGACCCTGCAGAGCCTAGACCGCAAGGGCAAGTACCTACTCCTGCATTTTGACCAGGTGACCATAATGGTCCACCTCCGCATGACAGGGAAGCTCCTCTTTGAAGGTCCCGGCTCCGACCCCGCCTGCGATCCAGGCCTAGCGCCCCACCTCCGGGCCCGCTTGACCTTCAAGGACGGGGCCCGACTGGTCTTTGATGATGTCCGGCGCTTTGGCCGGCTCTCTCTTTTCCCCTTGGGCGAAAGCTGGCGGGACCCGGGCTTTGCCAGCCTAGGACCAGACGCCATCGGGCCAGACTGGGACTGGGAAGACTTCCTGGCCAAGCTCCAGCGCCGGCCTAGATCGACCATTAAGGGCGCCCTTTTAGACCAGAAAGTGGTTGCTGGCCTGGGCAATATCTACGCAGATGAGGTCCTCTTTCGGGCAGGGATCCGGCCTGACGCCCCCCTGGCTAAGATTCCCGAGGACCAGCTAAGGAAGGTCTACGACTTGGTGCCCAGCCTCTTGCGGGAGTCTATTGGCCTAGGGGGGACCAGCTTCCGCGATTATGTCAACTCTTTTGGCCAGAAGGGCCACTTCCAATTAGCCCTGGCGGTCTACCAAAAAGAGGGCCTGCCTTGCGTTAAGTGTGGAACCCCTATTAAGAAAATGCAGGTGGCTGGCCGGGGAACCCGTTACTGCCCACAGTGCCAAAAGGCTTATACTAGCTAAAAGCTTTAGGCTCTGCTTAGAAATGAGGGACCTCACATGACAGACTTTTCCTGGAAGCACTTAAGCCCCGAAGAAAAAGCCCAGATCAACTCTAAACCCGGCTATAACTACAAGCTCAAGCTGCCTGGCCTCTTGAGCATGGTCGTGGCCATGGCCCTCTTCGTGGCGGAATTATTCTTCTTGAATTGGCTGGCTTTTAGGCTGACCGGCCTAGGCCTGGGCATCTTAGGCGGCCTGCAGCTGTTGGCCCTGGGCTTTGCCATCTACCTCTCGCACAAGGTCAACCGCACGTCTTACACCCTCTTTTGGATCATGATTATTCTCTTCTTCCCCGCCCTAGGCCTGATCCTTTACCTCTTTTGGGGGAATGAAAACCGCTTTGGCAAGCAGCGCAAGCACTTTGCGGAATGCCAGGCCCGTTTAGCCCCCTGGCGCAAGACCGAAGAAGCCTGCCAAGCAGACCTCGCCACCCGGTCCCTGGACCTGCCCAGCCAGATCCAGTTACGTTACCTGCTTAATAAGGGTTTCCCTATTTATAAGGATACAAAAATGACCTATGCCCCTACGGGTGAGGACCAGTTTGACCTCATGTTTCAAGATATTGCCCAGGCCCAAGACTTTATTTTTCTGGAATACTTTATTATTTCCGACGGCTATATTTGGGAACAGACCGTGGACCTCCTGCTGGAAAAAGCAGATGAAGGCCTAGAAATCCGGCTCTTATATGACGACTTCGGAACCACGGCCCGGGCCGATTCGGCCACCATGGTCAAACTCAAGGACCATGGGGTCAAGATTATTAACTTTAACCCCGTGGCCCGCTATGCGTCTGGCCTCTACCGCAATTACCGCAACCACCAAAAGGCGGCGATTATCGATGGCAAGATTGCCTGGCTGGGCGGGACCAACCTGGCCGATGAATACGCCAATATCCACAAGCGTTTTGGTTACTGGAAGGATACGGCCATCCGCTTGGAGGGACCGGCCTGCGATTCCATCACGGCAGACTTCCTCTTGATGTGGGAGCACGATAACATCTACCCCTTGGATGAGGATTACAGCCGTTTCTTGCCCCAGTCAAGAGACCCCCTGTTCTCCCTGCCAGATTCCGGCCTCGTGGTACCCTTTTGGGACGGGCCCTTGGGCCGGGACGACTACCCCGCCTCTGACCTCATCAGCTCACTCATTTCCACCTCGGAAAAGCGGCTCTACATTTCCACCCCCTACCTGGTACCGGAAACCGACATGATGAACCGGATCATCCAGGCTGCCCAATCAGGTGTGGAGGTTTTTATCCTCATGCCAGGTATCCCCGATAAAAAGCTAGTCTATAAGGTCAGCCAGTCCAACTACTACCCCCTCCTGAAAGCGGGCTGCCGCATCTTCCTATATGAACCCGGCTTCCTGCACGCCAAGACCTTCCTGGCAGATGGGAAAAGGGCCCTAGTGGGTTCCATTAACCTGGACTACCGCAGCCTCTACTTAAATTTTGAAAATGGGGTTTACATTTACCAGGATCCAGTGCTTACGGATATTGAAGCAGATATGCAGGAGATAATAGCCCACAGCAGGGAGATTGACCTGGCCAGCTGGGAAAAACGCCCCTTCAGGCATAAATTATTAGAATTTATCCTCAAGCCTTTTTCACCCCTCCTCTAAAGGCTCAGAATTTCTCTCTTTTCAACAAAATTTGCAGCAAATCTCCAGGGGAATTTTGGCCGGCTCTTTTTCCACAGGACTCCCCTCCCAAATGTTAATTGTGGACCAGGCGGAAAACTTTGCGCCTGCACCCTTTTGCTAAAGTTATCAACATTTTGTGGATAAGATCTTGCGGCATCCCTGTGGAAAAGTAATGTTAATAAGTCTCAAAAGCCCTGGTATATGTGGCTTTTTTGCCTTTAATTCACCAGGCCTTTTTGTTAGAATGATGACCTATTCATTGAGAGAAAGTTGGATGACATGGACATTCAAGGAGACGCAAAGGCTATCTGGCAGAAGACCTGCCAGGATTATTTGAAGGACGAACTAAGCGAGCTGGCTTTTCAAACCTGGTTTGAGCCCATTATGCCCCAACTAGGCCCCGGTAAGACCTTTATTTTAACTGTACCCAACGAGCTCAGCCGGGAAAATGTGGCTAAGTATACCCCACTGATCGAAAATGCGCTGTCACTAGCCACGTCACAGAAATTTATGCTTTCTGTACAGGTAGAGGCCGAAAACCCCGGTCCCGCCTTAAACGCCCTCTTCAGTAAGGAGGACATCAGTCCAAGCCCTGAGCGTGGGGCCTCTAAACTCAACCCCGCCTACACCTTCTCCAGCTTTGTAGTCGGGCCCGGCAACAGCTTTGCCCATGCGGCCTGTGTTGCAGTAGCCTCCATGCACGGCCAGCAGTCCAAAAGCAATTATAACCCCCTCTTTTTATATGGGGGCTCTGGTCTGGGCAAGACCCATCTCATGCAAGCCATTGGCAACCACGTCTGCCAGGAATTTCCAGACAAAAAGGTCATGTATGTCCAGTCCGAACAGTTCGTCAATGAATTTATCAAGGTCATTGCTACGAAAAAGTACGATGCCTTCCGCAGAAAATACCGCATGGTCGATTTGCTCCTCATTGACGACATCCAATTTATTGAAAATAAGGAGCAGATGCAGGAGGAGTTTTTCCACACTTTCAACAGTCTCTTTGAGGCAGGCAAAAACATTGTCCTGACCTGTGATAAACCCCCCTCGTCCCTGACGACCTTGGAAGACCGCCTGCGGACCCGGATCTCTTCCGGACTGACGATAGATATTACGCCACCGGACTACGAAACACGGATGGCCATTTTGGACCGTCTGGCCCAGAACCACCAGGTCATCCTGTCTGACGATGTCATGGACTATATTGCCTCTAATATTGTGTCCAATATTAGGGAGCTTGAAGGCGCCTTTAAGACCCTCATCGCCTTCTCCATGCTGGGCAATCCCCTCAATTTAGAAAACACCCGGCTGGCCTTAAAGGACCTAGTCCAGCCCGAAGCCCGGCAGAAGCTGGATGCCCCCCTGGTGATGAACGTCTGCGCTAACTACTTTAATGTGAGCGTTGATGACCTCAAGTCCAAGCAGAGAAAGCGCGAATTGGTCCAGCCCCGCCACCTGGCCATGTACCTCTGCTACAGCCTAGTAGATATGACTTATACAGAGATCGGCGAGGTCTTTGGAGGCCGCAACCACGCTACAGTCATCCACGCTTGCAACAAGATGGAAGAAGAAAAAGAAAGTGACGCTGACTTGAAACACGCCCTGGAGGAGATTAGTTTGCGCCTAAGGCCTTAGGCGCAAAGCCCCTGCAGGCAAGCCTTACACCTGCTTTGTGCAAAGGTCTGTGGAAAGCCTGCGGATAAACTGTTGACCCATTGTGCATAAGATTTGCCCTGTCAATTGTGTGGAAAAGGCCCGGACTTATCCCCAATTTTCCACAGGCTTTTTGACAGGGGCAAAAACCGTTCAGACCAAGGTCGGACTGACTTATCCACAAGATTCACAGGACATAATAAGAAGATGAATAGCCTCCCCCTTTAAGTAAGTAGGCTGACCCCAGCTCAAGCTGGAACCTTTACAAAAGCACATAAAAGCACATAGGCCCGGTCAAAAAGGCTATAATATTGTAAAGTTTTGGAAACAAAGCTGTAACAAAACAAGCCACCATCAAGAGGATTTAGCCATAGCGCAAGATAAGTGAGGATCATATGCAAGTAATTTGTAGCAGAACCGACTTGAATAACGCCATCTCCATGGTACAAAGAGCGATTGCAAACCGGTCTACCATGCCCATCCTGGAAGGTATTCTCTTTTCCGCCCAGGATAACTTAACCCTCACCGGCTACGATATGGAAACCGGGATTGAGGCCAGAGTACCCGCAGAAATCCGAGAAGGCGGCGAAGTCGTTTTCAAATCCAAAATCTTTGGTGACATCGTCCGTAAGCTGCCAGAAGAAAATGTCTTCATCCAGATCGACGATAAATATAAGGCCACGATAAAAAGTGGCCAAGCCAATTTTGAAATCTTTGCCCAGGCAGGGGATGAATATCCCAAACTACCGGATGTCGAGGAGAAGCAAAAACTCAACCTGCCCCAGGAACTCTTAAAAGAGATGATTGACCAGACTATTTTTGCGACTTCCAACGACGAAAGCCGGCCCATCTTAAACGGGATTAAGGTGCGGTCAGAGGCAGGAAAGCTGGAGTTGGTGGCCATAGATGGCTTCCGCCTGGCTGTCAGGTCTGCAGAGATCGAGGATAATGATGATATCTTGGACTTTATCGTACCCAGCAAGGCCATGGCCGAGGTAGCCCGGGCCTTGGAGCCGGGCGAAAATATCGCCATCTTCCCTTCCCACAATCACATTCTCTTTGAAACAGACAAGTTCCGTCTGGTTTCCCGCCTGATTGAGGGGGACTTCCTGGACTATCAAAGGATTATCCCTCCCAGCTGCAGCAGCCAAATTAAGGTCGTCCCCCAGGAAATGCTCTCGGCTATTGAGCGGGCGGCCCTCCTCATTAATGTAGAGCAGCGCCGTTTCCCTGTGTCGCTCAAGACTCTATCTTCCAAGGAACTGGAGATTTCTGCAAAAACAGACCTGGGTTCCGTAGAAGAGACCATTGCGGTAGACCTGGAAGGGGATACTATTGATATAGACTTTAACCCCAAGTATTTTTTAGATGCCCTCAGCGTGATTGATGAAGAAAAAGTGAACCTGGAATTCTCAGGCCCCTCTGCTCCCTGCCTGATCAAGCCCCAGGAGGGTGAAGGCTTCCTTTACATGGTTCTGCCCCTGCGCCGTTAACACTCAGTGTACGTCAGCCGCCTGCAATTAAAAAATTTCCGGAATTATCCGGACCTGGACCTGGAATTTGCCCCCCAGCACAATGTGATCTGGGGGGACAATGCCCAGGGTAAGACGAATATCTTAGAGGCCATTTATCTCATGTCCTGTGCCCGGTCCCACCGGACGGCCAAGGACAAGGAGCTGATTAACCAGGCTGAGGATTTTTACCAGGTTGACCTGGACTATGTGCGGAAAAATGGGTCGCACGAGACCTTAGGCCTGCGTTACGAGTCCGAGCTTTTTGGCCAAGCCCAGCTCAATAACTTCCTGGCCCAAGGCGGCCAATGGCAAGGCCCAGAAAGCAAGGGAAAGGCCAAACGCATTATTTACTACCAAGGCTTGGAATTAGAGCGTTTGCAGGAGCTCTTTGGTCTTTTTTTAGCGGTGATTTTTGCCCCAGAAGACCTCATGCTCATTAAGAAGGGCCCAG
Organism: Clostridiales bacterium; assembly: GCA_004556925.1. Taxonomy (GTDB): domain Bacteria; phylum Bacillota; class Clostridia; order Saccharofermentanales; family DTU023; genus SFFI01. The sequence continues at coordinate 59,727 of SFFI01000006.1, forward strand.
GAGAACGCCGGCGCTTCTTAGACATTTTGATTTCCCAGCTCTCCCCTAGCTACTTTCGTCAATTGCAAATTTATCAAAAATTATTGAAGCAACGCAACCATATTTTGAAGGATATTCGGGATAAGGAAAGAGGACGCCTTGACCCCGAAACCCGTCAGATGCTGCGTTTGAACCTGGATATCTGGGACCAGCAACTGGCAGAATCCGGTGCTTTTATTGTATGCAAACGACATATAATTTTGGAGGAATTGACTAAAGCGGCCCAGGAGGCCATGGTGACCCTCTCTTCTCGCCAGGAAGTCCTGACCTTAAATTATCAAAAGCCCTCGCAACTCGACCCTGCTGCGGGCCAGGAGGCAGTCCAGGCCAGCTTTCAACAACGCCTGGCCCAGATGCGTGAAGAGGATATCCTGCGTGGTTACACCGCCTATGGCCCCCACCGTGATGATTTAGAGATGGTCTTAAATGGCCTATCCGCGCAAAACTATGCTTCACAAGGCCAGCAACGGTCTTTGGTCTTGTCCCTCAAGGTGGCAGAGCTGGCTGTTTTGGAACACCACTGCGAGGAAAAACCCGTCCTGCTTTTAGACGATGTGATGTCTGAATTAGACCAGGAAAGACGGACTCGGCTCTTTGACCTGGTTTCCGGAAATCAGGTCTTCCTAACCTGCACAGACCTCCAGCAGGTCCCCCATGATATCTTGACCCAAGACCCTCGAAACCGGATTTTTCAGGTCCAGTCTGGCCGGGTCACCCGGTCCTAAGGCTGCCTACTTTTTTGCGCATCTGCCCTAGGACCACTTTCTTGCTTGGCTCACACCTTATATATTAAAATATTACCTTATATTCCTGATATTCCTGCGGCTGTAGGCCCTGACTATGCTATAATAAACAGAGTCTTAGGAGGGCTTTTCAGCCGTGTACATACACATTGGGCAAGATGTTTCAATCCTCAGCTCTTGGCTGATTGCCGTCCTAGATTTGGACAGGGCCAGCGCCAACAGCCAGGATTTACAAGACTTCCTTCTCCAAGCTGAAGAAAATAACCGCCTTGAGTGGTTAGGTCCGGAGATCCCCCGGTCCGTGGTGGTCTGCCTGGACCGGATTTACCTCTCCCCGGTCCGGCCTGAGACCCTCAAAGCCCGTTTTAGCCTGACCTACTACCAGGCTGAGCTGGACCGGCTAGCGGAAGGTTAAAAGCGCATAAAGCACTCAAAGCACACTAAGCACATGCAAGTAGTTGGCAAGCCCATAGGAGTAGCTGAAAAACGAACAAAAGCAGACTGAAAACCAACAAAGAGCAGTTAAAAATAATAAAAATATAATACTATTTAAGGATAGACCATGGACAAAGAATATTCTGACAATCTCCAAGAATTACTACGGCGGGCCGAGGAAGATGCCCAGCAGCGTGAGGATTCTGGCCAAGGAAGCTCAGATGAGGCGGGCCAGCCCTCTGATCCTGATATGCTGAGCAATCGAGCGGACAACCCCCGGGCTCTGCTGGAAGACTACCATGAGAAGGGTGACTTTAAGGCGATTCTGGCCAACCAGGAAAGCTTTGATACCTCCAACTCTTCTTCCTACACAGATTCGGATATTCAAGTCCTCCAGGGCCTGGAAGCCGTTCGTAAACGCCCAGGCATGTATATTGGCGACACCACGCCGCGGGGTCTCCACCACCTCATCTATGAGATTGTGGCCAACTCTATTGATGAGGCTATGGCTGGTCGGTGTGACCGGATTGAGGTGGATGTCTTTCCCGACCAGTCGGTCCAAGTATCAGACAATGGGATTGGTATCCCGGTAGGTATCCATCCGACGGAAGGGATTCCCACCGTCGAACTTGTCCACACCCAACTACACGCCGGCGGTAAATTTGGCGGCGGGGCCTATTCTGTTTCAGGCGGTCTGCACGGTGTAGGTGCCGCTGTAGTCAACGCCCTCTCCGCCTGGATGGAAGTCACCGTCAACCGGGATGGCGATAGTCACAAGATCCGCTTTGAACGGGGCAACACCGTAGAGCCCTTAGAGGTTATCGGCCATACCGTCCTCCATGGGACGACCACCCGGTTCAAGCCAGACCCCGAGATTTTCCCCGATACCCAAGTCGATTTTGAGCGCATGATTACCCGCTACCGGGAAATGGCCTTCCTCAATAAGAACGTGACCATTATTCTACGTGACCAGCGGGGCGAAGTCCCGCGGGAGATCGACCTCCACTACGAGGGCGGGATTATCTCCTTTGTGGAATACCTCAACCAGAATAAAACCGTTCTGCACGAGACGCCGATTTTTATCAGCGGTAAGGATGCAGGGATTTATGCAGAAGTTGCTATGCAGTATAACGACAGTTATAACGAGTCAGTTTATACCTACGCCAATGATATTGCCACGATTGAGGGCGGTACCCATTTAACTGGCTTCCGGTCTGCCCTGACCAAGTGCATTAACGACTATGCCCGCAAGAACCAGCTACTCAAGGACAAGGACCGGAATATTACCGGGGATGACACCCGGGAAGGCTTGGCTGCCATTATCTCTGTTAAGCTGTCTGACCCTCAATTTGAAGGGCAAACCAAGAGCAAACTGGGTAACTCTGAAGTCCGCACGGTGGTGGAAGCCACTATTAATGACAAGTTGAGCGCCTATTTCGAAGAAAATCCCGGTGTAGCCCGGATTGTCATTGATAAGTGCATGGCAGCCTCTCGGGCCAGAGAAGCTGCCCGTCGGGCCCGCGACCTCACTCGGCGCAAGTCAGTCTTTGAAAGCAACGCCCTGCCTGGGAAATTGGCGGACTGCCAAGAAAACGACCCCACCTGGTGCGAACTCTTTATTGTCGAAGGTGACTCCGCCGGCGGCTCGGCCAAGTCAGGCCGGGAGCGCAAATACCAGGCTATTCTCCCCCTCTGGGGCAAAATGCTCAACGTTGAGAAGACCAGTCAAGACAAGGTCTACAATAATGACAAGCTCATGCCCGTCGTGATGGCCCTGGGAACCGGGCTAGGACCAGACTTCGACTTATCTAAACTCCGCTACGATAAGATTATTATCATGGCCGACGCCGATGTGGACGGTTCGCATATTCGAACCCTCCTCCTCACCTTCTTCTTCCGCTTTATGCGGCCCTTGGTAGAAGAAGGCCACGTCTATATCGCCCAAGCCCCCCTGTACAAGGTCTACCAAGGTGATAAGGAGTTCTACGCTTATGAAGATGCGGATATTGAAACAATCAAGGCCGAACAGGGTTGGGAAAACCCCAAGCTCCAACGCTTCAAGGGTCTGGGTGAAATGAACCCCGAGCAACTCTGGGAAACCACGATGAACCCCGAAAAACGCAAACTTCTCCAGGTCAACGTCTCCGACCTGCAAGAGGCAGACCAAACCTTCTCCCTGCTCATGGGCGACCAGGTCGAACCACGTCGCGATTTCATTCGCGAAAACGCCCAATACGCGATTTTGGATAATTAGCTGTATCAACTGATAACGCAGCTACTACTAGGTCCTGCCAGATACAGCTAGATATCGCTAGATGCAGGTAGATACAATAGGGCCTTACACCGGTTAGTTAGGACATTAAAAATATCCTCCTGCCTTTCGAGTCCATTTCAGGTAGAGAGAACCCTGCATAATTGTTTCACGTGAAACATTCTGTTTCTTTCGCTCATCTGCCCATTCAGTTCAGTGAATAAGCCATTGCCAACCTGAAGCCTTGTATCTGATGCATCCTCTAGGCGGTTGAGATGAGCGCTATTCAATTCTACTGGGTCAATGAAATGTTTCACGTGAAACATTTTCATTCTGACTTGAGAAAGCAAACAATCTCCAGCCTACATCTGTTAGACTAAAGACATCACGCGTCAGGAGTACACCATGATTATCGCGATCTCCAACCAAAAAGGCGGGGTGGGTAAGTCCACGACCTGCATTAATTTGGCCGCAGCCCTGGCCAATCTCAAGGAAAAAGTCTTGATTATTGACCTAGACCCCCAAGGAAATACCTCGTCGGGACTGGGTTTCAACCCCCGTGAGCAAGAAAATACCATTTACGACGTCCTCATCGGTGCCAAGACAATAGATCAGCTAGTGGTTTCGACTGGGCGCAAGCATTTGGACCTCTGCCCGGGCAATATGGATTTAGCGGGTGCTGAATTAGAGATTGCAGATTTAGAAGGCCGAGAACTGATTCTGTCAAAGGCTTTGGCTTCAATCCAAGACCAGTACGACGAAATTTTCATTGATTGCCCTCCCTCACTTAGCCTTCTGACCATCAATGCCTTGTCTGCGGCTCGGGGCGTTTTAATACCCATTCAGGCGGAATACTACGCCCTAGAAGGCTTAGCCCAGCTGTTGGAAACGGTTACAGCTGTTAAAAAGCATTGGAATGAGGATTTGGAAGTATTTGCAGCCCTTATCACCATGTATGATAGTCGGACTCAACTAGCCAACCAGGTGGGGGAAGAGATTCGCAATTATTTTGGCGACAAGGTATTTAGACGAGAAATACCTCGCAATGTACGTTTGAGTGAGGCCCCTAGCCACCAACAAACGATCTTTGAGTATGAAAATTGGTCTAAGGGAGCCCGCGCCTACCGCGCCGTAGCCAAGGAATTCCTAGACATGAAGCAAAAGTTTTTAGCCTAGAGGCATTCAGGAGAAAGCAGAAAATAGACGATCAGGGACTTTAAATTTAGAAGGCTAAAACCTTGTGATCGGTTAATAGCGGTAGTTATGTGTTCATAAGGACTACTAGGTTTACGATGAAAAGGAGGAATTGAAGATGACAGCGAAGAAAAAGGGCTTAGGCAAGGGCTTGGGTGCCCTCTTAGATGCCTCGGAAATCCAATTAGCCAAGGAAACAGAGGCCGTATATGACCTAGACATCAATGATATTTCTCCCCAGGCTGGCCAACCCCGTAAACTTTTCGACCAGGCGGCCCTACAAGAACTTGCGGATTCCATTGCGCAGGAAGGTGTGCTCCAGCCCATTATCGTCCGCAAAATCTCTGCCAGGAATTACAGCATTATCGCAGGAGAGAGACGGTGGCGGGCCTCCCGCCTAGCGGGCAAGACTACGATCCCAGCCATCATCCGTGATGTGGACGAGCTGACCCAGGTCCGCCAGGCCCTGGTTGAAAATATTCAAAGGGAAGACCTCAATGCCTTAGAGGAAGCCCAGGCCTACCAAATCCTCCTGGACCGCTACGATATGACCCAGGAAGAACTTGCTAGCAGCCTAGCCAAGTCCCGGTCTGCCATCGCCAACACCCTCCGGCTCAACAATCTCGAGCCTGAAGTCCAGGACCTCCTGAGCCAGGCCAAGCTTAGCGAAGGTCAGGCCCGTGCCTTATTGGGCATCAAAGACCCACAGCAGCAAGTGGCCGCAGCCCAATATGTAGTGGATAAAGCGTTCAATGTCCGCCAGACCGAAAATTATGTGCGCTTCTTGACGGCTGACAAAACCCCCAAAGCGAAATCTCCGCAAGACATCCAGTACGCCCTCTCCGTGAAAAGTGTTGAAGACAAAATCTCGAAAAACCTAGGCGTCAAGGTCAAACTTAAAGACCGGTCAGGCAAAGGAAAAATCGAAATCCCCTACAAGAATCTCGATGAATTAGATCGCTTAATTGAATTATTGACCGAATAAAGCGAAATGCTATCACTTAAATTGGCTGGGATGAGGAATCTTGAGCAATAGAATCAGTATTTTCCTGCGCTCGCATATGTAACTCCCCTTTAACAAGAAACTTTATATTTTTGATATACTGACAAATAATTAGAAGTTCGCCTGCCAGCTATCTTGGGCCTAAGCTGAGCGAGACCGCCTTCGTTTATGAATGTCTTGTGACTTTTCGTAAACCTATCTCTATAAAAGGTCTATCGCCTGGATCCCATACCATAAAGCTTATGGAGGCGGACTTGGAGTGAAGGAGAAGTATTCATGAGAGAAGCGATTGCACATCGGCAGCGATCTAATAAAATGGCTGCCTTATTTCTAACTATTCTTCTGTCCCTATCGCTATTGCTAGGACCTTTGGCAGTAGCGGCAGACGAAGATTCCTTACCCCCCCCCTCATCAGATAATCCTAATACAGGAATAGAAGACGATGGTGGGGCCGGTAATACTGGCGAGGTCAAGTTAGAGCCGGTTTTAATGCAAGCACCTAATACCACGGATTGGTCCATTGAGGTCAAGCTCGCAGAAGGAGCGACCGATGGGGGCGATTTTGCAGCAAAAGCTACCACTGTTAAATCGGCTGTTGAAGGCTATTGCAACACTGACGAGAGGCTTAATGAACTTAAAAATGCCTCCTCTCAAGATCTCCGTAAAGTGCCTCTTAGACAAGCTGCTCATCCTCTGAAAGATGCTCTCAAAATGCAGCGGTATGATATCGTTGCAAAGCAGGTTGATGAGGACAGCAAGACCATCATTCTCTTTTACAGTCCTATACAAGCTCTAGCTGCCCAATATCGTTTGCCTAGCGTGGAGAATGCTCAAATGTCGGTTGTTGCCTATGATTGGGCCAATCCTCATATTGACAAGCAGGATGCCAAATGGATGCTGTATCAACCTCAGCCTGCTAGTCCTGGTTATTATGTGGGTACGGAAGTTGTTCTACCCATGGCAGCTACTTGGCAGACCTATCGCGAATTATCCGCTGTTTTGAATGGTGAATTTGGTGATACTATAACTAAAATAAAAAGTTATGCATCTCAGTTTGCTGAGATCTTTCCTGACCTTCAAAACGCTCTCAATTCAGTAGATTCTCTCACCGACCTGGTGAGGATTGAAGGTACTATCTCTCTGGACATTTTAGTGGATGAAGACCTGGCTTGGGATCGCCTGCCCACTCCAGCCGATATTGATGCGGCCTTTCTGGCGGCAGATCCTTCCAGCTATTACCCGAAACTCTTTAAGTGTACGGGAGTCGCTTTAACAAACTCTGTCAGTGGTGGCCAGCCAGACCCGTATAATCATAGTGAAAAGCGGAAATTTACCCTGACCTGGCAAGTCCTTAACAGCATGCCCGATATGCCAGAAGGTGCAGCTGTCAGCGGCCTCGCCATTGATCAATTAGCAGAAAATTATGGGGGTACTTTGGGAGATCTCAAGGCCCAGATTCCGGCAAGTTTCTTTTATCTACCCCAAGAGCGTTACGATAACTACTTTAACCGCGTGGAAGAAAACGCTTCGGACGGTAAATTGACCCTAGAATTAGGGAATTTCAGCACCGACCTTCAGCTATATATTCCCCAAATAGCTCAAAATGGTGCCTCTCTCTCTAAAATTTTTGGTAGCCAGTTGGGAGACACCATTGATGCTGGTATCAGCCTGTTTGTCGGTCAAGTTGATGCAAGACAGCTGTATGTTTACCAGGAAAATTATTTTGGCCGTGGCATGGTGGATTGGATAGTGGATTATCCAGCTAAGCCTCTCGCCCAAGCCATTGCAACCTCTCCCCAACTCCAGGGTGACGCCCTCAGCTATTATATTCCTATGATTAGCGTCCACATTGGGAGCAGCCCCAGTTCGGATGTCATTTACCTGGAGCAAGGCGAGGAAAAAGGAATCCCTGAGATCTATATTCCTGTCTATCCGAAGGTCGACTCGGTTCAACCTACCGTTCCTATCCTGGAGCCCACACGTACCAATCCGACCCTGATTCAACAAATACAGGAATTGCCGGCTACGGGCGCTGTTGGCCCGAAGTTTCCGGGGGCAACGGGTGACTTCAATACGGACAGCCAATCAGAAGACATCCCAGATAAAGATACAGCAAATAACACAGACAATGACGAACTGGGCGTGGGCAACGACCCAGCCCAGTCTCCTATTGATCTAGATGCAAATCCCGACTCGGATGGCACACCAGCCCCCAATCCTGCTGAGGAGCCCAAGGTGGACGATAATCCGACCGAAGACGGAGACGTTCCTACTGAGGAGAATAATATCCAGACCCCAGAAGATGCTGACAAGGTCACCATTCCCGAGGAAAAGCTGGAGAATGAAGAGAGCGAAGACTCAGAGCTCCAGTATTTTTCTACTTACTCCAAACCACTAGAGGATGCTGATCCAGAAATAGAGGAACTAGAAATCTCTGAAGAAGATGACCACTCAGACAATGTCCAGGGCAATCCAGCCTATGATGTTAGTGCAATTGCTAGCTTTGAGGCCCTTAAAGCGGCAATTGGGGCAGAAGAGGAAAGCCTGACTCTTGCAGCCGATATCACGTTTAACGAGCAGTTGACCATCACTAAAGATTTGACAATTAATGGGGCTAACCATTCTCTCAAAGCTGGCACTCCATTAGAAAGTATGTTCATTACCGCAGGGCCATCTCTGACCCTTACGAACCTGACCATGGACGGTGGTGGGCAAAGCCGTCACATCAAGGCTTTTGATGCCAACCTTACCCTCACGGATGTTACTTTAACAAATGGCTCTTCAGCCAATGATAGCGAGAATAGCGAAGGCGGGTCAATTTGGCTTACGGGAAAAAACAGCCAACCCCAAGTCACACTTACAAATGTGACGCTGGATGCCAACCAAACAGTCAAAAATAGCCCAAACCCGCTCACCCGAGGCCACGGGGGCGCTATTTACAGCTATTATGCCAATGTCTTTTTAATTAATTGTACAGTTAGCAATAACCACTCCTGCAAAGATGCAGAGGGGGGTGCCATCTTCTTTGAAGGAGGCAGCGGAAGCGAGCTAAGCATTTCGGGTGACCAAACTCAGTTTTCTGGAAACCATTGCTTTGAAACGAACATCCCTGCCAACCAAGGAGGAGCAATTTATTTTGGTCAAGATCGTATCCAGGATAAGGGCCAACCCACCTGCACGATTTCAGGTGGTCACTATACGAGCGGTACACCCTTCAACACAGGGGGTATCCTTCGATCCTGGAAAGGCGTGGTTACTATCTCGGGTGCTGATTTTATCGTCCCCACAGATGCGGGAGATGCTTATGGGATTTCTGGCGGCTCCATCTGTGCGGAAGGCACTAACCTTACCATTGATAAGTGTACTTTTACCAATACAGGTAACGGTAAGGTAACGCATGCCGGAGGCCTGATTGACATCGTAGGATCGGGCAGCACATCTAACATCACTAACTGTACATTTACCGGCCGCGGCCAGGCTAATGACAAATCATCTGCCACTTTTGGTGGGGCCATCTGCTATGAGACTGACACTAATGGAAGCCACACCATTGTCAATTGCGAATTTAAAGACTTCTCTAGCGATAATACGGGTGGTGCGATTGCTATTGGTACAAAGAAAGGCGAAGGTGGCTCTGCCAATGTCACCATCAAAGGCACAACAATAGAAAATACTCAAACTCTCTTCTGGGGTGATCAGGTTGGCGGGGCTATTTACGTAGGTCCTGGCAACGCGCTGATTCTGGATGGTGCTACCATCAACAATGCTAAAGCTGGCCTAGGTGGTCTCATCTACAATCTAGGCAGTACCACGATTACAGGCGACAGCAAGCTTTCTGACGGCTATGTTCATCAAAAAGTTGGGGCTGGTATTTACAATGCTGGCTATCTCAAGCTGGATGCCATGACCTTGAATGGAAATAATAAAGGAGATTTATCTACAAACCCTAATCACCCGGATAAGAAGCCCATTGAATATCCTGGTCTCAATGTCTATGCTGCCGAGGATGTCATCATCACTCCTCACGCCAAACTTGATGCCGGAGATGTCCGGGTTTTAGATGGCCAATCTGCTATCTTGTTGACTGGCAACTTAGATAAGCAAATTAATGTTTCTATAAGCGAAACGCTCAGCACTAAACCTGCGGAAAAGCAACTCGCGCCCGAAACCGCTAGCCGCAAGCTGGGTTATGTGGTGGCTAAGGGCAGTGAGGGCTACACCCCCAGTCTGACAGATGCTCAGTCCCTCCACTATTTGACTAAAAACCCGAATGCCCCTAACCAACTGGCTGCAGAACCTGGAGACCATTTGAGTCCGGGCAAGTGGGACTTTGTCCTAGATCCCGCCAATCAGCAGGTTGTCCTCGGCCAGCGGGCTAAAATGACCTACCACGGCAATGGGACCGATGATGCGCAGGTTACTTTTGCTGGTCAGACAGAGACCGATCCTACTCGCGACCAGCTATATTACTTCTATGCTGCTGATGCTAAACCCTACATTTTAGAGGGCGGCGGCATTCTCCAACTTTCATCAGAGACCCTGCCCGAAAAAAACTATCCCCAGAGACAGAAGTATAACTTCAGGGGTTGGTACCAAGAAGCATCTACTAATAATCTCTATGATTTCACGACATCTAGCCCCTTTGGCCGTGCAGAAACTAGTATCTTCGCGTATCCTGATGTTCATGTCTATGCTGGCTGGGAGGCCCTCCAAGAAAAAACTTTGAAAAAAGTCTGGGGTGATGGCGTAAAGGAAGAAGAGAAGGTTCCGGTTACCCTGACCTTAAGTGGCAGCTATGAAGATCCCTACACGCCTTTAGATACGCTGGCAGATGGCACCACAGAAGCGGCTCCCAGCCCTGCGCCTTTCCTGGCCAAGGCCGATGGCACGTTTGTGGATGGGGATTTCTCTGAAACACTATCAAGAGACCCTTGGGCCACTCAGCTCTTAGCCGCCAAACAGGTTTATCGCTACGATAAGGAAAACAAGTTAAAAACGATTGATGTTCAATATAATTTAGGCGAAAGTCCTGTCCCCGAGGGCATGACTGTTACTTATAACGAAGACTTTGAATCTGGTTTTGTGGCAACCAATGATAAATCCTACAAGGTGACCTACCGAGTGGATGGTACAAGCCCCAGGTCGTTTACACCCGGTGTTCCAGACGAAAAAATATATGCGAGCAAGAGTACGGTTAATGTAGAGGCAAATCTCACCACCGACAGTACAGAACACGAAGGCAAGCAGGGGAACTGGATCTTTAATGGTTGGCAAATCGAAAGTCCTAAAGGTCTGGCCCAAGAGAATGGCCAATTTACCATGCCACAAGAGGATGTAGTCCTGGTGGGCACTTGGCGCTTTACGCCTAATCCCAAGGTGACCTACCGGGTTGAGGGTATTAGTCCTAGCCCGTCTACACCTGTACCTGCAGAAAAGGATTATGCGAGCGGCAGTTCAGTTAATGTGGAGGCAAATCTCACGACCACGAGTACAGAACACGAAGGCAAGCAGGGAACATGGACCTTTAGTGGCTGGCGCATCCAAAGTCCTGATGGACTTGCTCTACAGAGCGGCCAATTTACCATGCCGAATGAGAATGTAGAGCTCGTAGGATCTTGGGCATTCCAGCCTTCACCAAAGCCAGATCCCAAACCTGAACCAAAGCCGGATCCCAAGCCCGAGCCTCAGCCTCAGCCTACTGTGAGCCAGACAATTCCTGAAGTGGTCATTCCTCACAGAGGATCGACACAAGAAGTCAAGATTGGGGGTAACACAGTTATCATCCGCCAGACCCAGCCGACAGTTCAGCTACCGGCAACTCAAGCCCAAAGTTTGCCCAGAACGGGCCAAAGCAACAGCTTTGGCTGGAGTCTAGGCCTAGGCCTGGCCGGACTAGCCCTTGCCATTGCGAAGAAAAAATTCTCTTAATCACACTGCTTGGCTTGGCTAGTTCAGGCTAACTAAGCCAACGCTCTGTATAAACAGCTTTAGTTTTAAAAAAGCAAAAGGCCCATGCATGAGGCATGGGCCTTTTATAAAATGATTTTGATATCATTATGGCGGAGGGAGTGGGATTCGAACCCACGGAGGGCTATAAACCCCCGCCGGTTTTCAAGACCGGTGCCTTCAGCCAACTCGACCATCCCTCCAGCTTGTAGCGAGCTGCGCGATTGCCCTAGCAAAACTCGGCTTTAAAGCTATCGTCGCAACTAAGCGTGTTAAGTCTAAAATGTGAGGCCAGCTTTGTCAAACATGATTGTATTAACATAGTTTTGGTGGCAATCTGACAATTTCCTGTATTTGCCGCTAATGCCCCGTCTGGCTCCTTGCCTGCCATTGGTGGCAATTTGGCGGTTTCTTGCATTTGCCACCAATGAGAGAAATTTGATTTGGGTCGCTACTGGTGGCAAAGGGTTAAAAAAGTCAAAATCCCGCCAATGAAAAAATTTACCAGCTTGGTCGATTGACTGCAAAACGGTGATTAAGTGAAAAAGCCACCATATTATTTTTCCCCATCTGGCTAGTCTTTGGCGGTAGAACGATCATTTCGCGGATTGCCACCAATATTATTTTCATCCGCTGACTAGTCATTGGTGGCAATCTGGCAATTTCGTGTATTTGCCGCTAATGCCCTGCCTGTCTCCTTGCCTGACTTTGGCGGCAATCTGGAGATTTCCTAAATCTGCCACCAATGTCCTGCCTGTCTCCTCGCCTGCCATTGGTGGCAATCTGCTAATTTCCTGAATCCGCCGCCAATCCCCCCCTGTCTGGCGGAAAGTCTCATGAAATTCTAATCTTTTTTCGGGGTGTATTTTAATTTTTGTTCTCTACAATAGCCTTAGAGCTTCTGGAAAGGGCCAAGACCTTAAATCAAACCTGAGCCCTAACCAGCAAGCCAGATGAGATCAACCAGAGAAGATCAACTAGAGTAGATCAACCAGAGAAGATCAACTAGAGTAGATCAACCAGAGAAGATCAACTAGATGAGATCAACTAGAGTAGATCAACTAGATGAGACCAACCAGAGTAGACCGACAGGGCCACACTTAGGGCCACACATTAGGACACCACATTTAGAAACAAACATCCGGGAGGTAGTTATGGAACATATTGAAATGGTGGAAAAACTTAGAGAACGTGTCAATGTCAGTTATGAAGAAGCCAAGGCGGCCTTGGAGGATAATAATTGGGACCTCTTAGATGCCATGGTTCAGCTGGAGCGGGAGGGCAAAATGCGGTATGAGTATTCTTCTGACTCCAGCAAGGAGGCAGAAACGGAAGCCCAGCACAAGAAGCGGGAAGAGCAAAAAGAAAAGGGTAAGACTGCTGTTAACTCTTTCTTTGAAGAGGTTAAGCGCTTGGTGATGAAGGCAAATGACCATAACTTGGTCATTTCCAAGGACAATAAGCAGATCATCGCGATTCCTATCTCTATTGTGTTGATCATTCTTTTGCTGACCCTTCCGGCTTTTGGGGCGATTGCCCTGGCAGCAGTAGTGTCTTACTTCTTCGGGATCCGGTATAGCATTAGTAAGGGGCAAAATGCTGTCCAGCAAACTAGGTCCCCGGAGGCAGAAGATTCAGACTGGGAATCTTCCAGCACGGACCAGGATTTAAGGGACTAAGGTCTTAAGCTAACAAGGTTTTAAGGGAATAGAGCCTTAAGGCAAGAAAGGCCTAAAAGATTTAAGGGCATAAAAACCTAAAGGATACAGGTTGTAGGGCATACGGCAGGGAGCAAATAAGTGTAGGATGCCGCCCACGGGCCAGCAGAACCTTATCTAATTCAGTACAATAAGCGTAGGGACTCTGCTCAGAGAAGGGGGGAGCTCCTGCGCTTCTGTATCTATTAAGAGGAGGGCCAGATAATGAATAGGAGGAGGGGCAGATAATGAATAGGAGGAGGGCCAGATGACGAAGATTCTCATTGTGGAAGATGAAGAAAAGATTGCCCGTTTTGTGGAGTTAGAGCTGAAACATGAAGGCTATGAGGTGGCCAAGGCGGGGGATGGCCGCAGGGGTCTGGAAATGGCCGAAAGCGGGGATTACGACCTAATCCTCTTAGATATCCTCTTGCCGGAGCTCAACGGTTTTGAGCTCCTTCGCCGCCTGCGGAAAAGTAGCGAGGTGCCCGTCATTATGCTAACTGCTAAGGACGAGGTCATGGACAAGGTGGCAGGCCTGGATATGGGGGCAGATGATTATATCACCAAGCCCTTTTTTATCGAGGAGCTCCTAGCTCGAATCCGCACCATCCTCCGCAAGCAAAGCGCCAAAAGTCCCCAAAGCCAGGAAAATTTGCTAACTTACGACAAACTCAGTATGGATCTGGCCCGCCATCAGGTGACTTATGATGGCCACAGCCTAGACTTATCGGCCCGGGAGTTTGATCTCCTCCATTACTTCATGGACCACGCGGAACTCGTGGTTACCCGGGAACAAGTCTTGGAGGCTGTGTGGTCCTATGATTACCTAGGCGAATCTAATGTGGTAGATGTCTATGTCCGCTATCTGCGGCAGAAAATTGATGAAGTCTTCGGGGTCAAGCTCCTGCAAACGGTGCGGGGGGTGGGCTACACCCTGCGCCGGGAGGACTAATGGCAGACCACAAGGCACAAGATCCCAAGGCTACCAGGTCGGAGAAGCCTGCCGCGTCTGCCAGGTCTGAGAGACCTGCCTCGGCTACCAGGTCGGAGAGGCCTGGCACATCTGCCAGGGCTGCGAAGTCTGGCGCATCTGCCCGGGCTGAGAAGCCAGCTGCCAGTTTGGCCAGCCGGTTGAACCGTAACTTTTTAGGTCGGCTCTTAGGTGCCTATCTTTTCTTCGACCTGGTTATTTTGCTCCTTGTTGTAGGGACTGCGGCCTATCAGGCGGAGAAAGCCGCCCTGGGTGAGGCTTGGGATGTCCGTATGGGCCGCGACCTGGCGTATGCTGAGGATATGCCGGCCGGGCCTTTGCCCTGGTCTAAGAAATTGGCTTATTTAGAGTACCGGATCACGCCGCGGAGGAAAGAGCAAGATCAACTGCGGAGCCAAGACCAAGATCAGCAAGGCGTGCAGCAGCAAGATCAGCAGAGCGTGCAGCCACAAGGGCAAGAGCGGGATCAGAAGCACGACCAAAACCAAGGGCAAGAGCGCGATCAGAAGCACGACCAAGACCAAGGGCAAGAGCGGGACCAGAGGCGTGAACAAGAGCAAGATCAAAACCCAGGAGAGGCGGCAGAAAAGTCCTCTAGCATCGTGATCCCGGCTGGCCCTTTTGCCCAGACCGTCTACCGCAGCGGCCGGGTCCTCTTGATCCTGGAATTTCTACATTTTGTCCGCCAGTATTTCAAGGGCAAGGCTGCCAATTATCGGATTTTGGAGGCCCCCTTGCAAGATATGGCCGACCAGGCCGAGCTTCTTTCCCAGTTTGACCTCCAGCAGGAGGCCTACCATGACATGGAAAATGCAATTGAGTCCCTGAGCCCCGCTACCCCTAATGCCAAGATTGAGATGGGGGACCCTAACCTGGAGGGCTTGGAGGACGCCATTAATGACCTCCTGGCCAGGACCCATGCGGTCTACCGCCAGCAAATCCGCTTTGTGTCGGACGCCTCCCATGAGCTCCGGACCCCGATTGCGGTTATCCAAGGCTATGCAGACCTTCTGGCCCGTTGGGGCAGGGAAGATGAGGCTGTCCTAGAAGAAGGCATTTCCGCCATCCAAGCAGAAACGAGCCAAATGAAAACCTTGGTAGAAGATCTGCTCTTTCTAGCCCGAGGGGATGCGGGCCGTAACCCCATGAATTTTGAGACCTTGGATTTAGCCCAGTTGGTCCAGGAGGCTGGGGAGGAGTACCAAATGCTGGACAGCCAGCACATCTGGCAGGTCCAGGCAGATCAGCCAGTCCTCGCCAGGGGTGACCGGAAAATGCTCAAGCAGGTCTTGCGGATCCTGGTAGATAATGCCATCCGCTACTCTCCCCCCCAGACTCACATCCAGGTCAAGGCCTTCCATGTTGAAGGACAGAAGCCGGCTTTCTTGGTTCAAGATATGGGCGCGGGAATCCCCAGCGCAGACCTGCCCAAGATTTTTGACCGCTTCTACCGGTCGGACCCTGCCCGCAAGCGGGAGGGGGGAGGTACGGGCCTGGGCCTGTCTATCGCCAAATGGATCGTGGACCAGCATCAAGGACATTTTGTGGTCCTCTCGCGGGAAGACCTGGGTACCCGGATCACGGTCGTCTTGCCCGAGTGTCGAGCAGAAGAGCCGTCAGACAATCTAGCGACTATTTCAGAGGAATGACAGGAGGAATTCCAGGAGAAATGCCAGAAGAAATTCCAGGAGAAATGATAGGAGTAATAACAGGAGAATGACAAATTAAGAAGAAGGCTTGCAATTTAGCTGTACTATGAGTATTATCCGTATTAAGATCACTAGTACAGAAGGAGCAGAGACAGCAGATGACTCTATTGCAAGTCCAAGACCTCAGGAAGGTCTATAAAAGTAAATTAGGGGGCAAGGACGTAGAAGCCCTGCGCCGGGTCAATTTCCAGGTAGAAAAAGGCGAGTTTGTCGCCATCATGGGGGATTCTGGTTCCGGTAAGACGACCTTGCTCAATATCATCGCCTCTTTAGACCGGCCTAGTGCGGGCAAGGTTATTATCTCCGGCCAAGATTTAACGGCCCTCTCCGATCAAGATTTGACCAGATTTCGAAGGGAACGCCTGGGATTTGTCTTTCAAGACTTTAAGCTTTTAGATAGCTTTAATTTGGCAGATAATATTCTCCTGCCCCTCGTTTTAGCCAAAGCCCCCCTCAAGGAAATGCAGGCCCGCTTACAGTTTTTAGCCTCCAATTTGGGCTTACAGGACTTGCTCAACAAGTATCCCTTTGAGCTGTCCGGCGGGGAGAAGCAGCGGGGAGCGATTGCCCGGGCCCTGATCACCAAGCCGGATTTGGTCCTGGCAGATGAGCCTACCGGGCAATTGGACTCTTTTAATGCCCAGGAAATCCTGGATAGCTTTGCGGCCATTGGGGCCCAGGGGCAAACCATCCTCATGGTAACCCACTCGGCTAAAGCGGCGGCGGAGGCCGGCCGCGTCCTCTTTATCCGGGATGGGGTGGTCTTTGCGGAGCTTGTCCGTGCAGGCAAGTCTCACTTAGAGCAAATGGAGGCCATTTCCCAACTTATGGCCCAGTCCAGCCGTCGGGCTCCTGTCCCTAGCCACGCTCAAGCACGCTAAAGGAGTGAGGCAATGGGTTATAAACTTTCCAGCAAACTCTTGTGGGACCAGGTCAAGAGCAACCGCAATATCTACCTGCCCACCTTCATCATGGGCAGCATCCTCATGGCCCTGGTCTATATCATTTTTGCCATGGGTGATATGATCGCTAGCAGCCACGGCTTCGTAGGCTACCGGTCACTCGGGACGGTCTTTAAGACCCTTACCTATGTTTTTGCCATCATCTCTTTTGCGGTCTTTTTCTATCTCAATGCTTTCCTGGCTAAGCGCCGGTCACTCTCCTACGGCCTGTACGGCGTTTTAGGCCTGGGCAAGCGGGACCTGATCAAGCTGAATTTTTTAGAGTGCCTGGGCCTTTGTTTCAGCATTAGCCTTTTGGGCTCAATTTTGGGTTTTGCTTTGGGCCGCCTGGCTTTTGCAGGCCTCCTTGCCCTTACCCACCTGGATGATTACCTCAAAATTAGCTACCAATTCTCGTGGGCGGCCCTGCGCCAAGCCTGGCTGCTCTTTGCCTGTATCTTCCTAGCGATTTTTCTCTTTAATAGTTTTACCATCCTAAAAGCCAAACTCCGGGACCTCCTCGACGGGCCAGAAACTGGGGAGCGGGAGCCCAAGGCCAAGTGGCTGCTTTCTATCCTTTCGTTGGGCCTTTTACTGGGGGCCTACTACCTGGCCAACCAGAACTTGGACCCCATAGACGCCATCAAGGTTTTCTTTCCGGCAGTCCTCATGGTGATTGTGGGCACCTATGGGGTCTTTATGGCTGTGACCATTTTCCTCCTCAAGGCCTTAAAGCGTAACAAGCACCTTTACTACAAGCCCCGGCCCTTTATCAATATCTCCAACCTCTTATTCCGGATGAAGGCCAACGCGGCGGGTCTAGCGACCATTTCTATCCTCTTTACCTGCGCTTTCTTGACCTTTTCTACGACTTCTACCCTTTATTGGGGGGTGGCCAAGAATATTGAAGGATCCATGCCGCGGGAGATGGTTTTTGATCAACATCTCAACTTAACTGCTCAGGGGGACAAAAGCCTGCGTGAACAGGTATTGGACCGGGTTCTGCCTGATTTACCGTCTTGGAACCAGGCCCAGGCCGCAAAACAAGGTTACACCCTGCAAAATGAACTCCTGGATGTACTCTATGCAGAGGACACGGGTATGGTTACTCATTCGCTAGATGTAGCAGAAACCGGACAAGCTGGCCAGACCTATCACCTGGTTTACCGCTATGCCTTTGATATGCCAGGTCTGAACTTAGACGAGCGCCAAGCCTATTTCGCGGCCTTTTATGGAGAAGGTTCGCCCCTGACTAAGTTGCGGTCTGAAGAGGACTCTGCCTCAATTTTGCAGCCCCTCTATTCCAATATTTCAGACCGTGAAGAAATGCAGCAAGACCTCTGGTCTAGTATGGGGACCCTCTTATTCATCGGCCTCTACTTTATTCTGTTTTTCCTCTTGGTTTCCGGCTTGGTGGTTTATTTTAAACAGCTGAACGAGGCCTATGCCGACCGCAAGAACTTTGTTATTCTCCAGGAATTAGGCCTGGATCAGGGCCAGGTCAAGTCGACGATCCGGACCCAAATCCTCATCATGTTCTTCCTGCCCCTGGCCTTCTCTGTCCTCAATGTTATTGCCTCTTACAAGATCCTAAATACCCTGCTTCAGGCCCTGGGCACCCAGATTCTGGACGGCCGCTTCTTCCTGAAAATGTCAGTGGTTTCCGTCCTGGTTTTCACCCTGATCTACCTCCTGATTTACCAGGCAACGGCTCATGTCTACTACCGCATTGTCCATAGAGAAGCAGTGAGCTGATATTTAGGAGAAATAGTGAGCTAATACCCAGCCGCCTAGATACGCGTAGGCCAAAAATCAAGCCAGCCAAGGAAACTTGGCTGGCTTATTTGGATGATAGCTAGATTTGCCTAGGCTGTCCGCCTGTTGAAGACCCTTACTTTGCGCGGAAGTGCTGGTCGCGGCAGGCCTGGAGCTTAGCTTCCGTCCAGACAATTTGCCCCTTCTTTAGGCCCTGCTCGTAGTCGCGCAAAATAAAGCGGGACTGCTTCCAGAGCAGGATGAGGGCAATGATGTTAGGTAGGGCCATGAGGCCCATGAAAAGGTCAGCCAAGGTCCAAACTAGGTCACCTGGCACCAGGGTGCCCACCACCAGGAAGGCCAGGGAAATGACCCGGAAGAGGGAAACGGCAAGCCGTTTTTCTCCAAAGATGAACTTGACGTTAGACTCGGCAAAGAAGTACCAACCGACAATGGTGGTGAGGGCAAAGCAGGTTAAGGCCACAGAGAGAAAGCCTGCGCCAAAGTTGCCGAAGCCCGTTGCGAAGGCGTGCTGGGTCATGACCTCGGCTTGCAGGGTCATCTCCTGGGCAGGGATAGAGGCATCATAGGCCCCGGAAACCAGGTTGACCAGGACTGTGGAGAAGCAGATAAAGAAGGTGGAAATAAAGACCCCGATCATGGCGGTAAAGCCCTGCTCGGCGGGGTGGTCTACTTCGGCCACGGCGTGGGAGTGGGGGGTGGACCCCATGCCGGCTTCATTGGAGAAGAGGCCCCGGGCCAGGCCAAAGCGGGCGGCCTCCCGCACCGTAATACCCAAGACTCCTCCGGCGATGGCTTCTGGGCTGAAGGCCCCTATGACCATGGCCTTGAGGGCAGTCCAAAGCATGCCTACATTCATAAAGACAATGACGAGAGAGCCGAAGATGTAGACAAAGGCCATCACGGGCACGACCTTCTCCGAGAAGGTGGCAATCCGGTCCATACCGCCAGCCAGGATCATACCGACAATGGCCAAGAGGGCGACCGTCAGCCAGGCGGAAGGGATGCCAAAGGCCTCGTTCATCGAGGTGACAATGGCGTTGGACTGGACCATCACGCCCACCACACCCAGGCCAATAATGCAGAGGACAGCGAAGATCAAGGCCAGGGCCTTCGATTTTACGCCATGTTTGATGTAGTAGGCTGGGCCACCCACCCGCTCGCCGTAGCGTTCCTCCCGGTAGACTTGGGAGAGGCTGGCCTCGGAAAAGATGGTGGTCATGCCAAAGAAGGCGGAGAGCAGCATCCAAAAGGCGGCACCAGGGCCACCTGCGGCGACCGCAGAGGCTACCCCTACCACATTACCTGTGCCGACCTGGGCGGCAATGGCGGTAGTCAGGGATTGGAAGGGGGTCATCGCCCCCGGCTTGGCTGGTTTTTTGGCCACGATATCCTGGACCATTTTACGTATAGTGGGGAAGAGGTGCCTCAGCTGGGGAAAGCCCAGGGCAATCGACAGGAAGATGCCGACACCGAAGAGGGCAAAGAGGAGGATATTATCCCAAATAAAATTCTTGACCAGTTCGAGAGATTTTAGGGCGTCCAAAAGCAGAATAGGCTGCTGGAGGCCCCAGACCAAGTGCGGGCACAAATTGAGAGTAAACATATGGCAGCTCCTGACTAACTAGGCCTTAGCGTCTGGACCCAGGCCCAGGCTGGCCGCATCCTGGGCCAGGGGGTCTGGGACTTTTTTACCCATTTTGACCAGGACCAGGCGGGTGAGGAAAACGGCCAGAATAATGATGACCGACCTCACCAGGGCAGAAATCAAAAGGGTGGTGAGGGAGGTAGTCTCCCAGCTTTCATAGCTTAGGGCCAGGCGGACAAAGTACTCCAAGGCGTTACCGCCAAAGTCCGCTAGACTCAGGCTGATCACTAGGGGCATCCCGTAGACCTGGTCCTCGTGGACCACAACAAAGTGATAAACCAGGACGTAGCCTAAATAGAAAAAGACCTCCAGGAAGTAGGAGAGGACATCCATCTCCAGGCCTGCAAGAGAGGCCGCCAGCACCCGCATGAGGCAAACGGCAAAGCCTGTGACCAGGCCCATAGGGAGAGGCCTCAATTTCTTATTGAGCATGAGCCCCGTGATTAGTACGACAATTCCCGCAGTTACCCTGAAGTCACTAGCGCCTACCTGGATACTCAGGAGCGAAGCCAGGGCAGAGAGCAGGACGATTAAAAAAGTCATCATGGGATATCCCTTCCTTTCGCTGCTTTATTAGATGACCTAATTTTAACAGTCTCGAGGCCGGGCGAAAAGTTATCGACCAAAATCACAATCTGACAGCACGTTTTTTCGATTACAATAGGACCATGCAAAGGGAATACAAAATTGTTATACCAGTCCTCATGGGCCTAGAATCCTGTGCGGGCGACGAGTTACTGGCCTTAGGCTTTGCCCCGGACCGGATCCACAAGGAGGATGCCCGGGTCCTTTTGGACCTGGACCAGGACCTGGCCTCTGTCAGCCGGGCCGTGGCCTTGTGTAATGTCCAGTTGCGGACGGCGGAGAGGGTGGAGCTGGAGGTCTGCCGCTTTCAGGCAAAAGATTTCGACAGCCTCTTTGACCAGGCCCAAGACTTGGCCTGGGAAGATTATATCGAGCCCCGGGCCGCCATTACGGTCAAGGGCTATTCCCGCAAGTCTCAACTTTTCGCCCCATCCGCCATCCAGTCGACTCTCAAAAAGGCCATAATCCTCCGCCTGCAAAAGGCTCGAGGGCTCAAGCCGGGTTCTCAATTGCCGGAAGACCGGAATTTCCGCGACCGGCGGGTTAACTACAGTATCATGCGGGATGAGGTTAGCTTACGGATAGACACATCAGGTGCTGGCCTCCATAAGAGGGCCTACCGCCTGGCCCACACGGCGGCCCCCATCAAGGAAACCCTGGCAGCCGGCCTGATCATGCTCAGCCGCTTTACCCCCTTCTCTGGGGAAATGCTCTACGACCCCACTGCCGGGTCGGGGACTTTTGTCATAGAAGCGGCCCTCATGGCGGCCAATATTGCTCCCGGGGCCCGGCGGACCTTTAGCGGCGAAGCTTGGGCCTTCCTGGATTCGTCTGCTTTTGCCGAGGCCAAGGAGTCGGCCATCGCCCAGGAAGATCCAGACCCCTTCGGCGAAATCTTCCTGGCGGGCAGTGACCTAGACCCCCAGGCCGTGAAGATTGCCCGGGAGAATGCCAAGCGGGCAGGGGTGGCCCAGCTGGTAAATTTCCAGCAGAAAGACCTCTTTGACCTGCGGGCCGACCAGCTGAAGGCGGACTTTGGCCAAGACCGGGTCTTATGCATTTCCAACCCACCTTATGGGGAGCGCCTGGCCGACTCCGCCATGGCCCAAAAGCTCCACCAGGGCCTGGGCAAGCTGGCCTTTTACCCTGATAGCAACTTTACCCGGCCCGGCTGCCGCCTAACCGTGATTACCCCTGGTGATTTTGAGACTGACACCGGCCACAAGGCGGACAAGCGCCGCAAGCTCTACAACGGCATGATCCCCTGTACCATGTACCACTACTTCCGCGAGAAATATCTAGAATAAAAGAGAGGGCAGAAAAGCGAGGGCAGCAGAGAATTGCTCTCTGTATAAGCCTTATGCCTTTAAGGCGTAAAAGCGTGCTTTCCCAGAACACTGTCGAGAAGCACGGTCTAGAAACTGAGGTGTGAAATGACTCAAGAATCCCTAGCCCAATTGATTGAGGTGGCCGCTGGCCGCCAGCCTGCCGACCTGGTCATCAAGAACTGCCAGCTGGTCGATGTGGGCCTGGGCAAAATTTATCCAAGCGCTATCGCGATCAGCCAGGGTCTTATCGCCGGGATAGGCCCGGATTATGAAGGCAAGGAAAGCCTGGATGCCCAGGGTCTTTTTGCCCTGCCTGGTCTCATTGATGCCCATATTCATATTGAATCCTCCTATCTCAGCCCGGAGGAATTTGCCCGCCTGGTCGTTCCCCGGGGGACTACCAGCGTGATTGCGGATCCCCACGAAATTGTTAATGTGGCAGGCTTGGCAGGCTTGCGTTACATGCAAGAAGCCGCAGCCCAAACCCCGCTGAAGATTGAATATATGGTCCCATCCTGCGTGCCGGCGACTGGCTTTGAAAATGCGGGAGCGAATCTGAAGGCCTCTGATCTGGAGGCCCCCCTGGCTGATCCTCAGAATTTGGGCTTGGCCGAACTCATGAATGCCCCCGGTGTGGTTTATACGGACCCGGAGGTCCTGGCCAAGGTCCTCATGGCGAAAAAATATGACAAGCCTATCGACGGCCACAGCCCCGGCCTCAAGGGCAAGGACCTCAGCGCCTATGCCGCCGCGGGCGTGATGACCGATCATGAATGTTCCAGCCTGGAAGAAATGCAGGACCGCCTGGCCCGGGGCATGTATGTCCTCCTCCGCCAGGGTTCCTCTTGCCATGACCTAGCTCGCCTCCTGCCCGGGGTTACTCCCTATAACGCCTCCCGCTGCCTGCTCTGCTCAGACGACCGCCATGCCTCCACCATGCTGGAGATCGGCCACCTTAATGAACACCTGCAGATGTGTGTCGCCTACGGCCTCCACCCCATTACGGCTGTCCAAATGGCCTCCCTCAACACCGCCCAGGCCTACAATCTCCGGGACCGCGGGGGCCTCTTCCCCGGCCGGGCCGCCGACCTGGTCCTGGTCCGCGACCTCCAAGCCTTTGAGGCCCAATACGTTTATATCAATGGCCAGCTCGTGGCCCAAGAGGGGGTCTACCTGCCCCCCATCCAGAAGGCCGACGCCTCAGCCGTACGGGCCAGCTTCCATGTCCGGGACTTCTCTGCCGACCGCCTGAAATTCCAGGTCCAGACAAGATGCTCGTCAGAGAATCAAGCTCAGTCTGGTCAGGTCTCGCAAGTCACTTATGCCTCTCCAGTCTCGACATCTGCTTGCGCTGGTCAAGCAGAGTGTGGGCCAAAGGCTCGTCAGCTCCGGGTTATTCAGGTTCTTCCTGGCGGTGTCGTCACTGGGTCAGGCCAGGCCTGCCTGGATTTGACACCCGAAGGTGATGTCATTTTGCCCCCAGACCAAGACATCGTTCGCTTAGCTGTGGTGGAGCGGCACCACAACACCGGCAATATCGGCCTCGGCCTCCTGGGCAACTATGGCCTGGGTTGCGGGGCTATTGCCAGCTCCATCGCCCATGATTCTCACAATATTGTGGTTGCTGGCCGGGATATCCATGATATGGCCCTGGCTGTTGAAGAGCTGCAAAAGCAGGAAGGCGGCGCCATTACCGTCAAGGACGGCCAGGTCTTGGACCGCCTCCCCCTACCCCTCGGCGGCCTCATGTCCGACCAAGCCGGCGAAGAAGTCGCCCGCGCCCTCGCCCAGCTCAATGCCCGGGCCCACAGCGATCTGGGCGTCAACCCCGCCATAGACCCGGTCATGACCCTCTCTTTCATGTCCCTTTTGGTCATACCGGAACTCAAACTCTTTGACCTGGGCCTTTTTGACGTCAAGGAATTTTCCTTAGTGCCTATTGAGTTGGACTAAGCTTGGGGAGATAAAAGTTCGAGGTAAAGATCATCTAGGCCTGCGGGTACACGTTGGGTAGCTGCACTAGGCGTGAGCGTGTGAGAAATGACACGACAGAGTTTTTGCCCGTGCTGGTAGGACACGTTGACTAACTTAAGCTGGGGATCCTCTTTGCGGAGGTCCTCGGCACTAAGAGAAGAGATGAAGCAAGGGCAGGCTGACAGGAGGTCACTTTGGTCTCCCTGTGCTTTTATCCTGCCTTTTTCCATGAAAACTAACTCCTGCGCGATAAATTCCAAGTCCGAAACAATATGGGTGGCCAGAAGGGTGATGGTATGTGCTGGGAGCTGAATAAGGGCCTCCCGCAGACTGGCGCGTTCAATGGGGTCAAGACCGGCTGTGGGTTCATCCAAAATCAGGACCAGCGGATCATTAAGCAGGGCAGCCGCCAATAAAAGACGCTGACGCATACCTCCGGATAAGTCTTCACAATATTTCTTCTGCTGATCCTGTAGATGAAATTGCTCAAGTAAAATGGGAATGCGGTTATGGGCAGTCTTATACGGCAATTCCTTTAATACCGAGATATACTCCAAAAATTGGTGTACTCTTAGACCGCGATAGGCCTCTTGCTGCTGGGGCATATAACCGAGTAGGCGACGATAGCCTGCATCCATGTCGAAAATATCTCGATCATCGAGGTAGACAGCACCAAAAGAGGGCTGGAGGAGACTAGCCAGGATGTTTAAGAGGGTAGACTTTCCCGCGCCGTTATTGCCCATGATCCCGGTGATGCCCGGATGAAATTCCATGCTGATTTCGTCCAAGGCGGTTACGTTTCCATAATATTTGCTTAAATTTAGAATCTTTAGTCTAGCCATATTTTCGTCGGAGTTTTAGTCCTCCCTCCCTCCAGGAAGTGATAAGCCACAGGCGCAAGCTTACAGCGATTATGCTGAGGGACATCACCTGCAAAAAGGACCTTAGCGGGTATGCCAGCCCAGCACCGCATAGCAAAGAGAAAACAGAAATATGTACGGCTCCAGCACGGTAGAGCAGCAGAGGGGAAAGCACGAGACAAAAGCCCAGGGCTAAACTCATGAGCCGGTTGCTTTGGAAAAAGGATAGGAGCAGGGAGAGTGCCAAGCAATAGCAGATGAGGCAAGAAAAAAATGCCTGCAAGAGATAGGCGGCAGCCACAGAGATGGGTAGGATCAGGTCCGGAGAAATGTTAATGAGATGGGGGGCTAGGCTAGGCAGGGGATAGAAGCGCCACAGTTTATAGAACCGAGAGCTATATGCAACCAGATGAAAGAACAGAATAAAGAGGACCGATAGTTTTATTTTTTTGCGTATCAGATCGTCACGGCCACCACTTAAAGCGCGCACCATAGCCAAGGAAGAAGGCTCGAAATCTGGTGCGAAGGCGATAAAGAGCAACAATACAAGCGCAGATGCATAGATCACATAG
This sequence comes from Clostridiales bacterium, assembly GCA_004556925.1. Lineage (GTDB taxonomy): Bacteria > Bacillota > Clostridia > Saccharofermentanales > DTU023 > SFFI01. The sequence continues at coordinate 85,422 of SFFI01000006.1, forward strand.
TCCTGGGCTTGCAGTGAGCTGGCTTCTAACCCTAAAAGCAGTTGATAAGGCTTTTCTGCCAATAAATAGTCTCCCCCTCTGGCTTTAATTTCTCGATACTTTTCTAGGAGGGGATAAAAGTCAGGAGAGGGCAGACTTTGATTCTGCAAGTCCTCAAGTTCTTGGAAGAGAGCGGCTTGGTCTGCCAAACTAAGATCGTTCTGACCTGGTTGGTCTGTTGTTTCGGCTAGGTCTGCTCCCTTTTCCTCCTCTATTTTCTCTGTATCCTCGACATTGCTATCTGCCGGCGCAGATCGCAATTTTTGCCTGAGGGCCTCAATTTCCTCAGCCTTGCTGGCATAGGCCTGGTCTATGGCCTCCAGGTTAGCGGCTGTCTCGCCCTCTAAGTGTCCGCCATAAGTCATATAAAGTGCCTCCAGCCTTTTTTCCTGCGGTGCAGGTATCCGCTTGTAGGAAAAGGTGCGGTAAGCAAAGACCATTAAGAACAAAGCCAAGAAAAGCAAGACGGGCGCAGACCGCATCACTTTACGCCCCTCGCCCAGGCGGAGGTGGTTTTTCATGGCCAGTTGGCCTCCTGGCGGAGATTTTGCCTTAGGGCTTTTGTCCTGTTTCCCTGTAGCTTGCGTTTGCTTTCGCTTCGAGGGCGGTCGTGACAAGAGCATTTTCAGATAACCGGGGTTTTTTTGCTCGTAAGAGCGGAAAATTCCCCGGAGCAAGAGGAGATCTAACAGGAGCCAGAAACTCATAGCAAGATATTCTGCCTGAAGAACGCGTCCTCCCCAGGTTAAGCGGATATTTTGCGGCAACTCTGCAAAAAATTGTAAGACCCAGGCGGGGTTAAAAATACGCCAGAATACATAGCGTGAATTCAGAGGAATGCTACGCTGAAGGGCATAGGCACCCAGGAGGGATAGCAGCATGATAAAGGCTGACCATAAAAAGTTCTCCGCAAAGATAGATAAAAAGGTGATACTTAAGGCCAAACCTAAAGCCGCCAGGTATCTGCTGGCAAAGAGCAAGGCCCATAAACCACTCATGTTTAGATGACGGTCCAAGTCTTGCAAGGCGGGCAGGGCCTGCGCCGGAGCATTGTTGAGAGGACCTCGCATGATTGTCTCTACGAGATAGGGCAACGCATAGACCAAGCAACTTAGGCCCAGCAACAAGAAAGTCAAGAGCCCTAAACGAATGGCAAAGCGTTTTAGCGGACGATAAGCACAGCTTTTGACCAAGGCAAAGTATCCGTTTTGTCTTTCCCGTAGCAAGAGGCGGTCACACAGGAAGCAAGCCATAATAACTTGCACGAAAAAGGGAAAGGGACTGGTTAAAATTCCTGACCAGCGGTAGTCAGGACATATTTCTGAAATATTTGTAATTAAGGCTTGATAGGCCTCGGCTTCTGCTTGGAGGCGCACTTGTTCATGGCCTAGATCCTTAAAAAGGACACTATTACCTTTAGCCTCTGCTTGCTGCCGCTGTTTGGCCCATTGGGCGGGGAGTTCTGCGTAATGCTGACAGAGTTCAGGGTCTACCTGGGAATCGACACGCCCCGCCTTATCCTGAGGCGTGAGGTAGATAAACTCCGTTAACAGCCAGGAGGCCAGCATAAGAGCCAGGGCACACAGCAATAGCGTACACTTCTTACCCAGCTTTATCCATTCAAGACGCAACATTGTGAAAACCCGCTCAAATCATCAGCCCGCTCCTTTTGAGCCTTTCTGGCCTTGGTCCAAAATCCTACTTGCCGTAGGGCTTAAAATAATCTTCTGGCAGCAAGGGAATTACTTCAGGCGCTTTCCCATCCGTGGCTGAGCTAACATCTAATAGATAATAATTCGTATTATTAACTTCCGCTACATCATGGCTCATAAAGAGATAGGGTCCGACGATCCCTTGAACTAGGCTGAGTGGTCCCGGAGAACTGAAAGTGAACTCTTTTACCTGCTTACCTTCTGGATCTAGAATCGTACATTTCCATTGGCCTTGACTGAAATCCCCAGCTAGGATAAAGGAAAAATCCTCTGAAGTGCCGGTATAAATGGCCTCGTTCTGCGATATATCTCGTTCGAATACAGTTTGGCGCGTACCATTAGCGTAAATAAAATCTATTTGCAGGTGTTCTTGTCCCTGTTGGTCAGGCACCGGGCTGACTAAATGGTCGCCTTGTGGGTAAAAACCATTTCCAATATTGTCAATCGTTTCTTTGTGGATTTCTTGGCTATGGCAGTCCCAGCTATAAAAATGGTAAGGCTGCATAATAGTGTTTAGATCATCTTCCGTATTGAGGGCTGTAAAATAGCATGTGGTGTCATTACAAAAAACAAACCACGGAAAAAGGTCCGTTGTTACCCTGTGATGCTGACCACTTTCATTTTCGTAATAATACAGGCGTATGATATCAGCCTTTTCTTTATCTGGATCCTCATCTAGCTGCACTTCATATAAGAAAATGTTTCCATCGTCTAAAATACTAAATTTATTGATTTTGCCGGGCAATTCAAATTCAGTTTTAGCGTCCTGGCCCTGTAGATTTAAGCTCATCATCTGATAGGAAGATTCGCCGGTATTCATGCTCGTTTCCTGCGCGTAATATAAGCGGTCTTTGTATAAGACTAGGGAACTGAAGGGAATAAAGCGTTTCTGCACGACTGTTTCATTTGGGTCCTCAACTATTCCCTCAGGATAATCCCCCAGGAAATAATACAAGCCGTTACGGGTATCTAAATTCGCAAGCTCCAAAGAGATTTTACTAGCATACTCCCAGAAAAATAATTTGCCACGCAGAACAAAATACAAACCTTCTGGTGTACCTGCAGCAAGTTTTCCTAAATTATTGCGCAGAGAAAATTCGCCAGTCACCGAAAGATTATCCGCAGGAATTATAGAAGTTGAGAGCATATCCTCATCATGCTTATTTACAGCTTCCTCGGCATCTGCGCTAGGAAGCCGTGAAGGATGCTTATCCTTTCCCTCCAGATCATTATTTTGTGTGTCATATGCTACTGTCTGCATGCTAACCGTATCAACAGATGAGCCATCTGTTATGCTGCCATTTGTATCCAGACTTAGTTTTTGTCCCTGAGGCGCAGAGGCCTCAGGGAGTTGTGTTTGAGTAGGTTCTAGAAAAGAGCAAGCAGCGGTTAGCAAACATGCTGACACCAGCAGGTAAAGTACTAATATTTTAAGAAATCGACGTGCTTTCATATTGAAATTGCTTATCTCCTCTATCTGCAGTTACACTCGCTGCTTTTATCTATCATTAATTATTCAATGCCTCTATGATGTGATGTAGACTTTATTCGCTTAATGTGGCATAACCACTTTGCCCATTAGGTGCATCAGCGCGGTGATTCGAATTAGCACTAAATGCTCCCGTGCCGCAAGGGGTATTAGCAGTAATGTGTACTTCTCCAAAGTTGCCGCGGGATTCTATCTTGTGCGATGTATGACCATTGCATGTGTAATACACGGTTACATCCACATAGCAATAATAGTCAGGAGTTGCTCCATAGGTTGCAGCAGTTGCACCTGTATGAGTTCTTGATAACTGTGCTACACAGTTACCACCGTTAACATAAAAGCTTTTAGAAGCAGCAAATACGGTGGTTGTGAGAACGAGGGTGGCTAGAAAAGCCAATAATATAGCTCTATGTTTCTTCATAAAAGTCCTCGTTTCTTTATTCTTTCTTAGAATACATTTATAAAGCTACCTAGATCATGTACAAATGCTATACTTAGCGCTTTAATATGGTACCTGTACAAAATCTTTTTCCAGGTGTGGGTTGCTAGTAAGTGTGCTAGCAAGAATGCAGTGACGTTCCAGAGATATCTCGGATAATAAGCTAGCTTCGTCTTAATATCACCTCCTTCCTACTTCACAGAAATCATAATCTTAGTGTTTGTATGCGGTGGTTTTTGCGGTCATTCTCCTGAAAAAGAGATTAAATAATATGCTTAGTAGTAACTACTATTTATATGCAGGGGCTCCAAGTTTCAAATGCCGGAAACCCCTGGTTGTGTCTCTAAAAAATCTATAGGAGCTCTGTTGTGCCCCTAAAACAATGGAAATTATGTTAGACGTCCCAGCATTTCTCGTAAGCAATATAAAAGAACTACCTTTAGCATAGGAGCGTGTGAACATTTAGTCAATAGTTTTTTAAGCATAAGCTGATTTTTTGTACAACCTATACAAATTCGTATGCCCTCGTTAGAGGGCTGTGAATGGCTTATTTGCCTTTCTATCCCTCTTAAATGGCGAGCAGAGTTGGCAAAGTTACCTTTTCAGCCACTTGCCAACCTTCCTTTGCAAAATGACACAGTGTCACTTATAATGACATAGTGTCACTTCGCGGGTAGCTTAATTCGAGCGACCTAAGGAAGGAGGACTGACATGCCAAAATCTACCTACTTTAATTTAAGTGAGGATAAGCGGGATAAAATCTACCGGACCCTGGTGGAAATTTTCCAGCAAAAGCCCATCCAGGAGGTTACCGTCCAGGAGATTGTTACAGCCTTGGAGATCCCCCGGGGGAGCTTTTACCAATATTTTGACTCCTTGCAGGAGTGCTACTTCTATGTGCTGGACCAGGAGACGGTGGAAATTCACCAGGGTTTCTGCGCCCTGGTTGTGGCTAATGACCACGATGTGCTGGCGGCCCTTGACCAGTTTGGGCCGGTGGCGGCAGACGAAATTTTTTCAGACAAGCATTACCAACTCTACTTGCATAAGTATCTCCACATGGATGAGGGCCTCCACCAGGCCTGGCAGGCCTACCAGCTTGATCACAGCAAGTTCGACAAGGTCATGTCCGCCTTGGCGGATCCTGAGGAAATTGCCTTCATCAGCGCTGTGGTGCATGCCTTGATTAAACGCCTATTTGTAGAGTCTTGGGATAGGACAACCTTTCTCCAGCATTACAATTTGCATGCTAAATGGATCAAGCAAGGCATTGCTGACTAGATAAACGGAAAAGAGGAAGAGCAATATGATGCATTTAATGGAATCTTGCTTTGACCTGGCCTATTTGGGCTTGGTTATCGGTCTGGGCTTGCGCATACTCTTAGAGAAGTCTAAGCCCGCCAAGTCTTTCGGTCTCATGGCCATCATTTTGGGGGTGGGGGACGCCTTTCACCTCCTGCCCCGTGTCCTCAGCCAGCTGACACCGGACGGCTTTGCCAAGTATGAGGCTGCCCGATCCTGGGGCCTCTTGGTGACCAGTATCACCATGACCATTTTCTACATTTTGTTTTATTACTATTACAGAGGCCGGAGCCAAGACCGGTCCGAGGGCAAGCGCAAGTTGATCTATTTGCTGGCGGCCCTCCGCCTGATTCTCTTGGTCCTGCCCCAAAACGCCTGGGGGACGGAGGGGGTTTACGGGATGTCCCTCCTGCGGAATGTTCCTTTTACCCTTATGGGTATTCTCTTAATTGTCTGGACCTACCAGCATAGGGATAAAGCGGGCCTGGAACATGTCTGCTGGCTAATTGCGGCTAGCTTTCTCTTCTATCTCATTGTCGTGGTGGGAGCGCCCTTTGTCCCGGCCCTAGGGGCTTTTATGATTCCCAAGACCCTGGCCTATATTTTCTTGGTCGTCTCGGGCTACCGCTACTTTATTCAAGACTTTGGGCCGGAGAATATTTTGAAAGCGGCCAATGTCTTTCTCTGGCTGGGCCTGGTGGGCGGCGTTTTCTACCGGGAATTCACAAAATACTTTGCTTGGACGGACCGGACCAGCTTGCGGGTGGTCCACGTCCACCTGATTGCCCTAGGCTGCCTCTTTCTGTCCCTCCTCTACCTCCTCGTCCGGCTAGGGAGAGGCCAGGGCAAGCAGGGCCAGGCTGGTAGCTTTACCCAGGTGGGCAATCTTAACCAGACCGGCAGCCTTACCCAGGAGAACCCTCTTACTCAAGCGGAAAATCTTGTTACCCAATCTACCAGGCCAAACCTGGACCTCAGCGCTTGGAAAAAGCCTTTCTTCTATTTTGTGACCGGCCTCTCCTGGACTGTCACGGCCTTCATGGTCCGGGGGATTTACACCATATGCGCCCAGGGCGTGGCCCTTTTCCCAGATGGGGCCCTCTCGGGTCTAGCCGGAGTAGGCCATGTCCTCTTGGGTATTGGGCTTGTCTGGCTGAGCTTAAAGGCTTTGAAGGAGAATCTGCCTGTCGAGGCAGAGGGGCGTTAGGCGCAAGTTCAGGCCGCTCAGAGGATAGGCCAGTATGTACGCTCGGAGGACGGCTGCCCGACTAACGGTTAGCCCCCTACTCGATTGAAGATGCAAATCAACCACGGAGAAAACTGGTAATCATATTTTGTGAGGACTCATAGTCAATACCAAAATCAAAATCTTCAACTATGGCTTCTAACACTTTTCCCTCATATTGAGTTACACCACGAGAATTCCGACCAGCCCAATGTTTAATAATTCTTGTGCCAGACTGGAGTTGTCGATTAAACATTGAACACAGCCGCGTTTGAATTGTCCGGTCTTCATCAATAGCAACGATAAAAACTAAGTAGACGCTTTTTTCTTCAGAGAGAAACGAAAGCAATTTATCAATATTATAGCCTTTCGGATTACTGGATAAAAACAAAACTTTTGTCTTAATATCCGTTTCAGTGAGATAATGCTCAAACTCCCGTTCATAGTCGCCCAGTTCATCGGCTGTAAAAAACTCTGGGAGAGGTTGTCTTGTATGCAGACAATTCATCAGGGTTGCTTTCAGATCATCTTCAGCAGTAATCAAGTATTCAATGATTCGGCCCCGCAAATTAACGTTGTCAATAAAAGCTGCGATTGCGATTTCTGATTCTACTGCACGAACGCGATCATTTAGGTCATCGTTCAAAACCTTGTATTCTTCAGAATTCAAAAAAGAAATTGCGCGGTCAACGGATTCTTTAATACATTCAACCTGTGATTCAGTAGGCACAAACCTTCTTCCAGTGGGAGCAATATTATTTGTTGCTTCTACTAGGCGGCTAAGATTCTCCTCAAACGTAAAGTTCTCATGAGAATTGTACAGCGATTCGAAATTCTCTGGAGAATTATCAATCCCCTCATAGGTTCGAATTATATTGCTTCCCAAAAAACTTCCACGAATATTGTCTATGCGTAAATGCTGAGATGAATGGCTAATTTTATTTAGATATGTAGAATTTGCCAAAAACAGATAATTCTTAGTTGGAGTAACAAGACAAACGATAAACGGGCGAGCATCAAACTTCTGAAGTCTCGACAATGATAAAACAATTCCACTAAATGCTGGAGAATTAAATTTTGATTGACAAAATCTCACGGCAAACCAATCACAGTAGAATATATTCTTATCTTTTGTAAGGCCAAATGTATCTTGCACTTGTGATGCCAATTGATTCTTATCAATAATACCGTCTCTGCTTGAAATAAAGTTGACTAACTGTCCAATAATTTCTCTATTGTACATTGTTGCATCTCCCAAAAATCATACAATGTTTTCTGCGTGTCATCTGGCTCGATAATAGATGGCTGTTTTTTTGCTTTACGCTTGTATTCTTTTAGAGATTTAGTATTCTTTGATCCGCTTGAAGACGCATTTTGTTTAGATAAAGAGTTGCGCTCCCAAAAAACGCCATCAACATATCCTTGAATATCTGGATTGCTCACTGCCATCTCAAGTCGTTGCTCCGCCCACACACAGTATTGAGCTTCTATCTCAATTCCAATATAATGCCGGTTGAGCTTTTTGGCTACAACGCTCGTTGTACCAGAGCCTAAGAAGGGATCAAATACAACATCACCCTTTGAGGAGCTTGCCAGCATAATTTTGGCAATCAGCTTTTCTGACTTTTGTGTGGGGTGTGCTGTGTTTTCCGCCATTGACCAAAAAGGAACAGTAATGTCATCCCAGAAATTTGAAGGGCAAGTATCACGGTAGTTACCGTTTTCAGTTTCAGCCCAATCTTTCGGTTTTCCGTCTACACGATAAGGAGCAATAACCTTTCTTCTGATTTTGACAGCATCTAGATTAAATCTATAATTATTGCTATTTGTAGCAAACCAAATATCTTCCATCCCGTTTTTCCAATTTGCTTTTGCGCCGCGACCTTTTTCACGCTGCCATGTAATGCGGTTTCTGACATAGAAAAACTCACTTAAGACCTTACCAACAATCAGGCTTGTTTCCCAATCACAGCAGACATAAATAGATGCATCATCTTTTAACAAAGGTTTAATTGCACTTAGCCATTGTCGAGTATATTCTTCGTACTCAGCTTCTTTTTTCTTTCTAAACGTTGTTCCATTAAAAGATTTTGTGAGATTGTACGGAGGATCTGCTATTATCAAATCTATACTCTTGGCAGGTAGCAAAGAGCAAACATCCAGCATATTGCCAATAATAGTTTTGTCCAAAATGTCGCCAAGATCTACTTGCTTTTCCGTAACCGCGATACAACGATCAAGATAAACCTGTCCTTCGCTTAATGGGGTATCAATCGTTTTATTTCTGCCAGCTTTTACGGTTGCCATCTTCTTCTCCTTCACTTATCCGCTGTTTTGTTAGAATGGATTACTTCACAAATATCCCCAATATCACAATTTAGATATTCACAAATGCGCAGGAGAACGGAAAGGGAAACTACTTCACCCTTATTGAGCTTACTCATTGTGCCAGGGGCGATACCTAAATCTCTACGCAACATTACTTTCGTAATATCATTTTGAATAAGAAGCATCCAAAGTTTTTTGTAGCAAATCTTCACGCAAACACCTCTTAGATATTGCTTATAAATGCTTTTGCAGAGTATCACAAATCATCAATAAATTCAACATAATGCTACAAATATTTACGAAAAAGCTTCATGTTCTTGGAACTATTGAACTTCTGTGATGCCCCCTTTATTAACTTTGAATCAATCTATTGCTATGATTTCCATAAAGACTATATAGCCAAGCAAAAAGGTTTTGTCATATAGTGACCAGCTAATTTATAAAGTCAATATGGTGAATTGCGACTGCTTTTTTTCTTTAGCAAAGCCACACAAATAGATAATGCCAGATATACCCACTTTCCTTATCACTATGATGTTTTATTTCCACTTAAGCATTTTGTAAGATAGAAAATAAGGTGACATACCATTCTGCAAGTGCATCCGGCCAAAGTGTACAGAATCACCTGCTATAAGAAAATATGATTCAATACTAGCTCGAATTCTAGCTGCAATAACTTTATTACCTATGATTATTTCTTCTTGCAAGACGATTCAACATGTAGATCACTCGAATCATCACTTAGCAACTGACACAGATATACGGAATATTGAAGAAAATAGACGGCTGACCATTTTCTGGACAGCCGCCTGCTCGATTGAGTCAAAATTAAAATGAATGCGAAGCCTCCGCCAGCTCTAGCCCTCCTGCTTTTGCAGGTAGCGGACGGCGTTGGCGAAGAGGTCCTGGCAGGTCATGCCTGGGATATTCTGGAGGAGGCCCGGCCGGTAACGTTCGGAGTGGCCCATCTTGCCTAAGATACGGCCGTCCGGGGAGATAAGGCCCTCGATGGCATAGGCAGACCCGTTGGGGTTCCAGGGAGCGGTCTCCGCCAGGTCGCCTTGGTCGTCCACATACTGGAAGGCCACCTGACCAGCGGCAAAGAGGCGGTCGGCTTCTTCGGCTGAGACCATGAAGCGGCCCTCTCCGTGAGATACGGGAATTTGATGGATCTGTCCAGGCTTGAAGCCGGACAGCCAGGGAGACTTGGCCGGGTCGGTTGCCAGTCGGGTCCGTGCGATGCGGGAGACATGGCGGCCCTGCTGGTTGAAGAAGAGTGTGGGTGAGTCGGCTGTCTGCTGGGCGGGGTCGCCATAGGGCAGGAAGCCAGACTTGATGAGGGCTTGGAAGCCGTTGCAGATGCCGATGACGAGGCCGCCCCGGGCGACAAAGTCTTTGACAGCCTGGGTGACCTCGGGGACCTTGAGGAAGTTCACGATGAACTTGGCGGACCCGTCGGGTTCATCACCAAAGGAGAAGCCGCCGGTAAAGGCGAGGATCTGGCTCTGCTTGAGGGCTTCCAGGAAGGCCTTCTGGTCGGCCGCGGCTAGGTCGGGCCGGAGGTTGCGGATTAGGAGAGTCTGACAAGTGGCGCCCGCTGCAGCGAAGGCTTCTTCCGTGTCGTATTCACAGTTACCGCCCGGGAAGACGGGGAGGAGGACGCGGATTTCCTTGGGCTTGGCTGCTTGGCTAGGGCTGCCTGGCACGGACTCGGATTCGGATTCGGATTCGGATTCCGTCTGGTGCTCAGCTTCTGTCTGGGCCTGCTGGGTCAGGTCTAAATGGGGGTCAGCCGGACCTGCACTGTGGGGCAAGCCTAGATCCTGAGCGTCAGGTTTTGCGCTGTGGGTCAGGTCTAAACCCTGGGCCGCCAGGTCTGCCCGAGAGGCCAGGTCTTGACTAGAGACAGCTGGGAAGATCTCGCCATAGGCTTCGCCCAGGGCGGCATCCAGCTCGCGGAAGTTGGTGAAGAGGCCTTCCCGCCAGGCGATCCCTTCTAAGTCCGCGTCGGTCTTGCCGAGGAGGAGGATCTCAGAGCCTGCCACCGCCTTTGGATCAGCGGTTAGTGGGCGGGAAGCGGCTAAGACCAAGCCGCCTTGGGGATTGGCCAAGAAGTCCAGGTTTGCTACTTCTGCTGCCTCCAGGCGGATGCCCACTTGGTTGCCCAGGCTCATCTTGGCCAGGGTCTCCACCAAGCCACCCGACCGCACGGGGCTGGCGGCCTTAATGACCCCTGCTTGGGCCAAACGGCCAAATTCGGCAAATTGGGTCTTGAGTTGGTCGTAGTTGGGCCGGCCACTGGCCAGGGGCCGGTGGGGGAGGTAGTAGAGGTAGAGGCTGTGGTCAGGGCCTGTGGGATAGGGCAGGGTGGCGGAGATGAGGTCCGCCTGGTCCAGGGTGGCAACGGCGAAGGTAACTAGAGTAGGTGGGACATGGAGGTCTTCAAAGCTGCCGGACATGGAGTCTTTGCCACCGATTTGGGCCAGCTGGAAGGCTTCCTGGGCCTCTAGGCTACCGAGGACGGTCTGGAGGACTTTCCCCCATTTCACGGGGTCTTGGTCCAGACGTTCAAAATAGTCTTGAATGGTTAAGAAGGCCTGGCGGTAGTCAGCTCCCGCCGCCACCAACTTGGCTAGGGCTTCTACCAGGCTGTAAGCCCCCATGAGATAGGGGGAGTCGTCGGCCAAGGCGGGCTGGTAGCCGTAGGACATGAGGGAGATAGTGGTTGAACCGCCTGTCAGAGGCAGGCTTTGGGCGGATACCGTCTCTTCGCTCTTTTGGTAGAGGCCCCCGTAGGGGAAGAGGGCGGTAGACCGGCCAATGCTGGAGTCGAATTGCTCAACCAGGCCCTGCTGAGTCCCATGGTTGGCCTGGCTCAGCCAAGCCAAGAGGTCAGCCTTGTCGAGTTGGTCCAGACTCCGGGCCTGGTCGCCATACTCCAGGGCCTGGTCCAGGTCGCGGATTTCCACCTTTTGCTGGCGCCTGGCCCCGTTGGTATCGAGGAAGTCACGGGAGAGGCCTAAGACTTCCTCGCCCTTATAGAACATATGCAGACGGCCATCTGCGGTAACTTCAGCAATTTCTGTAGCTTCCAGGTTTTCTTCTTCGGCGGCGGCCATAAACTTAGCGACATCCTGAGGATCCAAGAGGACGGCCATGCGTTCCTGGGATTCTGATACAGCGATTTCCAGCGGATTGAGGCCGGCATATTTGAGGGGGACCCGGTCTAGGTAAATCCGGAGGCTGTCAGCCAGTTCGCCAACCGCCACGCAGACCCCGCCTGCGCCAAAGTCATTGCAGGCCCGGATTAAGGGGGCAATCTCCGGCTTGCGGAAGAGGCGTTGAATCTTGCGCTCATTGACCGGATTGCCTTTCTGGACCTCGGCTCCGGAAGTGGCCAGGGAGTCTTCATCGTGGGCCTTGGAAGAACCCGTTGCCCCGCCAATGCCATCTCGGCCCGTGCGGCCACCCAGCAAAATAATGCGGTCGCCTTCACGGGGCTTGCCCCGGTAGAGGTTTTCGGCTGGTACAGCGGCGACGACAGCGCCAAGCTCCATGCGTTTGGCGACATAGCCTGGGTGGTAGAATTCCCGCACGGCTGTTGTCGCTAGGCCGATTTGGTTGCCATAGGAAGAATAGCCCTTGGCCGCCCGGCGGGAGATCTCCCGCTGGGGCAGCTTGCCGGGTAGGGTGTCTTCTAAGGGGGTATTAATATCCCCTGCCCCGGAAATACGCAGGGCCTGGTAGACCCAGGACCGGCCGGAGAGGGGGTCGCGAATACAACCACCTAAGCAGGTAGCCGCTCCGCCGAAGGGTTCAATCTCGGTGGGGTGGTTGTGGGTCTCATTTTTGAACATGACATACCAGTCTTCAAGCTGGCCGGTCTGGAGGTTCTTGGCCTTGACCTTAATCGAGCAGGCGTTGATTTCGTCTGAGACTTCCACCGCACCTAAGAGGTCCCTCCGGCGCAGGTCCCGGCTCATGAGGGTAGCCATCTCCATGAGGGTGAGAGGCTTTTGCTCCCGGCCATTATCCTGGCGCAGCTGCTTATAGAGGTCTAAAGCCTGGTCAATTTCCTTGGCAAAGCGCTGGCTTTGATTGTCGATATCTAAGAGCTCTGTATTAAAGGTGGTATGGCGGCAGTGGTCCGACCAGTAGGTGTCTAAGACCTTGATTTCCAGGGCGTTTGGCTCGCGTCCTAAAGATTGAAAATGGGTCTGTATGAGTTCCAGGTCCTCGAGAGACATGGCCAGACTGAGGTCGGCCAAAAAGCTTTGCAAGCCCGCTCGGTCTAAGGCCAAAAAGCCAGTGTAAACTTGGACGCTTGGGTCAGCGGTAGCTTTTTCCTCGCCAAAGGCAGGCTGGCCCGCCTGGTAGCGGTCTAGGACTTGGTCCAGCTTAAGCTCCCGGCATTCTACGGGATTGATCAGGTGCTGGCGCAAGCTAGCCTGGCCCTCTGCAGACAGGGTGTTGGTCACATAAAAGACAGCAGTTTTCAGCTGGACCGGCGTTTCTGGGAAAAAGAGGCGGAGGCACTGCTCTGCGGCATCTCCTCTTTGATCGTATTGACCAGGCTGGTAGGTCACGCCTAGGACCGACTTGCCCTGACAAAATTCGCGCACTTGGTCAGCTTGCCAGACCTCATCCACCAGTTGGTCTGCCAGGACCCGCTGGGTCAAAACGTCCATCTCCGCCGGACTGCCCCCGCTTACAGCGTAGGCATTAAACAAGGCCAACTCTGTGACCTCCAGGTCGGGCAGCTCTTGCAGGGCTTGAAGCTGGGCTTCTTCACCTGCCCGGTAGGCGGCTTTTCTACGAATAAAAATCAAGTCTTGCATCGGGACCTCACTCTCAAGTCTCAAGTCAGCAGGGGAAATCTGCCGCTCTTTTCCGTATCTTTATCTTCCTTGTGATCGCGTGATCGCTATCTTTAGCCTTGTCGCTACTTTTCTTTGTGTTTTCTATCTTTAGCCTTGTCGCTACTTTTGCTCTCTTCGCGACATTCGCGATTCTTGCGCTCCTTGCTCTATGCGTTCATTGCTTATCGCTTATAGCTTATCGCTCACTTCCTAGCGCATTTGGCTCTTTTATAGAACAAAAAGATAGTTTTATAAGCCTACCCATTATAGAGCATTGCCTAGACCATTTCAGAGGTCATTTTAGAAGATGCAAGATTGTTTGAGAATTCGCTATTGGCGGTATTTCCACAAAAATGCTTATTTGCCACCAACAAACTCGCTAGGCAAGAATTTTCTATTGGTGGCATTTCCGTAAAAATGCCGTTTGCCACCAATGGTTGAGCCAAGCAAAGAAATAATATTGGTGGAAGAATCACCTTTTGGCCATTAGCCGCCAATGCTCTTTGCCGCGGAAGAAAGGTGATTGGTGGCAAACTTAGAGAAATGCTCTTTAGCCACCAATAGTCGTACTTGCTCAGAATTTTCTGTTGGTGGGATTCCCGCAAAAATGCCTGTTTGCCACCAAAGGTTAAGTTAGTCAAAGAAATAATATTGGTGGCAGAATCACCATTTTGGCCATTAGCCGCCAATACTCTTTGCCGCGGAAGCAAGGTGATTGGTGGCAAACTTAGAGAAATACTCTTTAGCCACCAATAGTCGTACTTGCTAAAAATTTTCTATTGGTGGCATTTCCGCAATAATGCCGTTTGCCACCAATGGTTGAGCCAAGCAAAGAAGTAATGTTGGCGGCATTTCCGCTATTCTATTTCCTGGCTCCAAGTTCCGGGCTCCAAGCCTGCAGAAGCCTAGAGAAGAGTCTACTTAGCCAGGGCATCACCGCTTTGGGCATCAAAGTAATGGATATGGGCGGTAAAGCAGGAGATTTGGACCAGATCGCCGGGTTTGAGGTCGGTGCGGTGGGGGGTGAGTACGGACAGTTTCTGAGCCCCGCTTTCTACAAAGATGAGGTCGTCGTCCCCCAGCATTTCTTGAAATTGAATTTTCCCTATCATGAGGGGGTGGATACCAACAACTTGGGTGCTCTCTTCGGAAACTAATGCAGAGCCCACAGTTTGCGGATAGTTTGCGCTATCTATAGCCTCCGTGCTCTCCTCGGAGGCAAGTGGAGTGCCCATAGTTAGAGAATGGTTTGAGCTACCTACAGCCTGGGTGCTCTCTTCGGAGGCGAGGGGCGGGCCCACAGCCTGGGGATCGTTGCCATTGCCCACAACTAGAGGATCACAGCCGCTGCCCATAGCCTGGTCAATTTTCTCTAATAGGAGGTGTTCGGGACGAATGCCCAAGATTTGACTGCTCTCCAGTGGCAGCGTACCGGTGCTGGCCGCATCCGGGCGGAGGAAGTTCATTTCATGGTTACCAATAAAGGAGGCAACAAAGAGGTTGGCGGGTTTTTCGTAGAGTTCTTGGGGTGGGCCGCTTTGGCGGATGACGCCTTGGTCCATGACGACAACGCGGGTGCCTAGGGTCATGGCTTCGATTTGGTCATGGGTGACGTAGATGAAGGTGGTTTTGAGCCGCTGGTAGAGGCGGGAGATTTCTTCCCGCATTTCTACCCGGAGCTTGGCGTCGAGGTTGGATAAGGGCTCATCCATGAGGAAGGCCTTGGGTTGACGGACGATGGCCCGACCCATGGCTACGCGCTGGCGTTGGCCGCCGGATAATTCTCCGGGTTTGCGCTGGAGGTAGTCGGCCAGGCCGAGGATTTCGGCGGCTTCTTCTACCTTGTCTTTGATGATGTCCTTCTTGACGCGGCGCATTTTCAGGCTGAAGGCCATGTTGTCAAAGACGGTGAGGTGGGGGTAGAGAGCATAGTTTTGGAAAACCATGGCTAAGTCGCGGTCTTTGGCCTCAACATCATTCATCACCCTTCCATCCATTTTCAGGCTACCAGAGCTAATCTTTTCCAGGCCGGCAATCATGCGCAGGAGGGTCGTTTTGCCACAGCCTGAGGGGCCGACCAGGACGAGAAATTCTTGGTCCTGAATGTCTAGGGAAAGGTCATGAATGGCGGTGAAGCCGTTGGGATATTGTTTTTTGACGTGGTCGAGACTAATGGTTGTCATGGGTCTTCCTTCATATCAACATATCGTTTTACAAAATGTCCCCCCGTGGGCCAGCCCACGGGGGTAAGCTCACAATTATTCGTTAATCATGTTGTATTCGTCGATGGCCTTGTTGATTTTTTCAGCCATGGTCTTTACGACTTCTTCAGGATCCAGGTCCTTGTTCAGCATGTTCTCAATTTCACCTTCGATGATCTGACGGGCTTCGGGGAAGACGGAGATCAGGGCGCCTTGAGATTCGGGGCTGGAGTCATGTAGCTGGTCGATGGCAGTCATGAATTGGGGGAATTGCTCAATATTTTCTTTGAAGGTGTCTTCGTCATGGGCTTTAACGGTGATGGGGAAGTAGCCGGTTTGGGCGTTCCAGTAGGCCTGGGATGCGGGGCTGATCATAAAGGTAATAAAGTCCCAAACGGCTTCTTCTTTGGCTTCGTCTTCGTTATTGAGAGCCCAGAGAGAGGCACCGCCGATAGATACGCCGCCGTCGGTTTCATCGGTCACGCTGGGGAGGTAAGCTGTGCCCACCTGGAAACGGTTATCAACGTTTTCGAGGATCTCTTTGAGGGAGGCAGTGGAACCGATGGTGAAGGCAGATTTGCCAGCAACAAAGTCAGCCAGACCGGCGTCTACACGGCCTACAACAGGGGCGTAGCCTTGATCATGCAGGTCTTTCCAAGCCTTGAGGATATTGAGGGCGCCTTCGTTCTCATCAAAAACAACCTTGGTCGCCTTGTCTTCACGGCCGTTGCCGTTGTCAACATAGGGCAGGCCTTGTTTGCAGAGGAATTGCTCGAAGAACCAGCCGTAGATGGAGAGGGAGATGGGTTCACCTGCGCCACCCTTGTCCATGAGGTCTTCAGCCATTTCAGCGATTTCGGCAAAGGACTTGGGTGCTTCTTTAATCCCGGCCTTGTCCAGCATGTCTTGGTTGTAGTAGAGGATAGGGGTGGAGGAGTTGAAAGGCATAGAGTAGAGCTTGTCGTCGACGGTGTAATAGGCGGCGATGTTGGGCTCGATTTGCGTGACATCGTAGTCGTAGCGGTCAATGAGGTCCTGCATGGGGATAACCCAGCCGGAGTCGATCATGAAGCGGGTTCCGATGTCATAAACCTGGACCAGGTCAGCAGCCATATTGCCGATAGAGGCGGATTTCAGTTTGTTGATTGCGTCATCATAGGAGCCTTGGAATTCTGTGGTGACGTGGATGTTCTTGTCATTTTCTTCGTTGTATTTATTGACGAGATAATCAATCGCTTCGCCGTTGACGCCGCCCATGGAGTGCCAGAAGACGATTTCGGTTTTTTCTTCTTCTGCTGCTACAGGGGCCATGCCGTTGCAGAGGGAGAGGGCCAGCACAAGCACGAGGGCTGCGCTGAGGAGGGAGAGAAATTTGTTTTTCATAAGATCTTCCTTTCAGTTCTGGTTTTTCTCTGTTGTTCTTTTTGAGAGTTTTGTTTTATGTCAAGCGCTGTGAGCGCGTAACACCTTATGTAGGTCACTTTCAACTGCTTTTAGCTCCTTGCAACTGCTTGCAACTACTTTCAATTACTTGCAGCTGTTTCACCGCTTCTAGCCGCTTTCAACTACTGGTAGCCATTTGCAACCGCACGCAAACACTCGCAGCCGCTTGGGGCTGGCTAACCCTTAACCGCCCCGGAGAACATGCCCTTGATCAGCTGCTTCTGCCCCAGGATGAAAATGGAGAGGGAGGGAAGGATGATCAGGACAACCCCGGCAATCATCATGGTGAGGGATTTAGAGTCCACACTGTCCAGCATGCTGATGCCGATTTGCACGGTCCGCATATTTTCCGAGCTGGTCACCAGGAGGGGCCACATAAACATGTTCCAGGCATTGATAAAGGTGTAGACCGCCATAGCCCCAATCGCTGGCTTGGTGAGGGGAAGGAGAATGGTGATAATGAAGCGGAGGTTGCTGCAGCCGTCCATACGGGCGGCTTCGTATAAAGACCGGGGGAAGCTCTGGTAAAACTGGCGGAAGAGGAAGATCCCCATGGCAGAGGTGAGGTAGGGCACAATCAGGACCTTGTAACTTTCCAGCCATTGCCAGGCGCTTACGGTCAAGTAATTGGAAATGATCGTGGCCTCGCCCGGAATCATCATGGTGGCCATAATCAGCATAAAGAGGACATCTTTACCCTGGAAATCCAGGAAGGAAAAGGCAAAGGCCGCCAGGGAGCAGGAGATAATCTGTCCGCCTGTAATAGCCAGGGAAACCATAAAAGAGTTCAGAATAAAGCGGCCCAGGGGCATCTTGGAAAGGGCAGCGTTGAAGTTTTCCAGGGTAGGATTGTGCGGCAGGAGGTTGAGGTCCATGTTAAACAGCTCACTGGAGGGCATGAAGGCAATGGACACCGCATACAACAAGGGGAAGAGCATGATAAAGCCACAGATCAGATTCACGATAATGAGGGGCAGTTTATACGAGGCGGGCTGCTTGAGGACTTGGGGAGATTTTTCTTTAGACAGGGACATGGGAAACTCCTAAGGCACAGGGCATTAGCGCTGGATGCTGGTCTTCTTTTCCGACCGGAACATCAGCAGGGTCAGCAGGAAAATAATGAAGAAGAGGATGACAGATTCCGTGGCGGCGGTGCCAAAACGGAAGTTGAAGAAGGCGTTGCGGTAGATGGAGAAGACGATAAGGTTGGTGCTTTCTCCAGGCCCCCCGGAGGTCAGGATTTTGACCTGGCCAAAGGATTGGAAGGCCAGAATAATGTTGACTACTAGGGTGTAGAAAAGAATGGGGCGCAAGCTGGGCAGGGTGATGCGAAAGAGCTTCTGCCACTCGTTGGCACCGTCCACAGAGGCCCTCTCATAGAGGCTTTCATCTATGGCAGTGAGGCCGGCAGAAAAGTAGAGAAAATTAATGCCCGAGTTGAGCCAGGCGGTGAGTAAGGCCACGCTGACCAGGGCATATTTGGGGTCTTGGATCCAGGCGATATTCACCCCCAAGAGCTTGTTGACGATGCCTACGGTGGGGTCCAGCATGAGGCGGAAAATCATGGCTGCCGAGGCAGAGGCTATGGACATGGGCAGGGCATAGGCGGTGGAGAAAAAGCGGATGCCGGGGAAGGCCTTTTGACACAGGAGGGCATTGATCAAGCCCATCAACATGCTGACGGCCACCACAATCAGGACAAAAATCAGGGTGACCTTGAGACTGTTGTGGAAGGATGGCGATTGTAAAACCTCGCGGTAATTATCTAATCCCACATAGAGCTTGGCCTGACCTAAATTATTGGTTTTATAAAGGCTGAGATAGATCGTCTTAAAAAAGGGATAAAAAAGGAAGACGACGAAAATAGCTAGACTGGGTACGACAAAGAAGTAAGGAGAGATTTTTTTCCAAGCTTTCATAGCGGTCGCTTGCTTTCTATTGGTCTTGCCTGCCTTGGTCAGCCTGGGCAGGGCCTGAGGGAAAGAGGTTTTCCTGGCTGTGTGGATCAAAGGCCAAGGCTTTGACCAGGTCTAAGCAGAGGCCAATCTCTTGGCCTCTGACCAGGTCGTAGTTGACGGGTGTGAGGACAGTAAGCCGAGATTTGGCGTTTTCGGTATAGAGGATCATCTTGCCGCCCAGGAGTTCACGACCGACAATTTTCACCCGCATATCCGCGTCACTATCGGCAGGTACAGTAGAGATGGCTCCTGGCCGTACGCCCAAAATGAAAGAGCTACGGTCAAAGCCGCGCCTCGCCAGGCGCTCACCCTGCTGGTCAGAAAGGTGGAGTAGGGCATTGCCGGAAATGAGCTGGTAGCCACTGGGCCGCTTGACCATCTCAACCTCTAAAAAATTAATGGCGGGGCTGCCGATAAAGGAGGCGGTAAACATATTGGCAGGATTTTGGTAAAGCCAGGCGGGACTAGCGACCTGCTGGACCTTGCCCTGATTCATGACCACAATTTTGTTTCCCAGGGTCATAGCCTCCACCTGGTCGTGGGTCACATAGACCACGGTCGTTTGGAGACTTTTATGCAGGCGGGCGATGACCATACGCATCTGGTCGCGCAGCTTGGCATCTAAGTTAGAGAGAGGCTCATCCATGAGGAAAAGCTGGGGCTTGCGGACAATGGCACTGCCAATGGCCACTCTTTGCTTTTGCCCGCCCGAAAGCTGGGAGGGATACCGCGTCAAGAGGTCTGAAAGTTCCAGGAGGTCGGCGGCCTGGCGGACCTTGCGGTCTAAGTCGGCCTTTTTTTCCTTGCGGATGCGCAGAGAAAAGGCCATGTTTTCATAAACCGTGAGGTGGGGGTAGAGTGCATAGTTCTGAAAGACCATGGCAAAGCCGCGCTGCTGGGGGCTAAGATGGTTATAAAGTTGATCTTGAAAATAAAACGCGCCGTCTGTAATCTCTTCCAGACCCGCCAACATGCGGAGGGTTGTTGATTTACCGCAGCCCGAGGGTCCGACCAAGACCACAAAATCGCCCTGGTCGATCTGCAGATTGAGCTGGTTAACGGCTTTGTCTGTATGCTTATCGTAGATCTTGACCAGGTTCTTTAACTCGATAAAGGGCATGACTTATCTCCAATAGTGGGTCAAAACTCCAGTAGTGCGTTGAAACTCCAGTAGTGAGCCGAAAGTCCAACACGACAACTGTAGCAAGCAGAGATTAGGGCCGAGTTTTACCTAGGTAAAAAGGAGATAAGGCCCCTGCCAGGGAGCTGGCAGGGGCCTTATGTTAAGTCTTAGTAATTTGAAGGGATTTCTAAAGTGCCTCTAGTTCTTGTCCTCGGCCTTGGTGTCGCAGTAGATGCAGCGGTAAATGCCCTTGTCACGGTCGGTGAGCTGGAAAATCTGGGGGAGTTCCTGCTCAATGGAGGAGATGCAACGGGGGTTCTTGCATTTCAGGACGCCGACCAGCTTTTCGGGCAGGGCGGGGTGGAACTTCTTGACCCTTTGACCATCCCGGATGACATTCACGGTGATGTGGGGGTCAATATAGCCCAGGAGGTCGTAGTCTAGGTCAATGATTTCATTGATTTTGAGGATATCCTTGCGGCCGCGTTTTTCGGATTCCGCATTCTTAATAATGGCCACCTGGCAATCCAGTTGGTCCAGGTCCAGGTAATCATAAATTTCCATGGCCTTGCCGGCGGGGATGTGGTCGATAACTAAACCATCATGAATGGAACCAATAATCATTTAGACCTCCAATAGTTTCATGATCAGGGCCATACGGATAAATTTACCGTTTTTGACCTGGCGGAAGTAAGCGGCGCGGGGATCCTTATCGACCTCCGTGGAAATTTCATTGACCCGGGGCAGGGGATGGAGGATAGAGAGGTCAGGCTTGGCGACTTTTAGTTTGTCGGGGGTCAGGATGTAGTAGTCCTTGAGCCGAATGTAGTCTGCTTCGTTGAAGAAACGTTCGCGCTGGACCCGGGTCATATAAAGGATATCCAGGTCGGCGATGGCTTCTTCAATGCTGGTGACCTCTTGGTAGGGGATGCCCTGTTTTTCCAGGACCTCTACCCGGATAGGTTCGGGGATGCGGAGTTCAGGAGGAGAAATGAGGACAAAGCGGACGTTTTGATATCGGCTCATGGCGGAGATAAGGGAGTGGACAGTGCGGCCAAATTTTAAGTCGCCACAGCAGCCAATGACCAGGTTGTCCAGTCGGCCTCTTTCCCGGGAGATGGTCAGGAGGTCAGTCAAGGTTTGGGTGGGGTGGTGGTGGCCGCCGTCGCCGGCGTTAATGACGGGGATGTTGACGGCTTGGGAGGCTACAAAGGGGGCGCCTTCCTTGGGGTGGCGCATAGCGATGATATCGGCGAAGCACTCCACGGTGCGGGCTGTATCTGCTACGGATTCTCCCTTGGCCGCTGAGCTGGAACTAGCCTCGGAAAAGCCGATGACCGTGCCGCCCAAGTCCCACATGGCGGACTCAAAGCTCAGCCTGGTCCGGGTAGAGGGCTCATAAAAAAGCGTTGCTAGCTTCTTGTGCAGGCAACGCTCTTGGTAGGCTTGGGGTCGGGCAATAATATCATTGGCGACATCGATCAGGTGATCAATTTCCGCCGTGGAGAGGTCTTGGATTTGAATTAAGTCTTTTTTCATACTACCTCCTCTGCGTACAAACTCTGCGTACTAATGCTCTTGCAAAATGCCAAGGCGCGATGCTCTTGCACGATGCTCTTGCAAAATGCCAAGGCGCGATACTCTTGTAAACATGCCTGGGCACAATGCTCTTGCACGATGCTGTTGCAAAATGCCAAGGCGCAATGCTCTTGCAAAAATGCCTAAATTGCTAGTTACTTTAGCAGGGGGTAGAAGTCTTGTAAAGGCCGACGGGTGTAGAATTTTGCCCCCTGATCTTGCAAATTTTAGCCAGGCTGGAGAATTTTTCCTTTACCCTTCCGCAGGGTCAAGTGGTAAAATAATCTGGATCTGGTATTTCCAGATCGTCTCCAGATCGTTTTCCACTTATTCCCATATATCAAGATGAATGACTGATCAGTTGAAGTTATCTTCAGTTGGCGGCGTACGCTTGAAGCTGTCTTCAGTTGGTGGTTTACGCTTGCCTTCCACCTTTTGCCGGGCTTCCAACTCTGCGGCAGTCTCTACCAACCTGTGGCCAAATTTTTCGCTGATATCAGACAAGGCATTTTGAAGCTTGGCTTGCTTGGCGGCTTGGGCCTGGCTACTGGCGGATAAATCTGCCAGGCTCAATTGCTGGTAGGCCTGGTCGGTAAAGTTACTGGCAGCCAAACCGATGAGCCGGATGGGCTGGACGAGGCTGACTTGCTGGAAGAGTGCCTGACCAGTCGCGAAGAGGTCCGAGGCCTGGTTGGTGGGGGGAATGGTTTTGGACCGGGTGACGGCCTGCATGTTGGCCCAGGTGATTTTTAGGGTGACCGTGCGGGCTAAAAGGCCTGCGGCTGTTAGCTCTTGAGAGAGGTCACGGGCGTAGAGGCGGACCAGGGAGAGGAGTAAGTCTCGGTCGCGGCTGTCTTCTTGGAGGGTGCGCTCTTTGCCGAGGGACTTGGCCTCCGATTCAAAGTAGGGGACCACCTGGCGGAGGTCTTGGCCCCGGGCCAGGTCCAGCATTTCCTGGCCCCGGTCTTTGAAGTGCAGCTTCACCAGACCGGCCTGGGCCAGGAGGTCACGGACCGTGAAAATCCCCAGCTGGCCCAGTTGTTCAGTGGTTACCCGGCCTACCCCGTACAAAATAGACACAGGTCGGTCTATGACTAGGTCCAGCCAGGCTTGGGCGTCCTGGATGACAAAGAGCCCATCGGGTTTTTTCTCTTCCGAAGCGACCTTGGCCGCCGCCTTGGAGTAGGCGAGGCCTAAAGAGCAGGTGAGCCCTAGGGCCTTTTGAGTCCGGTCCTTAATCTCCCGGGCCAGTTCTACCGCTTGGTCCCAGGTCAGGGCCAGGTCAGTCAGGTCCAGGTAAGCTTCGTCTAGAGAGAGGAATTCTACCCTGTCGGTGTAAGAGCACCAGATCTTGTGGAGGTCTTGGGAAACCGCATGATAGCGGTCTATGCGGGGTTTAACATAAATAGCTTGGGGGCAGCGCCGGTAGGCCTCGGCAATGGGCATGGCCGACCGGACCCCAAATTTCCGGGCTTCGTAGGAGGCAGTGGAAACTACGCCCCGCTGGCCTGGCAGGGCACCCACTACCAGAGGTTGGCCGCGGTAGGCAGGGTTGTCCCGTGCCTCGACCGAGGCGAAAAAGGCGTCCATATCAACATGCAGGATCATCTGGCTCATCTTTTATATTATATAGAAATTTCCTATATATCATTCTATGGATGTACTCTCGATGAGGGAGATATCTATGAACACGATCTCTATTTTAAGGACGAGATTTCTATGCACGATATCTCTATTTAGGGACGATATCTCCAACTTGCTCATTTTTCTTACAAGTTTGCAGCTTTTGTACGCCGAATTCTTCCAAAAGTCAGGTTTTCCCACTTTTTCCCTGCAAAATGGCCCTAAAAGGCCGGATTTTATACAATTATACATCTTAGCGTTGGGGCTTATACATTCAGACGCAGAAAAAGCGGTCAGGGAGGTACATTATCTGCAAACTTGTAAGAAAATCCGGAAAGTTGAAAGTAGAAATGATATTTCTAATGCATTCACAGGGGTGTTAGGCCGGCCCAGAAAATCGCAAATATGGTGGAATGTTGTATTTGCCCATTTCACAGGGCTTGGGGCCGGCTCATAAAGTCACAAATGTGGTGGAATATTGTATTTGTCCATTTCACAAGCCTTAGGGCGGGGGCAAAAGCCCGAAAAATATGGTGAAATGTGCTATTGGCTCAATTCACAATATTTATGCCCAGACCAGATAAGGAAATTATATGGTGAAATAGCATATTGAGTTATTTCACATGAATTCTGCTAGGACCGGATAAGGCCAATTTATGGTGGAATGTCATAATACTTTATTTCACATGAATTTCGGCCAAATAATTAAGGGCGGAAGGCATGTGAAAAATGACTTCTTCGATTTCCACAGCTAATTGGCTGATATCTAAGCATAGAAGTACCTGGGAAAGCTGACTTCTACGCTTTTCACAAGAACTCATGATGCCTGGCCTGCCGGAAAAAGGTTGGCAAAGTACTGATTTGGCGGATTTGCCAACCAAAATTCCCCCACCCACGACCCTATGACCTCCCTAGGTCAGATTATTTGCTAAGATAAGCTGAGTGATGCGCGTTAGCCAATGTGTTAGCCTGAGGAGGTGTGATGGATGCAGACGTCTAGTATGAGAGAAGAGAGAAGAGTGCTCCTCACCGGGGCCTCCGGGGGGATTGGGATGGCTACAGCCCGGGTCTTGGCCCGAGAGGGCTACAACCTGATCCTGCATTATTTTGAATCGGGTGACAGCCTGGCGCAAGAGGCGGAGAGCCTGCAGGAGACCTATGGCATCTATGTCGACACGGTCCAGGCTGATTTTCGCCAGCCCCAGGACCTGATCCGCCTGGTCGAGGAAGTCAACCGCAAGCGCTATGAGCTGGACGGCTTGATCCATACGGCCGGCATCTCAGAGTGGGGTTTGTTGACCGACCTCAGCCCCGACCAGTGGCAGGACCTCATGAGCATTAACCTCGATGCGGTCTATTTATTAGATCAAGCGATTTTACCTTATATGGTCCAGCGCAAGCGGGGGACTATTCTCCATGTCGCTTCTATTTGGGGCCTGCGGGGGGCTTCCTGCGAGGCCGCCTATGCCGCTTCTAAGGCGGCTGTGGTTAGCCTCACTCAGTCCTTGGCCCGGGAATACGGGCCCTCGGGCATCCGGGTCAATGCAGTGGCCCCAGGGGTTATCCAGACAGAAATGCTGGCCCGTTTTAGCGAGGAGGATTTGCGCGACCTAGCTGCCCAGACCCCCCTCTACCGGCTCGGCCAGCCGGAAGAAGTTGCGGAAGCCATTGCTTTCCTCATTTCAGACAAGGCCTCCTTTATTACGGGCCAAACCCTGGTAGTGGATGGGGGCTTTATTGCCTAGCTGCAGAAGGCCTCTAGCAGGATTAAAGCAAGCACATGCTTATGATAGAGATAGAGCTAGCACCAGCCTCAGGCAGAAGTCGAGCGAACAAGGGCTGATAAGCGTTGACAAGGGGAAGCCATGGAGATGAGCAAGGGTGCACAATTTATCCTAGACCGTCTCTGGACCCAGGGCGAAGGCTACTTGGTAGGGGGCTGTGTCCGGGACTTTCTCCTGGGCCAGCCTTGCCATGACGAAGATATCTGCTCCTCCCTCCTACCAGGTGAAATCCAAAGTCTTTTTGCAGACCTGCCCCAGACGGACCAGGGCCTGAAGCATGGGACGGTGGGCCTGATCCTGGAGGGCCGGCTTTATGAGGTCACGACCTACCGGGAGGACGGTGCCTATAGCGACCACCGCAGGCCGGACCAGGTGACCTTTACCCGGTCGCTCAAAGAAGACCTGGCTCGCCGGGATTTCACGATCAATGCTATGGCCATGGGGCCGGACGGGGAGATCATTGACCCCTTTGGCGGTCAAGCTGACTTGAAGGCAGGCCTGGTGCGGGCGGTGGGGGATCCCTGGAAACGCTTTGAAGAAGATAGCCTCCGCCTCCTGCGGGCCGTACGTTTTGCCAACCGCCTAGGCTTCCTCCTGGACCCCCAGACCGAGCAGGCCATCCGCGACCAGGCAGGACTCTTGTCTGCAATTTCTGCAGAACGTATTGCAGAGGAATTCCTCAAAATTCTCGACGATGACCCGGAGGGAGTGACCTGGCTCCATGACTTGGGCTTGCTCCCATATGCCTATCCGGAGATTGACCTTTGCTTTAATTGCCCCCAGGAAACCCCCTACCACCTCTACGATGTTGGCCGCCATTCGGTCCAAGCAGCCAAGGCGGGAGAGGGCCGGGTTTTCCGAGTCGCCGCCCTCCTCCACGATCTGGGCAAGCCTGCCGCCAAGACTTACGATACCAGCGGCCGGGCGCATTTTTATGACCATGCGAAAATCTCCGCAGATCTCGCTGCCCCCCTGCTCCGCAAGCTCTTTTTGCCCCGGGAGGACCGCCAGCTGATCCTCGCTCTGATCCGCTGGCATGACATGATCTCCAAACGGCCTGCTAAACTCGCCCGCCTGGTCCGCGACCTGCCGGACAGCTTCTGGCCCCTCTTCTTTCAACTCAAACGGGCAGACATCGGGGCCCAGTCTGACCTGGACAGGGAGGCCAAACTCCGCCTGGTGGAGGACCAGGAAGTCATTATTAACCGCCTCTTGGCGGGACCCCACCGGCTACAAGACCTGGCAGTCACAGGCCAGGACCTCCAAGACCTGGGCTACCAGGGCCCCGCAATCGGGGAAGCCCTGGCAGAAATCCTCTGCTTTGTCATGGAAAAGCCCTCCCGCAATCAGCGGGACTACCTGCTGGAGAGGGCGGAGAGACTGAGACCGATCTCTTAAAAGCCTGGCTAATCTTGGTGAAAATACAATTAATCATGGTAGGGATTATTTGATAAACTAAAAGGACAAAATGCACCAAAAAATAAATTTACTTATCTAAGAGGGAACACATGGAAAAAACAACATATGAGGACTGTATTAGGCTTTTACAGCATGAGCTGATTCCTGCCCTGGGCTGTACGGAGCCGATTGCCCTGGCCTATTGCGCGGCCAAGGCTCGGCAGGTCTTAGGACGAGAACTGGCAGATTTCGAGGCGATCGATATCTACTGCAGTGGGAATATTATTAAAAATGTTAAGGGTGTCACCGTACCGCGGTCTGGCGGCTTGCGGGGGATCGAAATTGCGGCGGCTATGGGCATCACGGGTGGAGACCCGGACCGTGGCCTGGAAGTCCTGGAGGACATCACGCCGGACCAGGTCCAGCAGGCGGTGGCCCTCAAAGAGAGCGGCCTTATGCAGCTCCATATCGTGGAGGGGGAGGAAAACCTCTATATCCGGACGGAAATCAAGGCTGGTCAGGACCAGGTTGCTGTCACCATTGAAAA
This sequence comes from Clostridiales bacterium, assembly GCA_004556925.1. Lineage (GTDB taxonomy): Bacteria > Bacillota > Clostridia > Saccharofermentanales > DTU023 > SFFI01. The sequence goes on from SFFI01000006.1 coordinate 112,470, forward strand.
AGAGCACACCCATATCAGCCGTATTGTAAAAAATGGTCAGGTGATCCAGGAGCAAGAAGCTAGTCAAACAAAGGCATCTCAGGCTTCTAGCCCTGCAACCGCTCAGGCGCTGACCCTCAAGAAGATTCTAGAATTTGCCAATACAGTAGACTTCAAGGCCTATCCGGAATTGCTGGAGCTTTTGGACCGGCAAATTAGCTATAACTGGGAGATTGCAGAGGAGGGCCTGGCCAACCCCTACGGGGCCCAAGTGGGTCGGACTTTCTTGGAGCATACCCAGCATGATCCCATTGCTCGCAAGGCCATTGCCTATGCTAGTGCTGGATCGGATGCCCGGATGGGCGGGTGCAATTTGCCCGTCGTGATCAATTCGGGGTCTGGCAACCAAGGGGTAACGGTTTCCCTGCCTGTTATTGTCTATGCCCGCGAAATGCAGCTGGACGAGGATAAGTTGCACCGGGCCCTTTTGGTGTCCAATCTTATGGCCATCCATCAGAAGGCCTTTATTGGTAAATTATCCGCCTTCTGCGGTGTGGTCAGCGCGGCTGCCGGTGCTGGTACGGGTATTTCCTACCTAAAGGGTTTGAACTATGAGCAAATGTCCATGGTGGTTACCAATACCCTGGCTACGATCGGAGGGATGGTTTGCGACGGAGCGAAAAGCTCCTGCGCCATGAAAATTGCCCAGGCCCTCAACAATGCTTTCTTGGCAATTGATATGGCTGAAAAGGGTTTGTGCTTCCAACATGGGGAGGGCCTCGTGGGCGCAGATGTGGAGGCCACTATTCGTAATATTGGCCGGATGGCCAAGGAAGGTATGAAGTCTACGGACCTGGAAATCCTCAATATTATGATTGAATAAGTCTATTCCTATTCCAATTTAAATCTGTTGGCGTCACCCACCCTTGGCCACCAGGCCGGGGTGGGTTTCGCTGTCAAGGCCTCTGGCCAAGCCCAAGCCTCGCCTGCCACTCTGCTATAATGGCAGGCGATGCAAAAGATGTACACAAAGAAGTTAAAGATGCATTCAAGACTAGAGTGCAAGACTAAATCATATAAGAAGCAGCTTTAACTGCTGACTAGTCTTTAGAAAGAAGTTTGTTATGTTTAATGTCCCCGGTTTTCGCCAAGCCTCTTCTGAGCCTAAGGCCAGATCTGCGCACCAGGCCTACTGCTTACGCTTTTGCCTAAGCCTTTGCCTACTTTTGAGCCTCTGCTTATCTGCCTGTGGCCCTGCACCCACACCAGCAGATCCAAAGGCGGCCAAGCAAACTGAGGAGGCCAGCGAGGCCGAAGCTAGCCAGGCGACAAAAGGGTCCGAGCAGGCTAGTGAAGGCGAATCCACTGACCCAGAAGAGGGGCAGGCCGGAGGGCAAATCAAAGTCGGCATTACGCAAGAGCCCGATTTCCTAGATCCCCATCTGGCAGTTGCGGCGGGGACCAAGGAAATTCTCTTTAATATTTTCCAAGGCCTGGTCCGGCTGACCCCGGAGGGTGCTTTTGAACCCTGTCTGGCGACCTCTTGGGAAGTGGAAGAGGATGGCTTGGCCTACCGCTTCTATCTCCGCGAGGGAGTCAAATTTCACAATGGCCAGGAGATGGGCCTGGACGATGTGGTCTATTCCTTGCAGAGGGCGGCGGGCCTGGGTGGCCACCAGGGCCTGGTCAATGAGCTGCAGGATATCACAGCCGTGGAGGCAGATCCCGCCAGTCATTCTGTCCTGGTCCGGCAAAAAACCGTGAACCCCGACCTGATCTCCCTGCTCACCACGGCGATTGTCCCTGCCGGTTATGAAGAGCAGGCTTCTGAACCGATTGGGACCGGTCCCTTTAAGTTCAAGTCCTATACTCCCCAGGTCTCCTTGGTTTTAGAGCGCTTTGATGACTACTGGGAGGCCGACAAGCCCCAGCTGGACCAAGTCACTTTCCAGATCTATGGGGATATGGACGCCGCCTACTTGGAGCTGATGGCTGGACAAATTGATATTTTCCCCTACCTCACAGCGGAAAAGGCGGACAGCCTAACAGATAAGTATCAGCTCGTTTCTGGTGGTGCGAATATGCTCCAGCTTCTGGCCTTTAATAATGACCGCAAGCCCCTGGATAATCCCCTGGTGCGGGAGGCCATTAACCTGGCGATTGACCGCGACCAATTAGTCGAGATGATCATGGGGGCCTACGGCCGTCCGGTGGTCTCCGGTATGACCCCCTCCATGGGTCCCTACTACAACGGCGAGCTTGTGGCCAAGCACAAAACAGACCCGGAGGCGGCCAAGGCCAAGCTGGCTGAGGCCGGTTATCCAGAGGGTTTGGAGCTCACAGTCACGGCACCTGCCAACTACCTCATCCACGTTGATACAGCCAACCTGATTGCCTCCCAGCTGGAAAAGGCGGGCATCAGGCTCAAGATTAATAATGTAGAGTGGGGGACCTGGCTGGAAAAGGTTTACGCCGGCCGGGATTATCAAATGACCATCATCGCCTTGACCTATGACTATTTCACCCCCTCCGATGTCCTCAATCGCTATATGACAGATTCCGAGGATAACTTTATCAACTATAAGTCCAAGGCCTATGATGACTTGGCTCGGCAGGCGGCCTCTGAAGTGGATGAGACCAAGCGCGAGCAGCTCTATCAGGAGATGCAGGCCCTGCTCCTGGAGGACAATGCTTCGGCCTTCCTCCAGGAACCCTTCAATGTCACGGCAGTGAAGAAGGGGCTGACCGGCTACGTGCAGTACCCTGCCTATGTTCTAGATATGTCCACGGTGGCCTATGAAGCCGGGGCGGACCGCTAGAGAGGGATCTAGCCTCGGACGAGCCAAGAGCCGGGCCCGGCTCTTGGCGGCTTTTGCTTTGCGCAAAGTTCGGGACCTAGTTGTCACCCTGGCCCTTATGTCTCTTCTCGTTTTCTTTCTCTTCTATATTATTCCTGGCGATCCTGTAACCATGATCTTGGGGACAGAGGCTAGTCCTGCCAAACGGGCTACCCTGGAAGACCTTCTGGGTCTTCAGGAGTCTGCCCCCAAGCGCTATCTCCAGTCGGTGACTGGCCTTTTTTCTGACCAGAATCCCTCTCTCTCCCTCCGCTTTCAGCAGCCAGTCCGAGACCTGATTGGACCGCGTTTGGCTTTGACCTGCCGGATGGCCTTTCTGGCTTTTGGAATAGTAGTGCTACTAGTCATTCCCCTCGGCTTGGGCCTGGCCCTCCACCGGGGGTCCTGGTTGGACCGCTTGCTCTGTGGCTTGGGCGAGTTTTTTATGGCCGTCCCTGGCTACTTCCTGGGTCTTGTCCTCATCCTCTTGTTTGCCTTTGTTTTCAAGTCTTTTACTCCTGGCTCCTATCAGGGGCCAGAAACAGGTTGGGGGCCCCACCTGGCTTCTCTGGCCTTGCCCTGCCTGGCCCTGGCCCTGCCCAAGCTGGCCCAGGCCCTGCTCTTTTTCCGCACGGCCCTGGCAGAAGCTCAAGACCAAGACTATGTTCGGACCGCCCGGTCCAAGGGAGCAAGCCGGGGACGCATTGTCGCTTTTCACCTGATTCGCAATGCCCTCCTCCCTCTGGTCACAAGTCTGGGCCTGATTTTGGCTGACTTAATTACGGGTAGCCTAATTGTGGAGCAGGTTTTTGTCCTGCCGGGAGCAGGTCGCCTCCTCCTGACTGCGATTGAAGCCCGGGACCTTCCCCTGGCCCAGGCCCTGATTCTGTCCATCGCGACTCTGGTGGTGGTCATCAATGTCCTGGTGGACCTGGTGAATGCCCTCATCGATCCTCGTCTTGTTTCTGCGGCCAGCCAGGCGGGTAGAGGGGAGGATGCTTTTAATGTCTAGTCCTCGGCCCCGTCGAGTGGCCCTCCTGATCTTTGCCCTCTTGGGCCTGCTTATGGTCTATGCCTTCTTTCTTTCTCCCTATGGCGTGAATGAGCTGACGGCGGCTGGTAAACTCCAGCCCCCCTCCTGGGCCCACCCCATGGGCACGGACCACTTGGCCCGGGACCTCTTAACCCGGGTCGGACAAGGGGCGGGCTGGTCCTTAGTCCTAGCCCTGGGGATCATTGGGGTCGGGGCCAGCCTAGGCCTGGTCATCGGGGGACCAGCCGCTTATTTTGGGGGGCCGGTAGACTGGGCCCTCAGCCGTTTAACTGACACTCTTCTGGCTTTTCCTGGTATTCTCATGGCCCTCATGCTGATGACCGTTTGGGGCCGGGGGCCTGTCACCCTCATCTTGGCCCTTGGCCTGGCTTTTGTGCCCAGTTTTGCCCGGATTGCCCGGGCTGGCTTGCAGAAGCTCCGGGGAGAAAACTTTATCAAACGGCTAGAGATTATGGATGCCCCGGCGGGACGGATTATTTTTGTCCATATGCTACCCCTCATCCGGGACCAGTATCTCAACGCCATAATGTTGGGCCTGGCGAATGCCCTTCTTGCCGAGTCGGGCTTAAGCTTCTTAGGCTTTGGCCTCCAGCCCCCCACCCCCTCCTGGGGATCCATCCTGGCTGAATCTCAAGCCTATATTTTTCAAGCCCCCTGGTATGCGCTTTTCCCAGGATCGGCCCTGGTTTTGACGGTTTTTGCCATTTATCTGTATGGTCGGTCCTGGCAGGGTGGGGAGGTGTAAATGGATCAGCCTATTTTGCGAGTGGAAAATTTGAAGCTTAGCCTTGGCCAACCGCCAGTCACCATCCTCCATGACATCAGCTTTGACCTTGGAGCTGGCGAGATCTTGGGCATCTGTGGGGAGTCCGGCTCGGGCAAGAGCCTGACCGCCCTGTCCCTGATTAACCTGGTCCCGGAGGGGTCCTGCCTGGAAGGGGAGATCTATCTCCAGGGTCAACAGCTTTTGGACGCTCCAGAAGAGGTTTGGCAGGGCAAGCGGGGCAAGGACATCGCCATGGTTTTTCAGGATTCCCAGGCTGCCCTCAACCCCACCATGCGGGTGGGCCGGCAAATCGCCGAAAGCCTGCGGATTCACCAAGGGCATTTAAGTCGGGCAAACCGCAAGAGTCGGGTGGTCAAGCTCCTGGAGGACCTTGGCCTCAAGCAGGCCGACCGGGTGGCCCAGGCCTACCCTCATGAACTTTCCGGCGGCATGCGGCAGCGGGTGGCCTTGGCCCTGGCCCTGATCAACTCTCCGGAGATTTTGATTGCAGATGAACCCACCACCGCCCTGGACCCCTCAAGCCAGGACCAGCTCCTTAAACTCTTGGCAGATATTCGTAAGACATATGGCACCAGCATTATTTTTATCTCCCATGACATCCGCCTGGTCCAAGACTTTTGTGACCGGGTCCTGATTTTCTATGCAGGTAGCCTGGTGGAAGAGGGGCCTGTCGACCAGGTCCTCAGCCAGCCTGGCCATATTTATACCCGTTGCCTCCTAGAGGCCATGCCCTCTCTGGCTAAACGTGGCCAGACCCTCTTGGAAATCCCGGGGCGAGTCCCCTCCAGCCAGGAGATTTCCGACCTTGTGGCCAGGGAGGAGAAGGGCTGTCTCTTTGCTGACCGCTGCCCTCGCGCTCTTGCCCTTTGCCGGCGGGAAGATCCGACCTGGCAGCCTTTGGGACCCGACCAGCGCCACCGAGCCAAATGCTTTTTGGTTGGAAGCGCAGAAGATTTGGCTTCGCGTTTTTCAGAGCCCAGCCAGGGCCAGCGTGACAGCTGTTTTTTGCCTGGGAGCCAGGAGGATTAAGCGATGTTTGCCGCTAGTAGTCAGACCCCAAATCCAGCCTCCAGTTATTCCGGTTGTCAGGACTCTGTTTACAAAGATCCCGCTCCCTCCGATGACCAGGCTTCCGTTCAGACCGGTTGCCTGGACCTCGAAGCCAAATTCGCTGGCTTCCCGGAGCCCTATCTTTGGGTTAAAAATCTCAGCCACCGCTTTGCCGGGCGGCCTGGCCAGCCCGACCAACTGGTCCTTGACCAGATCAATTTTCGTATTTTTCCGGGCCAATTTACTGGCCTCTTGGGTGAGTCTGGCTCGGGCAAATCTACCCTGGCTCGGCTCATCTCCGGCCAGCTCCGGGTTCAGGAGGGAGAAATTTTGCTGAACGGGCAGGTGATCTCCCGACTCAGCCGCCGCCAACGCCGGCGGGCCAAGTTGGGCATCCAAATGGTCTTTCAAGATCCCTTCTCCTCCCTCCACCCTCAACAAAAAATTGGCCGCCAGCTAGAAGAACCCCTGATTTTACAAACGAAGCTCGGCCCCGCAGACCGCTGGGCCAAAGCTCAGCATATGCTAGAAGAAGTCGGCCTGGATCCAGAAATAGCTGATCGGTATCCCCGCGACCTCTCCGGCGGCCAGCAGCAACGGGTCGCCATCGCCTGTGCCCTCATTACAGAGCCAGAGCTTTTAATTGCAGACGAGCCCGTTTCCGCCCTTGACCCCTCCGTCCAGGCTCAAATCCTGAACCTTTTGATGGAAGTGCGTCAGAAACAAAGCTTTGCCTGCCTTTTTATTTCCCATGACCTGGACGTCGTTTCCTATCTCTGCGACCGGGTGGCAGTCTTGCGGGACGGCAAAATCTGCGAAGAAAACAAGGTAGACCGCCTCTTTACCCATCCCCAGCATCCCTATACCCAGGAACTTCTTTCTTATATGAGGGAGTGAAACGGCTATATAGCTTGGTCTCTGGCCTAAAGGTTGGCAAGCTGCCTTTTCCTGAAGCTTGCCAACCAAAAATTCCCGCCAAATCAGCTTGGTCGGCCCGAAAAAGGTTGGTAAACCCCTGATTAGGCATACTTGCCAACCAAAATATCCCGCCAAACCGTTCCAGCCGACCCAAAAAAGGTTGGCAGATGACCAATACTCTCACTATGCCAACCACTTTTCGCCTAATTTCGTCTAGTTCCCTGGTCAAGATGGTTGGCAAACGGCCAATTCTCGAGCATTGCCAACCATTTTTCATCTAGACTTTGGCCTAGTTGGTTGGCAAAGGGCCTTGTTCTTCATGTTGCCAACCTGGCAATTGACCGATTCCCTCACTTTGCCAACCCCAATCTGCGACCATTTATGAAAAGGCTGTTGATTTCCTCTTGAGAACCTGGTATCATACAAACAACTGAACAAGTGTTCAGATGAACAAGAGGTGAAATATCTCAGAGAAAGGGGTTCCGTGAGATGGTGGAAAACGAGAAAAACCCGAGACAGCTAGCGGGGCAAGAGACTGGCCGGACAACTGAGCAAGATACCGCGGCCAAGCTGGAAGCTCAGCTGCCTCCCTTGGAACTTTTATCTGATCTTGCTGATCTCTACAAAATGTTTGGTGATTCAACCCGCTTGCAGATTCTGTCTGCCTTGCGGATCCAAGAACTTTGTGTAGGGGACCTGGCCGACCTCTTGAAGATGAGCGCGTCGGCGATTTCTCACCAGCTCCGCACCTTGCGGGCTCAGAATCTGGTGACTTACCGCCGGGACGGCAAGATGTCTTACTACAGCCTGGCTGACGAACATGTGGAGATCATTATTGATATGGGTCTCCAGCATATTCAGGAAGAGTAAAGCTACTTAATCAAGTCTAAGTGCAGACCCGGTCAGGGGGCGCAATAGGCTGATAAGCAATAAACATATTCAAGAAGAGTAAAGGAGCACACAAATGGAAACTCTCAAATTACGTTACAAGGGCGATTGTTGCCCCAACTGCGCCAACATTATCGAAGAAGAAATAAAAAAGCTGGACGGAGTCGGTGAAGCGAATATTTCTGTGATGACCCGTTTGGTCAAACTTCAAGTAGAAGCTGACAAGGCTGAAGCGGTCAAGACCCAGGCCAAGGCGATTTTTGACCGGGTAGAACCTTCAGCTCAGTTGCAGATATAAGCGGCTTGTAAGGCTTAGTGCAGAAAAAATGCCAAGAAAGTATAGAGATAGTACGGAAATAGCACATAGAAAGTAGGGGGAAGAATAAGGATGAGCAAAGGGAGAGAGCAGGGGAAGTTTATGGCAGATTTTATCCAGAAATATCGGAGTGATCGTCTCTTTCGCATTCGCTGGGCCTTGGCCTTTTTTATCCCAGGTGTCCTTTTTTCAAAGGTCCTGCCGATCTTCTGGCCTCAGGCCCAGTCTATCTGGGACTGGCTGAGCTTGATCTCCTTCCTCCTGGCCTATATTGTGGCCGGCCTGCCGGTCGTCCGCCGGGCCTACCAACAAGTGCGGCAACGGTCTTGGATGACCGAGCATTTCCTCATGTCTATTGCCACTTTTGGCGCTATGTATCTGGGTGCCTGGGCTGAGGCAGCCGCGGTCATGCTCTTTTATGAAGTGGGCGAATATGCCCAAAGCGTGGCCTTAGACCGGTCGCGCAAATCTATCTCTGACCTAATGGACTTGGCGCCCGACACCAGCCTCGTCATGCGCGACGGTAACTGGCAGGAAGTGGATAGCTCTGAGGTGGAGGTGGGGGAGACTCTCCTCTTACAGGCTGGGGCCCGGGTTCCTTTGGACGTTACAGTTGTGGAGGGGGTGGGCGAGGTCGATACCTCGGCTTTGACCGGTGAAGCTCTGCCCAGGCAGGTCCAGGCTGGAGATGTCCTCTTGTCTGGCACTCTCAACCTGCAAACTGCGCTCACCTGCCGGGTGGATAAGAGCTTGGATGATTCCACTCTGAGCAAGATTATTGAATTGTCTGGCGAGGCCTCACTCCGTAAGGGGGAGACCGAGCGCTTAATTTCGCGTTTCGCCCGTTACTATACCCCAATCGTGGTAGCCCTAGCTGTCCTTATCTTTCTCCTGCCCCCCCTCTTTTTTGGAGGTGACTGGATGGACTGGTTCCGCCGGTCCCTCAACCTTCTGGTTATCTCCTGCCCCTGCGCCCTGGTTTTGTCTGTTCCCCTGGCCTATTTCGCGGGAATCGGCCTGGCTTCCAGTCGGGGGATCCTCATTAAAGGGGGAGATGCCCTGGAGAATTTTGCCCACACCAAGACCATGATTTTTGATAAAACCGGGACGCTAACGACCGGTCTATTAGAAGTCCGTGAAATCCAGGTGTTGGATCCTGACTATAGCCAAGACCAGGTCCTGAGCCTGGCCCTAGACCTGGAGCGGGCATCTAGTCACCTGATTGCAGAGGCCTTGCGCCGGGCGGGTACAGCCAGCCCCACTGCGATTGCGCTCGATAGCCTGACGGAACTACCTGGCCTAGGGGTTAAGGGGGCAGATGACCAGCATCATTACTATTTGGGCAACGCCCGGCTCATGGAGAGTCTGGGTCTGGCAGCCCCCCACACGGATCCCGCCATGTCTGCTGTCTTTTTAGCCCAGGAGGATCCGGACCAAGACCAGGCCAGGCTTTTAGCAGTCTTCCTCCTGGCAGATGAGGTCAAAGACACCGCTCCTGGAGTCATCCAGCAACTCCGCAAACTCGACATCCAGCATCTGGGCATGATGTCGGGGGACAAGACATCGGTCGTGGAAAAAGAAGCAAAGGCCCTGGGTCTAGACAGTTGGGCCGGAGACCTCCTCCCTCAAGACAAACTGGCCAAGCTGGAAGAATATCTGCAGAATAAACCGCAAGGGACCATGGTCTCCTTTGTGGGGGACGGTATCAACGACACGCCTTCCCTGGCTATAGCTGATATCGGGATTGCCATGGCTGATGTAGGTTCAGACGCTGCCGTTCAAGCGGCGGATATGGTTCTGATCCGAGATGAATTAGAGGCTATACCAGAAGCCTTGGCCATCAGCCGAAAAACCAACCGGATTGCCCTGCAAAATATTGGCTTCTCTTTAGCTATCAAGATCCTTGTGGTTATTCTCAGCCTCTTTTCCATAGGTGGCATGTGGATTGCCATCTTTGCGGATGTAGGGGTGACTCTCCTGGCAGTCGCCAACTCCTTCCGGATCGTGGTGAGAAAGAATTATCAAAAACTTGCCTAAGGGCTAGATGCAACTGGACCTTTAAGCCCGTCCCAAAAAATAATCTGTATTATCAAGCCTCAAGCTTGAGGCTTGATATTTTTTTTTTGCTATGATAAATAGTATATTATTTATAAAAGATTTTAAATATGAAAAATTGTAAATCTAATAAGGGGGCAGGTATGCGCAAACACTTAACTCAAGTACAGAAATGGCTTTTATACGGAAGCATGGTCATCTTAGCTTTGGGGATATTGGTCCATTCACTTGTCCTCTTTACGGTAAATCGGCATCTTAATCCTGATACTCCCATGCCGCAGGAGGATCGTATAGAGGCTATGAGTCAAAGAATTTCTTGGCGCAATTTTTCGCAATCTATTTGCGATATCTCTGTGGCAATATATCAATATCTACAGGCTCTTTTCCTGTTTTCGATATGGCAGACCAGGCAGAAAATAGCGGGGAAAGTCCTTATACTCTACCCAATTAGTCAAGTTGCCTTATTCTTTCTCTTTCCTCTCCTGTTCGGTATATGGCAGCCGAACTGGTTAGGCGATTATGTCTTCCCTGTTTGGGGTATGATGTGTGGCTTCGCGATCCTCTACGCCATCTTCTGCGTTTTCTATTTTTTCACTCAGAAGCGCGCACAAAGCATTCAAGGATAATTTATTATCAATTTGCTAGAGCCTAAAGAGTAAGACTAAATTTAGCTTTCCTCTCTTTAGTTTGTAAGCTGCTTTCTTAGTGGTATGCCTGAATTTAAAGCATCCTAGCCATTCTGCTGACCGCTAGCCCGACCAACTATTTTGGATTTCTGGGATTTCAGACATATTTGCAAGTAATGGATGGATTCCAGCGCCCAAACCACCCATTACCTGCAGATTTGCCCTCGTAACCATCCACTTCTTGCAAACTTGCCCGGCAGCCCATCCATTAGCTGCAATAATGCCCGAGAATCTGGAAATCCGAAGGAGCATAGACATCTGGCCACCCACTACTTGCAAATATGCACATCCATGGACAGGCTCCCTTTGGTGTGGAAATTACTTTTTCACTTTAGCTGGTGAGAGAGCAGGCCTAGGCAGCTGGCTTAGTTTAGCAAATCCTAGTATCTAGGCAGGTAGCTTGGCTAAGCAAATCCTAGTATAATGAGGAGTGGAAGAACACAGACAGTTAGTTCAAATAGTTCAAATACCCATTATTAGGAGGTCATCCATGAATAAAGAACAATTAAAGCGTATGCATGAGGGTAAAGGCTTTATTGCTGCCCTAGACCAGTCTGGCGGTTCCACCCCCAAGGCTTTGAAGGCTTACGGTGTGTCCGAAGATGCCTATCACGGTGACGAGGAAATGTTTGAAAAGGTCCACGAAATGCGGACCCGGATCATGACCAGCCCCTCTTTTACCAGTGAACATATCCTGGCAGCTATTCTCTTCGAGAACACCATGGACCGCAAGGTAGAAGGCAAATACACCAGTGATTATCTCTGGGAAGAGAAAGGTATTGTTCCCTTCCTCAAAAACGATAAGGGCCTGGCCGAAGAGAAGAATGGTGTCCGCCTCATGAAGGATATGCCCCAGTTGGACGACCTCTTGGAGAGAGCGGTCAAGCGTCATGTTTTCGGTACCAAGATGCGGTCTGTCATCCTGGCTGCTAATCCCGAAGGCATCAAAGAGATCGTAGACCAACAGTTTGATGTTGCGAAAAAGATCTGCTCCTATGGCCTGGTTCCCATTATTGAGCCCGAAGTGGATATCAATATCCCTGATAAGGCAGAAGCGGAAGAAATCCTCCTGGCCGAAATCAAGAAGCACCTGCCTGAGGTGGATAAGCCCATTATGTTCAAGCTCTCCATCCCCACCAAGCCTGACCTCTATAAGGAACTCATGGACCACGAGCATGTCGTGCGCGTAGTTGCCCTGTCTGGTGGTTACAGCCGCGACAAGGCCAATGAGCTCCTGGCTAAGAACCATGGTATGATCGCCAGCTTCTCCCGGGCCTTCAGCGAAGGCTTGACCTACCAGCAAAGCCCTGAGGACTTCGACAAGACTATGCTGGCTTCCATCAAGTCCATCTACGAGGCCTCTATCCTCTAGACACTGCTTTTGCCCCGCTACTTTTCAAGTAGTGGTCCTAGTGGTGGCAAAGTTGAGATAATATTGTAGTAAAAGGGACATTACAGTTCTCTTACAGACTTGTGAAACAGGAGCGGTCCGCTTGGCAAAGCGGGCCGCTTTTTTTATAATTATAAGGACAAGGCTTATATAGCCACGTATGAAGAGGCCGCAAACCGAAAGGAGAAATATTATGAACCTACGTAGATTTAGCCTTTATGGCCTTATTGCCGTTCTAGCCCTCGCCCTTTTCATCACCGCTGCTCCCCAGCTCCTGCCTAATGTTGCTGCCGAGGAGACAGAAAGTGAAACGCCGGAGGCTGAGAACATGAAAGAGAATCCTGAAGAAGTTCCAGCAGAAGAAGTGAAAGAAGACACGCAGCCTGCAGAGGAAGATAAGGCTGAAGATAAGATGGAAGAACCTGTTGAAGAAGCCCCTCAAGTAGAGGCTGTGGCTGAGGTCAAGGATGGCGAGATCATGGTCTCTGCTCAAGGCCTGGTAAGAATCCAACCGGACTTTGCGACCCTCCGCCTGGCGGTTGTCGCCCAGGCTCCCACTGCGGCAGAAGCTAACAATATCAACAACGCCTCCATGGAAGCGGTTTTTGCCCTCCTGAAGGACAAGGGGATTGCCGAAGAGGATTATTTTACATCCTCTTATAGCATCTGGCCCCAAACCAATTGGGACGATGACCAGCCCCAAGTGTACGCCTACCAGGTCGACAATGAGATCACTGTTAAGGTTCGGGATATCGCACAGCTTGGCGACATCATTGCAGCCGCCCTGGATGCCGGTGCCAACCGGGTCAATGATATCTCCTACGATGTGGAATCCACCCACGAAGCCTACAACCAGGCCCTGAAACTGGCTGTAGAACGCGGCAAGGAAAAGGCCCAGGTTTTGGCTGATGCGTTGGGTGTGGAACTTATTCCAGTTCCCAGCCGGGTGGTCGAAGGCTCCGAGTCCAACTACGGTTTTATGAACTATGCATATGACGCCAAGGAAGCAGCCCCTGCTATGGGAGCGGGTGCTCCCCCTCTGGCCCAGCAAGACGTTCAGGTCAATGCCAGTGTCAGCCTGGTCTTTAAGTTCAAATAGGCGGCCAGGTCATGGACAGCTAGTCTAGCGTCTCTACATTCGACCAATAGTCTAGTTTAAGATTAGACGCCCAGTCTAATCGAACAAGTGGCCTCACGGCCAAGTTCATGTTTTAGAGAGCGCCTCCAGATTGGCAAGAGTCTGGGGGCGCTTTTTACGGGATTTTGACTTAGTTTTTGTTACAGAAATGCTATACTGTTACCTGTTTTGAGACTATAGCTGTTTTAGAGACTATTAGACATACTGAGAAAGATTTAGAAATCGAGGACCCAAATGATTGAAATCCAAAATCTGAGCAAGGCCTATAGCAAGGCCGGAAAAAAGGCTGTTGATGGGATCAACTTGAACCTTACTGGCGGTAAGATTTATGGCCTTCTAGGCCCCAATGGTGCCGGTAAGACTACCACCTTAAAGATGATCACAGGCATCCTCCAGCCGGACGAGGGGGATGTCCTTTTAGAAGGCCACTCCATCCGGACAGACGACCTGGAGGCCAAGAAGACTTTTGCTTTTGTCCCCGATGAGCCCAATGCTTTCCTGCGCCTGACCGGTTTAGAATACCTAGCTTTCATAGCGGATATCTATGAGGTCCCCGCAGCCAGTCGGCAAGAAAAGATTCGTGAACTTGGTCAGGTTTTTGAAATGCATGCGGTCTTGAATGACAAGATTTCCTCCTATTCCCACGGTATGCGGCAGAAGATCTTCCTCATTGGGGCCCTTTTGCAAAATCCTCCCGTATGGATTTTAGACGAGCCCATGACGGGCCTGGACCCCAAGTCGGCTTTTACCCTCAAAGAAATGATGCGGAGCCATGCGGACCAGGGCAATATCGTGCTCTTTTCCACCCATGTCCTGGATGTGGCAGAAAAGGTCTGCGATATCGTGATCATTATTGACCAGGGGAAAATCCTTTTCCAGGGCCCTCTGGAGGATCTGCGGAGCCATTATGCCGAAGACTCATCGCTGGAGAGTATCTTCTTGCAACTGACTGAGGCGGAATCAGCCTTTGCCAAGCCAGCGGAACCTGGCCCGCCCGAGAGCCAAGCAGAATAAGGAGCGGCATAGATGAAATCTTTAGCAAGAATCTGGCTCCTCTTCCGCCTCTTGTGGAAGTCTGGGTCGGGTGCCGGCCTAGATATGCAGGGCGGTTTATTCAACAAGCGTAAGAAAAAGGTCCAGGGTAAGGCCAGCAAAATTGGCCAATACCTCCTGTCTGCCTTCCTTTTCCTTTATCTGGGTGGCATGATGGTCTATCTTTCCTCCCAGATGTCACCTCTCTTAATTCAGATGGGCCAAGACCGCTTTCTCTTTGAGACGTTCATGGCCCTCTTTGCCATGATGACCCTGGTCTTTGGCCTCTTTTCGACCTTTTCCAGTCTGGCCTTTTCCACAGACCAGGACCGGCTGACGGTCCTGCCGGTCAAGCGGGGCGAGATCCTCATTGCTCGCCTGGCCGTCATCGCTGTTTACCAGGTCTTCCTGCCCCTCATGATGGGGGTGCCCTTCTTTGCGACCTATGGCTATTTCAAGGGAGTGGCTTGGACTTTCTACTTGCGCATGCTCCTGGCCATGATTCTGCAGGTTCTCGTACCGGTATCTATCCTGGTTATCCTCTGCCTGGTCCTGATCCGGCTGACCCCGCTGGCGAAGAACAAGGACCGTTTCATGATTATTGCCCAGTTGGCTATGTTGGCGGTTGTCCTCTATCTCTCCTTTGGCCCCCTCAACCAGCGGGGAGGAGACCTAGATATGGCCCAGCTTCAGCAGCTGATGGCCAAACCCTCGCTCTATCATGCCATGCGGGTCTTCATCCCCAGTCTGGATGCCTGGATCGACTTCATGCTCCAAGGGGGGCATGCTAGCCTCCTGGCCCTGGTCCAGGCCCTGCTGATCACCTTAGCCTTTATCGTCCTGGCCTATGTCGCGGCCAACGCGCTCTACAGGCCGGAAACAGGAACCCAGGCCAAGCGGAAGCAACTCAACCGCGGGCAAATTGCTAAGGTCCTCCGGCCCCGGTCTAGCTTTATGGCCCTCTTTAACCGGGAGGCCAAGCTGGTTTTCCGCAACCCCACCCTCTTGATGAATAACGTCTTAGGATCCGTCATCTTCCTAGCGGTGATGGTGGCCAGCGTTTTTATGGGGGCCCAGGGTAGCGGGACCAAGCTGTCTTTTGTCAGTATGAAAGAGGCGGTCCATACTACATTTTTAAGCCATCCAGGCTTTGACAACCTGATCGTCATCGCCCTCTTTAGCCTGATTTTGTCGGTCATTGGCGCTTTCATGATTGGCATGTCCTCCTTGAATGCTTCGGCGCTTTCTCGCCAGGGCGAAGAAATTTATTGGTCTATGACCCTGCCTGTTTCTTACAAGAAGCAATATGCGGCCAAGTCCCTCTTGGCCATCCTGCTCTCAGTCACGCCCTACGTGGTCATCTTGGTCGTTTTAGCCTGCTTGTTTGAAATTCCCGCCCTCCTGGTGATCCCACCCCTCCTATTTTTCATCTGGTCGGCCACGGTCAGTAACCTCTGGCCCCTGTTCCTAGATGCTCAAAACCCCATCCTGGACTGGGAAAACGAGATTACAGCCATTAAGAACAACAAGAACATCTTGATCTCTATGGTCATCAACTGGGTCCAAGCAGGTATTTATGGCCTGACCATCTACCTCTACCTGGAGTACCAGCTGGAGCCCTGGCTGGTCCTTCTGGGTCTAGTAGCCTTCCTGCTCATCCAAACCTTGTACTTGCTTTGGGCTATCCCGCGCAGAATCAAGCGGACCATGGGACAAATTGAAAGATACCTGTAATCTTTCTGCCTTTACAAAGGACAAAAATTCCTGCATAATCAGATCACAAATGTGAGTCTGTCTTTTGGGTGGATACATTCTAAGCTCAAACAACCTCTAGAGCTCCTTTTCTGTGTTCTTTTCTGTTTGTTTCCCGCCTAGACATGAGACTCGAGGGGCCCCTCAGCGAGGGGCCCTTTTTTGTGGGAAAATTGCCCTCGGCTGCTTAGGTAAGGTTGGCTAGATGTAGTTACATACTTAGCACAGGGGCGATATGCCAATTTATGGATCCTAAGCATCCCTATAAAATCCTTTCAGCAGGCCTTTTCAGCCTTTATTACACAGAAGCCCAGCTTAGATGACAGGCAAATTACTGGAGGTAAAGAGGGCTTGTTACAGCTTTAATATAGATACTTATCTAAGTTTTAACCAAGCCTTAATAAAGCTTTTCTACAATAGCCTTAGCTCAGCAGGCCTTGGCCCAGTTAAGGCCTGAAACCCGCCAGGCGCAAATGCTACCGCCCATTGTCCGCTTAGGCCCCCTTAACAAGAGGGTCATAAGCGCTAGAGCTTAGAAGGGATCTTTTACTCATGGCCCAGCCTCACTTTCACATTCCTTTTAGTGCCCAGGAAATTCATCTTTACCTAGTCTTGAATTTCCCTCAGCTACTTTTTAGCCAGCTACCAGACTGTTTCCCTGGACCTGAAGACGAAGACAGAGACCTCCCCCTCCGTCCTTGGCTAGAGGGTATCCAGGAGGCCTTGGAAGCAAGAAGGGGAGACATCGGACACTTCTTCACCCATGACTTTTCGTTGCCGGAAGCCCTCCTGCCTGTGGCACCTCTAGATCAGGAAGATCTCAAGGCCTGGTTGGAGCTAGCCTTCGGCCAAGACAGGCAAAGCCTGCGGGCAGCCTTGCTCCAGGCGGCTTGGCCCCAACACCGGCCCTTCCAGCTGCTTGTAGAAGACCCAAGCCTTGAGGGCCTAGGCCCCAAGGAGCTTATTGCCCAAGTGAGCGACCAGGCCTCCTTGTGGCCGACCTACCTCCGCCAGGCCGGCCTGTCTGCCCAAACTTCCTGGATGCTAGTGGAAATCCTAGAAGACCCTGGCAAGTATCTCTCAGCTTATTCGGCCTTGGTGAACAGCTTTCAGTTTATTGCTGAGGCTATTGTGGGCCCTCGGGAGTCTGAGGTCAGGCAAAAACTAGACCAGTCCTTTGACTTTCTGAGCCAGGAAAGCGACCGCCTGTTGGGCCTCAATCCCGACTTGGCCTATCTGTGGGAGCAGAATCCCCAGGAGGCCATTCCCGTAATGCCTAGCCTGGATCCCCTGGCCCTGAGACCCCTGCATGGGCAGGATGTCTTGGTCATGGGCTTTGCCATACCGGATTACCTCCAGGCCCAAGAGGATCAGCTACAAAAAGACCGTAAGGCCCGGGCCGCTTTTTGCCAGACCCTAGCAGATCCCACCCGGTATAATTTATGCTGCTTATTGGCCCAAGGGCCGCAAAGGCAAAAAGACCTGGCGGCCAGCTTGGATGTGAGCCAAGCGACCGTTTCCCACCACCTGGCCCAACTGAAGGCCCTGGGCTTGTATGAGCCGGGCAAGTCAGGAGGCCTGTCGGCAGACTCTTTCCATTATTACCTCAACGGCCTAGCCGAAGACTTACGTATTTATGGATAAACAAGACCCACACATTGCCCAAAACCGGCCGCCCAAGCTTAGGCCTGTCGAGAATCTCCAGCCTAGACCTGGCCAGAAGCCCCAGCCTGGACCCGGACAGCCCCCAAAACCTGGTCTGTCTCAGAAAGCCCTGCCTGGAGCTGTACAGCCTCCCCAGCCTGGTCCCGTACAGAAAACCCTGCCCGGTCCGGCACAGGCCCCCCAACCTGGCTCCGCTCAGAAATCCCTGCCCAGCCGGCCGGGCCCGCCTCGGCGCCAGCCTCCCGCTAAAAGGCCAGTAAGGCCGAGCCAGCCGAGGTCAGGAAAA
Source organism: Clostridiales bacterium (assembly GCA_004556925.1). Classification (GTDB taxonomy): domain Bacteria; phylum Bacillota; class Clostridia; order Saccharofermentanales; family DTU023; genus SFFI01. The sequence continues at coordinate 130,303 of SFFI01000006.1, forward strand.
GCTTGGCCCTGGGCCCAAATCCTCTCCACTCTAGTCTTAGCCTGCCTTATCCTGGGGGTCCTGGCCATGGGCTTTTCCCTCTTCTTAAAGGCGAGATATGAAGTGGATATCGTCAATTTAGATACCGCAGCCGTCAAAAAGCGAGATGCTGTCCTGGTTTTGGGTTGTGGAGTCTATGCAGACGGCAGCCCCACCCCCATGCTGCGTGACCGCATGAATGCAGGGATAACGGCTTATTTTAAGGGGGCTGGCCAGAAGCTGCTACTATCAGGGGACCATGGGCAAAAGAACTATGACGAGGTCAATGCCATGAAGCAGCTGGCCTTGGAAGCAGGTGTGCCGGAGGAAGACATCTTCCTGGACCATGCGGGCTTTTCTACTTATGAGAGTTTGAAAAGGGGCAAGGAGATCTTTGGCCTTCAGTCTGTCTGCCTGATCTCTCAAAAATACCATCTCTACCGTGCCTGCTATCTTGCAGACAGCTTGGGCTTAGACTATTGCGGCTATCCGGCAGACGCCTACGCTTATGGCGGGCAATTTCTCCGCGAAGCCCGCGAAGTCCTGGCCCGGGTTAAAGCCTTCTTTAGCGCGACCTTTCAGCCTCAACCAGAAGTGCTGGGGCCGGCGATCGATATTACAGGAGATGGCCGGGCGAGCTGGGACTAGTGGCCCGAGAAACAAAAAAGCTATTACCCTCTCCATCTTGGACGAGGTCCAAGGGCCAGCCATAGACCTGGGTCAAGCGTTCAGCTTGCAGAATTTCCTGGCGGGGGCCCTGGGCTACGACCTGGCCATCTTCCAATAAAACCACTTGGTCGGCATATTGCTGGCTGAGATTGATGTCGTGCATGACGCAGATAATGCCTACCCCCTTATCTTGAACCAGGTTTTTAAGGGCGGCCAAAATGGTGTGCTGGTATTTAAGGTCCAGGTTAGACACCGGTTCGTCCAGGAGGATAAAGCGGCTTTCCTGAGCCATAGCACGCGCGCAGAGTACGCGTTGCCTTTCCCCACCACTCAGCTGGGCAAAGTTTTGGTGGAAGAGTTGCTCACAGCCGCTACGGGCCACGGCCTCATCTACTGCGGCGATATCTTGAGGACCTAATTGCTCAAAGGGCTTCAAATAGCTAAAGCGGGCCATTTTAATGACTTCGGAAACGGGGAGCTCGTAGGAGGAGCGTGAGCTTTGAGGCAGGTAGGCAATTTCCTTGGCCAAGTCACGTCGGCTATAAGACCGGATGTCATGTCCAGCAACTAAAATCTGTCCAGACTGGGGGCGGATAAAGCCTAAGATTTGCCGGAGTAGGCTGGTTTTCCCGGCTCCGTTGGGCCCCAAGAGCACGGTGAAGGCACCGGGGGAGAAGCTGGCGGAGACTTCCTTCAAAATTGGCGGCTTAGATTTTTGCGGCTGCCAACTGACTTTTTGGACGCTTATACAAGAATCTTGCGGCATAGGGTGTGAACACATTCTGGCTTGTTAGAGGCTAGCTTGGCGGCGCTGGCGCACAACCACATAGATAAAATAGGGCACTCCGAAGAGGGAGGTAATAATGCCCACAGGGATTTCCAAGGGACTGAGCAGGGTACGGGCGGCCGTATCACAGAGCAGGAGGAAGATGGCACCTGCCAGGCCTGCCAGGGGTAGCTGGCGGCGCAGGTCGTGCTGGCCCAGCACCCGGAGGTATTGCGGGATCACCAGGCCTACGAAACCAATGATACCGGATACCGCGATCGTAGCGGCTACTAAGACCGAGGACAAGAGAATTAAACGCTTACGGATCTTGGCCGCGTCTAAGCCCAAGCTCATGGCTTCTTCTTCCCCTGCCAGGAGCAGGTTTAGGGTCCGGCCTTGAAGGATCAGGGCGAAGGCACAGGGCAGAAAAATCGGGACGAAAAAGCGGATTTTATCCCATGAGGCCGTATTAAAGCTACCCAGGGTCCACATATAGACCCGGCTTACTTCGTCATGGTTAAAGAGCATGATCAAGGAAATGATTGCGGAAAAAAGGGTGCCCAAAGCGACGCCGACCAGGAGCATGCTGGTGATGGCCTGGTCATTTCCGGCAAAACCCACGGACAGGTAGACCAGCCAAATGGTGGCCAAGGCAAAGATAAAGGCAAAAAAGCCTACAGCGCCAAGGCCCAGAGCCCCCGCGCCCAAACCGCTGACCATGGCGATCGTAGCGCCTAGAGCCGCCCCGGAGGAGATACCCAAGATATGGGGATCTGCCAGGGGGTTGCGAAAGACCGCCTGAAAAACAGAGCCGACAAGGGCGAGGGCAGCCCCGGTTAAGCTGGACAAGAGGATGCGGGGTAGGCGTAGTTGATACACAATGACCCGGTACTTGTCGGCAATCTCTAGGGAAGGCACAAGCTTGCGGATCAAGGGAATTTTCTCTGCCAGCAGGTGGAAGCTGTCCCGGGCGCTGAGACTGGAAGGACCAAGGCTCACTGCGAAGACCAGGAGGCAGAAAAAAACCACCACCAGGAGGGCCATGATTTTAGCTAGACCCACCTGGTGGCTGTTGACTTGTTTAATTTGTGTGTCTGGCGAATGTGCCATTATTCCATCCAGAGATTCCTAGGCGGCTTTATCCGTTTCTGCCTCTTGGGTAGCCTGGAAATCCTCAATAATCTGGGCGAGCACTTCTACAGCCTCAGCATTGCGAGGGCCTTGACGGTCAAAGATATTGTTGTCAACGGCGAAGACTTGGCCATTCTTTACAGCAGAGAGTTCGCTATAAGGAGCTTCCTGACCAAAGCTTTCTTCTGCCCAGCTGGGGATAATGATGATATCGGGGTCAGCTTCGACCAGTTTCTCTTGAGAGAACTGCCAACCTTGTAGGTCATGGGCTGCGTTTTTGCCGCCAGCAGCTTCAATGATGTCATTGATGAAGGTGTTGCCCCCAGCCGTATAGTCACCGGATTCACCAAAGCCGACCACATAGTAAACAACAGGCAGATCCTTGGCGTTGTAGATACGGTCAAAAATCTCGGTGCTCAGCTGGTTAGCCTTCTCTTGTAGGTTGAGAGTCAAGCCCAGGTTTTGGATGATGTCTCTGAGCCCAGACAGGTGCTCGGAATCATAAAGCATGAGTACGGGGATCTTCAGTTCATCTAGCTTGGCTAAAGTGTCGTCAGAGACGTGGGTAGAAGCCAGGACCAGGTCGGGAGCAATCTCGGTGATCAGCTCAAAGTTGGGTTCCTGGAGGGTGCCGATTTCAGGGACTTCCAGGGCTTCCTCAGGGTAATCACAGTATGTGGTGCGACCCACTAAGCGGTCGCCGGCTTCCAGGGCAAAGACCAGCTCGGTCATATTGGGTCCCAGAGAAACGATCTTTTGGGGTTCAGCTTCCAAGACCACTTCACGACCAGCGGTGTCAGTTATTGTAAGGGGATACTCGGTGACCATCTTCTCGCCTTCAGTCTCTTCCGCGAGAGTTGAGGGAGCAGGTCTAAAGGCTAAGCCAACGAGCAGGACTAGGCACAGCAGGGCGGCCATGGCAGATACAAGTTTTTTGCGCATAAATAAACTCCTTTTGCGTTTGCATCACGAAAAAGGAGTTTGCTGTTTGCACGCAACATATGGCCAACCGCTAATGTCCTCTCCCGTGACACGGTTTTCGTACGGCAGGTCTTCTGGCTCGGAACATGTCAGATCGCAGCTTCCCAGCAAGCTTATGGCGCCAGTGCTATTTGCTCTCCCATTTCCTTACAGCGGCGGGACCGCGCAGGTTTTGCACCTGCTTCCCTATTAAGTGTCAACACCGTAACGAATTTATACTCCCTCATTTTAGCTGGAAGCCGGACTAATAACAAGCCAGTCTAAGCGTAAGTAAAATTCATAATTAGCGGGACTAGCGGGCCAAAGGGAGACACAAACAGCGACACGGACTAATCAGAGTTGTTGGGCATGACGCAAATGCCATTCTCACAGACGATACCCTCTGGTTTTTCTAAGTCTACATTATCTGAAGACTTTTCATCTGAATTTGCAATCTTCTCATCAGAAGAATCTGGGTTTGCGCCCGTAGTATCTGAAGAACTACTCTCTGAAGACTCCTCTTCGGTGGACTGAGCTTCGGCAGATGGGTTTTCTGCTGTAGGGGCGCTAGTCAAGCTGTGGCCAGTAGGATTGTCGTTGCCTCCCTTAGATGTTTTGATAAAGACAAAAAGGATCAGGGCAAGACAGACCATAAGGGCGATTGCCAGGTAAAAGTGTTTCTTGTTTTTTTCAGTCATGTTCAATTCCTTAGTTTCTCACCTTCGTGTGCATATAAGGCAAATAGTTTCCTCAACTCTAATCGAACCCCTCCCATAGCCTCACGACTTAGGTGAGCTGGTTTGCTTTCATTATAACAAGAGAAGCACCGCCTAAGCAGAAAATAAACAGAGCCGGCTGCAGCTGCAACCGGCTCTGGGTGGGTGTCAGCTTAAATGCTGACAAACAGACTTGCTACTTGCCTAGGCGGCGTCTTCAGCCTCGGCCTCTTGTAATCTAGAGGGCACGGGGTTGACTTCGATGTCGCCGTTGACAATCTTGTCTTCGTATTCCTTGATGGTCTTGATCCAATCCTCTTCCAGGTTAGGGTTGTTGTCCGGAATGGCAAGACCTTGGTCGGCCAGGGTAAAGGTGCGGGTACCACCCTTGAATTCGCCCTTGGCTACCATTTCGCAAACCAGGTAG
>SFFI01000017.1 GCA_004556925.1 Clostridiales bacterium
GATGCCCTGCAAAAAGCGGGTTATTCAAGCCAGGCCATTGAAAAAATAGCCTACAAAAATGCCTTAAGAGTCATTCAGGCCACCCTTAAGAATTGCCGTGCATGAATACTTGAGGGCAAACTGAAAAGCAAGAGGATTGGAGAAAATAACGATGGAGTTTAATTTTGAAAAGATTATTGACAGAGTTGGCTTAGATGCCGTTGCTGTAGAAGGTTTAGGCAAAAAACCAGGCTTTACACCAGATCTTCCTAAGGAAGGATTTGATGTCATACCCATGTGGGTTGCAGATATGAACTTTGAAACGGCACCTAGCATTCCTGAGGCCATGATCAAGAGGGCCAAGCACCCCCTATATGGCTACTATTTGCCAAGAGATGAGTATTATGAGGCCATTATTGCCTGGCACAAGAAGCGTAAAAATGTGGACGATATTAAAAAAGAGTATATCGGCTACGAAAACGGAGTCTTAGGCGGCGTGATTAGCGCCCTAAATGTCTTTTGCTCTAAAGGAGACAATGTCCTAGTACATTCCCCAACCTATGTTGGCTTTACCGCGTCGCTTATCAATAATGGCTACAAGCTTGTGCATTCGCCTTTAGTCCTAGACGAAGATAATATCTTTCGGATGGATTACGAGGATATGGAGCAGAAGATTGTGGACAACCATATCCATGCAGCCATTATGTGCTCGCCTCACAACCCATCCGGCAGAGTTTGGGAAAGGGAAGAGCTGGAAAAGGCCATGGAAATATTCAAAAAGCACAATGTATATGTGATCAGTGACGAGATCTGGTCAGATATTATTGTGGGCGACAATCCCCATATTCCCACGCAATCTGTATCAGAAGATGCAAAGAATAGAACCGTTGCCCTTTATGCGCCTTCCAAAACATTTAACCTCGCAGGCTTAATTGGGGCATATCATATTATTTATAATGAGTGGATACGAGACAGGGTTAACAAAGAATCATCGCTTTGCCATTATAATTCTATGAATGTTTTGTCCATGTATGCGCTCATTGGAGCCTACTCAGAAACAGGGGATAGGTGGGTCTCGGAAATGGTGCAGGTCATTAAAGGCAACCTGGAATATGCCAGTCAATTTATCGATGAGAATTTCTCTGGGATCAAATATAGTATGCCTCAAGGGACCTACCTTCTGTACCTGGACTGCACAGAATATTGCCTTAAGCATGATGTTTCTATTAAAGAAATAGAAAAAGCAGGTTGGGATGTAGGGGTTGCCTGGCAGGATGGAACCATGTTCAATGGCCCGCATCACTTGCGACTCAATTTAGCCTTACCCCTATCAAGAGTCCAAGAGGCCTTTGCTAGAATGCAAAAATATGTATTCACAAAATAGGTCTAAGGCATCTGGCGAATAGGGAAAGCCCGCAGGGAATTGACTCTGCGGGCTTTTTTGAATGAGGACTCATCTTCTTAATGATAGGACCAAGCAGGAAGGGCTGCGAGTCAGAATTGGACCGCTTATTCCAGGCTTTCCTGCAAAAACTCGGCTTCTTCAGTTTGGATATCTGCAGTCAAAACCACACTGGTGGGGTCCAATTTTTCAGGTACCCGGAGGCCCCAATAGCTGTCGCCTTCTAGGGTGCTCGTTTGCCGCAGGGTGCAGGGGCCGTCGTGGTTGAGCCAGCTGGCTGCCACGGCCCGGTTGGCGATATTGGGTAGGGGAATTTCCTGACCCACTAGGCTGGAGGGATCCAGGACATGGATATAAAGATGGTGGGGCCGGTGGGTAAAGCGGAGCTCTGGGGCTTCGTAGACATAATTATCGATGGTGTCACAGGCATAGACCGCAGAGCCTGCCTGCTTCAGCCAGCTACCCACGACTTCTAAGCATGCCTTGCTCCCTTTCGGAATCCGGCCTTGGCCGTCTGGCCCAATATTCAACAGCTCATTACCACCCCGAGAGACGACGGTTAAGAGTTCTCGGGTGACCTCTAGGGGGGACCGCCAATTTTGGTCGGATGCCCGATAGCCCCAGGAGGAATTTAAGGTGGCTGGCAGTTCCCAGGCCCTTTTAATAGGCTGGGCGGGCAGACGCCGGTCCTGGGTGGTGAGGTAGTCCCCTTGCCCATGGCCGATCCGGCCATTGATCAGGCAGGAAGGCTGGAGAGTCTTCACCAGCTTGCGAAGATCCTCCGCTTGGCCTTGGGTCATAGATAAGGGAGTATCAAACCAGACCATACCGATCGGACCATAACCTGTTAAGAGCTCCTCGACCTGGGGCAGGCATTTTTCGAGAAAATAGCGGCTGAAGTCCTTATCCTGATCCTCTCGATAGGCTTCCAGGCCATCGGGGTGGTCCCAATCCTGGGCCTGGGAATAGTAGAGACAAAAGACAAGTCCCGCCTCTCTGCAGGCCTGGACAAATTCTCCGACCAGGTCGCGGCCGCAGGGGGAGGCCTCCACGCTGTTAAAGGCGCTCACCTTACTGGGGTAGAGGGCAAAGCCTTCATGGTGCTTGGCGGTAAGGCAGAGATAACGAAATCCCTGCTGCTTGGCCCACTTGGCGATTGCCCCAGGATCCAGATCCTGGGGGTCAAAGGACTTGGCCAAGTCGCGATAGGCTTCCCGGGGAATCTGAGCATAATGGCGGATCCATTCGGCCAGGCCGGGGATCTCCCGGCCCTGCCACTGGCCACCTAAGAGGGAATAAAGACCAAAATGGATAAAGAGTCCATAGCGTGCGGTGTGAAACCAGCTAGGCTCTGTGGCCTTTAAGACTTGCTGGGGCATGCAGCCTCCTCAAAAAGGAAACAGGCTAGGGCGTGTCCAGGTTCGATTTCCTGCAGGACAGGTCTTTCCTGCTTGCAGCGGTCCATGCACTTGGGGCAGCGGCTAGCAAAGGGACAGCCCTGAGGTAGGTTCAGGGCGCTAGGAATTTCACCTTGCAGAAAAATCCGCTCAGGTTTTTGCTCTGGATCTGGAATAGGTACCGCAGAAATAAGGGCTTGGGTGTAGGGGTGGCTGGGATGGGCAAAGAGCTTGTCCTTGTCGGCCAATTCCAAAATAAAGCCCAAATACATGACGGCAATCCGGTCCGAGATCATTTCTACGACCGAAAGGTCATGGGAAATGAAGATATAGGTCAGGTCTAACTGTTCCTGTAGGCGCTGGAGCAGGTGGAGAACCTGGGCCTGGATGGACACGTCCAAGGCAGAGACAGGCTCATCAGCAATGATGAGCTGGGGTTTTACACTGAGGGCCCGGGCGATCCCGATGCGCTGCTTTTGACCACCGGAAAACTCGTGGGGATAGCGGCCGGCGTTCTTAGGGCTGATCCCCACGACCTGCATGAGCTTGTGTACCTCGCGGGTACGGTCTTCTGGCGCCATCTGAGGATTATGAATAATCAGTGGCTCCGCAATCAGATCGCCTACGGTCATGCGGGGATTGAGGCTGCCTGCGGGATCCTGAAAAATCATCTGAATTTCTCGCCGCAGGGGCCGCATGTCCTGCTGGTTCAGTTGGTCAATGCGCTGGCCCTGGAAGAGGATTTCCCCCTCATCAGGCTCCAGGAGCCGGTCAATCAGGCGGCCAGTGGTAGACTTGCCGCAGCCGGATTCGCCAACCAGAGAGAAGGTCTCACCCTGGCGTACTGTAAAGCTAATGTCGTTCACCGCATGGACAAATCGGTTGGTGCGACCAAAGAGATCTTTGCCCGCGGGGAATTTTTTACTGACATGTTTGACTTCCAGAAAATGATTCACCTGAACCTCCTTTATGCTTGGGCAGGCAGATTGGCATCGCTGTACCAGCAACGCGCCTGATGGCCAGGGGCCTTTTCTTCCAGTTCAGGCTTTTCCGCCCGGCACTTGTCTGTGGCATAGGGACAGCGGGGTGCAAAGCGACAAGCCTCGGGCATGGATAAGAGATCGGGTACGGATCCGGGTATCCAGGGCAGACTGGTTCTGCCAGAGCCCAGCTTGGGCACAGAGGCGATCAAGCCTTGGGTATACGGGTGGAGGGGCGTTTGAAAGAGTTCTTGGCAGTTGGCTGCTTCGACAATTTCCCCTGCATACATCACGATTACCCGGTCGCACATTTCAGCGACCACACCCAGGTCATGAGTGATCAGCAAGATACCGGTATTTTTTTCTTTCTGGATATCTCTTAGCAATTCCAAAATCTGGGCTTGAATCGTGACGTCCAGAGCAGTGGTCGGCTCGTCCGCAATCAGAAGCTGGGGCTGACAGCTCATGGCGAGAGCAATCATGACACGTTGGCTCATGCCGCCGGAAAGCTGGTGGGGGTAGTTTTTCATGACCCGGTCTGGGTCCGGAATGCCAACCATCACGAGGAGCTTGCGGGTCAGAGCCCGGGCCTGGTCCTTATCCAAGTCTGTATGCAGGCGGATGGCTTCCATAATCTGCTTGTCGATCCGCATAGCCGGGTTGAGACTGCTCATGGGTTCTTGGAAGATCATAGACATAGCGCCCCCGCGGATCTGCCGGCGTTGACGCTTATCCAGGGTAAGCAAATTCTGTCCCTTGAAATAAATTTCCCCCTCAGTGATCAGACCATTGGAGTTAGCGATCAAGCCCATGACGGATAGGGCCGTTACACTTTTCCCACAGCCAGATTCCCCAACCAAGCCTAGGACCTCTCCTTCTTCCATGAAGAAAGAAATATGGTGAATGGCAGCTACCGTCTTATTTTTATCGTAAGGAAATTCTGTTTGTAAATTCTTAACTTCTAGTAACTTATTTTGACTCATACCGGCCTCCTACTTAATCTTGGGATCCAGAGCGTCCCTCAAACCATCACCAAGCAGGTTGAAGGCCAGGACGGTAAGGAAAATAACCAGACCAGGGAAAAGAACCATATGGGGGGCAATATCCATGTAGGTTCGGCCTTGAGATAGCATGGCGCCCCATTCAGGATCGGTGACATCTGCCCCGAAGCCCAGGAAGGAAAGGGAACTGGCTGCCATGATTGCAGACCCTATCCGCATGGTGAAGTTGACAATAAAGGTCTGCATGGTCCCCGGCATGATGTGGCGGAAGAGCAAGCGCTGGTCGTTAGAACCAATGCTTTGGGCTGCTTCTACATATAGAGAACTCTTAACGCTCAAGGTAGCGCTCCGCACCATACGGGCAAAGGAGGGAACGGTAAAGACCATGACGGCTATCCAGACGTTGACAATACCGGAGCCTAGGATGGCCACAATGGCGATTGCTAATAAGATATCCGGGAAGGCGAACAGGACGTCCGCACCCCGCATGATCAGGCTATCCAGCCAATGGCCATAGTAACCTGCTAATAAGCCCAGGACAGCGCCAATGGCCGCACCCACGATAACCGAGGACAGGGCTACGCCCAGGGTCAGCCGGGTCCCTACCAGGATGCGGCTGAAAATATCCCGGCCGTAGTGGTCGGTGCCAAACCAGTGGTCTGCACTGGGGCCTTGCAGGGTGTTCATATAGTCATAGGCTTCAAAGTCATGGGGGGCTACCCACTGACCGAAGATACTGATAAAGACCAGGAGCAGGATAACAACCAGGCCAAAGACCGCCGTCTTACGGCGGAAGAGCCTTTTCATGACGACCTTAAAACGGCTACCTTGGTAAGCTTGAACCGTCTCGTCAATATAGTTCTCCTGGAGCAGGTCAGAAAGTTTTTGATCTTCTTTCATGGGAAACTCCTATTCTAAGCGAATCTTGGGATTGATGAAGCCGTAGAGGACATCTACGATTAAATTAATCACCACATACTGAAAAGCGAATAACATGAGCAAGGCCTGAATGACGGGATAGTCGCGGAAGAAGATAGAGTCCACGAGCAAGCGGCCAATGCCGGGAATGGAAAAAACCGTTTCTGTCAGGACGGAGCCGGAGAGGAGGGCGCCGATTTGCAAACCTAAAATTGTCACAATCTGAATCAGGGCATTGCGGAAGGCGTGGAAAAAGATCACTTTCCTTTCCACCTGTCCTTTGGCACGGGCAGTACGGACGTAATCTTCGCGCATGACGTCCAGCATGGAGGACCGGGCATAGCGAGCCATCTCAGCCATGCAGCCAATACCCATGACAAAAGAAGGGAGGATGAGGCCCTTCCAACCGTTTAAGCCGCTTACCGGGAGCCAGCCCAGGTTGACCGCAAAAACTTGGATCCCCATGAGGCCTAGCCAGAATCCGGGCGCAGAAAGCCCTAAAATAGCGATAAACATCAGCAAGTGGTCCACAAAACCTCCACGATGGACAGCGGAGAGGACCCCGAAGAGAATGCCTAAAAGTGGCGCCCAGAGCATGGCGGAAAGAACCAGTCTGATCGTGTTCTGCATCCGCTCGCCTATGAGCTGAGTAGTGGGAATGCCAGACTTGTAACTCTGCCCGAAATCACCCCCGAAGATCCGGCCCATATACTTAATATACTGGACAAAAATATTATCATTCAGCCCTAGCTGCTCTCGAATCGCTTGTACCTCTGCAACGTCAGCGTCTTTACCAGCTAGCGTTCGAGCAGGGTCGCCCGGAATCATGTGAATAAACAGAAAAACAAGAATTGAGATAATCAGCATGAGCGGTATGGTCTGTAAGACTCTTCTGAAAAAATATCTACCCACTCTCTTTCTCCTCTGGCTACATAGAAAATTTCCCTCCCCCGAAAGGGAGGGAAAGGCTAAAAAACTACTGGTGGTTCTTAGTGGTCAAGAACGGCATGGGTGAAGTCCATATGGCCACCGGGCATGTAAACAACACCAGATACGTAGTTATGCTCGGCAAAGATGCTGTTATCTACACCCAGGAAAATCCAGGGGCATTCTTCCCAAGCAATGGACTGGGCAGTCGCGTAGAGCTCAGCCACCTTGTCCTTATCGGTTTCAACTAGGGCATCGTCCAGGGCCTTGTCGAAGTCTTTGTTAACCCAGAAAGCGGTGTTATAACCTGTGGGTGGGAAGTATTCGGAGTGCAGGATGTTACGCATGGAGCCATCTGCTTCATAGGAGCCGGACATCCAGTTGACGTACCACATCTGTACTTTGGTGGTCTCTGCGGGTTCAGCAGTCATATCTGCAATGGTGGTGGATTCCATAGCCTGCAGGTTGACGTTGATATTGATCTCGGACAGCTGCTGTTTAACAAACTCTGCACCCTTCATCTCAATGGTGGTATTGTCACACCAGATATCGATATCAAAGCCATCTTCGTAGCCAGCTTCCTTCATGAGTTCTTTGGCCTTTTCCAGATCCTTGGTGTAGGGTTCTTGGTCAGCATGGTAGGGGACAGGACCGGCAAACACAGAGTTAGGTGCGGTTGCGTAGCCTTGGAAAACGACTTGGCAGTAAGCCTCGCTATCAAAAACCCAGTTCATGGCCTGGCGTACCCGGACATCGGATAGGGGCTGACGGCCATCTTCCAGGGTGTAGTTATTGTTGAGGGTGACATAGCGATAGACCAGGCCTTCCATATTCTTGATGTTGATATCTTCGGTGCCTTCCAGCTGCTCAACGTGAGTAGGAGGAACAGGGTAGATGATATCGGCTTCGCCAGTCTTCAGCATGGCAATACGGGCGCCGTCTTCGGGTACGACCTGGAAGGTGAGGCTGTCAATTTCAGGACCCTCGCCCCAATAGTTTTCATTGCGGACCATTTTGGTATAGCCACCGTCTACTCTTTCCTTGAGAATGAAAGGACCAGTACCGGCAGACTCTTTGGCTAAACCATCTTTGCCTAATTCTTCAATCGCCTTGGGGCTGACAAAGGTGACTTGGGAGAATTTGTTGAGGAAGGTGTTGTCGGCTTTCTTCAAAGTAATCTTGATGGTATATTCGTCGACGGCTTCCATATCGGCAATGGCCTTCATCCGAGAGTGGACACGCAGGGATTCATCGTCTCTGCCACGCACGTAGTTGGCCACACAGGCTTCAGCGTTGAAGGGTTCGCCATCACTGAATTGTACGCCTTCACGCAGCTTGAAGGTATATTCCATACCATCTTCAGACATTTCCCAGGACTCAGCCAGACGGGGCTGGAGTTCGAGATTTTCATCAAAATAGATGAGGGTTTCATACATGGCCAGGGTCATCAGGTTGGAGATGCCGTTGCCGGATACGTGAGGATCCAGATGGGTGGCGTCTGCCTGTAAGGCGACGACCAGATCATTGTCCTCAGATTTTGCTTCGGCCAAAGCCGGGGTACTGACCAGCATAAGTAGCATGACAAAACTTAAGAGACCAGTAACTAACTTTTTCATGTGTTTCATAGTTCGTGCGCACTCCTTTAGAAAAATGCTTAGCCTGAGCTAGTTCTGCAACTGTTCTTTGACCTGGTAAGTCATGTCGGGGTCCAGAGGATAGATAGGACGTGGGACATGCTGGTAGGGCAAAGTGACTAAATCCTCATTGGTACTGCCTGGGCTTAAGGCCATGATGCTCCTAGTTGCTATCTCGGAATGCTCAGGCGTGAGATAGCCCAGTTTAACCACGACCAGACAAGCCTTTTGGGGATCTCTGCCGAGATCATAGAAGAGGCCAGTACCTGTGTAACCAATATGTTTTTCCGCTAAGACGATATCCACATTGCCCGTGCGGAAGAGGGCAACATCCGAGGGATGGCCGAAGCCTTCCCAGTTAGGAATATAAGCCATAACCTTACCTGTGCAGGTTAAGGGTTGGCTGGTTTGCTGATCAAAGCTGGCGCCAAAAGTCAGTTCCACTTCTTCGCCAACCCGGCCCTGGAGCGCCTTTGTGGCGATAGGGTCATATATGCCACCGAATAAGGCGGGTTCAGGTAGTTGGACGGTCCGGGGGTCTGCGAGCAGCAGGCCTAGGAGATGGGTGACGTCAGAGGAAGAACCAGCAGTGGGGTTATCCCCAGAGTCCGAGATGTAGACTGGCCCGGCTTGACCTTGGTCAAGTGCGGTAAAGGCTACATCTAGGGCCTCTTGGCAGGGATAGCTTTCAGTTTGAAAGCAGAACTTTGTCCGGGTTTTCCAGAGTAAATCTGCCAGGTACAGGGCTTCTTCATTGGCCTGGTCCTGGCTTTCTGCCAAAACGTAGACCCCGGCTCCGCTTTCGCTGTTATCAGACCAGGGAAAGCCCATCAGGTAAGAGGAGGCCAAAATGCCGGGTGCGGCTTCGCGTTCCCGGAGGTGAGCCATTAATCCCTTCATAGGCTCCACCATCGTGGAGGATTTTTCCCCGGCAATCAGGAGGGGAACCTTGACCCAGGCGTGGAAATCTGCCTTGCCCTCCAAGGCGTGCAAAAGCAGGCGGGCAGCGTGGGCCCCAGTCTCATATTGGTCAATATGAGGGGCGCACTTATAGGCGACAAAGCCATCGGCGTGCTGGACCATTTTTTCCGTCATGGTAGTGTGCGTGTCTAAGGCACAATAAATGGGCTTATCGGGGAAGAGCTGGCGCAGTTCCTCTAGGAAGGGGCCTTCTGCCTCGCCAAAATCTTTTATCCGCATGGACCCATGCAAGGCTAGACACAGGCCGTCAATGCCCTTCGCTTTTTCCTGGGCGGCTTGGTCCAGGATAGCGGCCTTTTGTTTAAGATAAAAATCCCGGTCCACTTCGCCGTTAGGAACTGCGGATACAGACCTTGTAGGGACCAGCTCACAGCCGGCAGCTTCCAGGGTTTCCACAATCCCACAAACGGAATTGTTGTGGGGCAGATTGTGAATCATGTCTTGGCCTACACGGACGCGGAAGTCATGTTCCCCTGCCGTAATAGGGTTAAAAGAGTTTGATTCATGGTGCATAGAAGCCAGTAAGATACGTTTTTTCATGATGCATTCTTCTCCTTATGAGGCCCAACGTGCCAGTAAAGTCTTCATGGCCAGGTCCGCCAGGCCAGACAGGCTGGCCTGGTCACCCAGGGTAGAAATTGTGATTTTTAACTGGGTCCGCTCATTTTCTGCGGCAAGTTTTTTGAGGGTTAAATCAATGTATTGTGCAAAGGGCTGGTAGGACGGGTCCAGGACAATATGGTCAATATCCAGGAGTAAAGACAGGTTGTAGAGGAAAATGCCCAGGCTCTCCCCCATACTCTGGGACAGGAGGTGGGCCGTGGAATCTCCCATTTTCCAAAGATTATAAAAATCTTGGTAGGTCAGCGGACTATCGTGTCCGCTCAGGTCGCCCTTGCCTTCCAGCTTCTGCCGGTTGAGTTCCTTGAGTAGGACCCGGATACTGGCTCTGGAGGCGAAGGGAATATAATCTGCATCGACACAGGATATGGCCTGGGTATCGTTTTTGAAGAGGGCAGGTAAGCCCGCCAGGAGGAGGTTGGAGATTTCCCCTGCGCTGCCCGAACTTCCTAGGTAGAGTTCGCCATTAAGAATAAGGCCTAAACCCAAGCCGCTACCTCCAGCCACGTAGACCAGATTTTTTTGCCCGTCCAGTTTGAAAATATATTCTCCCCAGGCGGCTGCATTCACGTCGTTATAAAAGAAAGTCTCCAGGCCGTAGTGGCCGGCTAGTTCATGACATAAACCGGGTAAATCCCACTGGGCATAATAGCCGTCTGTGTAAAAACTTTGGCCAAGGCGGTCCACAATACCAGGAGCAGCCACCGCAAGCAGGGCGAGGTCCTCAGGGACCAACTGGTGATTGCCTAAGATTTTCTCGCCCCCCGCCACTAATTGTGCTTTCAAACGATCCTGGCTGGTGTTTTCATCAAAAGACAAGGGGACTTGCGCTAGGGGGACACCGTAGAGGTCGGTCAAGGCCAGACGGGGCTGGACCTGGCCAAAATCAAGTAAGAGCAGGTAGCGGAAGTCCGCACAAAAGGATAAGATGGTTCGCTTCCGTCCTTGCCCCGGTTGGTCTGCCTCACCCAATTCACAGCAAATACCCTCTGCTAGCAAATCGTTAATATGCTTGCTGATGGTAGACTTACTCACGCCCAGATCCTCAGCTAGATCCACCCGGCTCAAGCCCGACTGACTATAGAGGCGGTTGAGAATCTGCCAGCGGCTGGACCTGGTCAGGTTATCCTTTAGGTAATTTGTCTGATCTTGACTAGTAATTGTGTTTCCGTCTCCCTCACGCTAATCTTCATCGAGCTAAAGTGTAGCATAGAATTTTGCTGTTGTTAAGCAAATTTTTGAGCAAGGTGCTAGAATTATATGGTAGCAAATGAATATGTATGTGAAGTACTTATAAATTTGCTTTAAGATAGTTTGCTGATAGAATTATTAAAATACCTAACAGAAAGGAAAACGATATGACACACATTCTTCTAGAAATTTGCTGCGGTTCTGCAGATGACGTCTTAGCAGCTAAAGCGGCAGGGGCTGACCGGGTAGAACTCAACTCCTCCATGTTCCTAGGTGGTATTACCCCTAGCATTGGCGAGGTCAGGGTGGCCCGCCAAACGGGCCTGCCCATTATGGCCATGGTCCGCCCCCGGTCAGGAGGCTTTTGCTATACAGACGCAGAATTCCAAACCATGCTGTATGACGTAGACGCCTTGCTAGAAGCGGGTGCGGATGGGATCGTTTTCGGTATTCTTACCCTGGACGGCCAGGTTGACCTAGAGCGCTGTAAGATTTTACGGGACCGTATAGGAGCCCATACAGCTGTCTTCCACCGGGCTTTTGATGTGGTACCTGACTGGCGGGCCAGCATGGACCAGTTGGTAGACCTGGGGATTGACCGTATTTTGACTTCTGGACAATGCCCTTCTGTACGTGATGGTAGCAAAACAGTGGCCGAAATGATCGCTTATGCAGACGACCGGCTAGAAATCCTGCCAGGTGCGGGTATTACCCTGCAAAATGTCCATGACGTCATCCGGGAGACAGGGACCAAGCAGATTCATATCGCCCTGAACCAGGTCCGCCAAGATCCCTCAACCAACCAAAACCAATCCATCTACTTTGGCGGTGCCCTCTATCCGCCTGAGAATCAGTTTGAAATAGCTGACCGTGAAAAAATCCACGCCCTACGGCAGATGATAAATGCCTAAGCAGAAAGGAGGCTGCCCATCCAGGGTCAGCCTCTTTTTTCGCAATTTCCTCAAAGAATTGACATCCTAATTTTTTTCCCTATATAATGCTCAGGTATTATCTTATTTTTTATATCCCCTAGATACGGAGATTCCCTGCTTACTAAACAATTGTTGAGGAGAGTTACTGCATGGCGTCAAAATTTGAGGGCAAAACTAAGGCCGATTTAGTTGCGATCGCACGCATTTCCGGCCTACTCAAGACTACTGTTTCCCAAAAAATGTCTAAGGCTGAACTGTTAGCCTTTTTAGAAGAGGCAGAAAAGCAAAATCATCTGGCAGAAAATATCACAGATGAGCTAAAAACTGCTTCTGAGCCCCCCAAAGAGCCAAAAGACAAAGCTCCGGAGCGCAACAAGCAGGCCAACTATCATGAGGCTAGCCGTAAAAATAATAAGGCCAACCGCTATCATAAAAATAATGCTGATACTAAAGATGAGCGTACGAGCAAGTCTAGCAGCAAGTGGGATAAAAACCGCAGTGATGAAGGCAAGGCCAATAAGAACGGTAAAAATGGGTCTTGGTCTGGAAATAAAAAGTCTTACGAGGGCAAGTCAGCTTCCAAGCGGAAAGACCAGGAAAATGACCTGGAAATCGCTGACCTAGACCAGGCCCCCTTGCGCGAACACCAACCTGAGGATGAGGCCTACCAGGACGACCAGCCCAGTAAGGACAAGAATGACCGGGAAATCTATTCCGGCATTCTGGAAATTATGCCGGATGGTTACGGTTTTATCCGGATTGAAAATTATATTCAAGGCCCTAACGATCTCTACCTGCCTCCACAATATATTCGCCGTTTTAAGCTGAGAAATGGGGACCATGTCTCAGGCCCCTGCCGTCAGCAGCGGGACAATGACCGCTATCCTGCCCTTTACTATCTCACGGAAGTGAATGGCCTACCACCAGACCAGATGATTAACCGGCCGCACTTTGAGCGCCTGACGCCTATCTATCCAGATGAGCGCTATGTCTTGGAAACGGGTCGGTCGGAAATTTCCTGCCGAATTATCGACCTGGTTTCTCCTATCGGTAAGGGCCAGCGTGGCATGATTGTATCTCCACCCAAGGCCGGTAAAACCGTGCTCCTGAAGAAGATTGCCAATGCCATTACCCAAAATAGTCCAAAGACGAAACTCTTTGTCCTCTTAATTGATGAGCGCCCAGAAGAAGTGACGGATATGCAACGGTCCATCAAGGGGGAGGTTGTCTATTCCACCTTTGATAAGAGTCCAGAAAACCACGTAAAAATTACCGAGTTGGTCTTGGAACGGGCCAAGCGTTTGGTTGAACTCGGTGAAGATGTGGTGATCCTCTTGGATTCCATCACCCGGATGAGCCGGGCCTATAACTTGACGATCAATCCTACGGGGCGGACCCTTTCCGGTGGTCTGGATCCCGGTGCTCTGTATGGCCCTAAGCGCTTTTTTGGTGCGGCCCGTAACATTGAAAATGCCGGCTCCTTAACCATTATTGCTACCGCCTTGGTAGAAACCGGATCTCGCATGGATGAGGTCATCTTTGAAGAGTTTAAGGGTACCGGTAATATGGAAGTTTATCTGGACCGCAAACTCGCCGAAAAACGCATTTTCCCCGCCATCGACCTCATCCGGTCTGGAACCCGTCGGGAAGACCTTCTGCTTTCGCCTCAAGAATTGGATGCGGTTTGGGGCATCCGCAAGGCCTTTAGCCACCTGGAAACCAATACGGTCACGGAAAGCATTATCAGCCTCATGCTCAAAACCAAGAACAACGAGCAGTTTGTCTCCTCTATTAATGTGTCCATCAATGACCAACAGCTCTTTGGTGACCTTCGGGCAGGGCTTTCTAACGGTAAGTCCCCAGGGAGTCAAGCAGTACTGAACTAGGGGACAATATGCTGGGCGTATGTCTCGAGAAGCTAGGCATATG
Source organism: Clostridiales bacterium (assembly GCA_004556925.1). Taxonomy (GTDB): domain Bacteria; phylum Bacillota; class Clostridia; order Saccharofermentanales; family DTU023; genus SFFI01. Next base: position 13,893 of record SFFI01000017.1, read on the forward strand.
ACCCGAGGAAGGTCTTAAGCTGCGGCATAATCGCCTCGGCCTCTCGTTGCCCCTGGTCCAAATATTTCTGCATGAGTTCGCGGGATCGGTTCATCATATTCACTTCAACCTTGGCCTGAGGGTAGATAAGGAAGAAGCGGTCAGGATGCGCTTGGGCGAGTTTTTCGAGTTCTTCAATAAACGCGTTATAGCGCATTTCTTGCTGTAAGAGGGTCTTAGCAAAACGAGGATATTTCCGGTAGACCGTAGTAACCGCCTTCTGCATGCTGAGGGTGAACTCCTCCTTGCGGAAACCTTCCTGCCGGGTAAGAATGACCACAATTTTTTGGTAACCATCCTCTATGGCCTTGGTATACAAGATAGGTTCTGCCACTCCCCCGTCCATATAATAGTGGTCACCGATCTTCGTAGGTGCGGAAACGAGCGGTAGGGTAGAGGAGGCGACGGCAGCCAGCTGAATATCCTGGCAGTCGCTCTTACTAAAGCGAACAGCTTCTCCGGTCTCTATATCTGTGGCATTACAAACAAACTCACTAGGATTGGCCATAAAAGCGTCTAAGTCGAAAGGCTCTAACTTATCGGGGGCACCTGCGAACATAAAGTCAAAATTAATCCATGACTTGTCCTTGACCAAACTTTCCAGGTTACCGATATATTCCCGGTCTTCAATCAAATCGACCATGAGCCGGCGGGCTCGCTCCAGCTGACCCGATAAATAGGCTAGGCCGCTAAGTGAGCCAGCCGACACCCCCATGACACAGTCAAAATGCAGGCCTGTCTGATCCAGAGCATTCAGGACCCCCAAGCTGTGCACACCCCGCAAGGAACCGCCCTGGATGACCAAGCAAGAACCCCGGGGTTTAATCTCGTGGCATTGACAAAAGGCCCTGCTGGTCTGGAGAGCATCAGTAATTTCGACGCCTTCTAGATCCTTATCTGAAAGCGAATCCATGATCTTGTCCTTGGCTTCAATTAAGGCATCCTTAGTGTCTAAGAGGGTATCCTTGGCCTCTGCTAAACCATCCTTAGTAGCCTCGGCCAAGTTGTTCGCCAGGTCCGGCAGTTTTTGCATGAGTTCCTTGCCTATGTCCAAAGGAGAACTCGATTTAGTGACCTTGGGACCAGCGCCAGAGCCTTTCGGTATTGACTTCCCTGAAGTCCCCGCCCCTTTGACCCTAGGATCATGCTCCTGATCATTGCTCATATTTTTGCTCATGTTATTATCCATCTCCTTCCGCATGCCTTCGTTCTTCGTGCTTCACTTTACACTTGTACTTGTAAGCCATTATAACGCCAGAGGCACAAGAGTTTAATGTGCAATGGACTTGGATTGCTCCTCGTACATCCTGGCGTAGATCCCGCCAAGGGCCATAAGGTCGGCATGCTTGCCAGATTCCTTGAGTTCACCCTTATCTAAGACGTAGATGGTATCTGCATCGCGGATGGTGGAGAGGCGGTGGGCGATGAGTAGGGTGGTCTGACCTTCCTGCAAACGTTCGATTCCTGCTTGAATCATGGCCTCCGTGGCGGAGTCAACATTGGAGGTGGCTTCGTCCAAAACGAGGATGTGGGGCTCTTGAGCGAGGGCTCGGGCAAAGGAGATCAGCTGGCGTTCCCCGGAGGAGAAGCCCAGTCCCTGCCGACTTACAGGACTCATGATGCCCTTTTCTAACCGATCTAAGAGGGCCGCACCTCCGACTTCCCGCAGGGCGGCCTCAGCTTTTGCGGGGCTGATATTTTCCTTATCCAGGCTGATGTTGGAATAGATTGTGCCGGAGAAGAGGAAGGGGTCTTGTAAGACAATAGCCATTTGTTGGCGGAGGGCGGGCAGGGGCAGGGCCTCCAGGTTTTCACCGTCAATGAGGATCCTGCCCTTATCCAGGGGGTAAAAGCCAGCGAGCAGGTTCATGATGGTAGACTTTCCAGAGCCTGTTGCCCCTACAAAGGCTGCGCTTTCTCCAGCTTTCACTTCAAAGCTCAGATTTTTAAGCACAGGTTCATCTTTGAGATAAGAAAAATTAACTTGCTGAAAGGCAATTGTGCCTTGGACGGGGGCAAGTTCTCCCTCTTGATAGCTGACAAGGGGCTGGTCGAGCAGCTCAAAAATATGGTCAGCTGCACCTAAAGACCGCTCCAAGCTGCCAATTCTTTGCAGGACAATATCAAACTGCTGGAAGAGCCGGCGCATGTATTCAATAAACACATAGAGGCTGCCCAAGGGGAGTTGGGTGTTACCCTGCAGGGAGGCATAGCCAAAATAGGCCAATATAGCCGCCATGGAGAGCCGGTTGAGGACACCTACAACATTGGAGGAGGAGTAGGAAAAGAGCTTGGTAAACTCATAATTGGTCTTAAAGTGCTGGTCATTCAGATCGGTGAACTGCTTGAGGACCCGGTCTTCCCGGCCCAGGCTTTGAATGATTTCCATCCCTTGGATATTTTCATTGAGTTGACTGTTGAGCTCGGATACTTCCTTACGGGCCAGGGTGCTGTAATGTGAAGACTTGCGCTTAAAGTCCTTAAATACCCAATAAAGAATTGGCAGGGGGATCAAGGCCATGAGGAAGAGGGTTTTATCCACGAAGAATAGGCTGATGAAGATGCCTAGGGCAAAGACCCCGGCAGAAATGAGCCGGGTGATGACCTGGGAAAAGAGCATCTGCAGGGCCTTGGTGTCGTTGGTGACTCGCGAAACCACCTTCCCTGCTGCGGTATGGTCGAAAAAGGAGAGGGGGAGCTTTTGCAAATGCTGGAAAACGTCCATTTGCACCAGGCGGCCGATATGGTTGGCCGCATACTGAAAGAGGTATTGGCCAGCATATCCAATGGCTGAGGCGACAAGGATCACCAGGAAGTACAGGCCCAAGAGCTTAAAGTAATAAGCGAGGCCGCCGCCTTGAGACGCTAGGTTTTGACTCTGGCTGATGACCTGCTCATTGAGAATCTGGCCCACTAAGAGCGGAGCCGCCAGGTTGAGGGCTGTATCTATGCCATCCAAGCAGAGGGCAGGAATGAAAGATTTGCGCGCGCGCCAGGCGTAGGCAAACAGGCGTTGGTTCCGCTTTTTTGTCTTGGCCTTGGCCTCAGAAGTCTTTAAATTTTTAGATTCACTGTTCATATGTTTATAAATTATTTTACGCATCTTCTGCGTATCTTCGTGCGATGGGGATAGGCAAAGAGCTGAGGGCGGACTAGGCTACAGGACCTTCCAGGGCTAATTGCTGCTTGTTAAACTGGTCGGCATACCACTTGCCAGCGGCTAGCAGGTCCTGGTGGCTACCACGCTCCACTATTTTGCCTTGGTCTAAGACTAAAATGAGGTCGCAGTCTTTCACGGCAGATAGGCGGTGGGCGGAGATGAGGGTGGTCTTACCCGCCCTATCCTGGCGGAGGCCAGTCAAGATATGGTCTTCGGTAAGGGCATCAACGGCTGACAGGCAGTCGTCCAGGATCAGGATGTCCGCCTCCTTCATCAAGGCTCGGGCGATAGATATTCTCTGCTTCTGTCCCCCCGAGAGGGCGATGCCTTTTTCCCCCGTTTCAGTATCTAGGCCCTCAATAAACTGGTCAAGGTCCTTCTTCAGGTCTGCTATCTCTAGGACTTGGTCCAGACGTTTTTCAGCTTGTCCATCTTCTAAATCTTGGTCCTCCGCGCCTAAAAGAATATTTTCCCGGATTGTTCTGGAGAAGAGAAAAGATTGTTGGGGCACGTAGGACAGCCTTGCTTTTAACTGTTTGCGGTCAATTAAAGCCAAGTCTTGGCCTCCTACATAGATTTGCCCCTCGGCCAGGGGATAGAAGTGGAGGAATTGGCGTAAAAGGCTGGTCTTACCTGACCCAACAGGCCCTACCAAGCCCAGACTTTGCCCTTGGCCTAGGTCAAAGGAAATATCCTGCAAGGCATACTGATCTTTCTCCGCCAGGGGATACTGAAAGGACAGGCCCTCCACCTTAATGTTGGTTTCCGGGGGGTAATCCAAGGGAGCTTCCGGGTCCTCAACATCTAAAGGCGTATTCAAGACCTCATCTACCCGGTCCATTGCTGAGGACCCCTGCTGGGCTGTAATTAGGAATTCCCCAATGGCGATCATGGGCCAGGACAGCATGTTCAGGTAGAAGGAAAATGAGAGCAAGGCTCCGGTGGTCAAACGCCCAGCGTTAATTTCCAAAATTCCACTTGCCATGGCGAGGACAAAAGCCAGGGTAGGAATAAGGGTGGTCATAGGCCGGTAGAGCTGCGAAAGCCGGGCAGTCCGGAGTTTTTTGTGAAAAAGAGTCTCGGTCTTGGCCGCGAACTTCTCAATTTGCTGGTCTTCTAAATTGTAAGCCCGGACCATGCGTATCCCCGCTACACCCTCCAAGACGGACTCGTTAAGCTCATCAAAGGCTGTCTGGGCCTCGTCATAATAAATATAGAGCTTCCGACCAATCTTTTGGGCGAACAAAACCAGGAAGGGGTAGGGGAGGAGCGATAGGAGGGTGACCCTCCAGGAGATGGATAGCATGACGATCAAGATGATTCCCGGATAGATGCTAGCATCGAAAAAGGCCATGGTGCCATAGGCGGCTAGGTCCGATATGGCATCCACATCGTTAGTGGCCTTGCCCATGAGGGCCCCAGTAGAGTATTTGCTGAAGAAAATAGGCCCCTGATGCAAAACCCGCTTAAAGAGACGTATGCGGGTGAGGCGGTCAATTTCGTCTGAAGCCTGGAAGATCTTGAGTCCCCAGATAAAGGACGTTAGATACAAGGTCACGGCGATGGCCAGCATGAGGAGGATATTGCGGGTTAAGCCCGACGCAGTAATGCTGCCGTTGACGATAGCATCGGTGGTAGTGCCCAGAATCTTAGGCGGGAGAATATCCAAAACGTAGGTGATGGCTAGGCAAAAAAGACCAATAATATAGTTCTTTTTATAATATTTGATAAACCATTTAAATTTATTGTAAAAATCTCGCATGTAGTCTCCTCTGTCCTGACTTTTTGTGGTAATTAGGCCAAGATGATTTCCTTTTCGGTTATGAGTAGGTCGAGTTTTTGGTCAAAGGCATTACGGGGGATGTGGTCCACTTCCTGGCAGGCAAAGGCCACACCCAAGAGGACTGCCCGGCTGGGTATGCGGGCGATATAGCGGTCATAAAAGCCTCCCCCGTAGCCGATCCGGTAGAGGTCTCGATCAAAACCCAAGAGCGGTACCAGGACCAGGTCAATAGCCTGGGGCTCAACTTTTTGGTCCAGGTCTGGATCTGGGGTAGGGAAGCCATAGGGGTCCATAGCCATGTGTTCCAGGTCTCGCGGGATGTAAGACTCCATACGCCCCTGGTCGAAAATGGCAGGGAAGCACAGCTGCTTGCCCGCCTGCAAGGCCTGGTCAAAGAGCAGGCTAACCTGGACCTCGGTAGACATAGGGTAGAAGCTAAAGATCAGCTGGGCTTTGTGGTAGGCCTCTTGAGCGACTATCTGCTTGGCGATCTCCTGGGAGGCCTGGCTGCGGACCTCGGCTCCCAGGGCCTTACGTCGCTGTTTCAGTTCTTTGCGCAGGGTTTTTTTGACCTGGTCGAGTTCTGTTGGATCGAAAGTTTGAGCGGAGTTCATCATGCTCTTTTCCTCCATGTGGTCTCATTTGCAGGCGGTTATTGTGCGGCCTATTCCGCCACCACCGATATTTTGGGGATCCCGTAGTAGGTCAGGAGATTCAGGGTTTGCTGGTTAAGTCTCTCCCCGGATACGGCCAAGGGAATGGCCGGAGGACAGGAAACCGTAGGGGAAGCGCAGATGCGGTCCAGGGCCTTACCGACTTCCAAATTTTCTTGGGCAGAAAAGACTGCCTCGCGGATGGTCATGGCCTTTTCGGGGGCCTGGTGGAGGTGGTCCAGGATAACCTGGCTTTGCCGTTCGTCCGAGGGAGCCCACTGGCACTGTCCCAAGGCGTCAGTCAGACGATCCAGGTCCTCCTGGCTATTCTGCGGGGTTACCATGAGTACCACATAATCGCGGTCAGCATACTCCTCAACAATTTGGTGAGAACGCAGGATTTGGGCAATTTCCAAGCCACTGAGCCCCTGAGGCGCACGCAGGGTGATCTTGAGGGGCTCAGTTTCTTCAACCTGCCAGCCCTGGGCCCGGAGCCTTGCCCTAGTTTTCTCCACCGGTTCCAGCCAGGCGGCCAGGTCTTGGGCATAGCTACCTGCCAGATAGCGGTTGGCTAAGTCTAAGGAAGCCAGGATAAGATAAGAGGGGCTGGTAGACCCAAAAAGATTCATGGCAGGCTTGGCCTGGTCCTTAAAGAAGGCCGGGAGGCTTTTGCCCAAGTGGAGGTAGGCGCCGCCCGTTAAGACGGGCAGGGTCTTGTGGGCCGAGTCACAGCAAATGTCCGCCCCGATATCCAGGGGATGGCAGGGCTGGGCCAAGAAATGCTGGTAGGCTCCGTGGGCATTATCCACTGCGAGGAAGGTACCGTAGTGATGGCAGATCTGAGCCAGTTCCCTAATATTGGCTCTACCACCCAGATAGTCAGGACTCGTGAGATAGACTGCAGCTGGCTGGCGCGGGGCCTTTCGTAAGGCGGTTTCCAAGTCTTCCGCCTCAATTCTTCCCGAGCAGATAGAGTCTGATTGGGGCGGCCAGAGCCAGTCAACTTCTCCATCCACCAGGGCTAAGGCATACATAAAGGCCTTGTGGGCATTACGGCCGGCGATAAAGTAGGGCCGCCTGGCCTCCTGACCCGTGCTTTTGCGGTCTTGGATTTGGGCATAGCAAGACAGGAGGTAAACCATAGCTCGGATACTTTGGCTAGACCCCTCGGTGGAAAAGAGGCTTGCTTGAGAGCCGAAAAGCTCTGTGGCATGGCCTTCGCTGGCGGCAATGATCGTGGTGGGCCTAGCTAGGTCATCTGCCCCGGCAAAGTCCGTAATATCCATGTCCTCGCAGCCCAAAAAGTGCTTCCCCTTGTGGCCCGGCATGTGAAGGCGTACCCCATGCTCAGATTGATAACGATTCAGAAAATCATAAATTGGCGTGTCCATCTTGTTTGGTGTTAACCCTCTTGCTCTTGGCGGCTGGCTTTCGCAACCTCCAGCATAATGGCGCATTCGATGCGCTTCTTAAATAGTTCACAACCTGCTTCGTAAATCCCCAAGATTGAGCCTGTGGCGTGGTAGGCATTGGCCGCGCAGCCACCAGAACAATATAATTGGGCCCAACATTCCCGGCACTCCGGCCGGGCATAGGCATTGCAAGCGCGGAAGTCTTCGCGAATATCTGGATTGGTGACCCCTTGCCAAATATCTCCCAATTTATACTTTTCTTCGCCGACAAATTGGTGGCAGGGATAGAGGTCACCCCAAGGGGTGACGGCCATATATTCGGTTCCGGACCCGCAGCCTGAGATCCGCTTGTAGATGCAAGGTCCCTGGTCCAGGTCCAGCATGTAGTGGTAGAAGGTAAAGGGCATGCCTTCTTGATCCCGCTTGTCCATTTCCTTGGCTAGGACTTCATATTGGTCCTTGACCAGGTCTATATCCTCTGGGGTGAGGGCCATGGGATCACCCGGAGCGGTCACGACAGGCTCCATGCTGAGCTCGGTAAAGCCCAGATCGGCCATGTGGAAAACATCCTTGGTAAAGTCCGGATTCCTGTGGGTAAAGGTCCCCCGCATGTAATAATTCTTGTCGCCGCGCGCCTTAACTAGTTCTTGGAACTTGGGCACAATACGGTCATAGGATCCGCGGCCCTGGTAATCTACCCGGCTGGCGTCGTTGATTTCCTTGCGCCCATCAAGGCTCAAGACGACATTGGACATCTCGCGATTGCAGAAGTCGATGACCTCTTCATCAATCAAGATACCATTGGTGGTGAGGGTAAAGCGGAAGTGCTTGCCCTTTTCCTCCTCTATGCTGCGGGCGTAGGCTACCAAGTCCTTGACGACCTGCCAGTTCATGAGGGGCTCGCCCCCAAAAAAGTCAACTTCCAGGTTGTGACGGCTGCCAGAGTTTTCCACAAGGAAATCCAAGGCTCTTTTACCCACCTCATAGGACATCAGGGCGCGGTCACCGTGGTACTTGCCCTGGCTGGCAAAGCAATAGGAGCAGTTCAGATTGCAGGTATGGGCCACGTGAAGGCAGAGGGCCTTGATCACATTGCCAGACCGGGCCTTGAACTCGCCAGCCATAGGGGCATAGTGGTCTTCACTATATAGCTGGCCCTGGGCCTTTAGGGCTTCCACATCATCCGCCAAGTCCTCCAGGTCGGCCAAACTAAGGGTACCATAGTCTACAGAGTGAGACTGATTAGTGCCTGGGCTGGAAGCTAGCTGACCATCTTTGCCAGACTTTTTTGGGGCCTGATACTGGTCCCAGATCCGGGCAATCGTTTGCTCACGTCCCAATTCAGGGTAGAGGGCAATAAAGTCATAGGCCAGGTCGTCCACCACGTGGACAGCACCAGAACAGGTATCCAAAACAATGTTGTAGCCGTTTAATTGGTATTGGTGTAACAGAGTGATCTCTCCTTTACTGGGAGTTTTCAACAAACTCGCTTCGGTTTTCTCAAAAAAAAAGGAGGCTCAGTAGCCTCCTTAAGTATGCTTGACTGCTTACTTAGTCTTCCTTGTGTTCGCAAGACTGGTTTGCTACGCCGCAGGAAGTCTTGCAGGCCGACTGGCAGGAGGTTTGGCATTCACCGCAGCCACCGTCTTTGGCGCTGGCGCAGAGATTGCGAGTCTTTAGGCTTTTAATTCTTTTCATGATAAGTTCTCCCATCTATTGTCTAAACCACAGTTCTTAGGCTAGTTCACAAGGCTAATTAATACCATATTGAGCATGGAATTTCAATAGTAGCTTTTGACTTGACTTTAGTTGCTGACTATCATTTTAGGCGCCCCTCCTTGTGATGTCATGTGACAATTACCTGTAATTGTCACACTTATTCGAGCTCCAGGGTGCCCATATTTAAGTTGTAATAACGTCCCTTCTGGGCCATCAGCTGGTCATGATTGCCCCGCTCAACAATTTCTCCACCTTCTAGTACCATAATGGCGTTGGCATCGCGGACAGTGGAGAGGCGGTGGGCAATGACAAAGGTGGTCCGGCCCGCCATCAGTTGGTCCATCCCCTCTGCAATTTGCATCTCGGTTCGGGTATCTACCGAGGAGGTCGCTTCGTCCATGATTACGATAACGGGGTCAGCGATCGCGGTTCTAGCGATAGAGAGCAACTGGCGTTCGCCTTGGGAAAGGCCCTCACCCTCTTGCACAAGCTCCGTATCGTAGCCCTCCTCTAAACGTGTAATAAAAGCATGGGCATTGGCAGCCTTGGCCGCCTCAATGACCTCTTCGTCCGTGGCATCCAAGCGACCGTAGCGGATATTTTCCCGAATGGATCCAGAGAATAGGTTAACATCCTGTAGGACTACAGAAATGATGGACCTCAGGTCAAATTTATTGATTTCCCGGATATCAATCCCGTCAAGGGTAATACGGCCTTGGTGGATATCGTAGAAGCGGTTAATCAGCTTGGTGATGGTTGTCTTACCAGCACCCGTTGAACCTACAAATGCGATCTTTTGCCCCGGCTTGGCATAGAGGGAAACGCCATGGAGGACCTTTTGGCCGGGGACATAACCAAAGTCCACATCTTGAAAGCGGACGTCGCCTATCACAGGTACTAGCTTGTAGCTGCCAGGGCTGGAGCTTATCAGGGGGTCGGACTCAAAGTAGGTCAGCTTGCTTGGATCCAAGCGGGTTGCTCCTTCTTGAATCTCCACCTGGGCGGGTACCCGCCAGCAGAGCCCGTGCTGGCCATCGCAGGAAGCCACCAGGCGAACCGGTCCTTCCATATTCTCTTCCGGAGCATCCAAGAGGCGAAAGATACGCTCCGCCCCAGCAATTGCGGCAAAAAGATTGTTCATCTGCTGGGATATTTGCGTGATGGGCCTAGCGATGACCCTGGTGTATTGCAGGAAGGCTGCGATGTTGCCGATACTCATACTGCCAGCAATAACCTGAAAAGCTCCCAGCATGGCAACGACGGCATACATCATGAAGGTAAGGTTGCCCATGACAGGCCAGGTTACAACACCAAAGCTAGCAGCCTTGGTAGCAGAATTCCTAAGTGATTCTGCCCTGCCCTCAAAGTCTGCCATGGCCCGGTCTTCATAATTAAAAACCTTGACCACCTTTTGTGCGGTCATCATTTCTTCGACAAAGCCATTCAGACTGGCGGTTTCCCCTTGACGTTCCCGGTAGAAACGGCCCGACCGACTGGCGATGAAGCGCGTAAACAGCACCATGAGGACAAGGAAGGCGGCCACTACTAAGAAGAGCTTCCAAGAAAGGATAATCATCATCACCGTGGTCCCTATAAAGGTGATGATCGAGGTCATGAACTGGGAAACTGCCTGGTCCAGGGTTTGTGACAGGGTATCAATATCGCTGGTGAAGGTAGACATGATCTCCCCGTGGGTATGGGTGTCAAAGAAGGACATAGGCAGGTGGAGTAGCTTGGCCGCCAGGTCCTGGCGGATCAAGGTTACGGTACGCTGGGAAAGCACAGCATTAAAACGTCCGCCCAGGTACATAAAAGCAGACTGGGCGATCCCGATCACGGCGACGATGACCAGGGACTGAACAAAACGCGGCTGATCAAAGTCCCCGACCACGCTGTCAATAATGGGGGAGAGCATGGCGTTGAGGGCAATCGCAGTCAAAGAGGCCAAGCCTACGCAGAGGATCCCGGCAAAGAAAAGCTTTTTGTTGTTGCGGAAGTAAGAAAACAACTGCTTGACTGTTTTCCAGGGATTGTCTGGCTTAAATTTTTTAGCATTAGGGCCAGCCGGGACCTGGCCAGCCTGCCCCGCCTCTTGCTTATGTTGCTCCAGGTCAGCCTGGGCCTTAGGCCGAGACTGATAGTTTTTTTCTGCTTGACTCATGCGGGCAACCCCCTTTGCTGAGACCGGTAAATCTCTTGGTAAATCTCCGACTTTTCTAAGAGCTCTTCATGGGTACCCAGGGCCTCTATCCGGCCTTGGTCCAGGACCAGGATCTGGTCCAAGTTTTTTACAGAGGAGATCCGCTGGGCGATCATGATAAGGGTGACCTGGTCTAATCCCTGCTTAAAAGCTTTTTGCAACTTAGCGTCGGTGTCCATATCTACGGCTGAGGTCGAGTCGTCTAGAATAAGTATTTTGGGATTGGTTAACAGGGCACGGGCAATGGTCAGTCGCTGTTTCTGGCCTCCGGAGAAGTTACTGCCGCCCTGCTCAACCTTATGGTCAAGGCCATCTTCGTATTGAGAAACAAACTCCCAGGCCTGGGCCTGCTTTAAGGCCTCAATGATCTGCTCATCACTGGCCTCCTCATTTCCCCAGACCATATTAGACCGGATGGTCCCGGACACCAGGGTATTTTGCTGGAGGACCATGCCAATAGCGGCCCGGAGGTCCTTAGTGCGGTAGTCCCTAACATCCTGGCCGCCCACCAGGACGCGGCCCTTTTCCACATCATAAAGCCGGGGAATTAACTGGACTAGGGTCGATTTAGAAGACCCGGTTGGACCAATAATCCCCAGGCTTTGCCCAGCTGCCAAGTCTAAATTAATATCGGACAAAATATCATCCTTATAACCGGGGTACTTAAAGTAGACCTGCTCAAAGCGCAGGCTTCCATCTACCACACCCCCTACCGGATGCGCGGGCTCTAGCATCTCTGGCTTAGTCTCGATGGCTTCCTGCAAACGATCAAAAGAAGCCTTGGCAAAGGTCAGGTTGATAATATAGTTGGCTAACATCATGAGGGACATCATGATCTGCATATTATAGGTAATAAATGCAATCAGGTCACCGGTGGGCAGGCTGCCCCCTGCAACCTTGAGGCCCCCAAACCAGAGGACGGCGATGAGGCAGGCGTTGATAATCAAAACCATGAGGGGCATGAGGGCGACCATAAACATGATCGCCTCAAGGGAGGAGGCCCTGAGGGCGTTATTGCTTTCGGTAAATTGTTGGTAAGCATGGTCTTGGCGGTTAAAAGCCTTGATCACATCAATACCTGCCAGCTGTTCCTGGATAGTGGCATTCAAGGCATCTAAGCGCTTGCGCAACTTTTGAAACAAGGGCATAGCCTTCTTAAACATGAGCATGATAATAAGGGCAATGGTTGGAATAACCACGGCAAAAACCAGGGCCAGCTCCCCATCTATCCGGATAGCCGCGATAAGGGCAAAAATAAGCATGAAGGGCGCCCGGATGGCCATGCGCAGAGACATCATGGACACTGTCCCTACAGTTTCCGCGTCGGAAGTGAGGCGGGTGATCAGAGAAGGCACCGACATTTGATCCAAGTTATTGAAACTGTAATTCTGGATAGACCGGTAGCAAGCCTTCCGCATTTCATAAGCAATTCCAAACCCAGCCTTAGCCCCACAAAAGGACGAAGCAATCCCCGTACTAGCGCCAAATAAGGCTAGAGCAATCATGATACTGCCCTGCTGGATCACAAACGCAGCATCTCGATTTGTAATTCCAATATTGACAATCCTCGCCATATAAAGAGGAATTAAAATGTCAGCCATCACTTCCAAAACCATCAGGATAGGAGACAGGATTGCAGGCAGACGGTAGGGCCTTGCATAAGGCAGGACTTTCTTGAACATCTACACCTCCACAAATTACGTAAACATATACACGTAAGCTAGTGTACCAGGCCAGGTCATCTTCCGGCAGGCTGCTTGTTACGTTACAGGCCCACTATGGTGTGAATGCGGTCGGATACTAGCTAATGTTGATTTTCTGTTTAGTTATAGGGCAGATCAGGGTCTTTCTCGCTAGTAGCGACATGCATGAGAGTATCGACAGGTTCTCCTAGCCTGTAAGTAGCGTGCAGAGTGCGGAAGATTCTTGACTGCAAATAATGGCCCAAGGCTTTATCCATGCAGAAAATCCGGCAGCCTTTCATCCCACGCGTGAGCAGCGTGCGGGTTATCCACAACCGCTATATCATAATCAAGGTCAAAGAAGTCATTAGCTGTTGGCCTAATCTCCAAAACATTGTCTAGCCAGGCCAGATAGCCATCAGACCCATTGCAGCGAAACTGGGAGGACAATTCATTTTCGTATACTTCAGCACCAATCTCTCCTGCTCGCTCTTTCAGCATGGCTACACTTCCATAATCTTTAATATGAACACGCTGCTGATCGTCAACGAAGAAAATCGTAAAAGCACTGGCTCGAAGGATTTCCAAAATTTGATCTTCGCCCATTCTAAACAGGCCAGTTTTTTGTGTAAGCCGGTGTGCCTCGTCAACAATCGCAACATCTAGCACTTTTTCTGGTGCGTTCATGTTATTAGCTGCGGTTAGGCTGACTATTAATTTCTGTCGGATACAAAACCCAGTCTATTTTTTCCAAGGGTAGTTCCGTATAGCAATAAGTGCATACAGGTCTGCCTTCGTGTCCGGTTAGCTGATGGCTGCCACAGTTGGGACAGGTAAACTGATCGGGCATGTAGTACACCGGTGTTAAACTTCCGTAAGCCCTTGCCATCTGAAAGGTTACGTTTTTGCGTTTTGCACGTATGTGGACATGCTGGGGGCTGCCTTTTAAGTACAAGGCAGCTACTTTCCCACGACAGTCCACGATTTCTAAATCCTTTTGTCTTTGGTAACGGATAAATTGCAGCCTCGTCACGTTTTGGCAAATGACACCACATTGCGCCTTCTCGTGGGATTCTTTAGGTATGAGGTATTCGGGATGGCTACTGAGGGCATCCAGGAGACGTGAGGTGAAGATTTCACCGGAAAAATGGGGGTCATGGTTTTTGATCTTTTTCAGCACCCTTTGGTGTTGGATCCAAGTTCTTATACCGTAGATTAAGGCAAAGAATACGAGGAAGGCTAACAGCGTGCCTGCTCCGTAAGTGACACGCTCTAGTTCTTGCTCACTTAGGAGTCCTCTTACCTGTAAAACTGCCAGAATAAAGGGAGGAATCAAGGCCATCCAGAAATAACGCAGATCGTGGAAGGCCCCTTCTATAATAAATCTCGTCATACGGTAGGCGTATGCCTCTGCCTGATAGTGACTGTGGCAATAGGGACAAAAATAGTTTTCGCTATTTGCCGACAGTTGAGCCCCGCAATTCAAACAGGAGGGCGGATTTTGTGCACCATATGCCAGAGGCTGATTGCTCTTGCATACGATGCTTTGGACAAAGGCATGTTTATTTTTCCAACGATAGCGTTTCTTGTGATGGGCGTCCAGATAGGTTTCCTGGGTTTTAGCGTTAGATACGGAGAGGATGATATCGACCTTGCCATCAGATATTTTCCTAGCTGCTGTTTTCCCTTCGGAGGATTGGTCCAGGCTGATTTCTAGCTGTTTATGTAAGCCGAAAGTGCTCAATATTTCCAATTCTTTGCGAAAGCGTTCTACTTGAGAAAAACTAGCATATTTTTTGATTTCATCCACACTATTCCGCTCGTACATTCTTTGTATGACCGGGATATATTGTAGATGATCAAATTCCTGCGTTGAGCTTCCAATTAGCATATGTATCTCCTATTTCTGCATTCACCTTATTATCTCATACTCACTAGCTTTGCGTCCTATTTGACAGACTTGCCCTCATCCTGTAAAAGGATTAGATATAATGAATTACGGATAGAGATCATCTTTATTGCTGTAGATTGTATCTAGCTACGGACAATATTGAGCGACAAGGGGGGGCGCATATGGACTGGATCAACGGCTTTGAACTCCTCTGCTACGGGCTAACGGTAGCCCTGCTAGTGGATATAGCTAAAAAGGAAAGTTGGCATGAACTGCAATTGTTTCTATCTGGGGCTTTAGCGGGTTTTATCTTGGAGCTGGGAGCGGTTCGGCTCACGAATATTTACCATTACAGTAATGCCTATTTTGTGAGTATTGGCCGGCCACCCTATCAGTTTCCTTTTTTTGGAGGCTTGATGTGGGGCGGTATGGCGGTCTGTGCTTTGAGAATTGCGCGTAAATTTCCTTGGAGCCGCTTCCTGAAGGCTCTTTTTGCTGGCTGGTTGGTTGTTTCTTTCGACCTTTTGCTGGATGTGGTGGCTATTCGCTTAGATGGAGGCTTTTGGGTTTGGGATGGCCGTCCGATTAACTTGGACATCAACCATCATATGTGGATGAGCGTGATCTGGGTTAACTTTTTGGGTTACCTTTTTGAAACGCCAGCCCTCATCTATCTGACGCTCCGCCAGGAAGACCGATCAAGCCCAAAGCAGGATTGTGATTCTCTAGGAGGGCTGCAGGCTACTCTCCGAGCAGGATTGCAGGTCATTGGTATAGGTTTGGGCGCAGTCGCCTTTGTGGCTGTGGCGTCAGGGATCGCCCTCTACCTGGATAGGGTAACGGATGAATGGGCCAGCTTTCTTGCTTTTGTGGGCCTATGGCTTACAATTCTGGGGAAAGTGCTAGTGACCCTGAAGCGTCAAGCGCAAAATCTGGTCTGGCGTGGGCAAAAAGACAGGGTACTCATCCTGTTCTGGGCGGTCCTCTATAGTTATTGCCTCCTAGCGCTAGCGAGTCTGGGCATTCTTACTGCTCTCCCTCTATATGGCCTTATGGCCTTTTGCCTCATGTTTCTCACCCTAGTCTTGTGCTGCGTCCAGATCAAACAAGAGGGGGGAGGGCATCCAGCTAGTCAATAGGGGAAGGCCCAAACAATTCAACAGGAGTTTTAACGTGTCAAAAACAAAAGCGGGAAGTCCACAAACCATTATTCATCCCTTAGAACCTCTTTATCGAGAAGATTCAAAAGTCTTGATCTTGGGGTCCTTTCCCTCCGTCAAAACGCGAGAGTATGGCTTTTTCTACGGCCATCCTCAAAACCGCTTTTGGCCCCTCATGGCTACGCTTTTTCAGGAAAAGATTTCTAACCGGATAGAGGATCGACGCGATTTTCTCCTGCGTCACCAGATTGCCCTTTATGATAGTATCTACCAATGCGACATTGTGGGATCTAGCGATGCCAGTATTCAAAAAGTGATCCCTTCTGATCTAAGCCCCATTTTTTCTGCAGCAGATATTCGGCAAGTCTTTTGCAATGGGAATACGTCCTACCAGTATTACCAAAAATACCATGCAGAAGCGTGTGGACTTCCGGGTGTCAAACTTCCTTCGACTAGTCCGGCCAATGCTAGGTATCGCTTGGCAGACTTGAGGGATGCCTGGCAAGTAATCACCTTGCCTTTAGGCTAGTTAGGCTATGGCCTAAGCGGCACCTTGATGGGATATTCACTTGGAAGATTAGGACACACTAGTGGTTGAAATTCTCCGCAATTCTATTATAGCGCTTGGGCTTACGAATGGAGAATTATCTGATCATAATCATAGACTTTTGAGGCATCATTTCTATTTACACAAGAAGCGTTTTTTTGCTATTCTTTATTCGCTTAAAAATAGCATATAACCAGTAATCATAAGGAGGAAAACATATGAAAGGTTATGCAATGCTCAGCATCGGCGAGACTGGCTGGATCGAAAAGGAAAGACCAGCTTGTGGGCCTGATGATGCAATTATCCGTCCCTTGGCTATCTCTCCTTGCACTTCTGATGTTCACACCGTTTGGGCAGGCGCTCTGGGTGAGAGACACAACATGATCTTAGGGCATGAAGGTTGCGGCGTCGTGGATGAAGTAGGTTCCAACGTTAAAGACTTCAAAGTAGGGGACCGCATCATGGTCGCCGCTATTACCCCCGACTGGCAATCCATCGCAGCCCAAGAAGGCTATCCCATGCATTCTGGCGGCATGCTGGCTGGCTGGAAATTTTCCAACTTTAAGGATGGCGTTTTCGGCGAATACTTCCATGTGAATGATGCTGATGGTAACCTGGCCCACCTGCCTGACAGTATTTCTCCTGAAGAAGCCTGCATGTTATCCGATATGGTACCCACCGGTTTCCATGGCGTAGAATTAGCCGACGTTAAATTTGGTGATACCGTATTAGTTATTGGTATTGGCCCGGTAGGCCTCATGGCAGTAGCTGGCACCAGCCTGCGTGGCGCTTCCAGAATCATCGCTGTGGGTACTCGGCCCAACTGCATTGAAGCGGCTAAGGCTTATGGCGCTAGCGATTTTGTCAACTATAAAGATGGCGATATCGCAGAACAGGTCATGGAATTAACCAATGGTAAGGGTGTCGACAAAGTCATCGTCGCTGGTGGTAATAACGATACCTTTGAGACCGCTGTCAAGGTCGTCAAACCCGGCGGAACAATTGGTAACGTCAACTACCTCGGCGAAGGCACCTACATCCAGATTCCCCGCGTAGAGTGGGGTGTGGGTATGGGCCACAAGAAGATCGTCGGTGGCCTCATGCCCGGTGGTAGAGCCCGTTTAGAAAAATTAGGCTCCTTGGTCACTTCTGGACGTTTGGATGTTTCCATCATGCTGACCCATAAATTCCACGGTTTCGAACACATCGAGGAAGCCCTCATGCTGATGAAGGACAAACCCCGCGACCTGATCAAACCCGTTGTTGTACTCTAAGCGAAGTCACATTTGCTTTTTGCGAGGAAGTGCGCGGGCCCTTGGCCTGGCGCACTTTCTTGCACTTATGCCTGCTAGCTGCTATAGCGCTTATGCCCGCTAGCTCCTATAGCGCTTATGCCCGCTCTAGCTCCTATAGCGCTTGTCGTTTAACGGTAAGGAGAACAGATTGAAAATACTCATCGTTTCCGGCTTCCTCGGAGCAGGGAAGACCAGCTTCATAAAAGCAATGGCTAAAGCCACAGGCCGAGAATTTGTCATTGTAGAAAATGAATTTGCTGAAGAAAATATTGACAGTAAAGTTCTTACCCAGGACCAGGCCCTGGCCGCCATGAAGATTGTGGAACTCTCGGAAGGCTGCATCTGCTGTTCTTTGAACCTGGATTTTTCCTTCTCCGTGATGACCATCGCCAATACCCTGAACCCTGACTACCTGATTGTAGAACCTTCCGGGGTCGCTCAGCCGACCAATATCCTGGAAAGCCTACAAAAAATTAAATATGAAAAGATTCAGCTCCTTGCACCTGTAACTGTACTAGATGCCCAAAACTACCAGCAGCAAAGACGGGATTTTCCTAACTATTTTTATGACCAAGTCAGCGTGGCGGGCACTCTAGTTCTGAGTAAATCAGAACAGCTCGATCCTGAGGATTTTAAGCGGGTAGCAGCAGACCTCGACGTTGCTGACGATGTGAATTTCCCTCTGACCCATTATGAGAATTGGCCCCAGGAAGCTTGGCTAACCCTCCTCGCCAAAGAATTGAGCGCGACGGACATTCATGCAGTCGGGCAGCGTTTTATCCAGCACCAGGTGAGCCGTGAGCCAGACCTTGATCTTGCAAACCTCAGCTTGCGAGGCCTCAAGTTTGGTAATCCTGACCAGCTTTACGCTTTCTTAGAAGACATCTTATTAGAAAAATACGGCCAGATTATCCGCGCCAAAGGCTTTGTTTCTGCAGGCAAGGATCTTATCCATGTCGAGCTCGTAGAAAAACAATTTAGCATGACCGGCCTCAGCCCAGAAGAAGTCACCGCCCTCGCTGCCGAGCAAAGCGTAGCAGAAGGGGAAGGCCGGCCAGCGGATTATGACCTCGACAGCTTTGTAGTCATCGGGAAAAATCTCAAGAAAGTCGCTCTCTTAGCTCTACTATCCTAGGGAGGAAAAAGAAATGAATGTGTGTCCGAGGTGTGGGGCTGAAAATGACCCTAGAAATCAGTATTGCTCCAGCTGTGGATCCCTCTTGCTCCAAAAGCAAAATCTAAATCATCCGAGGCAAAGACCTTATCAGCCGCAATCAAAACCTGCCAACTATCCATATCCTGCCCAACGTGTGCCTCAAGGAAGGCCACAGATCCCGCCGCAATACAGACCTCAAGCCCAAGATCAATATGATCAGAACTACCAAGATAATCTTGATGGCTACGATTCTCCTAGGGAGCAAGGGAAGGCTAAAAGAAGCAAGCTAAGCTTTATTGCGCTTATCATTGGCTCGCTTGCCGCAGTCTTTTTAATTTCTACTGCCTCTAGTTCTATGTCCAGCACGACCAATGAGTGGGAAGCCTTAGGCGCTAGTATTGCTATGTCTATGGTTATGCCGGCTATTATCCTTGTTGTGACCGCCGCAATATTGAATCTAATCGGTTGGCTAACATCCAATAGGGTAGTTACTCTAATCTCTGCTATTTGTTATTTATTAGGCCTATTGGCTTTCCCTATGTGGGGTTTTGTTGGTATACCATCAATGATCTTGCAGTTTATAGCCTTTAGTAAAATGCCTAAAAAATAAGGATGAATTACATCAAAGAGGCCAGCTTTACTTCCAGCTCTCGCCGAAGAACGCCTCCCTTTGGGGCACATCAGAAAGCTGTCTATTCGTAAGCGTCAAACCTACCCTCGCTTAGTTTTGCGGTTAGACAACTGCGGGTATTTGGGCTTGTGGGGTGTTGCCCAATTATTTTTTGTTTTCTGCTTTTGAGTTAAGGGCTTTGAAATGCGCAGGGGTAAGCCTGGCAATTTCATCTTCTTTGCCGTCTGCGGCTAGCTGGGCTGCGGCTTGGAGGGTGTAGGTGAAATATTGGTAAGGGTCCACACCCATTTCCTTGGCTGTTTCTACGAGAGAATAAATAATTGCGCTTGTCTGGGCACTGGCAGGGGTGTTGGCAAAAAGAAAGTTTTTCCTGCCAATGACGAAGGGCTTAATACTGCGCTCTGCCCGGTTGTTGGTGAGCTCCAAACGACCGTCTTGGTAGAGGTTGAAAATATAAGGTTTTTGGCTCAAGGCATAAGTCCTGGCCCGGCCTAGAGCAGATTTGTCTGCTACCGCCATGCCTTCAACAAAGCTATAAAACTTGTCCATGACTGGCTTCTCTTTTTCTAGCCGCTTTTGGTACCGCATCTCTGGCTCTAGCGTAGAGAAGCTATCTTCCCAGGCAAAGATCTGCCGAATATAGTCCAAGGCCTGAGTGGCTAGGTTCTGCTTGCCCGCCCCCTTGGGCAAGGCTTCTGCTTTCTCCTAGAAAATATTCGCAATGGCCTCGGGACTTGCTATCCCGCCGGGGATAGCCGGGGCGGACATACTAGCCTTTATCACGGTTACAGGCTCCGCCTTTTCATCGCAGGCCTTGCAAGCATAGACATGGATGACATCCAGAATGACAAAGGCTTTGGCAGGAGCAATCCCTAGGGTGCGCCTTGTTTCTGAGCCAATTTCTTCCATGTGAGCCGCACAAACAGGGCAAGCACGTCCCTCTTCATCTACATAGTGGTGGCGCTCTACAACAGGAAGATCTTCTGGCAACTTGTGTGTTAAGCTGCGTCTGCTCTTTCTTGTATGACTAGATACCTGTACGGTGCCTTTCGTCTCTTCTCCATAACAGTAAGGCCACTTGCTCTTTGAGCTTTTATCTCCTCATACCACCTATTCAACTTAACGATCTCACGCTGGCTTAGCTCATTCACCTTGCAAAGCTCGCCTCCTTTTGTTGTTTTTAACACTCTTAAGAGTCTTAAGAGTCTCTTAATACTCTCCCAAGACTCCAAAGTTGACCTGATAGAGCTCAGGTGACTCTTGAGAAACTTCTAGTGCCTTAAACTATTTTCGGGGATGCTTTGATCTTTTACTAGGCCTGGCTAGGTTTGACGCTTACGAATCATTTAGCTCTGGTGGCATGTACACATTATCATCCATGATTCTTTCCTCCATAACCTATGTCAAAGCGCAATTAATCTGGGAGCGCGCAGTTAATCTGGGAGCGTGTAGTTAATTCGGAATATTGATACTATTAAAACAACAAGCGGTATGAGCGACAGGTATGCCAAATTTTCAAAGACAAAGCTAGGCTGAGCAAAGTTATAAAACAAGTAACCTAGCAAATTAAGAATTATGCTAATGCACGCGGCAAGCAGAAGAGCTTTCGCGCATCTTTTTTGCGCGCAATCCCAATTTTTTTGAGTTTTGCTAGATCGCCTTGTACGAAAGCCATAGAAGGAATTGACATCCTTGGGTGGATACTTCCACAACAAAAGGCCAAACACGAACAAGATTAGCGGAACGGCGACAACAATTAATACCTTTCCCATTTCAACCTCCTTCGCTTGTGCAAAAACGCTAAAGCTAAATGTATTTTTCTACTCTCCTTTGACTCAATCTATAATTGAGTCCTAAAACTGATCCAGCTATTATTGACTTCTTTTACTTATACCAGCAAGACAATCCCTCTAAGGATCACTAAGCAGGAAACAACTCGTACTTACTCCTTAAAACTCAAACTGAACTTCCCCGCGAGAGTCCTCTCGCTCTCCTTGGCAAAACTACAACTTTTAATTTACTATGCAATCTGCAAAATTGCAATACTTTCTGAGTAAAAAGTGCGTAAATTTTGTTAATGTGAACAAATCATTTGACGAAGCCACATGAATTTTGCAGCTAAGCCGGTGAAATAACTCCAGTAACCCGTGTGGCTACTGGCGTTATGTCAATAAAGTTGGAGTAAATTCCTTTCAGCGGCTGTAGCTTAAGCAACAGGTCGCTCTTTTTTCGTAAGTGTCAAAGCTACCCTAGCTTAGTTTGTAAAAAAGACACCCGCAGGAGGCGGTGAGGCCAAGTGCGGGTGCTTTGCGGTTAGACAACTGTGGGTATTTGGGCTTGCGGGGGTTGCCCAATTATTTTTTGTTTTCTGCTTTTGAGTTAAGGGCCTTGAAATGCGCAGGGGTAAGCCTAGCAATCTCATCTTCTTTGCCGTCTGCAGCTAGCTGGGCTGCGGCTTGGAGGGTGTAGGTGAAATATTGGTAAGGGTCTACACCCGTTTCCTTGGCTGTTTCTTCGAGAGAATAAATAATCGCGCTTGTCTGGCCACCGGCAGGGGTGTTGGCAAAAAGGAAGTTTTTCCTGCCAATGACGAAGGGCTTAATACTGCGCTCTGCCCGGTTGTTGGTGAGCTCCAAACGACCGTCTTGGTAGCTGGAGTTCTTCAAGCTCCAAATCACTAAAAAGCTCTATCTCGTCGAATAGATCATCTAGCTTAATTTGGTTAAGATACTGGGCTCGCTCGCTTTTAGGTGCATACAAGGACTTTCTCAAGAGTCCAAACAATGTGATAGCCTGCTTCAGATTTACCCTGCTGGGTACACCATTCCATAACAGCAAGGCCACTTGCTCTTTGAGCTTTTATCTCCTCATACCACCTATTCAACTTAACGATCTCACGCTGGCTTAGCTCATTCACCTTGCAAAGCTCGCCTCCTTGACTTGATAGAGCTCAGGTGACTCTTGAGAAACTTCTAGTGCCTTAAACTATTTTCGGGGATGCTTTGATCTTTTACTAGGCCCGTATAGGTTTGACGCTTACATTTCTTAAGGACTTACTGTTAGATACAAGCTTTGCCCTATGTGTGTGAAATTCCGCAATTCAAACAGGTAATTAGTCCTAAACAAATTTACCTAAAAACACGAGCGTAGTGAAGTGAATTTGTGTTATATAAATAAATAGAAAAACTTGTGCGTTCCATGTGTTTGTACTTTGTAAAAATCACCATTTTTTAAGGCTAATATGCATAATATCTACATTTAATTTTTGTACTCATGTGATATATTGATACTATGGAAAATATTAATTTAGAAGATATCATAAACGCTCTGGAAGGATTTCTCACATTTACTGGGACTATTTCTTTATTCTGGTTCATTGTGAAGATTTTTATTCCTGAAAAAATCTTTATGAATAATGTATATATTGATAGAGTTTCCTCAGATCTTAAGGATTATGTGAATTTTTATGATTTCCCTTCAGTTGAACAAAACTTTAGTGAAATAACTAAGTTCGAGGCAATTGGCGAAAAAATTAATACAGTTGAAGTCATCAGCATAAATTATCTTAACGAAGACTGTACCAATTATAGCGAAAAGACTATTAAGAAATATAAGAACGTAATGCCTCATAGACCGATATACTTTCCATTTTATTACTCTTGTGGTGCGCCACTATATAAACTTCGTTGGGAAGGTAAATAAGGTAAATATGGTATTAAGGGAGAATGGGTCTTTACTGAAGACGGTAGAAACGGTGTTGAGCGTCTCTCAGATGAGTATAAATTAACAGCTATTAATAAGATCCGCAAGATTCTTGATGTATAGTACAAGTTTCAAAGTAGTCGTTCCATCATTTAAAGCTTGTCCAGCAGTATATATCAGTTTTTTCATCTTCAGTGTTCTGAGGCTTATGGTGAATTAAAGATAAACAATAACATTCATTAACTAGCATCTAGCATTACATCGGAGAATAGCAATTTCAAAGTAAGCGTACAAAAATATAATTTCCCAGTGGGTGATTCACGATTGACACACTTTGAAATTAAAAAATCAGGGTAAATGTTTGTATCATTTACCCTGATCTAATTTGGTTGCGGAGGCAGGATTCGAACCTGCGACCTCCGGGTTATGAGCCCGACAAGCTACCAGCTGCTCTACTCCGCGATTTAGGCTCAAAAGTTTGTGGTGCTCGTGGCCGGACTCGAACCGGCACGAATGTGAGTTCGACGGATTTTAAATCCGTTGCGTCTGCCAGTTCCGCCACACGAGCGAAGCTCCACGCTTTTTGAGTGCTTGACCATACTAGCAGACCATTGGCCTGGTGTCAAGGAGGCCTATTTGCAAGTGGTGGGTGGCCGGAGGGCTATACTAATTCGGACGGCCTGGTGTCAAGGAGGCATATGTGCAAGTAGTGGAAAGACTGAGGGCTATGCTAGTTTGGATTTTCGGATTATCGAGCATTTTTGCAGCTAATGGATGGGTCGCCGGGCAAGTTTGCGACTAGTGGATGGTTGCGAGGGCAATTCTGCAAATAATGGATGATTTTGGTGCTGGGAGCCATCCATTACTTGAAAATTTGTCCGAAATTCAAGAAATCCTAAAAGTGGATGACAAGCAAGGCAAAAATATTCCGCTGGTGGCAAATCACTGAAGCAGGGAGTTTGCCGCTAGAACCCCTTAAGTGCAAGAAAAAATGGTGGCAATCCGACCAAATGCCGGTTTGCCACCAATCACTCAGCAGGTGCGCTAGTAATTTAGCAGGTGCACCCTAACTCGGTATAAGAATTGTGGGTGCATCCATAACTCCCATAATTCAACAGGTGTACTAAGAATTTAGCAGGTGCACCCTAACTCGGTATAAGAATTGTGGGTGCAACCATAATTCCCATAATTCAGCAGGTGCGCTAAGTATTTAGCAGATGCTGCACTAATGTACCTGTTGCAAACTCATCAAGCTAGTGCCCTTATTTCTTGCGACCTTCTTTCGTCGTATCGGTGCCTGAGAAGTTGACGCCGGTATCTTGAGGCTTTTCTTCTGTGAAGACATAGTCCTTGCCGGGTAAGATGGCGTTGAGCAGGATTCCCACCAAGGCGGCGATGGCTAGGCCAGACAGAGAAATGGTGGCATCGCCTACGGGGAAGGAGATGCCGTGGACTTCGCCGGTGAAGCCTAAAGCACAAACAAAGATTGAGGCTGCTACGATGAGGTTGCGGGACTTGGTGAAGTCTACCCGGTTTTCGACTAGGTTGCGGACACCAATAGAGGAGATCATCCCGTAGAGAATCATGGAGATGCCCCCGATGATGGCAGTGGGGATCGAGCGAATGACGCCGGAAACTGCGGGGAAGAAGGAAAGAATAATGGCCATAATGGCGGCCAGGCGCATGACTCTGGGGTCATAGACCTTGGTCAACACAAGCACACCTGTGTTCTCCCCGTAAGTAGTATTAGCGGGTCCGCCGAAAGCCGAGGCCAGGGAAGTGGCCAAGCCGTCACCTAGCAAGGTCCGATGGAGGCCGGGATCCTTTATATAGTTATTTCCAGTTGTCGCAGAAATAGCGGAAATATCTCCGATGTGTTCCATGATCGTTGCCAAAGCGATGGGGGCGATGGTAATGACTGCGGACAGGTCAAATTTCATAAACTGACTAGGTTCTAAGGGAATGGCTACCACTTTAGCGCCTTGCAGGGCGGTAAAGTCTACCCGATGGAGGATGAGAGCTAGGGCGTAGGAGATGATAATGCCCAAAATAATAGGGATTATCTTGGCCATGCCTTTACCAAAAATGTTGAAGTAGACCACTACGGCGATGGCTACCATAGCGAGGAGCCAGTCTGTGCTAGCGTTGGCTATAGCAGAGGGTGCTAGGGTCAAGCCGATCGAAATAATGATGGGCCCTGTAACAACGGGAGGGAAAAACCGCATGACCTTCTCTACCCCGAAGTATTTAATGAGGGCGGCAATCACCACATAGATTAAGCCAGCAACAAAAACGCCTCCACAGGCATAGGGGAGGCGGTCGAGATTGGCTTGGTCACCGATTTTGGGCGCCACAGCTGCATAGCCTCCAAGAAAAGCAAAGGAAGAGCCTAAGAAGGCAGGTACCTTGCCCTTGGTCATGAAGTGGAAGAATAAGGTCCCTAGTCCTGCCATGAGCAGGGTGGTGGAAATGTCTAAACCTGTGATCAGAGGTACTAAAATAGTAGCGCCAAACATGGCAAAAAGGTGTTGAAGACCTAGGATTAGGGCCTTGGGCTTGGAGAGCCGGCGAATGTCCCAAATGGGTTCACTGCCAAGCTGGGCATAAGAATTTTGCTTGTCCATGGTTTGCCTCCTCGAAATGCATATAAATTTGGTCAAATCTTCAGGATTATGCCAAAAACTGCTAAGCAATTCAAGCTATGGCAGAGCGGCACAAAAAGCAGATAAGATAGATAAAAGGCAAAGCCCGGAGAACCGGGCTTTGCAGGGATAATTGTGAAACTGAACAGTGGAGCAAATTTCGGTTGATTAGCTCAAAGCCAGCTTCTCTTATTTAATGTCTTCCCAGTTGGCCACAACACCGGTGAAGATATCGTAGAGCTGGGCTTTGGTGAAGGACTTCACAGCGTTATCCATGTGGGTTACGACCACGATAGCGTCTTGGCAGAGGAGGCCAGTCATGTCAGCCTGGTCGGTTACTTCGTCTTCGTGGAAGTCGCGGGAAGCAAAACCGATATCGCCCTTGTTCGGACCATCTTTTTCATCGCCGAGTACGCGTTTCCAGCCATCACCAGAACCGGTTTGGTTCATGCGCATTTGGAAGTTACCAGCCAGGGGTTGGAAGGCTTCGAGGCCGGCTTGAACAACTTTTTCTACAGAGGTAGAA
>SFFI01000002.1 GCA_004556925.1 Clostridiales bacterium
AGCTTCCTTCCC
This sequence comes from Clostridiales bacterium, assembly GCA_004556925.1. GTDB lineage: Bacteria > Bacillota > Clostridia > Saccharofermentanales > DTU023 > SFFI01. Next base: position 13 of record SFFI01000002.1, read on the forward strand.
TCTCGTAGACTTCCAACGCTTTCCTGATTTCTTCCTCTGAATACATATTTCCTTCCTTTCAGTGTCCAGTTTTTTGTCCGCACCCCCGAAGTTGGATTAGCTGAGTGAAATAGGGTGAACAAATAGGGGGAAGTACTAGCTTCCCCCCTTACTTCTTAATTATCTGTGTACCTTACTTCTTAATTATCTGCGTAGGAGTCAAAGTAGCCCTGAATGTAGACGAAGGGAGTGCCCTTATCGCCGGAGCCGGAGACTAGGTCTGCCATGGAGCCTAGTAAATCTGTATATTGACGAGGTGTGGTACCTTCAGACTGCATTTTGCCTATGAGGTCGTCATCCTTATGCTTAATGCTCTCCATAATCTTGCTGGCTTGTTCTTCTGAGGAAAGGCCATGGAATTCGGAGTCGGCCAGGTATTTAATCTTGATTTCATTGGGTTTGCCCCTCAATCCTGGCGTGTGGGCGGGAGAAACCACGGGGTCAGCGAGTTCCCAGATTTTACCCACGGGATCCTTAAAGGCGCCGTCGCCATAGATCATGACTTCAATATGCTTGCCCGTCATTTCATATAATTCCTGGGCAAGCGCATCCACTAATGCCTGGCAATCCCTGGGGAAGAGTTTAACGCGGTCTTCATCCGCTTTATTGGAGCCAAGCAAGCCGTACTCCTGATTGTAGCCATGCTCACTTGATTTCTCGTTGAGAATTTCAGTTAGGTCTAAGACTTGGCCTGCTCCAGCTTCAATTAAGCGGTGCTTGGTAATTTTACGGGTATGGATATCACAGGCAATCACCTGATTGGTATATTTTAGAATGGCCTCTGGATTGTTAGCAAAAATAAGTTTAGCCTTAGCGCCTGATTCCTCTATGGTATCCCGATAGAATTGCAAGTAGTCTATGCCAGTGAAAGGATGGAGGCAGGGGCCAAAGTTTTCGCGCAGGGTCTTTTCATCTAAAACATCCTGCCAAGGATTCACGGTGCTCTTATGTATAAGGTCAGGGTCAAAGATGGCATTGCCTACTTCGTCGGAAGGGTAGGAGAGAAGGAGGACGATTTCTTCAGCGGCTAGAGAAAGGGCCTTGAGTAAGATGGCAAAGCGGTTTCGACTCATAATGGGGTAGACCAAGCCTAAACTCTTGATTCTTTCTGTGCCAAACTTTTCCCTGACATCAGCTGCTATATCTTCAATGCTGGCGTAATTGCCTTGAGAACGTCCCACAATGGATTCCGTAATACAGAGGACATCACGGTCCTGGAAAAGTAATTGGCCGGAATCGCCTGCTTCTTTGAGCAGCTGAGGGACAATGGTCAGTAAGTCATCGCCTTCATTGATAATGGGACTGCGCAAGCCGCGCGCTACGGTGCCGAAAAAGCGTTTCATGGAAAAGCCTCCCTTACAAAGCTTGTCTGCCTCCAAATGGAGACAGATTATTATAACATGTAGAGGAAGTTCCCGTTATATGTTTTATAAAATAATAAAGAGCTTAAATAAGAAGTTGGCGGCAATACCTGCGCCTAGGCCTCCTACAGTGTGGGATAGAATGGCTTTGGATGCTAACTCGCGGGCTTTCAAGCTATCCATCATGGCAATGTGGGTGGACAGGTAGCCGGACCAGCACATACAGATGGCCGTGAAGACTGCTATGTCGTTGGCGTTGATAAGAGATTTGCCCAACAAAACAGGAACCAAAGCAAGAGAGGCTCCCGCTGACCCTAAAGCGGTTAAGGGGACGGAAAGAGCTTGGGGAGAGCTAAAGCCGAAGAGGGGTTGGATGATAAAGTTTAATTTTTCACCCAACCAAGGGATAACAGCTACCCCTGGAAATTTGTCGTCAGGTCCATTGGTAAAAAGAATGACTAAGCTACAAATAATGACAACTCCGGGGATGATGGATAAGCCGATATCTACCCCAGTTTTACCGCCTTCCAGAAGGGCATCCATGACCCGTTGGAAAGCGCTACCAGCCCGCACCTTGCGTAATTGATGCAAGCCACTCTCTTGAAAATCAGGAGCGACTAGGCTGTCTTGCGCCCGATCGCCATAAAATTTCAAGGTGGCTCTTAGCATGAGGCGGGTAGAAATAATAGACCCTATAAAGGCCCCGAGAAAACCTGCCAAGATGGCCGAGCCAATATTTTTTACTTCTAGGGCTGCCATGTAGGTAATCACAATCATCCCCATACCGAAAGAAGTACCCAAGTTACAGAGGGCTGGGAGCTGATAGCGCTTAAAGTTACTACGGAAGGAGGCGTTGGAAGACAGGCTGAGAATAGCGGGATTGTCTGAAAAGAAGGTGGTAATAACGCCTAAAGCAGAAGAACCAGGGAGATTGTAGAGAGGCTGCATTAAAGGAGAAAGGATAACATTAAACAAGTCAATAATGCCAAATTCCGCTAAAATAGCAGCTAGGCCGCCCATGATGACACAAATGGCCATCAGGAAGAAACAGGTATTAATGAGGAGGTCAAAACTCAGCTGCATGATGGTTTGCATGAGTGTAACAGCTCCCAGTTTATAGCTTAAAAAACCGAAGATTAAAATAATAAGTCCCAGACACACGTAAGTTTCGGGACTTATCTTATTTTTGTACCCCTCGGGTACATGTTTCCTCTCTTGACCCATCAACTTCTCCTCTAGCTGGAATGGGAAAACCCGCCTTGAGCAATAGATGGTGCTGGTGGTGGGACTCGAACCCACACGCCCTTGCGGACAACAGATTTTGAGTCTATCTCGTCTGCCGGTTCCGACACACCAGCGTGTGACCAGCTCAAGCGGGCTTCTAAGCGAAAATTTTAACAAGCAACAAAGAAGCTGTCAATCCAATTTAATTTGATCTTTAGACATTTGCACAGTAGAAAGTCCTTCATTTGTCAGCTTATTTATTTTTATGTACAATAAATAATTAAATGCTCTAGATGATAAGAGGAGGAAAGCATGCGTAATATACGTATTGTAATTTGGGGCTTTGGTGCCATGGGTTCCGGCATCGCCCGTATGATTCTTGAAAAACAAGGCCTGGAGATTACCGGAGTTCTTGATACTTGGGACGAACTAGTAGGCAAGAACATATATGACCGCCTGGACCTTGATCCGCAAGGTCGTGATCCGGTTTATATCAGTAACCAACCAGATGAAGTGATCTCCAAGGACCAATGTGATTTAGTAGTATTGGCTACTGACTCTTTTACTGCTAAAGCCTTTCCTAAATTGAAATTCTGCGTGGAGCGCGGTGTAAATGTGGTCACTACGGCGGAAGAAATGGCTTGGCCCTGGGCGCAAGAACCAGAACTTTCCGCAGACTTGGACCGTCTGGCCCGTAAACATAAGGTAAGTATTTTAGGCACGGGTGTGAATCCGGGTTTTATCCTGGACCTCTTGGTCGTATGTTTAACGGGGGCCTGTGAACATGTGGATTCTATTGAAGCTGCTAGAATTAATGACCTTTCACCCTTCGGTAAGGCTGTGATGGAAGAACAGGGCGTGGGCATGGACGTGGAGGCATTTAATCAGCTCAATGCTGCAGGTAAGCTCTCCGGTCACGTTGGCTTCCCAGAATCGGTGGGCATCATCACTCAAGCTTTAGGCTGGCAAGTCAAAAAGTTTGAGCAAACGAAGGACCCCATAGTTTCTCAAGTTGAACGTAAAGCTAGCCACTTTGATGTAAAGCCGGGCAAGGTTGCAGGTGTACGCCAGCAATGCTTTGCCTATGGTGAAGATGGCAAACAGTTGATTCATCTGGACCACCCCCAGCAGGTCTATCCTGAGCTAGAAGGCACAGAAACAGGTGACTACATTACCATTCATACGGGTTCCTACGATATGAATCTGCGGATTAAACCGGAAACCCCCGGCGGCATTGGCACCATTGCTATGATCGTTAATATGATCCCTGCTGTTATTAACGCAGAGCCAGGACTTTTGAATCTCTTAGACCTCCCCATTCCTCGTGCCTACTTTGGTGACTGGCGTAAGCAAATTACCGCTAATCAAGAAGCCCGCCGCCTTTATAAAGCAGGGGACTTGGTCACGATTGAGCAAATTTCTTTACCTGCAGGAGAAAGGGCAGACAGTGTGCCCACAGATACCGCAAATACCCCTCTCTTGTTATGGGTAAAAGGCAAGCTGCAAAAGGATGCTTATACCGGTGAAGAAGTAGAAGTAGAGACAGAAATAGGACGCGTGGTGACCGGACGACTCACTAACTATCCGGTAAATTACCAACATCATTTTGGGGAATATGTGCCGGAATTGGCCGAGGTACGCCAGCTGGTTAAGGCAGTTTTATGGGAGGAAGCGTAAGTGAAAGATTTATCATATAAGGCTGTTATGGCCCGGCAAAATGACATTATCCGCCATGCGGTTGGACTGGATTATGATCAATTTGAAAGACCTGATCACACCTTTGATTATGAGGGCTTAATGGCTTCTGTACCCTACACTATTGAGGAGATCGTTCAGATCCTCAATGGCCTGCATGTGGGTAATACCCCCCTCGTTTACCTGGATAATATGACAGCTTTGGCGCGCAAGGTAGCTCCGGCAGGGAAGGGTGCGCAAATCTATGTTAAAGATGAGGCCGCTAATCCCTCCGGGAGCTTTAAGGCGAGAAGGGCCGCACTTTCTGTTTATGAAGCCAAGCGCCTAGGCTATAAGGGCGTCATTGCAGCTACTTCAGGCAACTATGGCGCTGCTGTGGCAGCTATGGCTGCCAAACTTGGCCTCAAGTGCATTGTGGTCCAGGAATGCTTTGACTCCCGCCGAGTCGGCCAACCGGAAATATTGGAGAAACAACGTAAATGCGAAGCCTTGGGCGCAGAGGTTATCCAGCTTACGGTGGGGCCCGAGCTCTTTTATGAAACTTTAAAACTTCTAGAAGAAACTGGCTACTACAATGCTTCGCTTTATACTGCAACGGCTATTGCTGGCGTAGAAAGTCTAGGCTATGAAATAATCCAGCAAGGCATGAAGGCATTTGGACGCCATCCAGACTATGTCATTGCCACCAATGCCGGCGGAGGCAACCTCACTGGGACCGCTCGTGGTCTGCGGCTAGCTGGTGCTGAAGATACAAAGATTTATGCCGCTAGTGTGGATTTGTCAGGTTTGCATATGGCCTCAGACCATGATTTCAACCGCAAATCTTTTACCACAGGCCATACAGGTTTTGGCATTCCCTTCACCGTACAGCCAGACCGTAGTGATGTGCCCCGCAATGCTGCCCGCCCCTTACGTTATATGGATAACTATATGACCTTAAAACAGGGCGAAGTTTTCTTTATTACCGAGGCTCTGGCAGCCCTAGAGGGTATGGAGAGAGGCCCTGCGGGCAACACTTCTTTGGCAGCTGCTTTTGCCCTCGCCCAAACCTTGGACCAAGACCAGATTATCGTGGTACAGGAGACGGAATATACGGGAGCTGGCAAACACCCCATGCCCCAATTGAGCTTTGCCCGGGAAAATGGCATCGAAATCCGTCTGGGAGACCCCGAGGAAGAGATCCCTGGGAAGACTATTATACTGCCAGACCATCCCAGCAAGATTAGGGCCCGTTTCTGGGACATAGATGCCTTAAGGAAATCTGCCTTGAAACGCCTGCTTGCCCCTATGCCTGAAGTATTAACCAAAGCACAGGCCCAGTACTTACAGGAAGAGGTCCATTGTGACGAGACCTTCCTCTGTCAAGTATTACCGGAATTCGGAAAACAATTCGCCTAGCCCGATTATAGCTGGAGGGGAGGCCCTCCAGCTTACATGAATCTGTTGCTTATAAGGAGAAACACATGGCAAGAAAAGATGACTATCTAGAACGTCGCCAGCATCTCGCCAAGATGAATGACGAAGAACTTTACCAGCATTTTTGGGATTTGGCTAATCAACTCGTTGCACCGATGCTAGAAGCTGGTAAACATTACACCACGCCTTCCATAGAGCGGTCAGTTCTTTTACGCATGGGCTTTTCCAGCCTTGAAGCCAAACCGATCGTGAATGGCCTTATCGAAAGACAACTCTTGGGGCATGGGGCAGGTAACTGTGTCTACCTCCTGGCAGAAAAGACAGGTTTGTCCATCCGTGAGGCTGGCCTGGCCTTAGTAGAAGGCAAATATTGGGACCAGGTCCCCGGCCTATTCAAAAAGGGGGAGGAGAATCATGCCTAAGACTTTTAACGAACAGGCGCAATTGGATAATTTAGATAAAGACGAGCGGATTGATGTCCGTAAAATTTTAGAGGGTCTAGAAGATTATCATCCTGGCAAGCATCCTTGGCACTGGCGGGAAGGCCGCACGGAGAAACGGGTCATAGGTGATTTTGAATATCATGAGACTTCTGAGCCCCTGAAACAGTCTGTGCCCTTGCCCGGTAGCCGCGGCTTTGGCTACATTGACCCTCAGCCAGACTGCGTGATTACCACAGAGATTGCTTCGGGACGTTTTGAAGACGATATTCGCCGGATGCGGATGTCTGCCTGGAATGGGGCTGACCATATTATGGTCATTCGCACGGCAGGCCAATCCCATATTGACTCTCTCATCGAAGGCACAACACAAGGTATCGGGGGTATTGCGGTGACCCGCAAGCAGTGCCGCGCAACCCGCAGGGCTTTGGATTTAATTGAAGAAGAGGTAGGACGGCCTCTTAATTTCCACTCCTATGTGTCGGGAATTGCGGGTCCAGATATTGCCGTGATGTTTGTCGAAGAGGGTATTTCTGGTGTCCACCAAGATCCCCAATATAATGTGCTTTACCGGAATATTAATGGCTTGCGTAGCTTCGTAGATGCCTGTGAAAGTAAATCCATTATTGCCTACGGTGAGATGCTGCAAATTGATGGGGCCCACAATGCCAATGCAACTGCCATGGAAGCTTGGAAAGTTTACCCTGAGCTCATGGTCCAGCATGCGCTTAACTGTGCCTTTTCTGTAGGCTGTGGGATCAAACCAGAAAACATCGCCCTCTCAACCGTTCCTCCAACCGCTCCGCCAGCTCCCTGCATGCGGCTTGACTTGCCCTATGCTGTGGCCCTGCGTGACCTTTTCCGCAATTTTAAGATGCGGGCCCAGCAGAATACCAAGTTCATGGAATCCGAAGCCCGCGAAGCTACAGTGACCCATACCCTGGATATTGTGATTTCTCGTCTAACTTCGGCGGATATTCAATCGACCATTACGCCGGACGAAGGTCGCAACGTGCCCTGGCACTACAATAATATTGCCGCCATCAATACCGCCCGCCAATCTCTGAATGGCTTAGATGGCATCCGTGAAATGGTCAAGCTTGATCGCGACGGCCCCTTGGGTGATCAAGTACGTGAATTCAAAGAACGGGCTATCCTTTTCATGGAGGAAATGCTAGAGATTGGTGGCTACTTTGAAGCGGTGGAACAGGGCTTCTTTATTGATAATGGCCTGTATCCTGAACGTAAAGGGGATGGCCTGGTACGCGAGAAAAATGGCGGCATTGGCGCAGGCACTGTTGTGGCGCGTGCGGAGGACTATTTTGCTCCAGTTTCTGTACACTATGGCTACAATAAGATTCCGGAAAAGTTTAACTCAGCTTCTGAAGCCATAGGCGGGGACAGCTTTGAAGACCCCTCGAAGATTATCTTTATAGATGAATTAGATCCTGAAGATAACGTGGAAACCCGCATCCAAGAAAAGTCTCACTATTACGACAATCCTAACCTAGTCCGCCCAGAAGTGGAATGGTTGGGAGACGGGGTGGTTGTGTTGACACTTATGCTGCCCTGCGACAAAAGGCGAGCAGAGTTTGCTTCCTTAGAAATCGGCAAGCGGCTAGGGCTCAAGGACTGCACCGTCATTCATAGTCAGGTTCTCCATCCGAGTGAGGGCACTCAAATTGAGATGAAAGGAAGTGTAGACTTTGATATCGACCTTTCACAGCTTGATATACCGGAGGAAATCCCTGTTCTCAGCGAAAAAGAGATCCGGGACTACATCCATGCCCGGCCTATTACTGTTGTGGCTGCAACCGTGGGAGAGGATGAGCATTCAGTTGGCCTTAAAGAGATACTGGATATCAAGCATGGAGGGGTGGAAGGCTTTGGCATACATTACCATTATCTGGGTACCTCTGTGCCGGTAGACAAGCTGGTCGATGCGGCGATTGAAACGAACGCGGATGCCATCCTGCAATCAACCATTATTTCCCATGATGATGTGCATATCAAAAACATGCGTAAGCTCCATGACATTTGCCTTGAACGGGGTGTCCGGGACAAGTTGATTCTCATCTGTGGCGGTACCCAGGTCACCAATGAAATGGCCCTAGAAGCGGGATGTGATGCAGGCTTTGGCCGTGGTTCTCACGGTATTGATGTGGCCTCTTTCATCGTCAAAACTTTGAAGGCACAAGAGGAAGCTGATGACTAGAGCACGCTCCCTTATTAGTTAGAAAGATCGACTACATGACCATTGATGCATTAGTAGCAGAAATAGGGAGTACCACAACAGTCATCAATGCCTTTGACCATCTTGACACTAAGGAACCGGTCTTCCTTGGTCAGGGGCAAGCACCCACGACCGTAGAAGCCGGTGATGTTTCCCAGGGCCTTCAGGAGGCCCTGGGTGCCTTGCGTGACAACTTAGGGGTTTCAGACCTTGGCTGGCGCAAGATGTTGGCGTCCTCTTCTGCAGCCGGAGGCCTCAGGATGACTGTCCACGGCTTGGTCTATGATATGACCGTTAGAGCGGCTAGGGAAGCCTGCTTGGGCTCAGGTGGCGTGCTCCAATATGTCACTTCAGGGAAAATGCGCAAGTCAGATGTGCGCAAAATTTCTGAGCTGCGGCCTAATATTATTTTTATCGCGGGTGGCACGGATTACGGAGAAAGAGATACAGCTCTCTACAATGTTGAGTTGATAATGCAAAATTTCCCAGACATCCCCCTCATCTACGCAGGTAATGTTGCCAACCACGAGGACATAGCAGATCTGGGGGAGAACTATGGCGTTAGAGTATACATAACCGAAAATGTTTATCCCTCCTTGGATGAGCTGAATATCTTGCCGGCACGAACACTCATTCATGAAGTTTTCCAAGAACATATTGTGCACTCACCCGGTATGGGCCGGATCCGAGAAATCGTGGACGGCGCTATCATGCCAACCCCTGGGGCCGTTATGGAAGCGGCTATCCTCTTGCAGGACTATCTAGGAGACCTCTTAGTCATGGACATTGGTGGCGCTACGACGGACCTGCATTCTGTGGCAGAAAACAATCCCCATAACGTGGAATACATGGTGCAAGGGGAGCCCTTTGCCAAGCGGACAGTGGAAGGAGACTTGGGTGTTTTCGTCAACCGCTTCCATGTCTATGAGCATTTTTTAGATAGTGAAAAGCATCAGGCAGGAGATCTAAGCCTCCGCTTAGACCATATGCCCAAGATCCCCCGCAGTTCGGAAGATCTAGCACTTGCAGAGCTTTTGGCCAGTAAAGCTGCAAGCATAGCTTTGGAACGTCACGTTGGCTGCTGGACAGAGCTTTATACGGTATCGGGCATGCAGCGCTTTATTAAAGGCAAGGATTTGAGTGCCATCAAGTATGCGATTGGCACGGGTGGTGCCTTGACCCGCTTACCTCACGGCCGTGAGATATTAGCCACGGCTCTTAGCCAGTCTAAACGCAAACTCCTCTTGCCTCAGGAAGATGTAGAAGTAGTCCTTGACCACGATTACATTATGGCCTCCCTGGGAGTTCTTTCCACAACTTGGCCGGAGGCTGCTTTGCGTCTACTTGTACACAGTCTGCGTCTTGCCAAGTAGGAAGTCCTAAGGATTGCAAGCCCAAGAAAGCATCAATAGAGAGAGGTAAACATGAGGAATCCCTGCCTGAGAATGAACCGTAAAAAATTTTTAGCCAATGCCCAGGCGCTAGGACAGGCTTTTGCCCAGCAGGGCAAGAAAGTCCATTTTGTCACGAAATGTGTTTGTGCCTATGAGCCTCTGGTTAAGCTTCTCGCGGAAAACGGCTTTACCAGACTGGCTGATGCCCGGCTGGAGAACTTCGAAGTATTAAAGAAATATGCCGAAGACAGTCTCTTGCTCCGTCTGCCCATGTTGTCCGAGGTGGACAGGGTCGTTAGCCTTTGTGATATCAGCCTGAATTCAGAGGCTCAAACGATTGCAGCTCTTTCCAATGCCGCCCTAGCCCAAGGCAAGGTCCACAAGGTGATCCTCATGCTGGAACTAGGGGACAGACGGGAAGGGGCATCCTTGGAGGAAGCCGAAGATATCGTTAAAGGCATGCAAAAGCATAAAGGGGTTAAACTGGTAGGCCTAGGTGCTAACTTCAACTGCTATGGGGGGGTTATTCCCGATGAAGGCAAAATGCAAATGCTAGGCGACTTTGCCCAAAGTCTTGAGGACCGCTATGGACTAGAATTGGAGTATGTGTCAGGAGGGAATTCCGGTAGCCTTTACCTGCTCAATCAAGGGAAATTACCCGAACAAGTTAACCATTTGCGGATTGGCGAGGCCCTCCTCTTAGGTAGAGAAACATCTTACGGTCAGGACCTTCCGGGCATGTATCAAGACGTATTCAGCCTCCGGGCAGAAGTTATTGAAGCTAAAACCAAGCATTCACTACCAGACGGTAAAATTGGTCTTAATGCCTTGGGCCAGCCTGTTTCCTTTGAAGACCGGGGTTATCTGCAGCGTGTGATTTTAGCGATCGGAGCACAAGATGTTGAGCCTTCAGCCCTTCAGCCTTTGGAAGAGGGTATTGAATTTTTAGGCAACTCTTCTGACCATACCATCTATAATGTCTCAGACTATAGGGGAGAACTCAGGGTAGGTGACACACTGGAATTCGCTCTTGACTATGCCTGCCTGCTACGCTTATCAACTTCTCCCTATGTGGTCAAAGAAATGTACTAAACTAGCCTGGTACTTGTTTAGGGAGGCCATCATGCAAACATCCTTGCTTGAACTTAATGATCAAAGGGTTGTAGCGGAGATATCGCTAGCCAATTTACGCCATAATCTTAAGGCAATACATCAAAAGCTAAAGCCGGGCGTCAGATTCTGCGCCGTGGTAAAGGCTGATGCCTATGGGCATGGCGCGGTGCAGGTGGCTAAGACTTGCTTAGAAGAAGGTGTGAGCTTCCTGGCCGTGGGCTGCCTCAGTGAAGCCGTAGAACTGAGAGAGGCAGGTATTCAAGCCCCTATATTAATTTTAGGGCCCACAGCGGCAGACCGTGCTCCCTGGCTTTATCGTTACAACTTAAGCCAAACGGTCTCCTCTCGACAAGCTGCCCTTGCCCTAGCCGAATGCCTTAAACAGACGCCTCCAGCAGATTTGCAGGGCATCCCCTCGAGTCACAAACTCCATTTGCACTTGAAACTGGATACAGGCATGTCCCGTCACGGCTTTTATACTGCTAGGACAGAGGAACGAGAAAATACAGTCCGGGATATATTGGCCTTACAGCAAACGTTAGGGCCTAATCCCCAGGTAGAAATAGAAGGCCTCTATACCCATTTTGCCACTAACCCCCAGAGTGACCCAGCATATTTTGAGCGCCAGGCCAAGCGCTTTATGGGCGTTAAGGAGGCTTTAGAGCTTGCAGCATGTCCTATCCCCCTCGTCCACTGCTCCAATTCAGCTGCAGTGTTACTCTGTCCGGAACTGGGTTTTTCCATGGTTCGGGCAGGTATCATTATCTATGGCTGTCATGATGGGGAATGGATGGACCAGGAGATTGACCTTAAGCCAGTCATGCGTTTGAAGGCTAGGATTTCGGCTATTCGTCAAGTAGATGCAGGTGAGGGCATTAGTTATAGCCACGTCTATATTGCCCCACATGATATGCGGGTTGGCGTCCTCGAGGCGGGCTATGCAGATGGCCTTAATCGGCTCCTCTCTAATCAAGTGAATTTTCTACTAGGCGATAAAAGGGTCCCCCAAATAGGGAATATTTGTATGGATCGCTGCATGATTGATTTATCCTCTTGTCCAGAAGCAAAAGTGGGGGATCACGTTATCATTTTTGGCGATTGTGACCGCAAAGACTTGCGGGTGGACTACCAAGCCAAACAAATAGGCACTATCCCTTACGAACTACTTTGTAATGTGAGCCGTCGGGTGCCCAGGCTCTATTTGGATTAATTAGTCCTTTAGAGCGAGACTTTCTTCGTCCTGATTTTCTTGCCAAGCATGCTATACTTGGGGAAAATACGAAGAGAGCTATTTTATGAGAATTGCTATACGTGAAGCCCGTGTGGTGGATCCCTTCCAAAATCTTGATCAGGTTCAGGACCTTCTCATGGAAGATGGCCTGCTAGTTGACCATCTGCAAGGGCCAGCGGACAAGGAAATTCTTGGCCAAGGCCTTATGGCTTTTCCCGGTTTTATTGATGTCCATACCCATTTGCGCGATCCAGGACAAACATACAAGGAAGATATTGTGACTGGGACTCAAGCGGCCAGTAAAGGCGGTTTCGTCTTAGTTTGCGCTATGCCTAACACAAGCCCCATATGCGATAGTCCGGAGATCGTGCGCTATATGATTCAAAAGGCCGAACAGGAGGGTTTTGCCCAAGTTCTGCCTATTGCTGCGGCAACTTTAGGAGAGCAGGGACAAAGCTTGTCTCCTTATGCCGAGCTTAAGGCTGCCGGCGCTGGTGGGGTCACGGATGATGGGCGACCTATCGCTCATGCAGGTATTTTGCTAGCCTGTCTCCAAGAGGCCGCTCGCTATGGCCTTCCCGTGATTGATCATCCAGAAGACAGTGCTTTGGCCAAGGGTAAGGCGATGAATGCTGGTCCAGTTGCAGACCAATTAGGCGTGGCCGGTATGCCGCGTGCCGCAGAATCTATTTGTGTGGCCCGAGATATCTTGCTAACTTTGGAGTATGGTCTGCCCATCCACCTCTGCCACTTGTCTTGCAAGGAATCGGTGGACCTCTTACGCTGGGCCAAAAGCCAAGGTGCTCCGGTTACAGCAGATACCTGCCCACATTACTTCATCCTCACCGAAGAGGCCCTTGCAACCGAGGGCGCTAACGCCAAAATGTACCCCCCGCTACGACGTGAAGAAGATCGCCAAGCGATTCAGGAAGCTGTAGAGGACGGTACCATTGAAATAATTGCCACAGACCATGCTCCCCACAGCCCGGAGGAAAAAGGTCCAGACCTGGCTCAAGCGAAGAATGGTATCGTTGGCCTAGAGCATGCCTTTGCCCTGAGTTATGACCAGCTCAGCTTAAAAGCGGGTTTGCCGTTGATTGACCTAGTAACCCGCTTCACCAAGGCGCCTGCTGACCTCCTGCAGCTGGGCGACCGGTCCCTAAAAGTGGGCCAGCCGGCTAACCTTTGCCTCTTTAATTCCCACTTACCTGAAACGATTAACCCGGAAAACTTTGCCTCAAAGGGTAGAAATACACCTTTTGCAGGAAGGACGACGACAGGTTCCATCTGCTATACCTTCTGGCAGGGGAAAATGACTTATGAAAGGCCTATGCACGCATGACTACTTTTGCGGAAAAATTGACTCGAAAAGTTGAAGTATTGCAAAACCCCTCCTTGTTAGGACTGGATCCCAATCTCTCTTATATTCCTGGCCACTTACTTGACCAAGCTGGGCAAGCAGGGAAGCAAGGGGCAGACCAAGTCGCCGCCGCCTTCCTGGCTTTTAATAAGGCAATTTTGCAGGAGCTTCAGGACCTTATTGGTGTGGTGAAGTTCCAATCCGCTTGCTACGAACAGTACGGCCCTGCCGGACTCAACTGCCTGCGTGAATCCATAGGCTATGCGAAATCTTTGGGCTATCTCACCATTTTGGATGCTAAGCGCAATGATATTGGCTCCACAGCTTCCGCCTATGCTAGGGCCAGCCTGGCGGCTAGCCCGCTGCCGGAAGACCAATCTAGTTCCCAGACTTATGCTGCCTTAGACGCAGATGCCGTCACCCTGAACGCTTATTTAGGCATAGATGGAATCAAGCCATTCTTGGATGCCTGTCAAGCGTTAGGAAAGGGAATCTTCATCTTAGTACGCACTTCTAACCCTTCGGCCGGCGACTTGCAGGATCTGGACCTGGCAGATGGGCGTAAGGTATATGAAGCCATGGCTGACCTGGTTGCGCAATGGGGGGAAGACCTAGACGCCGGACAAAAATTTTCCTCTGTCGGTGCAGTAGTAGGAGCCACTTGGCCCGACCAAGCTCGGCATCTGCGAGCCCGAATGCCAAGGCAAATTTTCTTGATCCCCGGTTATGGCGCCCAGGGTGCAAGTGCGCATGACGCTTTAGCAGGCCTGTCGGAGGGGAGAGGGGGCATTGTAAATGCGTCACGGAGCCTGATGTTGGCTTGGCAAAAAGAGGGGACCCAAGGCCAGGATTTTGCGCAGGCTACCCGCAGAGCAGCTTTAAAGATGCGCGAAGACCTGCTGTCAGCCTTATAAGCCCAGCTTTTACCTGAGGAGGGCATGCGTGAAACAGCTAGAACATACAATTTGGCTTACAGGCAAAGACCAGCTGAGCAAGGACTCTTATGTCCTTAAATTTGCCGCAGAAGACCTCGCCGGCCAATTTCAGCCTGGACAATTTTTAGAAGTTGATTGCGGTGGTTATATTTTTCGACCATTTGGCCTCATGTTCCAAGATCGAAAAAAAGGCGAAATTTGGCTGGGCGTAAAGGTCGTCGGCCCAAGCAGCCTTTATTTAGCTGACCTTCCCCTGGGCCAAAAGGTGAAGGTGCACGCGCCTTTGGGCCGGGGCTTTGATCTGGAAGCTTTTGCAGAGGTGATGGCCGTGGGTGGCGGCTCGGGGATTTTCCCCCTCTATGAACTCTTGCAAGCTTCTCGTGACTTAGGAAAAACCACACGTCTCATCTGTGGTTTCCGCTCAGAAGCCGAGGCTTATCCACGCGAACTTTTTTCGCCCCTAGTGGACGAAATCTATTTTTCCTCCGACCAGGGCGGTTTAGATTTCACAGGTCATGCTGGCGCCTGCCTCAACCAGCATTTTGGGAAGAAGACCTTTCACCCTAAGACCTTGCTGGCGGCCTGCGGTCCCATCCCCTTGCTCAAGTGTGTACGAGATTTTGCTCAAGAGAAGCACTTAGCCTGTCAAATTTCTTTAGAAGAAAATATGGCATGCGGTCTGGGCCTTTGCGCTGGCTGCAGCGTAGATGTCCGTGCAGAAAACGGCGAGATTGCCCGGGTACGTTGCTGCTTTGAGGGCCCTGTCTTTGAAGCAGCAAGCTTGGTCTTTCCGGGCGACTAAGGGGATAAGGCCGGCCTATCCTGCTAGCACAGAAATTAGGAAGCGCTATGGATCAACGTATTGAACTTTTTAAGAGAGAACTCAAGAACCCCCTCATGCCAGCCTCTGGTTGTTTTGCCTTTGGTCAAGAGGCTGCTGGCTACCAGGATATTGGCTTATGGGGGGCCATAATTTCCAAAACGGTTACCCTAGAGGCGCGTTTGGGTAATCCCCCGCCCCGGGTGGTGGAGACCGCAGCCGGGCTCCTCAATGCCATTGGCCTACAAAATCCTGGCCTTGAGTTTTTTTTGCGTGAGAAGCTGCCCTTTATGCAGGCGCATCATGGAGCGGTAATCGTTAATATTGCCGGTAATCGTGTTGATGATTACGTCCAGCTGTGTGAACGCTTGGAAGGGCAGAATATCTATGCCATTGAGTTAAACCTCTCCTGCCCAAATGTTAAGAAGGGGGGGATGGCTATGGGTACCAGCCCTGATCTCATTTGGCAAGTCACCTCGGCTTGCAAAGCCGTCTCAAGTTTCCCTCTGATTGCTAAATTAACCCCCAATGTAACAGACATTGTCTCCTGCGCCTTGGCAGCACAAGAGGGTGGGGCAGATGCCGTTTCCTTAGTGAATACCTTCCTGGGCTTGGCTATTGATATTAAGACCCAAAGGCCTGTCCTCCGAAACAACACAGGTGGTCTTTCCGGGCCATGCATAAAGCCTTTGGCCTTACGCATGGTTGCTCAGGTTTATCAAGCCATAGAGATTCCTATTATTGGTTTAGGTGGCATTACAAGTGGACGTGATGTTTTAGAGTTCATGCTAGCAGGTGCGCGGGCGGTACAAATAGGGTCGGCTAACTTTGCAGATCCCAATTTGCCGCAAAGAGTCCTAAAAGAATTACAAGAAGAATCCGAAAAACTGCAAATCTCTTCTTGGGATTCATGGATTGGTGGCCTAAAATACTGGAAGTCTTGAGCAAATTAACAAAATTTTGCAGCCTAGCGTTTTTTGCTGACTTGCTTTCTTAATTTACTTATAATGTCCTCTAGTATCTTCATTCTCGTGTCCAGGCAGACCGAGCAATCCCTTAAGGAGTCAATTAATGCAAGCTCAGCCCGATATCTTACGTCAGCTTTTTGAAACGCAAGCCTTTAAGGTAAGCCCTGCAGACCAAGCTTTCTGGTATACCTCAGGCAAGTTTGGTCCCTACTATGTCAACACCCATTTTCTCTTTGGCTCAGAAGCAGAAGCCAAGCAACTACTCAGTATTATTGACTACAATTTGAACTATCCCTTGGGCCTGGCCCGCATGATTGGTGTCGCTTGTGTGCGCCAATACCACACTTGTAGCTGCTACCGGTCAACCATTGATTATCTTGCGCAAGCTACAGAAGCCTTAAATTTCGACCTCATTTCAGGAGGGGCCCGGCGGGACTTCTTTTTCTCCTTTGCCTTAGCTGAAAAACTAGGCCTGGAACACCTGGCTATCTTAAAAGATGGATCTGTTTACTATTCTAGCCCCGGGCTGAAATCTTCACGAGAACTTAAACAGGGTGAGCTTGCAGGGAAGAAAGTCTTACATGTGGCAGACCTCATTACCTCGGCCTCCTCTTACTTCAGGTCCTGGTTGCCCGCCCTGGATTATGTAGGCGCTAAGATTAGTGATACCCTCTGTGTTGTGGACCGCCGCCAAGGCGGGGAAGACCTCCTCGCACAGCAGGGCATTACCTTGCACAGTCTTCTGGCACTAAGCCCTGAATTCTTTGATCAGGCTGAGGCTGCCGGGCAGATTGACCCCGGCCAAAAAGCTCAACTGCTGCGATTTTTCGAAGATCCTGATCAATATATGCGAGCGTTTTTACATGATCACCCTGGTTTTTTGGAAGCAGAAGCTCAGAAAGATGCCAAAACCGCAGAACGCGTCGCCCGTTTTCAGGAGCTCGCTGGGGAGCTAGCTTAGGATTCGTATGTTCTGGTCGCTCTTGCTTTGTGTGTTAGCCTTGTTGCTGTACTTTTTAGGCAGTATCGAGCCCTTGCTCTGTTTGGCCTGTGCAGTCATAGGCCTACTCTATTTTATTTATGAGTTTCACCAAGTCCTCAGCCTAAAACGGATAGGGGATTCCCTCAAGCGCGACGCTAAGCTAAACTATCTCAGGCCTTTTGCCCATGTGAGTGGACTTGACTTTATCCAGGGTCAAAATTGTTTTTTGGCCCTTTCTGAAGACCAAAAACTCGCTATCATAGGGGAAAATGCCCAAGAGGGCTTGCCAATTCAAGCGATAGACCGTATCCTTGACCTTCGTAAAAGGGAGGTTAAACCCTTTGTGCGCCATGTGCAAAGACTGGTGGAACACATACCGCAAACAGCAGATCTCAGGGCTTGCCATATACTCAATGCCTTGCAGCCAGCTATTGTGCAGGCTTGGAATGGCCTAGTGATGCTTGAACTATCGGGGGCTTGGGGAGCACGAATCATTATCCTACGCCCCCTATGGGGCACCCGGTCATGGGATATCCTGGCCCAGCCAGCCCTCAAGTCTTTATGCGCTGGTCATAACGAAATCTTGGCAGCACTCACAGCAGAAGTTGAGCAGTATAAGCAAGAAACACTTACTGACCAGGAGGATGGCCTGGCTCACTCGGTTGATCCTCATGCTGCTCAGGCCCAGCATATTCTTAAAAAGGCAGATTTAGCGAAACCTGCACATGTAGATAAGGAAGATTATTATGAAAGCTAACGCAGCTGGTTTCAAACAGTTAAGCGCACAAATTGAAGATAGCCTCAACCAAGTCATGATTGGTAAAGGGCCGGTTATTGAACAGCTCCTTATTGCCTTGGCCGCGGGAGGCCATGTCCTGATTGAAGACGTCCCGGGTATTGGTAAAACCACCCTGGTTTCCAGTTTGGCCAAATCTTTAAGCCTGACCTTTAAGCGGATACAATTTACCCCAGACCTCATGCCTTCTGATGTTACAGGCTTTAACCTTTTCAACCGCAAGACCAACGAGTTTGAATTTCAACCTGGGGCAGTCATGAGTCAAATGGTCTTGGCAGATGAAATTAACCGGACTTCACCCAAGACTCAGTCTGCCCTCCTAGAAGTCATGCAAGAGGGGCAGGTGACGGTCGATGGGGTAACTTACCGTTTGCCCCAACCTTTTATGGTTTTAGCAACCCAAAACCCGATTGAGCATTTAGGTACTTACCCCTTGCCAGAGGCCCAGCTAGACCGCTTCATGCTGAAGATTAACTTGGGCTATCCCAATTTAGATGAAGAAGTGCAGATCTTGCGCCTTTATGATGAGGTGGATCCTCTGGACCGTTTACGCCCAGTAGCCGGTGCCCAAGAAGTCATTTGGATGCGCGAGCAAGCGCGCATGGTTCATTGCTCTGACTCTGTACGCTATTATATCGCCAGTCTTACAGCCGCCACCCGCCAACACCCAGCAGTTAAATTAGGTGCTAGCCCCCGTGCCTCACGTATGCTCATGCAGGCAGCTAAAGCCAGGGCCCTCTTGAGGGGACGCGCTTTTGTCCGCCCAGATGATGTGCAAATGATTGCCTCCTCTGTATTTTCTCACCGGATTACCATGCGGCCAGAAAGTCGCCTCAAAAATATTCGGGCGGAGGACGTAGTGCGAGAAGTTCTGGAAAGGACACCAGTGCCTGAATCATGAGTATAAGGCCACGCTTCTTTTATTATTTGCTCTTTTGTCTTTCTGCCTGGTTCCTTGGACACTTTGGCAATTGGGCCTGGTCTAATACCCTGTTTATATTTCTGCTCCTGCTACCCTTGGCATCCTTCCTCGCTGCCCTGTGGCACAGGTCGAGGATTACGCTTGACCTGCTAAGAGCAGCGGAACAGATTGAACGTGGGGAGGCGGCTTCTTGGCAGGTCCGTATGCATTCCCGCAGTAGCTGGCAAAAGCACTATCTCCAGGGTATATACCGGGACCAGGCTAGTAGTGTTCCGGAGTATCTGAGGCCCTTCCCCCTCAATCCACGCGAAGACCTCGACCTCGTTATCGAAATTAATGCTGAGCATACTGGCCCTCTTAAGCCTTTTGCCTTTGCGCTCAGCATTTTAGACCCCTGCGGTTTTTTTGCTTTGAGCCTTGTTAGTTTTAAGTCGGCAGATTTTCCTGAAGTCTTAGTCTTACCACGTTCTCTTATCTCTATTCTAGATAAGGATGAGAGCAAGGCCTATCTGGAAAGTGGCGAAGCTATTTCTAAAAAGTCAGACTTTGATTTGGATGAGATTGAATTAGTGAGGCCCTTACGGGAAGGGGACCGTATGCGGGATATCCATTGGAAAGTGTCTGCTCGCATGCAGGAATGGATGGTACGTCAATATGAAAAGGCAGATGAAAATGAACTCTATTTTCTCTTTCAACTGCCTCATCTGGAGGCCGACCAGGATGCCCCCGAAGAAGTCTTGAACCTGCGGGACTTGGTTTTAGACCAGGTATCCGAAGCCGCCCAATCTTTTCTCAGTCAGGATTTTAACTTGATTTTGCGCTATCGCAGGCCTTGGGCCGATGAAGACAAGGCAGATAGCCTTGATCAATATAATTCGCTGCGCCTTAGTCTGGCTAGCCTTGCTTTTAGCCAGCCAGTTACGCTCGCTCAGCAAATTACAGAAGAAGCAGCCGTCCCTGGTGCTCGGTTCTACTGCATTTTTTGCTATGAGTTAAGTCAAGAGCTGACGACAGCCTTGCTGGTCCTTTCGGCCCAAGCCCAAGGGATACTCTTGCGTTTAATTTATCCTGGTTCTACTCCCCCTAAAGAATGGAAGCCTTGGATTGAAGATTTAGCAGCTGCCGGAATTAAGGTGACCCTCTCACGCTTTCCAGCTGCGTTGCCATCTGCAAGGAGGGGCGTGCGATGAAACTCTTAGTTAAACGCACTGCTCAAGATCTTAATCCACGCTTGACGGATAAATTATCCGGGCAGTTTAAGGACTTCTTTTGGTCCTTACCCTTTGCCTTAATCTTTTCCTTAGCCTGGTCTTTTGTCTGCGTCAATAACCTGGGCCTTGAGTTCAACTGGGGCCAGAACATCCTCCTGCACTTGGCTTTGCTTTTAGGAAGCTATGTCTTAACCCTTATCCCCCTTATCAGCCTCATTCTCTTTTTAGCCTTGGCTGGCATTGGTACTGCTGCCTTCATTTGGTCTAGCCCCTTTCTGGAGGGTGTCAAAGGCACCCTAACTCAGTTCTTCTTGGCGGGCAAAAATGCGATTTTGTGGACCTTTGAAGCCACCCAGACCCAGGCCGTTAAACCAGAACATTACCATGTCTATGTCGCTGTGATAGCCTGTATTCTGGCCCTTATTTTTATTATTAAACGCCCTTTACCCTTGGCCCTGAGCATTTTCTTACTTCTGCCTTTCTTTGGGGCAAATGGGGAAGTCGCTAGTTTCCCAGGCTATGTGCTGGCGCTTTTAGCCTGCCTGGCTGCCCTCATTTTTGTTTTTGTCAGGGAAGGGAAGTTGCAGTATAAAAAACAATTTAGCCCCAACCTGCCCCTCATAATGGGTAATGCTGTGCTTATCCTCACGTTTTTGCTGCAAAGTATCCTCCCGCAGGACTTCTTCCAGAATAAAGACTTAGCCGACCGCATACGGCAAATGCAAAAACGTATGCAGGCTCCAGAAATCGTAAACTATTACGAATTTAGCCTGCGCGATGCCGGCTATTATCCACTGAATCAAAATCTTGGCGGTCCCTTGCAACTCCAGCATGAACTCTATATGCAGGTTACGGGCCCTCCTGCGCCCCTACGCCTGAGAGGTGCCATGGCGGATGACTATACAGGTACAGCCTGGCTGGGCCAGGAGATGGATCCTAACTATATCTTTGACAACCTGAGTAGCCACGGCAACCAGGCAGAAGTTTTTGCCTATCCCAGCGTGCAGGGTTCTGCTAAAGAAATCTTCGACCAGCTCTATTATCAAGCAGCTATCCGCATTAAACCCTTGCGCTTCCCTGTACAGGTTATTTTCAATGGTGGCAGGCCCCAACAGATTGAAGAAGAGGGGAACCCTGAGCAGATTTATTACTATAACCAGGGAGGCCAAATCTATGCTAGCCACGAGATTAACTTCCCCTATACCGTACAGGGTTGGTTGCCACGTGAACTCTCCACAGAAGCTAAGTTTTCACTACTGAATCAAGGCCTCAAAGATGGCAAGCTCAGCTTGAGCCTTCAGGACCAGTCCAAGCACTACCAAGACTTAGTGCAGGCTTACGATCCTGAGCTTTATACTATTTTGTATGGTCAAGAGGGCCGTAACCAAGACCAGGTATTTGCGGCCTTCCAAAACCTGGTCAAACATTTACAGGAAAACTATGCCTATAGCTTAGATGTGGCTTATCCTGTGCCCAATGAGGACTTTTTAGCAAATTTCCTGCGCGATAAAGAAGGCTATTGTACCTATTTTGCAACAGCCCTCGCCTTGTTTGGCCGTGAGTTAGGCTTGGAAACCCGTTATGTGGAAGGCTTTTTAGTGCCTGGGGTAGACCCCCATACCTATTTGGGCACAGCTGAGGGTGGTTACGAACGCGAAGTTCTATCTGATGCCGCCCACGCCTGGGTGGAGGTCAAATTTAACAAGTTGGGCTGGTACCCCTTTGATGCTACCCCTGCAGATATTTTGCAAGGCTTCACCAACCAGCAAGGGGAAGATAATGACGAGGCAAAAGAGTCCGAAACCACTAAACCTTCGGAAAGTGAAAGTCCTACGCCGCCTCCCACAGAAGCTAGTACTCCGGCACCAGAACCGACAGCTTCTCCTAGCCAGCCTACGCCCCCTCCTCCTGTAGACCAAGCTTCCCCGATGTCTCCGATGCTCAAAATCTTGTTAAGGGTTTTGGCGGTGGTCTTCATTTTAGCCCTCGTGATCTTCCTCTTGCTGAGACGTGCCAAGACCTACTGGACTAGACGGCAAGACCCTCAATACCTCTTGCAGCAATTAGAAGCCAGAGACCAGGTTGATCTGCTACAGCAAGTCTGGGAGGACATCAAGCACATGTATGAAAGTGCCGGCTATAGCTGGCAGATCAATCAGACGCTACAGCAAAAGTTTGCTAAATTAGACCAGGATCTTGCTGTACCAGGCTTGAGTAATTATCCGGTCTATTTGATCATGGAACAATCCTTCTTCGGCGAGGAAAATTTATCAGGGGATGATCTCCTGCAAATTTTTGCCTATTACCAGGCTCTAGAGTTGGAACTTAAGACTCGCATGAAGAAGTCACAATGGTTCTTTAAGCGTTATCTCTGGCCTCCAAGCTCGGCTCGCTACTAGGCGCGCCTCTAGTTGCTAGCGCGTAAGGCCTAGAATTTAAACACGTAGAAAGCTAGGCCGCCAAGGGCACCCATCACTAACATGATGAGAACGGGGTCTAGCTTTTTTAATTTGTTATACGCAGCAAAAGATAAGACAAAGATGGCCAGAGAAAAAAGATTGATCCCGCCTATGGCAAGCCTTCCTTGAGACGACAGCAAAGCCTCTCTTGTGAGTGACCAAGCCGCTGAGGCAATTAGGGCGACGACCGCAGGCCTCAGCCCCTGTAAAACATGCTGCATGAGAGGGAGCTGAGCGTACTTCGTATAAAGCTTTGAGAGCAATAAAACAATAAGGATGCAGGGCGTGACATTAGCCACCGTAGACACTATGGCACCAGGTAAACCTGCCAGCTGGATGCCCACAAAGGTTGCCGCATTGATAGCGATCGGGCCAGGGGTCATTTGGGAGATGGTAATGAGGTCTGTGAAGGTTTCAGGACTTAGCCAGTTGTTGATGTGTACCACTTGCTCTTCGATCAGAGGCAAGGCTGCATAACCTCCGCCAAAGGCGAAAAGGCCCACTTGAAAAAAAGCCCAGTACAATTTAAGTAAAATCATGCCTCGGCCTCCTTGTTTTTCTCCCACAGGAAGTAAGCAAGCACCGAGACCCCTCCAGCCAGCAAGATAATCAATACCACATTAAGCTTGGCCCATAATGCTAAAACTAAAGCAAGAGCTAAGAGCACTAATTGTAGAGGATTTTTCTTGAGCCATATTTTATAGGCTAAGTCCCAAACGGTATAAACAATCAGTGCAGCCACAGCGGCCTGCATGCCTCGGAGGATGGCCCTCAGTAGAGGGTTATCTGCAACCTTTTGGTAAAAAAGGGAGATGACCGATAAGATGAGGAGGGGAGGCAACATAGTTGCCAAGGCCGCTAAGAGAGCCCCCTTCAGGCCAAAAAGATGGTAGCCCATGAGGGTGGAAGCGTTAATAGCCACAGGGCCTGGGGCGGACTGGGCCATCGCCACTAAATCTAAAATCTTTTCTTCGTCAATCCAGCCTAGCTCATCACAAAAGCGGCGCTTTTGTAAAGGGACAATGACGTATCCGCCACCCAAGGTGAAAGCGGAAATCTTAAGGCAGGAAAAAAAGAAGGTGGGCAAGGACTTGGGCTTGGACTGCTTGAACACTTTGTTGTTGCTTTGCCTTGATCGCTCCATGGACGTCTCGCTACTTGGCTTGACAGATCTTGTTTTAGAATCTCGAGACACAATGCTAATCCTCTTCATTTGCTATAGGCTTAAAAACAAACTCTATCCTAAGGGATTTACTGGGCAAGGTAAAGATATGGCCCCTTCTACTTGCAAGACTAGATTGCTGACTTCAATGACCCATGTGTTAAAATAGGCCTATGTCGAATTACCAAGTTCAAAGAGTTGCTTATCTTAATCAAGAAGCCTATAAAACGGATTTTCTCCTCTGGTTGCAAGACTATGAATTGAGCCAGGGCCAGTATATGCGTTATTTTATCCAAACCTTTGGCTGCCAGCAAAATGAGGCTGATAGTGAAAGGATACGCGGTATTTTAGAGGATCTGGGACTCAAGCCAGGCCAAGCTTATGAAGATGCAGACCTGGTCTTAATCAATACGTGTTCTATAAGGGAAAATGCTGACCAGCGTCTTTTTGGTCACTTGGGTGAACTCAAGGCCTTGCGAAGCAAACGGCCTCAGCTCAAAGTTGCTGTATGCGGCTGCCTGCCCACCCAAGCAGAGCAGAATGCCAAGATACGCGAGTCTTTCTCCTTCGTAAATTTGCTTATGGGCCCTCAGGATATCCAACGTCTGCCAGAACTTCTTTTGGCTATCTTCCGCGACCAAAAAAAGCTCAACGCCGTGAGCAAGGATAATGTCGTTGCAGAAGGCCTACCAGTCATTCGGGAGCGAAAATTTCGCGCTTTAGTTTCTATTATGTATGGCTGCAATAATTTCTGCTCTTACTGTATGGTGCCTTCTGCCCGAGAGCGAGAGCGGTCACGTTTAGCGTCAGATATTTTGGCCGAATGTAGGGAAGTGGCCGCACAAGGCATCCCAGAAGTGATGCTCCTGGGGCAAAATGTTAATGCCTGGGGCTTTGACCTCTTTGCACCAGAAAAACGCGAACTTCGTCCTTTGACTTATTCCGATCAAGAACTTGCTAAGCTTGAGGCCTTGAGGGCGGGCCAGCTCGGAGCTGAGGAGGTGTTGAGCTTCCCGCAATTACTGGCTGCTATTAGCTCCATCCCTGGCATTAAGTCTATACGCTATATGTCACCCCATCCGCGAGACTTTGCAGGTGAGATGCTTGCCGCCTTGAAAGCAGTCCCGGAAATCGCCAACCACGTGCATCTTCCAGTGCAATCGGGTTCTGATCAGGTACTTCAGGCCATGAACCGGCATTATGACCGAAAACGTTATTTAGCCATCGTCAAGGGGATCCGTCAAGTGAGGCCAGACGTCTCCATAAGCACCGATATCATGGTAGGCTTCCCGGGGGAGAGTGAGGAAGACTTTCAAGCTACCCTGGACCTAGTTGAACAGGCCAAATTTGCCTCGGCTTTTAGCTTTATTTACTCAGCCCGACCTGGCACCTGCGCTGCCACTTGGCCCCAGGTCCCTAGTGAGGTCCAGCATCAACGCTTTGACCGTCTATTAGAAGTGCTCAATCGTTTGTCCTGGGCCGAGCACCAGGCTATTCTGGGCACCGAAAGGCAGGTGCTCTTAGAAGGTGTCTCGAAGGGGGACCACATGGTATTGACTGGGCGCGACTCTGAATTCCATTTGATTAATGTTAACCTTCCGGCGGATCTGGACTTGCCTCCAGATGCATACGCCAGCGCAGGTCATCTGAGCCAGGACTATTTTGAAGGAAAGTTTGTACCCGTGCGGATCAGCCTGGCCAAGACTTTTTCCTTGGAGGCTGAACTCCTTGCCTGAAGATAAATTGCTCACCTATGACCAAATAGATCGTCAGGCCATTACTCCCATGATGGAGCAATACCTGACGCTCAAAGCAGGCCAACAGGATGCCTATCTGTTTTTTCGTTTAGGCGACTTTTATGAGCTCTTCTTTGATGATGCTATTGAAGTCTCTAAAATATTGGGTTTGGCCCTTACAGGTAGAGACTGTGGGCTTCCGACTAGGGCACCCATGTGTGGCATTCCCCACCATGCGGCAGAATCCTATATTGCCCGGCTCCTGGAAAGAGGACACAAGGTCGCCATCGCCGAGCAAGTAGAAGATCCTAGTGAAGCCTCTGGCCTGGTGGAAAGACAGATCATCCGGGTCGTGAGTCCGGGGACCATTATCGATCCTGATCAACTGGATGCCCTGAGTTATTCCTACATTGCCTGTGTTTATCAGCAAGAATCTTACTATGGCTTAGCCTACGCTGATATCTCTGCCTCACGCTTTGCGCATTGCAATATCATTTTTGGGCAGACCCAGCATAAACTGCTGGATGAATTAAGCCGCATTCAGCCACAAGAGCTGGTAGGCAATTCTGAATTTTTCCACTCGGAGACCTGTAGAAGCTATCTAGCCCAAAAGCCGGTCAGCATATCCTGTCTTGAATCAGAGGCTTTTGGGGCACAGGCTAAACAAAAGTACCAGCCAGAGCCTGGCGAAGAGGCCGACTTGGCTACAACCGCTCTTGTGGGTTTATTGACCTATCTTGCGGATCAGGCCTTTGTTTTGCCGGAGCCTTTGCCACCCGTTGAAAATTACCAGCTGGAAGCCTACATGGTCCTTGACCGCACCGCCCGCAGGCATTTGGAAATTACAGAAACTTTAAGAAGTAGAGAGCGCAGAGGGAGTCTACTTTGGGCTCTGGACAATTGCGAGACCAGCATGGGGTCACGGCTCTTGCAGGCCTTTCTTAGTCAGCCCCTGCTTAATATTAAAGAAATTGAATGGCGTCAGTCCTGTATTCAAGCCTTTAAGGATGACTTTGTGTTACGGTCAGAAGTGCGCAAGGTCTTAGCAGGGGTGTATGACCTGGAAAGGCTGGCTGGACGTTTATCCTTAGCCTCAGCTAATCCGCGAGATGTCTACGCTGTGGCCAGGATCCAAGCTAAGATTCCTGAGCTTCAAGGCCTCCTCCAGCAACTTCATGATCCTAACCTAGATGCGCTTGCTGCTAAACTAGATCCCCTGGCAGAGATCAGCCAGGAAATTCTAGCCAAGCTAAAAGAAGATCTGCCCATCCGACTCAATGAAGGGGGAATTTTCCTTGAGGGAGCAGACCCGCAACTTGATGAGCTGCGCCAGGCAGCCCAGCATGGTTCTGACTGGCTCTTAGAATTTGAGCAAGCAGAACGCGAACGTACAGGCATCAAAAACCTGAGGCTTAAGTACAACCGTGTCTTTGGCTATACTATAGAAGTTTCTAAATCTTATTTAGATAAAATACCAGATGCGTATATCCGGCGTCAGACCCTAGCGAACTCAGAGCGTTTCTACACACCAGAGCTCAAGGCCATGGAAGAGCGGATCCTGGGTGCTGAACAAAAAATTCTGCGTCTAGAACAAGAACTCTTCCTCGATTTACGAAACCGCCTAAGTTCTTTTTTACCGGCTTTACAGCAAAATGCGCAGGTTCTGGCCCTCTTAGACCTCTTTGCGGGCCAGGCGGACTTGGCTGCTAAACAAAACTTTTGCCGTCCACAATTATTGGACCTTCCCATCTGGGACATCAAGGCGGGGCGCCACCCTGTCGTAGAGAAAATCTTAAAAAAGGGCGAATTTGTGCCCAATGACCTATATCTTGACCGAGCAGACAAGCAACTCATGATCCTTACGGGACCCAATATGGCGGGTAAATCAACCTATATGCGCCAAAATGCCCTTATTGTGATTATGGCGCAAGCCGGCTTGTTTGTACCGGCTAATTCCGCCAGTATCGGTCTGGTGGACCGTATTTTCACTAGGGTAGGGGCCTCGGACGACCTGGCCAGCGGCCAATCTACCTTTATGATAGAGATGAACGAAGTCTCACAAATCCTAAGAGAGGCTAGTCCCCGCAGTTTGCTCATCTTAGATGAGATTGGTCGGGGAACTTCTACGTGGGACGGACTCTCCATAGCCTGGTCGGTCATTGAACATGTCGCCAAGCCAGATTTCCTGGCCTGTCCCTGTTTGTTTGCGACCCACTACCATGAGCTGACCGAACTTGCGGGCAGCTTGCCGGGGGTCTTTAATGCCCATGTTGATATTGTGCGGGACCAGGATCAGTTGGAATTTCTCCACCAGATCAAATTAGGAGCCTCTGACCATTCCTATGGTATTGAAGTAGCAAAGCTAGCGAACGTACCGGATGAAGTCATCAATCGGGCGCGCGAAATTTTGCGCATGCTAGAAGAAGAAAACCAAGGGCAGCGCTTAAAAATTCGTAAGGCTTCCCAGCCCATGGAAGGTCAGATTGATCTTTTCTCCGCAGCCCAAAGCTGGCAAGGAGCTGAAACCCTCATAGACAGCCTGCTAGAACTTGATATCAATATGTTGAGGCCCCTCGATGCCTTGGCCAAGCTCTCAGACCTGCAAGATTTAGCTAGAAAACTGAAGGATAGAAAATGATTCGTATTCTTGATCCAGTCACCGCAAATGGTATTGCGGCCGGAGAAGTCATTGAAAGGCCGGCCTCTGTCGTCAAAGAATTAGTAGAAAATGCCTTAGATGCGGGCGCCAGCCGCCTGTCCATAGAAATTGTCCAGGGTGGCATAAAACTAATCCGCGTGGCAGATAACGGGTCTGGTATGGAAGCCTCCGATGCAAGGCTCGCCTTTGCCCGTCACGCAACAAGTAAAATTAATAGGCTAGAGGACCTAGATACGCTCTCTTCCATGGGTTTTCGCGGGGAGGCTCTGGCCTCTATTGCCGCAGTTTCACGCGTGAGCCTTTTGACAAGAAGCTTAGGACAAGACCAAGGTTACTTTTTGCACCTGGAAGCTGGCGAAGTCTTAGAGGAAGGTCCCAAAGCTGCTAATATAGGATCAATTTTTGAAATCCGTGATCTTTTTTTTAATACGCCGGCTCGCTATAAATTCCTCAAAAGAGACGCGACAGAAGCAGCCTATGTACAAGATTTGGTAGAGAAGTTTAGCTTCAGCCGGCCCGATATTGCTTTTTCCTTGATGAAGGATGGAACACAAACTTTTGTAAGCCCTGGGGATGGCAAATTACTATCGGCGATCTACACCGTGTGGGGCAGTGACAGTGCTGAAGCGGCCTTGACCTTAGACAACACATTTGAAGGCCTCAAGCTCCAAGGCTATATCAGCAGGTCTTCCCATAGCAGGAAAAACAGGTCCAGACAAATCTTTCTGGTTAACGGACGTATGATCCAGTCCCCCTTGCTTAGGGCCGCTGTGGACAAGGCTATCCAAGGCCACTTTGTCAAAGGCAATTTTCCAGAGTTGGTCTTAAAGATTGAGATACCTGCCAGTATGGTAGATGTCAATGTCCACCCCCAAAAAACGGAAGTCCGCTTCTCAGATGAACAAAAAGTTTTCCGCGCGGTTTATCATACTGTACAAGCATGCCTTTCAGCGAATACAGGGATTAAAGATATCAAATCTCCCTCTCCGTTTCCAGGTCTCACGGAAACAAATAAGAAAGCTGACCAAGACACTAAAGTTCAAGCTAGCTCCACACATGCGAGCCTGGAAGGGGAGAAAGAGCAGAGTATTCCCCTCCAAACCCAGCTGCAAATGAGAGACTTAATGACCTCACGGCCACAAGAAACGAGCGTTAATAGCGAAATGAGGTCAGAACATGCTATCCATGTTGCAGGGCCAGGTCATCACAATAGTACAAATAAAAATAAAGGTTATGACAACCATATTGGGTCTCTTTCCACATCCACTAAGCGGCCTAGTGATGACCTCGCCACACGAAACTCAGAGAAATTACATGATTTGGATCCTGTCCTCCAAGAACGCCTGGCGCCAGAAGAACAGGCCGCTGTTTTTGCTGAGTCTAGTATCAAGTCTGAGTATCAAACAGATTTAGGGCAACTAAGACCTGATCTGCAAGAATTGGCCTCGGCTAGAATTATTGGTCAAGTCTTTAATACTTATTTATTGCTGGAAGCTGGGGATAATTTTCTTATGATAGACCAGCATGCTGCCCATGAGCGTATTCTGTATGAAAAGCTGCGCTCTGAACGCCAGCACCTGCCTTTAGAAGCGCCTAGTCAGAGTTTGCTCCAGCCCTTGAGTCTTAATTTCTCTCCTTTGGAAATTGCCAATGCCCTGGACCAGGCAGACGAAATTCGTAAAATGGGCTTCGATTTCGAGGAGTTTGGCCAGGGTTGCCTGGTCCTCCGTGCCATCCCTGTTGAATTTAGCCATGCCGGTGTTAATGCAGAATCTGCCTTTCGGGCTATAGTCGAGGAGGCGGGTCAACATCGCTTAGATGAGGCGGAGCGCTTAGATGAAATCCTCCACACGACAGCCTGCAAGGCTGCTGTAAAGGCGCATGACATCCTTTCTTTCCGCGAAATGCAACATCTCGTGCAAGACCTCTTGCAGCTGGAAGATCCCTTCCACTGTCCCCATGGCCGTCCTGTGATTCTCCGTTTATCAGCCACTGATATTGAGAAATTCTTTAACCGCATCGTTTAGGAACTAGAACAAACGCTCTTCGCTACCATGCCCAAGTACCTACGTAACATACCTGTATTAGTCTTAACTGGCCCCACCGCCTCGGGCAAGTCAGGTTTAGCCATACGGTTAGCCAAGGCCCTCAATGGAGAAATTATCTCGGCAGATTCCATGCAAATTTATCGCGGGCTGGACATTGGCACAGCCAAGCTTGCCAGTACTGAGCAAGAGGGAGTCGTCCATCATTTATATGATATTTGTGATCCTTTAGACCGGTATTCTGTTGCAGACTTTGTCCAGGATAGTAGTCAATTGATTTGTGAGATTGTGGACCGGGGGAGACAGCCCATAGTATGCGGAGGGACCGGACAATTTGTCTCAGCCCTGGTAGATGGTCTACAGTTCATTAATGAAGATTTTGACCCTGCCCTGAGAAGACGCCTGACCCGGCACATTGTTCATTGGGGAACCGGGCCAGCCCATGAGAGGCTCAGCAGTCTGGATCCTGCGGCCGGCCTGCGGATCGAAAAAACGGATCTCAAACGGATCGTACGCTTTTTTGAGGTCTTCTGTAAGACAGGTCTGACGAGCACTGAGGTGTATCGCTTTTCCCACGAAAAGGGCCCGGATTTTCCTTTCGTGAATTATGTTCTATGGCCAGATCGGCAACTGCTCTATAGAAGGATTGAGCAAAGAGTAGAAGAGATGTTTCAGCAGGGGATCATTGAAGAACTGATACAAGTCCTAGACCGTTATCCTGAATTTCCACGTTCTCAGGCCTTTCAAGCCATTGCTTATAAAGAAATTTATGCCTACCTGCAAGGAGAAGAAAGCAGGGAAGAGGCCATGGCAAACTTGGCCCAGGCCAGTAGGCGCTATGCCAAACGCCAACTCACCTACTTCCGCCAGCGTGAAGATTTTCTCAAGATTACAGATGCTGATCCTGAGGTCGCCTACCTCAGGATCTTGCAAAACTTCAACAGGCAAAGCTCACAAGAGCAATATTAAGGTAATAGCCACTCCTAGTCAGATTGAACGGCCAAACTCTCCCACAAGGCCTTCGACAAGATAGCCAGGTTTTCTGAAATTTTGACTAAATTCTTAATTTATCCTAGATGTAACAAAACAGATAGGGCCTTTCATTCAAGTCATTTGATTGCCCCTTAGGTGAAACTAGGTTACTTAGGTGTTTGGCAATATTAAATCGCCCTGGAGGTGTTAGGGATGTCAGCGGAAGAAGGTTATTATTTTAAGGACCAGGATGGCAAAATGAAGCGTTTAGATTGGCCGTCGGAAGGGGATTGGACTTACGGATCTTCAGGATATCGCTACCAGCCCAAAGGTAAGTATAAGAGTCATAAAAGTTGGTCTGATGTCTCAGAAGATTCCTATAGGCCAGGAAAAAATCCTAGCCTGTCTCGAGGCAGCAAGATTCAAGAGTTGTTCCTTAATCACTGCCGGAAAAATAAAGTCTTAGTAGAGGTCAGTTATGCGCCTCAAGAGACTTTGCAAGGTTATATCTTGGGCTTTGACCAGGAAGCCATTGTTCTAGAGGTCGAACATATGCAATATTTACTCTATAAGACGGCCCTGCAGTCTGTTCTGCCTTTAGATGAGGAGCACACCCGTATTCTCACAGACGATCCCGTAGTCCTTGCTAAGTCGTATAAGCCTTTTGCTTGACAAGCCAGCGTGACTTTAGACTAGCAGGGAAGAGGCAAGCCAACTTCGGCTAAAGTGAAAAAGTAAGTTCCACACCAAAAGCGAAAAAAAGAAAAGTTGCCATAAGTCTTGCAAAATGCCATGGGCAAGGCTTGTGGTAATTTTTCCGCCTAAAATTTTCAACTAATTTTTTCTGGATAGGCTATAATTTACTCAAGGCGACCGAAAAAAGCGCATGTTAAAGCTCTGTGGAGAAATATCTTTTTTGTGATTGGAAGACTAAACTCCACTTTATTGAGAGAGATTTATCTGTTGCTGCCAGCGGTCGTGCTAGAAGCTAAAAGCTTCGCTATTTTAGAAGGAAGGGTTTTAGGGTGACCTCATCCTTCGGAATTTTTCGGATCCCAAACTCATAGAATTTGGTGTAGAGTTCGGGATGCAAGAACTCGAGGAGCTCGATGGGAGATTTCCCACCGAGCTTTTCTCTAGGAGTCGAGTTCACGTGAGATAAAACTTTGTTCAGATCTTCTTGTGTTCTTAAGCCCAAGGCTCTAAGGTCCGTGCCCTTGGGCAGGATGTAGCGTAGGAGCTTGTGATTGTTTTCGAGAGAGCCCTTTTGGTCAGCTCTCATGGGATCACAGTAAAAGATATGACATCTCTTTATTCCACCCGTTCCTGTCTCCATCTCCTCTGCCTTGGTGAATTCTGGTCCCCTGTCTGAGAGTAAAACTTCGCA
The DNA here is from genome assembly GCA_004556925.1 of Clostridiales bacterium. Lineage (GTDB taxonomy): Bacteria > Bacillota > Clostridia > Saccharofermentanales > DTU023 > SFFI01. The sequence continues at coordinate 32,573 of SFFI01000002.1, forward strand.
GTGCTTCTGGAATAATTGTGGTCCTAAAATACTTTCCAACTTGCCAACGCCACTCAGCATATTCTGCGAATTGAGCTCTCCGTGTAATAAGGCAAAGAGAAAGCTAGAGTCCATGAACTTAAAGGTTTGCATGAAAGGGCCACAGGATATGTCGTTGTAGACCGTATCCATCTGGCAGGTTCTAGTGCTCTCTTCACAGAAGTCAAGATAGTCTTTGTAGCTTCTGCCCGCTAGGTATTTCCGATCTTGTCTTTTCTTGTAGCAGACCTTCTTTTTCTTGGTGGGCCTCCTCTTTACTTGAGTGCGCAAGTCGAGGTTGCTTAGGCCAAATTCTCCAAACACATTAGCTTCCAGGTAGTTGTAGATGGTCTTCTCACACACGGTAATTTCAGGGTGTGCCTCTAGGATATGGAAGGGTGATTGTCCTTTTCTTAGTAGTGGCTTTAGGATAACAGCCATCTGTTCAATCTCTTCTCTTGTCGCATTAATGCCTAGCCTAGACTCCGTTAAGGTTTTACGGTAATAGAAGTCCGCCTGATTCGGGTCATATTTGAACTTGTCAAAGCGGCAAGTATGTATCTTAGGACAGCCATTACAAGCCCCAGGACTCCTGTCCCGTCTATTACATCTAAACTGCTTGAAATCTATGCATTCAGGCCGGCAATTTCTGTAATGCCGGCAGGTCTTGTAATTGGCACATTCTAAGGGCAAATGACATGAGTAGACCTTTATGCGGTACTTCTTAATTTCCTTGCCAATGGTAGATTTGTCCTTACCCAAGGTATTGGCAATATCTGTCTTACTTGCTGCTGACTCAATCCCTTTCAAGATAATCTTTCTTTCTTCTAAAGTCAGATGAAGATTTTTATTTGCTGCGGCCATACTGGCCCCCTTTCTCACGGCCGCTGACAAAGTTCATTTTGCCCTAGATGAGGGACAGATTAAAAGGAGTTTTTGAGGCTTGATTAAACTATGGCCGGGTCTCATGAACAGTCAATGGCGCCTTCGGCGCCGCTTAGCGGTCAAAGACCATTGACAGTTCACGAAGCCCGGCCTAAAAAGTCAACAAGCCTCAAAAACCCATGGAGTGTAAGACTGAATTCTCAGTGGATTTTACTGTAAGACTAAATTCTGCTTCCCACCCTTTGATGTGGAACTTACTTTTTCACTTTAGCCAAGCCAACTTCGCAAAATATTTGAGTGGCTAGAGCCAAGCGCATGCGCTATAATAACCAAGCATAAGGACTTGCTTCCTCAATAAATTTATAGCTGATGGCTAAAGGGTGAAATAGATAGGCTAGCTGTTATGGCTGATGATCAAAAGCAAAATATTCAGACTCCAAAGTTACAAGCCAAGTCTGGAGGTCCGCAAAAGGCCATTCCAGATCAGGGTAATTTATTAAATTTTGCACAGCCAGTTAAGCGGCCTTCTAAAGCCCAAGCTGGCTTTCCGCAATGGCTAGCTAAGGAAAATGCCAAGCCAGGACCAAAATCAGCACTGCAAGATCCAGCCAGCCAGAAAGCCGTCAAAGCTCAGAGGCCCGATCAGCCACAAAAGCCTAGCCGCCCTGGACAGCCCCCCAGACAAGCCCTAGGATCCAAAGGAAATTATCCCAATGACCCCAAGGTCATCGCCAAGTCTGCAAAAAGATCTCATGTGGAATTAAAAGGCCTCAATCCTGGCGAACGCTATCCCACTCGCCGCATGGCGGGACAAGCTAAGAACGAATTAACTAAGGCTTTAACCAAGCTCCAAAAGGATCGCAAAAGCGGAAAAAAGAAAACGCGGCTGGAGGGCTGGCAGCAGGAGCAGTTAAAAGGGGCCAAGGTTTATAAGCTAACAGCTTACACCACGACGGATAACATCAATAAACGTTTCCGTAGTATCAAAAGGCAAAGCATTCTCCGCAAGATTCTCGTCACTTTGATTATCATCTTGCTCATGGCATGTTTTATTGGTCAATACCTAGATTTATCTGATACCAGTGAATTACAGATGATTGTGGGCGACCAGTTTGAAAAAGATAAGTAAGAAGTCTGCCATACAAAGTGAATAGTTTTTGAACTTTATTGAAGGCTGGAAATTTCCGGCCTCTTTAATTTTCCCGGCCCAACTTCGCAAAATTGTTATTTTGCGAAGTTAATAGTTCATCTCCTTAAAGTACTTATACAAACCATTTCCCGCGTAGAGTCAACAACATGAAGGTCTTCCCCAAGAATGACCCCCGCAAACGGTCGTCCAGATGTTGTAGGAAATAATTGATTTACGAACCGGGTTTGGCTTTTTGGCGCAAGATGCAATTATTTTTTTCGGCTTCCTTTTCGCGGGCAAGATACATATTGAGATCGGCCAGGATCTCAATCAGATTGCTCAATTTTTCAGTCTGGCAATTGATAATGAATTCGCCAAAACGTTGCAGGAGGGCTTCTTCAAAATTACGAGTCAATTCTCGGCCCTGCGCTGTCAAGCGTACTTGCTTGCTACGCTTATCAAATGGCGGCACACTGGTCAATATGAAACCTTTTTCTTCCAGGTTCTTCACAATCCGTGAGGCATTACTGTGGTCGTAGTGGCCATCCCTCGCCAGATCGCGGATATAGCATGTCTTGTGTTTCGGTATGAGCGTGAGAATTTTCAGCTCACTGCGGCTTATAGCATGGTAAACAAGAAATTTATCGAGAAATAGATTTCTGTACATTTCTAGGCGATTCAGGTTCAGCTGAACATCTCGGATAATCAAACTTGGAATCACAGAACTTCTCCTTCTTATGCCTGGCTAAATCAAGCTGCTATTGTTTTTCCTTCGCTATTTCCCTACTCCTCGTTTCTATTTTGACTGCGATTGCTACTACCCTGTCATTTGACCTAGTCCAAATAGCCTTGCTTGTACAACAATTCGGCTGTTAGAATAGCCCCTCCTGCAGCACCCCTGATTGTATTTGAAGATAGGCAAGAAAATTTATAGTCATAAATGGAATCTTCACGCAGACGCCCCATTGTAATCCCCATACCTTTACAGCTGAGGGTGTCCAGCTGAGGTTGGGGCCGATCCGCCTCTTCCCGATAGGACAAGAAAGGCTGGGGGGCAGAAGGCAGACCTAAGGCCTGGGGCAAAGGGCAATAGTCCCGCCAACGCCTGAGTATTTCCTCTCGCTCACAAGGCTCACGAAACTTCACCCACACATTAGCCAGGTGGCCTTCTTGGACGGCAACCCGGGTACATTGGCTAGAGATGATAGGCTGGTCAGACCTGACAATGTGGTCACCCTCTACCCTGCCCCAGATTTTCAAAGGCTCCTCTTCCGTTTTCTTTTCTTCTCCGCTAATAAAAGGGATGACATTACCCTGCATTTCAGGCCAGTCCTCGAGCCTGCGCCCCGCTCCCGATACCGCTTGATAGGTGGAGACAAATACCTTCTCAAGGCCAAAATCTCTTAGAGGCTCCAGGGCGGGTAGGAAAGTTTGCACGGAGCAGTTGGGCTTGGCCACCAAAAAACCTCTCTGAGTGCCTAAACGCTTTTTCTGGCTCTCTAAAATTGCAAAGTGCTGGCTATTAATTTCGGGGATAATAATGGGCACATCTCTCGTCCAGCGGTTGGCTGAATTGTTAGACACCAGGGGGATTTCCTGGCGGGCAATACGCTCTTCTAAGGCAATCAGAGCTGCCTTATCCATGTCTACAGCGCAAAAGGCCAAGTCCACGCCTTCACACCACTGGTCCAGTTCATCTGTACCATATACAAGAGTATCCTCGAGCCTCTGGGGCATAGGGAGTTCTAATTTCCAGCGGCCCTGACAAGCCTGTTGGTAGGTCTTACCCTTAGACTTAGGCCCTGCCACTAAAACCTGAAGGTCAAAAAAAGGATGGCCCTCTAAGAGGGTGACAAAACGCTGGCCCACATAACCTGTAGCCCCAATCACAGCCACTCTAATCTTTTTCTTGCTCACTTCTCCCCTCCTTTTATACAAAACTTTATAAATTACCACTATGAATATACATTTGAATTTTAGCATAAGCGGAAAAGTTATGTGCTTGCAACACAAGGACCTAGCTAATCACGTAAAATATGAACTAGGAGGTAATGATCTTGGCTAAGCAACAGACTCCCTCACGCAAGGCTCAGCATGCTATGGGCTCCCCTATCCCACTAGGGCCATCCTTTTATTATTTAGATGAGTTTCTCGCTTACTTTTCCGGGGTCAAAGAAAGGTCAGAGCTCACGCTTAAGGAATACTATTATGATATCTGCCTATTTTTCCGCTGGTACCAGGTCTATATGGGCAGGGCGGACGCGGAAACAGCTTTTGAGGATATCGATATTTCATCCATAGGTCTGGAGGACCTCAGAGCGATCAAACTATCTGACTTTTATCGCTATATGTCTTGGCTGGCCCAGGAACGCGATGTGGGTCCGGCTGGACGGGCCCGCAAGGTCTCTTCTCTACGAGCCTTTTTCAATTTTTTAACCACAAAGATTCACGTCTTAGATTACAATCCGACAGCTGAGCTGGAATCTCCCAAACAGCTGAAGGCCCTGCCCCAATTTTTAGACATTGAAGAAAGCCGTGCCCTCTTGGCGGCCGCGGCCACCTCTGGTGAAAGCTTTGCAGAAAGAGATTACTGCATACTCGCTATCCTCATAAGCTGCGGGCTCAGGTTGTCTGAACTCTGCAGCTTAGATGTGGCCGATATTGAAGGCGAACAGCTCCGCGTTATAGGTAAGGGCTCTAAGGAGCGCGCGGTTTACCTCAATCATTTAGCTAGAGAAGCTATTGACCAATACCTTCCAGTCCGCCTGCCCGGTAAAGCTGGCCATGAGCAAGCCCTCTTTATTTCTCGCAACCGGCAGCGGATGTCCCAAAGGGCAGTAGAAAATGTGGTCAAGAAATATTTACAAATGGCGGGCCTGGATTCCCGCCGCTACTCTACCCATAAGCTCCGTCATACAGCTGCAACCCTCATGTACCAATACGGAGGTGCGGATATCCGCAGTCTGCAGCAAATTTTGGGGCACAGCTCCGTAGCTACTACAGAAATCTATACCCATATATCTGACCGCATGCTGCAGGATACAGTCGACCAGCACCCGCTTAATACCTACTCCAAGGAAGATTTTGTAGCCTTAGGCGAAGAAATTTTTGACCGCAAGTCACCTAACCCTTCCCATAAAAACGCTTAAGCTGGGAAGCGAGTAGGTGTTTCCCCCTCGCTCTGTCATTTTAAGGACAATAAAAGAACTGGCTCTTGCCCGAAAGCAGGAGCCAGACTTTATTTACCTTATGTGCTACTCGCGATTAAGGTTATTCTGCGTGTTCAAAGAAAATCTTATACGCGCGATAGGTGTTAAAAACGTCGAGCTTAGCAGTAACCTCAAAGCAGGAGTGCATGGCCAGGACAGGAACGCCACAGTCAATTACATTCATGCCGGCATTGGCGAAGAATTTGGCAATCGTTCCACCGCCGCCTTCGTCAATCTTGCCCAGCTCTCCTGCCTGCCAGGGAATATTATATTTTTCAAAGAGTCGGGTAATTTCATTGAAGTATTCGGCATTCGCATCGGTGGTACCACCTTTGCCACCACCACCTGTGTATTTATTAATCCCAATACCGTAGTTGCAGTAAGCACTATTCAGAGGCTCATAAACCTCGGCATAGTCAGGATCATAGGCCGCTGTAACGTCAGAAGACAAGAGCTTAGAGTTTTCCAGCATTTGCTGAACTTCCAAGATGCTGGGTTCTTTGCCCATAATCTTAGCGCATAGTTCATTGAGGGCAAAGAAATACAGGTCAGATTGAGCACCCGTGTTGCCATCCGAGCCGACTTCTTCCTTATCGAAGAATAAAATACCCTGGGTTTTGGTTTGCGGCATGGCATCCAGAAGGGCTTCTAGAGATGTCCAGGCACAAACGCGGTCATCTTGGCCATAGGCGCCGACGAAAGAACGGTCGAGTCCTACATCTTTTGCCTTATGGGCAGGAACGACTTCTAGCTCTGCTGTCACTAAATCACGTTCGGTAATACCGTACTTGTCATGCAGGATAGAGAGAATATTCAGTTTGAAGCGGTCGCTGAGGTCTTTTTCTGGATAGGGTTTGGAGCCTACCAGAATGTTGAGCTTTTCACCCTCAACCACTTCCTTTGCGGGCTTAGCCATTTGCTTGCGGCCCAGGTGAGGTAGAAGGTCAGGGATGGTGAGAACAGGATCGTCTTCCGCTTCCCCAATGCAGATTTCTACCTTACTGCCGTCTTGTTTAATCACCACCCCATGGATGGCCAGCTGAGTGGAAACCCATTGATACTTCTTAATACCACCGTAATAGTGCGTTTTAAGAAGGGCTAATTCATTTTGTTCATATAAGGGGTAAGGCTTGAGGTCTAAGCGAGGGGAATCCGTGTGAGAACCTACCAAGAGTAAGCCTTCCGTAGGAGACTTGGAGCCCACGATAGCAGCGAGCAGGCCCTTATTGTGCACGGACCTATAAACCTTATCACCAAGCTCCAGCTTTTCGACCTCTGCAAGATTCTTGAAGCCAGCGGCCTCTAAACGGTTTATAGCCATGTCGTGGAATTCACGCTCGGTTTTACCTTGGTCTAAAGCCTGCTTATAGTCTTCGTTAAACTTATGGGAACTAGCCTCTAATTCAGGATCAATGGCATCCCATTGGTTCTTGAATTTAAAGCTTAGTTTTTCTTGCAGCTTCTCACCTGCAGTTTTTTCCTTGCCAGCAATTTCTTCGGCCATAAATACTTCTCCTTTAGACTGAATGATTTACTTCTTGCTATTCTCAGCGTCGTCTACATATTCATAGATCGAAGGACCTGCGTGTTCATGTTCGTCCTCTTCGTTGAGAATCTTGAAGTATTTTTCACGCTCAGCTGTCATCTTACCATTTTCTTCCAAATACTTCTTGAGTGCAGCTTTAACGGCTTGTTCAGCCAAGACGGAGCAGTGCATTTTGACTGGAGGCAGGCCATCTAGAGATTCCGCTACAGATTTATTTGTGAGCTCCAAAACCTCATCAATGGGCTTACCAATGATCATCTCCGTCGCAATAGAGGAAGTCGCAATAGCGGTTCCACAGCCGAAGGTTTTGAATTTTGCATCGGTTACGATATCGTTCTCAATTTTAAGATCAATTTTCATAATATCGCCGCAGACAGGGTTGCCAACTTCACCAGAGGTGGTAGCATCTGGGATCTCGCCCATGTTGCGGGGATGCATGAAGTGATCCATGACTTTTTCTGTATATTGCATATATTATTATCCTTTCTTTGCCTAGCGTTTATTCTGGTCCATATCACCCTGAACGAGCTTAATATTCGCTATATTCAGGGATCAGAGAGTTTTTAATTTTTCCGTTTTCCCAGTCTTCCCACAAGGGAGACATATCACGCAGCCTCTGAATGATGGGCGGTAAAGCTTCTGCCAGGGCATCTATATCCTCCAGGCTGGTCTCACGGCCAATTGTCATCCGCAGGGAACCGTGGGCAATTTCATGAGGCAGTCCCATGGCCAGGAGGACATGGGAAGGGTCTAGCGAAGCCGAGGTGCATGCTGACCCAGAAGAGCAAGCAAAACCCTGGTAGTCCAGGAGAATGAGCATTGACTCCCCTTCAATAAATTCAAAGGAGAAGTTAATATTGTTGGGCAGGCGTTTGCTGGGGTGGCCATTAAGTTTAGCAAAAGGAATACTGGTGCCAATTGCCTTGATCAGACGGTCCCGCAAGTCAATCTGCCGTTTGGCTTCTTGATCTAAGTCAGCAACTGCTAAATCTAAGGCTTTGGCAAAGCCTTGAATGAGGGCCACATTTTCTGTGCCTCCGCGCTTGCCCTTCTCCTGGGCCCCGCCATGGAGCAGGTTATCCAGACGGTTGCCCCTACGCAGATAGAGCACACCCACTCCCTTAGGGCCATAGAGCTTATGGGCAGAAAAAGAGAGCATGTCGACGCCGAGATCTTCAACATCAATAGGAATAGCCCCCAAAGCTTGAACAGCATCCGAATGAAAACGTACCTTATGGGCCTTACAGATAGCGCCAATCTCTTTGATGGGCTGTAATGTACCCACCTCATTGTTAGCCATCATAATAGATACGAGAATCGTATCATCGCGCAGGGCAGCTTCGACGTCTTCTGGTCGGACCATACCGTATTCATCTACATCCAAGTAGGTCACTTCAAAACCCTGTTTTTCCAGCCACTCAGCTGTGTGCAGGATGGCATGGTGTTCTATTTTGCTTGTAATGATATGCTTGCCCTTCTTCTGCAAGGCAAAAGCTGTACCCTTGAGGGCCCAGTTGTCAGATTCTGTTCCGCAAGAAGTAAAGAAAATTTCGTCAGGCTTGGCATTAATGTTCTTAGCGACCCGCTGACGGGCCTCAAGCAACAAATTCTCTGCATCGTGGCCCTCCTCATAAAAGCTGGAGGGGTTACCGTAATGGTTTTCATACACATCCACAATAGCTTCTAAGACTTCTGGACGCACACTGGTCGTAGCCGCGTGGTCAAAGTATCTGCGTTTTTGCTGGCTCATATCAACTCCATATTCTAAATTTCTTTCCAGTATTGAGCTACTGGTAACAAAGGTTCATCATTACCATCATATTTTAAGGAAGGGCGAGTAAGCCTCAAGTAACACTAGTTACTTGCCATCTACTCAAAAGCCTGAATGTGAGGGAATAAATCCAGGCTAGGCCAGGTCCAGTTGCCTGCTTGTAGTCTGCCTAGCAGGGTGGGGAACACTAATAAGCTAGCTACCTGCCTAGATAAGGCTCTATTTTCTCCAGCCAAGTCTGAATTTGCTTTTCGTAACCCAAGTCACCTGGGACATAATAAACTTTTCCCCTTAAAGCTTCGGGCAGGTATTCCTGCTTGGAGACATGCATGGGGTAATCGTGACTGTAAAGGTACCCCTCGCCATAGGAGAGGTCCGCCATGCCTTTTACCGGCGCATTCCGCAAGTGGAAAGGCACCTCGCCGATCTTACCCTTGCGGACATCACTCAGCGCCTCATCAATGGCCAGGTAGGCAGAGTTGGATTTAGGCGAGCTGGCTACGAGGACTACTGCCATAGAGAGGATAATCCTTGCTTCGGGCATTCCGACGGCCCGTACCGCATCCCAGGCGGACATGCAGAGGGTCAAAATTTGGGGATTGGCCAATCCCACATCTTCAGCTGCACAAATCACCAAGCGGCGTGCAATAAAATTAGGGTCCTCTCCACTCTCCAGCATGCGGGCTAAATAATGGAGCGCTGCATCGGGATCTGAGCCCCGCATAGATTTGATAAAGGCTGAGATGGTGTCATAATGGCCTTCACCATCCTTGTCATAGCGTAAGGGGGATTGCTGTAAGCAGTCACCCATGATGTCCAAGCTCAAGATCCTAAGGCCGTCTGCATTGGGGGAGGTAGTGGTCACTGCAAGCTCTAAGGCCCTAAGCGCAACCCTGGCGTCTCCCCTACTCGCTTCCTGTAAAAATGCCCGTGCTTGGGGTGCTAGTTCAATCTTAAGATGCCCATAACCACGTTCTGGATCTGTCAAAGCCTGGTCTAACACTTGGCCAATTTCTTCAGAACTTAAGGGGTTAAGCTGAAAGACGGTAGACCTAGATAACAAGGCTTTATTTACTTCAAAAAAGGGATTCTCCGTAGTCGCTCCGATGAGGATGATGGACCCTTCTTCGACAGCCGGTAAGAGTGCATCCTGTTGTGCCTTATTAAAACGATGAATTTCATCAATGAAGGCTATAGCCTTGCCCTCAGGGCAGATAAAAGGGTTGCGGCTGTCTGCGATGACCGCCTTGATCTCTGCTACCCCGGAGGTAACCGCATTGATGCGGTAAAAGGGCCTTTCGCTATTCTGAGCAATCACCCTGGCCAAGGATGTTTTGCCAGACCCCGGAGGCCCGAAAAGGATGATGGAAGACATTTGGTCTGACTCAATCATCCGCCTAAGCATTTTGCCTTCTCCCAAAATATGACGCTGGCCGATATATTCGGCCAGCGTCCTGGGAGCCATACGATATGCTAGGGGTTCTTGCTTGTGAGAACCAGCAGGCATAAGGACTAGTTAAAATCCTTGTAAAGAGGATACTTGGCTAATAGCGCGTCAGCACGATTGCGGATCTCTTCTTCCTTAGCGTCAAAGTCGAAGATAGCCAGGCTGATGAGGTCAGCGATCTCATCCATGTCCGCTTCCTTCATGCCGCGGCTGGTAACTGCAGGTGTACCAATACGCAGGCCAGAGGTGATCGTCGGCTTCTCAGTATCAAAGGGGATACCGTTTTTATTGGCGGTAATGTGGACCTTGTCCAGGTTTTCCTGCAGGGTCTTACCTGTTACACCCGTACCGGTAAGATTGATGAGGATAAGGTGATTGTCGGTGCCGCCGGTGCAGAGTTGTACATTTCTATCTAAAAGACCCTTGGCTAGGGCACTAGCGTTTGCCACGACTTGCTGTTGGTAGGCCTTGAATTCAGGCTTCATGGCTTCCGCAAAGGATACGGCCTTACCAGCAATAATATGCATGAGGGGGCCGCCTTGGATACCAGGGAATACAGCGGAGTCAATCTTCTTGGCTAGCTCTTCTTTGCAGAGAATAATACCGCCACGAGGACCACGCAGGGTCTTATGGGTTGTAGAAGTCACCACGTCTGCATAGGGCACAGGATTCATATGGAGACCAGCAGCTACCAGGCCTGCGATATGAGCCATGTCAACCCAGAAATAAGCGCCAACTTCATCAGCGATTTCGCGGAATTTCTTGAAGTCGATGGCACGAGGATAGGCAGAAGCACCAGCAACGATAAGCTTGGGTTTAATCTCGTGGGCTTTTTGACGTAAATCGTCGTAGTCAATTTCCATGGTATCGCGGCGAACTTGGTAGGAGTGGGCCTCGAAATATTTACCAGAAATATTGATCTTCATACCATGTGTTAAGTGACCACCGTGGGCGAGTTCCATGCCCAGGATCTTGTCGCCAGGTTGGCAAAGGGCAAAATAAACAGCCATGTTGGCGTTGGCGCCGGAGTGGGGTTGGACATTAGCGTGGTCACAGCCAAAGATTTCCTTCAGACGATCACGGGCGATATCCTCTACTACGTCAACGTATTCACAGCCGCCATAGTAGCGCTTGCCAGGATAGCCTTCGGCGTATTTATTGGTCAGGACAGAACCGTTTGCTTCCAAAACTGCTTCAGAAACAAAATTTTCAGAAGCGATGAGTTCAATGTGGTCTTGCTGACGCTTGAGTTCCTGCATGATCGCCTCATAAACTTGTGGGTCTGTGGATTTAATGTGTTCGTACATGGATTGCCTCCTAATAATTAATGCAGTGGACTTATTCTATCATATTTCCCTATATTATCTGCTAGCTTAAGCGGTATTTTCTCGGTTTTCTGTACCGCTTCTAGGGTCAGTCCCAACACGTCTAGGTGCTTCTCTGCCCTTGCTGCATCCCCTAAGCGCGGATGCGTTTTTGGATGCTTGGCTACAAACACGGTACAGCAGTCTTCGTAAGGCAGGATCGAGGTCTCAAAAGTTCCGATATCTCGGGCTAAGCGGATAGTAGCATCCTTATCCAAACCAATGAGAGGCCTAAAAATGGGCATTTCCGCCACCTTGTCAGTACACACCAAGGCTTCTAAGGTCTGACTCGCCACCTGGCCCATGCTTTCGCCAGAAATGAGGCCAGGTATTTTTTCCTCCTGCGCAACCGCCTGAGCGATACGGATCATCATACGCCGCATGACGATAGTCATCATGTCCTCGGGGCAGACTTCATTTAGGGCCAACTGGGTACTCGTAAAATCCACAATATACAGGTCTAAATCTCCGGCATAGCGGGTGAGTATTTTTGCGAGATCAATGACCTTCTGCTTGGCCTCTTCACTGGTATAGGGGAAGGTGTGGAAATAAATAGCAGATAGGCGCATGCCGCGAGAGGCCATCATGTAGCCGGCAACCGGGCTGTCAATGCCTCCTGATAACATGAGCATTCCCCGGCCACCCATGCCCACAGGCAGGCCTTTACGCCCCGGAATAATCTCGGTATAGAGGTAAAAGTCCTCACGCACTTCCAGATAAAAAGTAAGCTCGGGCTCATGTACATCCACCCAAGCCTGGTCGGCAAAATGGTCTAAAATAAGATCGCCTAAACGCACGGCCAAATCATACGTTTTTAAGGGGAAGGCCTTGTTGGCCCGCTTGACTTCTAGCTTAAAGCTGTGTTTTCGGCCATCCTCAAATTTTTCCTCTGCAAGTTTAAGGACATTGGCATCAAGCAAATCTAAATCCAAAGGAAAAGCACGCACGGGGCTGGCTGAAACATAGCCAAACACATCTTGTACTGCTGTAAGGGCCGTAGCCGTATCAAGCGTCTGCTGATCGTCTCCCGCTTCAATCCAAATGCGAGAGTCTGCACGCGTAAGTTTATAAGAACCTTCGTGTCGCAAACGGTATTCGAGATTCTTTAGTAATTGTTTTTCAAAGCGGCCACGGTTAAGTCCCTTGAGGGCAATCTCCCCTATCCGTACCAAGATCAGCTCACGATAATGTGCTTTTGTTTCTTGCATCATATTTTCCATTCTTAAACCTATCTTGAGAGGTGTAATATCCTTGATTGACTAAATGGCGAATGTTCTCACAGCCTGAGCGATCCGTCCTGCTAGGTCTACGACCTCTTTCCTTGTATGCCGTGGGCTAAGGCTGACCCGGAGGAAATGGAGCGTTTGTTCTGCTGTCAAGCCAAGGTCCAGAAGGGCTTGGGGGGCTTTCTGTTTACTGGAAGAGCAGGCAGACCCGATGCCAACTTCCCAGCCTTCTTGAGACAGCACCGTTTGGATGTTTTGGGCCCGCAAGCCGGGAATATACAAGGGAACAATATGCGGAACAGCAGGGTCTGGCGACAGGAGCTCATAAGTAAATTTTGCGTCTTTTTCTTGCTGCAAGGCAGCCAGGAAAGCCTTGCGCAGGTCTGAGACTTTTTGTAACCAGTCTTCCCTTCCCGCCACAGCCTTCTCTACTGCCAGCGCAGAGGCTAAGGCCAATGCAGGATTTTCTGTCGAGGACCGCCGCCCCTCTTCTTGACCGCCGCCATGTAGCAAGGGAATAAAAGGTTTTTTGAAATTTGCCAGGAGTAATCCTGAGCCTCTGGGGCAGCCTACTTTATGTAGACTTAGCGACAGGTAGTCGACATCCATGGCTGCAAAGTTAATCTCACACTTACCCAGGGCTTGAACCGCATCCACATGGATACGGGCTTGAGGTGCCTGTTTGCGGACAAGTGTAGCCATGTCATGAATGGGGTAGATGGCTCCCGTCAAATTATGGACATAGACGCTAGTAAAGAGGTCAAGGCTTTCCTTTTTTAGGGTATCTTCGAGCAGGCCCAGGTCAAAGCTTCTTTGCCGGAGGGGCAGGTATGCAACCTTCCGCCCCAATTCCTCGGCAGCAAAGTCGAGGCTCTGGCTAGTAGCCGCATGCTCTGCGGCTGGAGCAAGAAGGAGCCCATCTCGCGACCTAGTTTGCAAGCTTATACTTTTTATGACTGTATTAATAGATTCAGTTCCCGAAGAGGTAAAAATGACCTCGTTGGGCAGGCAGTTTAGCGCTCGAGCTATCCGTGTTTTAGCCTCTTCCAGGGCAGACTTGGCTGCTTGTCCACCTGCATAGCGCGTGGCTGGGTTGGCAGGATACTTGCGCAAAGACTCGATATAGAATTCTAAAACCTCAGGATCAAGGTCACCCGTAGCTGTTTGATCAAAATAATGGGACACGAGTTCCACCTTCCAAATAGGAGGGCCAGGAAAAACCTGGCCCGTAATATATCACTTTAATAGCTGAGAACAAGTACAAGTGGTCTTTTAGCCTCGTTTAGGGAAGTTAGTTAATTTCTACCCCAATTAGGTCTGGGCGCAAAATGATACGCAAGACCTCACATACATGGCCTGAACGCGCAAACAAAGGTCCTTCCATGGCTAGAATATAAGAACGGCGGGGTAGGTCTAAAATTGAAGCCTCCTTATTGCGGGCAGGTCGAGCCACTAAGTTCAAGCTCCCCTTCTGCGGCAGATAGGCATATTTATTAGACTTAATATCAATCATGCGCTTGCCTGCCGAAATCGCCTGTCCTAAATCCGGGAAAAGCTGCACAGGAACGTAAGATTGACAATTACCCATAGTCTGATTATCAATTGTCAAGGGCCATTCTGCTAACCAGTAACCGGGATACCCTTGATTGTCAGGAAGCTGAAAAATCGCGTCCATTTCCTTATCAGACTCCAAGAGCTTAATAGATTTTAAACCTATATTTTCATAGGAGTTGAGATTAAGAAAGGAGAAGGATAAGGCGGTAAAGTGCGGGATCATTATCCGCTCGGCTTCACCCGCGACAAAAGTACCCTTGCCCTTATGAATTTCTAGCACACCGTCCGCAACCAGTTCTGCAACAGCCTGCCTTACGGTAGGTCGGGATAGGTCAAGTTCCTTGCAAAAGTCCATTTCCGAAGGAATCTTCTCCCCCGGACCATAAACCCCATCTTGGATACGCTCCAGAATAAGCTCCCGAAGTTGGGCGTAGAGGGGAACGCTAGAATATCTATCAAGTTTCATGTGACCTCCTAAACATACGCATGCCGTCCTTACATCCTAGCATAAGTCCGAAAGTTTGGAAAGTTACAAAAGAGGTTATTACAAGTTTACGGCCACAGCCAATGCTAGTTTTTAATCAGCTTCATAATAGCGGATGTGCTCAACTTCACCTTGTCCATTGAGCTCACAGGCCGCTAGAAGAAGGCAGATCTTCGATTTTTCCCAGCCCCTGCTGGCCGCATAATATTCGGCGACCAGGGCAACTTTATGCTGTTTTTCCGCATGGAAGGCTGCTATCGCTTGGTCTTGTGCAGGCAGGTCTCGATAATCTTGTCTGGCTTTGACCTCAACAAAGAACAGTTGTCCCCCTTTTCTCGCAATAATATCTACCTCCGCAAAGGGCGGTAGGCTGAAATTACGCTCTAGAATTTGAAAATTCTGGTCTGTGAGGTGTTGGGCAACGCGATCTTCTGCGGTTCGGCCCTTTACCTGGTCAGCGCTGGGGCAGCTGTGACCGGCGTGTAATTTATGAAGAAAGCTTAGGCGGTGCAAGGGGCAGAGTCCTAACTGAGCGATCGCTTCATAATGGGCTTTTGTACCATAGCCCTTATGGCGGTCAAAGCCGTATCCAGGATAAAGTTGGTCTGCTTCCACCATCATCTTGTCACGCGTAGTTTTCGCCAAGATGGAAGCTGCCGCAATACAGTTGACCTGGGCATCTCCCTGGACGAGCGATCTTTGCGGTAGTTGCAGGTTTTTAAGGACCACAGCATCCAAGACCAGCATATCTGGACTTGGGTCCAGGGATACGACGGCTTGGGTCATAGCCTCTTTAGTAGCTTCCAGAATGTTGATCTCATCAATTCTTTGAGGAGAGGCTAAGCCTATGGCAAAAGCCTTTGCCTTCTGTTGGATTTCCTCTGCCAGCCACTCCCGCTTTGCAGGAGATAGTTTTTTAGAATCATTGAGTCCATAAATGGGCTGGTCCGGATCTAAGATACAGGCTGCTGCGACGACAGGGCCAGCAAGTGGGCCTCGGCCAGCTTCATCCAAGCCAGCAATTGCATGGAAGCCGGCGGCTTGCAACTCGCCTTCCACTTGGCCCATATAGGCATAACGCTCCTGGTCTTTTACGCCAATGCGTGGCTTGTAGGTCATACTTGAGGACTCTCTAAGCTAATACGACCCAGGCGACCTTGGCGGAACTGTCGGAGAGCATGGTCTGCGGCTCGGTCAAAATCCGGCTCGCCTCCCTGCCGGAGAAAACCCAAATCCGCTGCGAGTTGGCTCAAGATCTTATGATTTATTTCTAGCTGGCTATCCCCCTCATAGTCCTCTCTCCGCAGACCGTAGTGGTCAGCCATCATAGCGGGATAAAGCCCCGTTAAAAGATAGAGCAGTTCTCCGGCTAATTGTGTTCTAGCCATAATTTCATCTTTTACTGCGCCCGTGGCACCAAGTGCGACCTGGGCTTCGCGTGATTCTAGCTTGGGCCATAAGAGTCCAGGGGAATCGAGCAATTGTAAATCCGAGCCCAATTTCCACCACTGGAGCTGCCGGGTCACACCTGGCTTGTTCGCCGTTTGAGCCCTGCGCTTACCTATGAGGCTATTAATCAGGGTTGATTTTCCACAGTTAGGAATGCCTGCCACCAAAATGCGTATGGGTCGCGAGACCCGTCCTCTGGCTTTAGCTCTCGCTAAAATATCACTGCTAAGCTCTTTTGCTAATTTTTGTAGGGCTTTAGCATCTTTAGCCTGTCTAGCATCTAAAAGCAAGACCGGCTCTCCCCTATCCTTAAAGTAATGGAGCCAAGCCTGATTGACCACTGGGTCTGCTAGATCTTGTTTGTTTAAGGCGATAATTCTTTGCTTGCCTTGAATAATTTCTTGCAGCTCAGGATTGCGGCTCGACCTGACAATACGGGCATCACAGACCTCCACGACTAGGTCACAGAGTTTAATCGTATCTTTTAGTTCTTTTATGGTCTTGGCCATATGGCCGGGGAACCACTGAATATCAGGCATATCCTCTCCATAGTAAAGAGGAGAACCCTTGGGGCTCTCCTCTTATGTTTTTGAAATCTAGTTGTTTTTGACTGCCAGTTTTTCTTTGACTCTGGCTTTCTTCCCCACACGATCGCGTAAGTAATACAGCTTAGCACGTCTGATCTTACCCTTACGGACGACCTCGATTTTCTCGATCCGGGGCGAATGGACGGGCAAGACGCGTTCCACACCAACGCCATATGACAGGCGGCGGATGGTAATCATTTCACCGAGTCCAGCGCCACTACGGGCAATAACAGTGCCTTCAAAAACCTGGATACGGACGCGGTCGCCTTCACGAATTTGCAGGTGGGCCCTGACATAGTCACCGACTTCCACATGTTCATGTCTTTCGCGCAAATAATCTTGCTCAACAGCTTTTACAATGTCCATATTGCGTATCCTCCTCTCTTTTTAGGTGTTCTTACACGCAATTGCAGCGGACCACCTGTTTTTAACCTTTGGGATTGTAGCTTGAATCCGCTATAAAGTCAAGCAAATCCCGCCATTCCTCGTCTTTCACCTCATAGGCCGCAAGTAAATCTGGTCTGGCCTTAAGGGTGTTGTATAAAGCCGAAGCTTTTCTGTAACGCTCAATCTTTGCGTCATGTCCTGAAAGCAGGACCGACGGTACCCTATGGCCTCTCCAGACCTCAGGCCTCGTGTACTGATCTTCTGCAAGGAGGCCGGAAGCGTGTGATTCAGCCTGCCAGGCCTCCTTGTCGGGTAGGACTTGGTCAATCATACGCAAGACCACATCAATAAGGACTGCTGCCGGTAATTCTCCCCCCGTGAGCACATAGTCTCCCAGAGAAACTTCTTGCGCCTCAAGTTTATCTAGTACCCGTTGGTCCACGCCTTCATAGTGGCCTGCCAAGATGATGAGATGGTCTAGCTGGGCCATCTCATAAGCCATGGCCTGGTTGAGGACTTGCCCTCGGGGTGACATGTAAACCAGGCGCTCCTGTGGACAATCAAGTTCAGGATGTGCCGTACGGAAATCAGCCTGGAGTTTTTCTACCGTTTGGTAGATGGGCTCGGCCATCATAAGCATGCCTGTCCCCCCGCCGTAAACAGCGTCGTCTACCTTGCCATAATCATTGATGGCCTGATCCCGGATCTGGGCATGCACAATTTCTACAAGGCCCTTCATCTGGGCCTTGAGTCCCATAGACTCATCCGTAGAAGCCTTGATGATCTCTGGAAAGAGGCTGAGGGTTGAAAAGCGCATGCTAGCCTCTATAAAGTTCGTAGAGGCCCTCCGGCAAGTTTACCTTAATGAGCTTCTGGCCCTGATTGACCTCTGATACGATGGCGGGAACAAAGGGGATAAGCAGGTCGGCTTGACCTGCTTGGCTCACCTTCATAAGGTTCTGTCCGGTTTGCGTATAAAACTCTGTCACCTGTCCTAAAAGCCCGTGCTCCTTATCCTCAACCTGGCAGCCCATAATATCTGCCAGATAGTGGTGGGATTCCCCTAAGCTTTGAGCCTCTGACCGTTTAACCGAGAGGTAGTAGTTGCTCAAAACAGAGGCTTCTTCACGACTGTCAATACCGGCGAAGCGCAAAAATATTTTATTACCCGCCAAGCTGACCGCTACAACTTCAAGCTCACGGATCACCTGCCCCTCTTTATCTTCTAGGTAACAAGTCCGGAGTTTACGGTAGCGTTCTAAATTATCGGCGTAGGGTTCCAGCCCAATCTCGCCGCGTAGGCCACGGGCTTTCAAGAGTTTGCCGGTTACCAGTAAGTCTTGCACAATCTTTGCCCTAGTCCACTATGTCCAAGAGAATGCGCTCATCCATAGCATTACCCTTGGCCTTCATAATAGCTCGGATGGCCTGGGCTCTCTTCCCGCCCTTGCCGATCACCCGGCCCATGTCCTCGGGGTGGACTCTAAGTTCCAAGATTATGGCACGTTCGCCCTCTACCTGACGGATATTAATGTCTTCGGGATGCTTGACCAGGGGTTCTACTAAGCTTCTCAATAGTTCTTCCATGGTAAGCCCCTATTAATTTTCCGCTGGGCTTTCCGCAGGCCTTTCTTTGGCCATTTTCATTAAACGTCGGACAGTATCCGTAGGTTGGGCACCCTTTTTAATCCAAGCTTCTGCTGCTTCCATGTCCAAACGGATTTCTGCAGGTTCTACCCGGGGATTGTAGTAGCCAATTTCCTCGATAAAGCGTCCATCGCGAGGGAAGCGGGAATCTGCAACCACTACTCTATAGTGAGGTTGTTTGGTTTTACCAATACGTTTGAGTCTAATTTTTACAGCCATGATTATTCCTCCTCTGCTGTAGCTATGTTTTTTATATCTAAAGAGTTTAAGTCTATTCTGATTTCAACTCAGGGCTTAAAGCTCTCATAGATGCTTATGTACAAATCTTTAGAAGGGTAACTTGTTGCCAAAGAGTCGCTTCAGCTTGCCGATATTACCCATGTTTTTACCAGAAAATTGCTTCATCAAGCTCTGCATTTGCTCATACTGGCGTATGAGCTGGTTCACTTCCTGTACCGTGGTGCCTGAGCCTTGCGCTATGCGTTTGCGCCGGCTGGCATTGAGCAATTTATAAGAATTACGTTCACGCGGTGTCATAGACCTTATAATCGCAACATAACGATTAATAACAGCCTCGTCCATAGCACCATCCGGCAGCCTGGCAGCACCTGGCATCATGCTGAGCATTTTTTCCATGCCGCCCATCTTATCAATTTGCAAAAACTGGTCTAAGAGATCATCTAGGGTAAACTGATTGCGTTTCAAACGCTCCAAGCTTTTTTGCGCCAGCTTCTCATCCATCTGCTGCTCGGCCTTCTCAATTAAGGTGAGCACATCGCCCATGCCCAAGATGCGCGAAGCCATACGGTCAGGATAGAAGGGTTCAAAATCTTCCAGCTTCTCACCGGTAGCAATCATTTTGATAGGCTTGCCTGTAATTTTACGGATGGATAAAGCTGCACCGCCCCGAGCATCACCGTCCAGCTTGGTCATGATGAAGCCATCAATACCAATTTGTTGATTAAACTCTAGGGCAATGTTTACCGCCTCTTGACCGATCATGGCATCTACAATGAGCAGACGCTCGTCTGGCTGCACTTGGTCATTTACCGCCTTCAGCTCATCCATCATGTCTTGGTCAATGGTCATGCGACCAGCTGTATCCACAATCAGGGTGTCCGCCATAAGATAACGCGCGCGTTCTTCGCCCTTTTTGGCAATATCTATGGCACTAGGGTTGGTCGGGTCAATGTAGTATGGGACCTCAATGGATTCTGCCAGGACGGCCAGCTGGTCCTGGGCTGCTGGTCTATGTACGTCTACGGAGACTAAGAAGGGTTTTTTCCCGTTTTCTTTAAGGTGCTTAGCGAGTTTTCCGGCAGTTGTTGTTTTACCTACACCCTGCAGACCATAGAGAATTATTTTTGTAAAGCCAGAAGGAGAAACAGCCAGTTTTTCCTGCTCACCGCCCAGAATGTCTATCAAAGACTCATGGACAATCTTAACAATTTGGTTGCCCGGCGTTAGACTTTCCAAGACTTCAGCACCCTTGGCCTTCTCGGAAACATCCTGGGTGAATTCTTTAACCACCTGATAGTTAACATCAGCCTCTAGCAGGGCCAGGCGGATTTCCCGCATCATGTCTTTGAGGTCTTTTTCCCTGATGCGGCCCTGCCCCTTCATGCGACGGGTAATATCGGTTAGCTTATCACTTAAACTAGAAAACATGCCGGCTCCTATCTATAGTCTTTGGAGTATCCTTTGAATATCCCTTTGAACCTCATTAAGCTCAGGGATATTTAACAATTGCGTAAGGTCATCTTTGAGTGCACTGCGTTGAGTTAAGAACCCTAGTTTCGCCTCATATTCCTCCAAGAGATCACATGCCTTGGTTACCTGTTCATGCACCGCTTGTCGGCTGATCTCTAGATTATCTCCGATTTCTGTAAAACTCAGGTCATCAAACAAATAGGCCTGGACCATTTCTGCCTGGCGATCGGTAAGGAGGGCCCCATAGGCATCATAGAGGCCTGCATAATGTTCAATCGTTTTTATATCCGTCCACTTGTTCGACATCTGGCTAAGGATATAACTGTTTTGGGCGCCTGTCAAGTAAAAATCTTTACACTAAGCGCAGGAATCGAAAGCCTTATGCCTTGCCTTGACTGATTTCTTCGGGTATTAAGGAGTTGATATAAGACTCCCGGTCAAATTCTTGCAGGTCATCAATCTGTTCACCCAGGCCGGCAAAATAAATAGGCAGCTGGGCTTCCCGTGCCACCGTTAAGGCAATACCGCCCTTGGCGTTGCCATCTAGTTTTGTGATGACTAGCCCATCTAGGTCTGTGACCTCATTAAAAGCTTGGGCCTGGAAAAGGGCATTTTGTCCCGTTGTAGCGTCAATAACCAGGAGGCTGGTTACCTTAGCGTCACCGGCTTCGCGGCCAATAATCCGACGGATCTTAGCCAACTCATCCATCAAATTCTTCTTGTTGTGAAGTCTCCCGGCCGTATCAACGATTAAAACTTGCGCAGATCGGCTCTTAGCAGCCTGAATGGCATTAAAGACTACGGAGGCAGGATCAGACCCTTGCTCCCCTTTAATCAGGTCAGCTTCAGACCGCTCTGCCCAAACTTCCAGCTGGTCAATCGCTGCCGCACGGAAGGTAT
This sequence comes from Clostridiales bacterium, assembly GCA_004556925.1. Lineage (GTDB taxonomy): Bacteria > Bacillota > Clostridia > Saccharofermentanales > DTU023 > SFFI01. The sequence goes on from SFFI01000002.1 coordinate 53,886, forward strand.
CGGCAGCGGCCATAACCACCTTGTAACCCTGTTGTTTGTATGCCCAAGCAAGTTTCCCCGTGGTGGTCGTTTTGCCTGTACCATTAACGCCTACCATGAGGATAACGTTTAAAACGTTGGGATCAATGTCTAAATGGCATGTAGGGCCTAAGGCATCTGACATGGCCTGACGGATCACTTCAAGGACTGCTTCTACCCGTGTATCCCCGGTGGCCTTAATATGGTCCTTGACCCGGCCAATAATAAACTCTGTGCTAGAAACCGAAACATCTGCCTGGATCATAAGCATAGAGAGCTCCTCAAGCATATCTTCGTCAAAACGTCCGAGATTGCCTGCAATTTTTGTGAAGCCCTGAGTAAAAAAGTCTCTGGTCTTTTGGAGACCAGATTTAAATTTAGCAAACATAGCCATGTGTAGATCCTCCTTATTAGGTGGTGTAGTTTTTCCCCTCATCTAAGGCTAAGGAAAGGATAGTGGAAACACCACGTTCTTTCATCGTTACGCCATAAAGGCGTTCTGCAGCTTCCATGGTTCCCCGGCGGTGGGTAACAACAATAAACTGGGTGTTTTGTGCATAGTCTTTGACAAATTCAGCAAAACGGATGACATTGGCCTCATCCAGGGCTGAATCAACCTCATCTAGGAAGCAGAAAGGTGCTGGCCTACGGCGGAAGATAGCAAAGACCAGGGCAATTGCCGTGAGGGCACGTTCACCGCCTGAAAGTAGGCTGAGACGCTGTAGCCGCTTGCCTGGTGGTTGCGCTCGGATCTCAATATCCGCCTCCAAAACATCCCCTTCTGCCAGTTCCAGGGTAGCTGTACCGCCGGAAAAAAGCGCGACAAAGCAGGCTTGAAATTCTTGGTTGATGGCCTCTAACTCTGCTACGAATTGTTGCCGCATGGCGGCTTGCAACTCATCTATTACCGCAAGTAGCTGCTTGCGTGTTTTGTTGATATCTTCAGCCTGTTCTTTGAGGACCTTGTAGCGCTCTTTCAAATCCTCATAGTCTTGTGGTGCGGAATGGTTTACCGGCGGCAAGTCACGCAATTGGTCTTTTAGCTGCTTTAAGCGACGTTTGCTAGGGTTATCAAGCGTCAGGCTGGCTGCCAGGTCTTTTGCCTGATTGTAGCTAAAACGGTAGTCCTCCCACATGCGGTTTTTTTCCGCATTAAGTTTCTCGGTAAGGCGGTCGGCCTGACCTTGTGCTTTAGCTTTTTCACCTTCCAGGCTGTTCAGGCGCTGATTTAAATTTTCCAGGCGTTGAAAGACTTCCTGCTCCGCCTGCCCTGCTGCCTCATTTTTCTGGCGCAACTTGGCCTGCTTGTCTTCGAGGGTCTTCAGTTCGACCTTCAAGTGCGATTCCTCAGCCAGCCTAGTCTCTTCGCGGTCGGCCAAGTGCTGGAGCTTCGCCTCAAGTTCATGCTTTTCTTGGCTTAATGCAGTAAAAGCCGCTTGGCGGTGGGCTTGCTCCTCCTTGAGTTGAGCCTGAAGCTCTGAGATACCTTTTAAGGCTTCAGCCAAGGAACCTAGGCTTACCTTATAGTCCGTAATCTCTTCTCTCAGTGCGTTCAAGGCTTGTCGATCTTGTTGATCTCCTTCTCCCGCATAGTCTGGTAGCTGGTCCAAGGCCCTAAGGTTCGCTTCCATACTTTGAAGTTTAGCCTGTAAATCTTGTTTGCTTTGGCTTCCAAGCCTATGGGAATCCTGGGCTTTCTGCTGGTCTTGTGCAAGACGCAAACAGGCAGTCTCCTGCTGAGTCAAGAGTTCGCCAGCATGTTTGACCTGTTCTTGTTTCTGGGCCCTATCTTCTCTGAGCTTTTGAAGTTGCTTAACAAGCTCCTCCTCGCGGTTGGCAAGTGAGTCTTCTTCACCCAAGCGTCCGGCCAATTTCCCCTTATTCGCACTCAACTCTAATTCCAGCCGGGAAATTTCCTCACTCAGCTCATCTATTTCTCTTGAACGCGAAATCAAGCCTGAAAGGCCACGCGCGCTTTGGCCACCGGTCATGGAACCACCGGGATGGACGATATCGCCGTCTAGGCTGACGATTTTGAAGCGCTTATCGGTATGATCTGCTAGCTGCAGAGCGGCTGCCAGGTCTTCAACCAGTAAAATCCGGCCACCTAAGTAGGCCGCCAAGGGGTAGAGATCATCCGGGCAGCTGATGTGTTCTTCCAGGGTACCCAGATAGCCCGGCACATGTGCTAGCGTCTCAATCTCGCGTTTACTTAACTTGCGGGCTTCAATTTTATCTAAGGGGAGGAAGGTTTCTCGTCCTGCCTTTTCTCTTTTTAGCCAAGCGATCAAGCGTGAAGCAACTTGATTGTCTCTAGTCACCAGGTTGTGGAGGGCGGGTCCCAAACTCATTTCTACAGCAGTTTCAAAATTTGCTTCAACTCTAATAAGCTCTGCAACTGGCCCAAGCAGTCCTTGCCCAAAATCAGGGTTCCGATCCACCTCCCGGCCTAATGATTTAACCGCCTGATGGTAGCCTTCACGGTTTTCTTCTAAGCGTTTGAGGGTGGATAACTGGTATTCTTTCTGTTTAATACTTTGTTCTAAATTAATCAGCTGGGACTGAAGTCTTTCAAACTTCTGCTGGAAGTTGGCCTTTTCGCCTTGCAAGCTTTGAGCCAGCTGTTCTTGGCCTTCGATCGCCTTTTGCAGGTCCTCCAGCTCTTTTTGGAGGTCTGCATGCAAAACTTCTTGCCTCTCCTTCTGTTGGATAAGATCCCGGCTTTCAAGCGCTAAGTCCGCGAGCTTTTCTTCGGACAAGGCCAGGTCTTTGTCTAGGGCAAAGATTTGGCTACGCGCCTGGAAGATGGCCTCACGCTGACTCAAGATATCCGCCTTGCGTTTTGCCTCCGCCTGGTCTAGGGCGCTCAGGCGGGCCTCTAGTTCCTGGGCTCTCAGCTCAGCTTCCTCAAGTTTTGTCTTTAAGCTGGCCTCCCTGGCTTCTAAATCGGCTTTATGGCCAGATCGTTGGCTTAATTTGGCCTCTAAGCCTTCAGCAGAAGCGCTTAGGTTACCCTCCTCTAAGGCAATATCCTGCAGGCGCTTACGGGACTGACGTTGACTTTCACCAGATAAAGCCGCTTCTTCCGCAAGCCGGGAGAGCTCCCTAGACTTATCCTGATAAGCGTGCTGCAATTCTGCACTTTGGCTCTCAGAACTTTTACGTTCCGCCAAGAGCTTCTGCCGTTCTTGGTACAGCTTTTCTCTTTCTTGAGTAAGCTGGGCAAATTCTTCTGTTAGGTCAGCCAGAAAAGCCGCTTGACTTTCAGCCTTGGCTTCTGACTCTGCTAAATCTTGGATGGTCAAATAGATATCTAGGTCACGCAGTTCAGCAGCAATTTGCTTGTAGGTCAAGGCTTGTTGGGCTTGGCGGGACAGAGGCTTGAGTGTACGCTCCATCTCCTGCCTAATATCATCTAAACGCTCTAAATCTGCATCTGTGCGGGCAAGCTTACGATCAGCCTCTTGCTTGCGCATCTTGTATTTAACGATCCCTGCAGCCTCATCAAAAACTTTGCGGCGGTCATCAGAACGCTCAGAAAGGATATCATCCACCCTGCCCTGCTCAATGATGGAGTAGCCATCCTTACCTAAGCCCGTGTCGGCAAATAATTCCGTAATATCTTTCAAACGGCAACTGCGTTGGTTGATCAGATATTCGGATTCTCCCGACCGATAGTAGCGCCTTGTGACGACTATTGTATTGAAGTCTAAGGGGAAATACCGATCAGAGTTGTCAATGTGGATGGAAACTTCTGCTGAAGCTAAGCGTTTGCGGGTAGACGTGCCATTAAAGATGACGTCCTCCATTTTGTTGCCGCGCAGACTTTTGGCAGATTGTTCACCCAGGACCCAGCGTACAGCATCCGTAACGTTAGATTTACCCGAACCATTGGGTCCTACAATACAGGTTAAGCCAGGATGAAATTCGATATATTGGTGTCCTGGAAAAGATTTAAAGCCTTGGATCTCTACAGCTTTTAGATACATGACTAGGAGTTCTCTCCTGTCAAGTAACCCAGAGCGCGGGCAGCAGCCGCTTGCTCCGCGTCTTTCTTAGAATGACCCTCCGCGCGCCCTACTTCTTTAGAGTCGAGGTAGAGGGCGCAGGTAAAGCGCTTATTATGGTCTGGCCCCTGGGCATCAATAATTTTGTACTGGATAAGGGGCTGGGGATTTAGCGCTTGAATATACTCTTGCAGGACCGATTTATAATCGTAGTGCAATTTACCCGCTAGGGCTGCCTGGGCATAAGGATTAATCACTCGCAAAATCCAGGCAGAAACCGCTTCGTAGCCTTGATCTAAATAAATAGCGGCAATAAGAGCCTCCACCGCGTTAGATAGGTTAGAAGCCTTTTCCCGGCCTCCTGACGCCTGCTCGCCTTTTCCCATACGTAAAGAAGAGCCCAAGTCAAGATCCTGGGCAATCTGGGCAAGAGTCTCCTCTCGCGTGAGCAGGGACCGTATTTTTGTCATCTGTCCCTCGGGTAGCTCGCCAGCAAGGCCATAGAGGGCCTCGCTCACACAGAGCTCAAGCACAGCGTCTCCTAAAAATTCTAGCCGTTCGTTACATTCCGACTTATCCAAACCCTGCTCGAAAGTCCAAGAGGAGTGGGTCAGAGCTAATTGGAGAAGTTGTGGATTGTGGAAAGATAAACCTGCTCGCTCTATTAGTTCTTGAGCAGATTTAAACATTAAAGATTATCGGCAATATAATTCACGGCATCGCCCACAGTTTTAATCTGTTCGGCTTCGTCATCTGGGATGGAGAGATCAAACTCATGTTCCATCTCTACAACCAGGTCAACTATATCAAGAGAGTCTGCGTTCAGATCTTCAATAAAGTTAGCATCCATATCAATACTCTCAGGGTCAAGGCCCAATTCTTCAGCTAAAATTTGGCTAACTTTTTCAAAAATTTCCTCGCGTGTCATGCAACATGCCTCCTTTAGAAATTATTTCCATTCTTATTTTTCGCGTCTATAAAGTCAAGCACTTTTAAAAAGGTCACGATACTTTATAAAATAATCCAGGCCAGAAGCCACCGTTAAAAAAAGGCTCAGGCCAAGTAGGATATTGCCCCATAATTGCCAGGTGGTCAAGTCTCCACCCAAGTACAATGCCAACAAGGGCTCAGCCAATAAATAAACCAAGGTGACCATTTGGCAGGCGGCTTTCCACTTACCAAAGGGTCCGGCTGCAATAACCAGGCCTTGCGTAACTGCCACCTGTCGGATGCCGGTAACCAAGAGTTCTCTGGCAAGAATCACTAAGACAATGAAGGCATGCACCCGACCCAGCTGGATAAAAACCAAAAAAGTACCGAGTACCAAGAGCTTATCCGCCAAGGAATCCATGAGCTTGCCAAAATCTGTGATCAGGTTGTATTTACGCGCAATTCTCCCATCAATAAAGTCGGTCAGGGCTGCCACAATAAAGATAATTAAGGCTATGAAGCGCGCCTTAGGGGTAGCGACAAATTCTGCCCAGGCCCCACTCCCGAGAGGTAAAAGTAGGAAGACCAGTGGGACAATTAAGAAAATACGCAGCAGGGTCAATTTGTTGGGTAAATTCATATAAACCACTCTCCACTCCTATAGGCTAATCGCAGTGAGACTATAGGTATCAGCATCTACAATCTTGCAAGTCCGCACCTGGCCTGGAGCGAGATTAGGGTCCTGGGCCAAGACTAGGATCTCAGGATCAATATCTGGGGCTTCAGCATAGGACCTGCCAATAAAATACGGACTGTCTTCCAAAATGCCCTCAATCACAACCTGGCAGACTTCCCCCAGACGTCCTTGATTTGCAGCCAGACTGATTTCTGCCTGCTTGGCCATCAGCGCATCATAACGAGCCTGGGCAGTTTTAGCCTCAACACGATCTGGCAAACGGGCAGCCAAGGTGCCGTCTTCAGGCGAAAAGATAAAGCAACCCAAGCGGTCAAAGCGAATTTCTTGGATAAAGTTAAGTAACTCCTGAAAGTCCTCGGAACTTTCTCCAGGAAAACCCACCATCACAGTGGACCGCAAAACGAGTTTTGGAATGCGGGCTCGCAGCTTCTGGATGATGGCGCGAATATCTTCTTGACTTTCACGCCTACGCATGGCTTGAAGAATCTTATTCGAGGCATGCTGGATGGGTAAGTCAATATAAGAAAAAATCTTGTCTTCTCGAGCAATAAGGTCTATCAATTCTTCGGAGAAAGCGTCACCATAAACATACATGAGGCGCAGGGGCACCATGCCTCTTACATCTAATAAAGCTTTTAATAGGTCTACCAAGGCGTTCTTGCCGTAAAGGTCAGACCCGTAGCGCGTAGTATCTTGAGCAACTAAGATGAGTTCCTTATAGCCTAGATCAACGTAGTATTCAGCCTCACGGACCAGATCCTCAATGGGCCTAGATTTCTGGCCCCCGCGAATCGAGGGGATAGCACAGAAAGCACAGGCATTGGAGCAGCCCTCAGCAATTTTAAGGTAGGCATAGGACCGCCCTGGAACTGGAGGATGCAGACTTTGCAAATGCGCCAAGGATCCTCTGCCTTCCGGAATATGCGGCTGATAAGTACCCTCAGCCAGGCTTTTGCAGGTAGGAACAATTTCCTGGAATTCGGCAGTTCCTAAGCAAGCATCAACCTCTGTGAGTTCGCCATAGATCTCCTTGGCAAAACGTTGGGAAAGGCAACCCGTAACCACCAAGTAAGCCGCCTTACCCTGGGCCTTTCGAGCTGCCTTGGCTTCCGCTAAGTCCAGGATGGCACTGATCGCTTCTTCTTGCGCAGAAGTAATGAAGCCGCAAGTGTTCACGAGGAGGAATTCCGCTTCCAAGGGATCTGTCACAGCATAATATCCCGCGTTCTTTAGCATTGCGGACATGGCTTCCGCATCAACTTCATTTTTGGGGCAACCTAAAGATAAGAGATAAAAGTTATTGGGCATTTGCTTCCTTAAACCGCCTTATACTTGTTTTGATGAGGCCATAATTATAACCCCTTGTTTGTAACCGTCGCATAAGGCGGGCTTCCTGCCTTCCGCCATCCAAATCGAGTGGATGCCCCTCTAGAACCTCTTGCAGGGACTTTGCGTCGCAGGGAAGCTGGTCTACATAGGCTTCCGCCACACTGCGTTCAACGCCTTGCTGGATAAACAAGGACAGCATGTAGGAGCGAGACTTGGATTTTTTCCCTTGATGCCGGCGGGCAATTTTTGCACAAGCGTTTTCATCATTAACGTAGCCTAGACCAATAAGGTCCTGGACGACCGCATGCGCAAGGCTCGGAGCGTAACCCTTCTGGATTAGACTGTCACGCACCTTGCCTGATGACTTGCCTTTATCAAGACCAATATAGCGTACAGCTGCCTCTCGCGCTTTAAGATACAGGGCCTTTTCTGACACTTCCTCGCCAGCTTTGCCTGTGCCTTCCTCTGGAGGATTACCCACAGGCCCTTCTGCCTGACAAGCAAAAGATTCGACTTGTGTGGGACTTGAGCTCTGATAGCGGTCAACGATGTTACGGGCCGCAGCTAAGCGATCAAGATGCCGCTGGTCCTCTCGATTTCGCTCTACCTCAGCATTGGGCTTTACGGGTTGATGCGCCATTAAATATCCAAGTTGAGCAGTTCATCCACGTCATCAACAGGTTTGGACTTGCTTGTAGGCTTGCTTTCTGCCTCTTCCTGACTCTCCTCCGCCTCTTCCTCCCCGTCATTCTCTTCCGGCATGTAGTAATCTAAGATTTGCTGGCGAATTTCTTCAGCTATCTCGGGTTTTTCCTCTAGCCACGTGCGGGCATTGTCCCTACCTTGTGCCATACGGTCACCCTTGTAGGAATACCAAGAACCAGATTTTTCAATGATATCAAGGTCAGCACCCATATCTAGGATGGAAGATTCATCGGAAATGCCCTTTCCATAAAGAATGTCGAATTCTGCTTCTGTGAAGGGTGGCGCCACTTTATTCTTTACGACACGAACCCGAGTCCGGGAACCAATAGAGTCATTGCCATCCTTCAGTGTTTCGATACGGCGAACATCCAGACGGACCGAGGAATAGAATTTTAAGGCCCTGCCACCAGTAGTCGTCTCGGGGTTACCAAACATGATGCCAATTTTTTCCCGCAATTGGTTGATAAAGATGACTGCCGTCTCAGATTTGCCTAGGACCGCGGCAAGTTTTCGGAGGGCTTGAGACATCAGTCTCGCCTGCTGACCAGGTAAAGAATCACCCATTTCCCCATCAATCTCTGCTTTAGGAACTAAGGCTGCAACAGAGTCGACAACAATAAGGTCTACCGCGCCTGACCGCGCTAAAGCTTCTGTAATTTCCAGGGCCTGCTCTCCGTTATCTGGCTGGGATACAATGAGACTATCCAGGTCGACCCCAATTCTTTCCGCATAGGTGGGATCAAGGGCGTGTTCAGCATCAATGAATGCGGCAATTCCACCCTCTTTTTGTGCCTCAGCGATCACATGCAGGGCAAGCGTAGTCTTACCAGAAGATTCCGGACCATAAATTTCTGTGACGCGGCCGCGTGGAATGCCCCCAATGCCCAGAGCCACATCCAGGGACAAGGCTCCGGTAGAGATGGCAGCAATCCGTTCACGATGCTCATCACCCAAGATCTGGATAGCTCCTTTGCCGAATTGTTTTTCTATTTGATTTAAGGCAAGATCCAGGGCCGCTTTTCTCGCTTCGGAACTAACAGGTTCTACTTGTTGGGAGGATTTTCCCCCGCGTTTTTTAGCCATATAAGATCCTCTCTTTCATTTAAGGCACTAAAATTATAATCAAGGCCTTCCGCAAGTGCAAGGACTTTCATGCGACAAAGGTCGACATTCACTGTCTATTTCACCTAAACAGATTCTAAGCTATTTAAGGCCCTAGTCAAAAGCTCTTGACATGCATCTGCTTGTACCTGCTTGCGATCTCCCGCGAAGTGCTTCGTCCAGGTACATAAATGGCCTCTATAAAGGAGGCCAAAGCACACCGTCCCGACAGGCAGAAGTTCGGTCCCTCCACCTGGCCCCGCCAATCCCGTAACCGACAAGGCTAAGTCTGGATTGAGGCAGGCCTGAAGGCCCTGGACCATCTCTTTTGCTACTTCCTCGCTCACGACCCCGTAGCTTTTGAGGCTTTGGCTAGTGACACCCAGCAGCCTCTGCTTGACTTCCTCAGTATAGGTAACTAGGCCACCAAGGAGTGCCTTTGACGCCCCGGGTATACGGCCTAGAGTGGCTACGATTAGACCAGCTGTACACGATTCCGCCGTAGCCAGGCTTTCCTCACGCTGGCTAAGCAGGGAGAGGACCTGGCGAGCCAGGTCCTCTGCATTCTCTAAAGTTTGGTCTGGTCTATTAAAGGGCTGGTTATTGGATGGCATGCTCTTTGTAAGCGGCTAGGGTTGCCTGAAGCAGGACAGCGTTCGTAACCGTACCCACTCCGCCAGGAACAGGCGTAAGGGCCTTGACCTTGCCTTCAACCTCATCAAAGTTAACATCGCCACAGAGTTTGCCGTCTTCGTCTAAATTGATGGCAACATCAATAATAATCTGATCGGGGTTCGTATAGCTGGAGTCAACCATTTTAGCCCTGCCTACAGCGCAGACTAAAATATCTGCTTGACGGGCCAGACCTGGCAGGTCCTGAGACCGTGAGTGACACATGGTTACGGTGCAGTTATCTTTTTGCAGCAGAATGGAAACCGGCTTGCCAACCACATTGGACCGGCCGATAACAACGGCATGCTTGCCTTCTAGGGGCACATTCATGGCGTGCAGAATTTCCATAACCGCCTGGGGCGTGCAGGGAACGAAGCCCTTGTCACCCACGAAGAGTTTACCGGCGTTCACCACAGTGACTCCCTCAACGTCCTTAGCAAAAGCTATCTTTTCTGTAACCGTTTTAACGTCAATATGCTTGGGCATCGGCATTTGCAGGATAATACCATCTACCGTGTCATCTTCATTCAGCTTTTCGATCTCGGCTAAAACCTGGTCCTGGGTAAGATCTAAATCCAGCTGATGAATGGTGCAGATAAAACCTACCTTTTCCCCCGCTTTTTTAATATTACGAACATAGGTGCCAGAGGCAGGATCATCATTCATACGCACGATAGCCAAGCCGGGAAGGCGTTTACCTTCTGCCTTAAGCTTATCTACTTCTTGAGAAACATGAGCCTTCATCTCATCTGCAATGGGTTTACCTTTGATAATTTCCATATTTTCCTCTTTCTTGCGCAGCCGGAGCAAGTTTGGTGACAAGATCCGGCTGGGTATTAATAAGGGCTTAGCAGCAAGAGCTGTCCCTTGATTAGCTATTTAACTCGATAATTTCCTGTGCTTCATCCTTACTAATTGTAAGTTTACGCGGTTTGCTTCCCTCAAAGGGTCCAATCCAGCCCCTTTCATGCATGGTATCGACCATGCGGGCAGCTCGGGGATAACCTACGTTCAGCCTCCGCTGCAAGAGGGAAACCGAAGCATAATCACTTTCCACCACCGTACGTAGCGCCTCATACAGCAGGTCATCTTCCTCATCTTCGTCGCCCGAGGCAGTTCCAGGCTTCAGTTGAGGATTACCGACATTTTCCAAGTCCTTTCTCAGCTCTTCGTTATAGTCTGTGCTATAAAGGCCCTTCAGATAAGAGACAACACGCTCGACTTCCGCATCTGTCACAAAGGCACCCTGACCTCGCAGGGGCTTAGAAGCAGATTGAGGGTAATAGAGCATATCACCCTTGCCGAGAAGCTTTTCAGCCCCTCCCATATCAAGAATGGTCCGAGAGTCTACTTGCGAGGCTACCGCAAAGGAGATCCGCGACGGTATATTGGCCTTAATGACACCTGTAATGACATCTACCGAAGGCCTTTGGGTCGCGATAATTAAGTGAATACCTGCCGCCCTGGCCATAGAGGTTAAGCGAGCAATGGCATCTTCTACTTCAGTTGGGGTGGTGGCCATAAGATCGGAGAGCTCATCTATCACTAAGAGGATATAAGGCAGGTGTTCTCCATCCTCCACGGCCCCTTGATGGACAAGTTCATTGTAGGCCTTAAAGTCCCGCACAGAATTGTCCGCGAATAAACGGTAGCGTCTCTCCATCTCCTTAACTGCCCACTCTAAAACGCCATAGGCTTTTTTAGGATCGGTCACTACGGGAGTCTCTAGGTGAGGGATGCCATTATAAACCGAGAGTTCAACCACTTTGGGGTCAATCATGACCAAACGCAGGTCACGTGGCGAGGCCTTATAGAGCAGAGAGATCAAAATAGAGTTAATACAGACAGATTTACCTGAACCTGTCGCACCTGCAATGAGGAGGTGGGGCATGGAAGATAGGTCGCAAAGGATCGGGTCGCCCTGAATATTACGTCCGAGTGCAGCAGTAATCAAACTCTTACCATGCTCGAACTCCTTGCTTTCCAGAATATTGCGCAGGCGTACAGCCTGCGTTTTCTTGTTGGGGATCTCAATACCCACTGCGGATTTACCGGGTATAGGCGCTTCAATACGCACAGAAGAAGCAGCCAAGGCCAAGGCAATGTCATCCGAAAGATTAACAATGCGGGAAACTTTTACGCCAGGGCCTGGTTTCACTTCAAACCGTGAGATTGTGGGCCCAGTCATAAAGTTCACCACCTTGGCTTGAACGCCAAAATCCTGCAAGGTGGTCTCCAGCTTGGCTCCCAACAGGCGAATTTCTTCTTTATTTTCTGACTCTCCCTCATGTTCGTCCGCAATTAAGAGGTCACTTGATGGGGGCAAGTATTTAGAAAAAATATTGGTTTGGCCTGCCTTGAACTTAAGGGTTTTCTTCCCTGCCGCCTTGTCAGAAGACCGGTCTTCCCAGTCTTCCCTGCCATCGTCACCCAAGTTGTCTTTGCCTTCCTGGATGCGAGAAGCAATCTCTGCTAAATCCTCTTTCGGAGCGCCTGAAGTTTGAGCTTCAGCCAGGCCGGGACCAGGTCGGATCGCTTGCTGGCTGTTAACGGTTTCCGCGAGATTTTCCGCATACATGAGGTACTCATTTTTAAGGGGAATAAAAGCTGCACGAATATTGGCCTCTTGAGAGTCTACTTGAGCAGCAGGGCTAGACAAATCTTGCTCCACTTCATTGGGCAACTGAGGGCCAGCTTTACCCGGTTGGGGCTGCAGAGGATAAGATAAAGAGGGAGGATTGCCAAAATCATCCTTGAGCCAGTTACCTTCGGGAAAATCAAAAGAGAACTTAGGCGGTGCAGGTCTAGGGGCCGGTGCTTTTGGCCCGCCCACTGGGGGAAGGTCATCCATCTGGTCAAAGTCTGAGCCCGGCCCATAAATCAGTTTATGTTCATGATCTGTTTTGTCATCACGCATATTTTTTCTTTTCTCCAGTACATCTTTACCCCATTTGCCCAAAATCCGTCGAGCCTTGCTTACGCCATTGGCTGTCTTGAGGAAGGTCTGTCGCCAAGACACACCAAAGATCAGAATAGCCAGAGCTAGAAGCATGGGAATCAGAATAATAAAGCTGCCGGTTTTACCTACCAAGCTAATAAGGCCTACCGCAAGAAGGTTCCCAATTAAACCACCTGACCACCAGGCTCCCTGGGAAACAAGACCCGGTTTGCCGCCAGACTGCCAGTAAAGCTTCACTGCTTCCCAAGCCGAATGTCTGCCCTCCTTCAAGCTAGCGGATTCAACCAAGGAGAGGTCTATAGTCATTACCGACAGCAAGCCAATACTTAGGATAAGGAATATCAACAAATAAAAGCTTATCTGTCTCCGATAGGGTCCCGTCTTTTGCAGGTAAGCTGCCCCGGCCAAGAACACAAACAACAAGGGCAAGGCCAAACTGAAGGTCCCCACCAAGCCTTGGGTAACGCTGGAAAATCCTCTCCCTAGAGCCCCCGTAAGACTTTGCGGAGCCCAGGTAAGAAAACCGAGGAGGAGAGCAAAACCTAGCAATAGAATCGCTAAGAGCTCAGAATTTTTATCTTTCGCTTCACCTTGCGCGTTCTGATCCTGTAGGGATTCGTCTTCAGGAAAAGTTGCCTGTTCCAGTTCTTGCTGAGCCTTAGCTTTAGGCACCTGAGCCTCCCTCCTTCTTGCTGAGCCAATCACGGGCTAAGCAAAGTCCTATGATCGTCTTGGCATCGTGAATCTTTAAGTTCCTACAATCATCTAGGGCTTGCTCAAAAGGCATTAGAGTTAGGTTGAGATACTCATCTGGGTCGAGCTTCTGCTTACCAGGGCGCAGGTCATCCGCCAGGTATACGTGGATCACTTCATCCGTATATCCTGGAGAAACAAAAAATTCACCCAACTGATGCCAACGACCAGCCTGGTAGCCTGTTTCTTCTTCTAATTCACGCTTGGCGGCCGCCAAGGGATCTTCATTGATTTCCAAACAGCCTGCAGGAATCTCCCAAAGCACTTGGGAAGCAGCCAGGCGAAATTGGCTCACCAGGAGAAGCTCTCGGCTAGGGGTAAGCGCGACTATTCCTACGCCGCCCCCATGATGGACGACTTCTCTCCAGGCTTCATGCCCAGACGCCGTCTGGATCTTGTAATGGTGAAAATCCAAGATACGTCCTTGAAAAATACTTTGGTCTTCAATGATTTCCTCATGTAGCTGGTCAAAATGCTGTGCTTGGGGCGGGGGCAAGATCCTTGTTTTTAAAGTCTTTTCTGTGTCAGCTTGCTGGGCTTTCACATCTGAGACCTCAGTGGTTTTAAAATCTTGAGCAAGCTCAGGTAAAACCTCTCCTGCGGGCTTGGGGCCCGAACTTCTTTGCGTTTTGATGAGCTGACGGGCTAGGGCATCACAGCGGTTATTATAGGGGTTGTCCGCATGGCCCTTAACCTTGTGCCAGGTGACATCGTGCTGGGCGGACAAACGCAAGAGTTCTTGCCATAAGTCAATATTACTGACTGGATTACCTGCCGCATTCTGCCAACCCTTATTTTGCCAGTTCTTCAACCAGCCTTTATTAAAGCCCGAGACCAAATAGGCAGAATCCGAGAAAAGATCCACTGCGCAAGGCTGTTTCAAGGCTTTCAAGCCTTCGATAGCAGCCTGGAGCTCCATGCGATTATTGGTAGTTTCTTCTGCGAAGCCGGAAATTTCTTTCTCAATTTCTCCAAAAATTAAGATAGCCGCCCAGGCGCCTGGGCCGGGGTTGCCGGAACAGGCACCATCCGTATAGATTTTTACTCGACTTTGCGTAGACTTCATAGCACTCCCTAGCAGCTTACCGCCATTTTTGGGCGCGGTCGCAAACTTTTGTAATTATAGCATAGCGGGGCTCCCCTCCTCTTGAAAGATGTATTTGACTAAGTATTTTTTCCTTGCTAATATAAGTTGCGTTTTAGAGATAGGGGAGTGGCTCAACGGTAGAGCAACGGTCTCCAAAACCGTCGGTTGCGGGTTCAAATCCTGTCTCCCCTGCCAATGATAATCCTGGCCTTAGTGGTCAGGATTTTTTTTACTCACTCGGTAGTTTTTGTTACCAGCTATTTTCTAAAATTCCCATATATGTTATTTTATTATTAGTTAGTTAATCATTAAGTAAAGGTAAACCTAGATGTCGAAGTCACAAGATACAAAAGCCAAATTAGCACAAGCATTAAAGAATCTCATGCTAGAAATGCCCTTTGACAAAATTTCTGTGACCAGAATTTGTGATGAGGCACAAGTCCACCGCAAAACTTTTTATTACCACTTCAAAGATAAATATGATCTAGTCAATTGGATTTATGATTCTGAGGTGGCAAAGTTTAGTTTAATCGATGCGGGGTCCCAGGATCCCGAAGCGGGATTGCACTACATCCAAGCAATTTGCCACTATCTTTACGACAACCGGGCCTTCTACCACAAAGCGTTACAGATCGAGGGACAAAACTCTTTTCTGGACCACTTCTACAGCCTGACCCGCCCCATCGTGCGCGAAAGACTAGCTCAGCTCATGGGGAATAGCCAAATTGATGACTTTACCACAGACTTTTTTACAGACGCTATTGTTGCGGCCCTAGAAAATTGGCTCCTCAGCAAGCAACCCATGCCAGCGGATGAATTTGTCCACCGTATCCTCAGCATTATCCATACCAGCGCTGAAACCATTACGGCCTTAGACCGCAAATACAGTGACGAACTCGCAGACCTGATTTAAAAAGCCTGTCTACATTCTTTTGTCCATTTTATTATTTTTGGCTAAGATCATGGGGGCTCCCCTCCTAATGCGTAACACTTTTTCCTAATTGACTAGGAAAACCTTTAGACATTTAAGTGCAATTTACTTAGAATTAAGCTTAATGTTCCTTGTTTGTGCATACTTGCTGGAGGTCCAAAGCTTCCAAACTCTACTAGAGTTGCGTTATGATGATTACAAGGATCTAAGAAAGGAGTGGGGTTTGCCACATCTCCTAGCTTTGTAGCTGATGTTCCTCACAATCCTGGCAAACCTAAAACAGTTAATGAGCAATATTCGTGAAAAGGTCGAAATAAAACTTGTCTCCAAAGCGGTCAACCACACGCTTAATGTCCTCAAAGAAGACGATCCGAGACCGGGCCTCAGAAAGCTTCTCAACGTTTTCTGGCGCTTTACTGGTAACACCTATCAAGATTCAACCTATGACACTTTAAAAGCTGCTATTGATAACCCGAAAAATGACCGTTGGGTCCGTCTCATGCAAAGAGGCGCCCGAGATATCGACCACAATATTCTCTATAAGAACTTCATGAATCTTGGTTATTATGGGTCCGCTCGTGGTATTCAAAAGAATAACCGGATCAGCGAAGAAAATGACTGCAACGTCCCTAATATTATCCTCTTTGACCCCACCACAGCCTGTAACATGCATTGCAAAGGTTGCTGGTCTGCAGAATATGGCCACAAATGGAACATGTCCTATGAGACCATGCACAAGATCGTCAAAGAAGGAATTGATGTGGGTTGCTACATCTACTTCATGACTGGCGGCGAACCCCTAGTCAAGAAAAAAGAAATCCTACGCCTGGCTGAAGAATTCCCCCAAGCAGCCTTCCATATTTACACCAACGCTACCCTGATTGACGAAGAATTCTGCCAAGAAGTCAAACGCCTGGGTAACCTATCTTTTGCCGTATCTATTGAGGGCTTTGAGGATATGAACGACTCCCGCCGCGGCGAGGGTTCCTACCAACGGATTATTGAATCCTTAAAGCTGATGAAGAAAAACAAGCTGGGTTATGCGGCTTCCATCTGCTACACCTCTGCTAACTATAAGATCGTAACCTCAGACGAATTCTTAAAATTCCTCATTGATTTAGGTGTCGTCCATGTTTGGTACTTCCACTATATGCCAGTTGGGGTAAACGCAGCGCCCGAACTTATGCCCACAGCCGAGCAGCGCGAATATATGATTAAGCGTGTCCGCTACCTGCGTAGCCCAGAGTGTGACCTGGATATCTTTGTTGCAGACTTCCAGAACGATGGTGAATTTGTGGGCGGCTGTATTGCAGGCGGACGAAACTATATCCACATCAATGCGAAGGGTGATATTGAGCCTTGTGTCTTTATCCACTACTCCAATTCCAACATCAATGACACCAGCTTGATGGAAGCGATGAAAGCGCCTCTCATGATGGCCTATCACGATAACCAGCCCTTCAACGGAAACCACTTCCGCCCCTGCCCCATGCTAGAGAATCCAGACCTTCTCCCCCGTTTGGTCAAAGAGTCCGGCGCAATTTCGACAGACTACATTGCCCCAGAAAGTCCGGAAGAATTAAGAGCCAAAACGGCTCCCTATGCCGAACAATGGACAGAGAAAGCCGATGAAATGTGGGAAGAGTTTGGTAAACGTCAAAATATTGCCGACCGTCCTGATTACCAAGAACTCGTAGCAGAACAAAAACAGCAACAGGAAGACTTAAAAGACGAACTGGCTAAGCTCAACTTACATCCCTAAGTTAAAAGCTTAACCAATCTGCATCATTAGTTAGCACCGTCGGCTCTGCCGGCGGTGCTTTTTAATAGCAAAATAAAAGGTGAGTTATTGCTAAATTTAGGGATTACTGAACACTAAAGGCTCACTATACTGAGGTCACTCCAAAAATGATGGATGACGCCATCAGGTATATGGAAGCTACTTAGAAGATTTGTATTAAATTGCTACCAAAATTGCTACCAAAGCAAAAAATATACAAGACTTGTATAAAAAGAAAAACCCCGTAAGTACTGAACCTACGGGATTTTTCATTTGGAGCCGAAGGTGGGAATCGAACCCACGACCTATTCATTACGAGTGAATTGCTCTACCCCTGAGCCACTTCGGCGGCTAGTTGGAAATATAGCAGGGCTGCTTATCTTTGTCAAAAAAATGGGGGCTGCGAATTGGCAACCCCCGCGTTTGGTCGGAGTGACTAGACTTGAACTAGCGACCTCTTGCACCCCAAGCAAGCACTCTACCACCTGAGCTACACCCCGGAACGCTTTATCCATTATAAGGAAAAAACGCTGTGTGTCAAATGTTTTCTAAAAATACTGTTCACGCCCAGTGTCCAAAGCGCAAAACCCCTGGAATCAGGGACTCATCCGCCTAGTCTTGAGCTTCCTGGTCAGATTTCATATGGCAATTTTTGTACTTCTTGCCCGAACCACACCAACAAGGGTCATTACGGCCTGGCAAGACTTTCTTAACGACAGGTGCCTGTTTAGCTGCGCCTGCCTGGGCAGCCTGGGCAGCTCGTGCATTCATTTGGCTTCTAGCCTGGTCGACTGCAGTGCCTTCACCCTTTTTGCCAGAGGAAAGCTCTTGCTTACGGTTTTGGGCCTTGGCAGCCTCAGGATCGTAAAGCTGGGCACGCATGATCAACCGGATGGAATCTTCCTGGATTGCTTGGTTCATGGCTTCAAACATTTCAAAGCCTTCTTTACGGTAAGCAATGAGTGGATCTTGCTGGCCATAGGCCCGCATGCCAATAGCGTCCCGGAGGGCGTCCATGGCATCAATATGATCCATCCAATGATTGTCTACTACAGAGAGTAAAACGTAACGCTCAGCCTCACGGAGGTGCTCAGCTGAACCAAAGACTTGTGCCCTCTTCTCCAAAGTTTGCCGGGCCTGGGCTTGAAGTTCAGCCAGGAACTCTGATGGGACTAGCTTAGTCTGACTGTTGAGCTGGTTTAAGATGGGAAGATCTCCTAAGAGGTCTTCCAGACTGGCTTTAAGCGCTGGTATATCCCATGCACTATGCGCACCATGCTCCCCTTCTGCTAGATACATGTTGACCTGACTAGCAATGAGATTGTCTAGCGTCCTTAAATAATAGTCATGCAGGTCTTTACCATCGAGCACATCACGACGCTGGCGGTAAATCAGCTCACGTTGCTGATTCATAACGTCATCGTATTGCAGGACAGACTTACGGATTGCAAAGTTTTGCCCCTCCACCTTGCGCTGGGCAGATTCAATCGCCTTCGTCAGCATAGAGTGGTTAATCTCCATATCGTCTTCCACGCCCAGACTTTCAAAGAGGCTGTGCAGGCGTTCCCCCCCAAAGAGACGGAGAAGGTCGTCTTGCAAGGACAGGTAGAATTTACTAGTACCTGGGTCGCCCTGGCGGCCAGCACGACCACGCAACTGATTGTCAATCCGGCGAGACTCGTGGCGTTCCGTACCCATAATACAAAGGCCACCAGCTGCGATAACTTGTGCCTTTTCCCTATCAGTCTCAACCGCATAAGCCGTCTTGAGTTCTTGGAAACGCTGTCTGGCCTTGAGGACCTCCTCGTCATCCGTCTCATTGTAAGCATCTGCTTCTTCAATCAGTTCTTCGGAAAGACCTTCCTTCCGCATGGCCTGTTTGGCCAAGTGTTCAGGATTGCCGCCCAACATAATGTCGGTACCACGGCCTGCCATGTTGGTCGCGATGGTGATCGCTCCCAGCCGACCAGCTTGCGAGATAATTTCAGCCTCTTGCGCGTGGTGCTTGGCATTGAGCACGTTATGCGGTAAGCCTGCTTTGCGGAAGGCACTAGAGAAATATTCACTGGATTCCACGGATACTGTACCAACCAGTACAGGTTGTCCCGTTGCGTGCACCTCAGCTACATCATGGATCAAGCGGTGTAGCTTGCCCTCCTTGGTCTTATAGACCGCGTCATCAAGGTCTTGACGGATTAAGGGTTTATTGGTCGGAATGGTCACCACGTCTAAACGGTAAATCGTTTTAAATTCATCCTCTTCTGTCAGGGCTGTACCCGTCATCCCCGAGAGTTTTTGGTACATGCGGAAGTAATTCTGGAAGGTTATCGTCGCCAGGGTCTTGCTTTCACGGCGGACGTTAACCCCTTCCTTAGCCTCAATGGCCTGGTGCAAGCCATTGCTGTATCGTCTACCTTCCATGAGCCGGCCCGTGAAGTCGTCTACAATGACAATTTCTCCATCCTGCACGACGTAGTCTCTATCCCTTTGCATAGTACCATTGGCTTTGAGGGCATTATTGATGTGGTGGTTAATCTGGTAATTGCTTTGGTCGGCTAAGTTATCCAGCTTAAAAAAGCTTTCCGCTTTACGGATACCCTTCTTCGTCAATACCGCTGTTTTCGCCTTTTCATCTACAATGTAATCGGCATCTCCTTCCAACTCATCAGATTCCTCAAAGTCCATCTTAGTATCCACCTGACGGAAGACCTTCACTTTAAGTCGAGATACAAAATCTTGGGCCAGCTTGTAATTTTCAGAAGACTCCTCCCCTGAACCTGAGATAATCAAGGGGGTACGGGCCTCGTCAATTAAAATCGAGTCTACCTCGTCTACAATGGCAAAGTTCAGCGGCCTCTGTACCAGCTTGTCTAGTTCTGTAACCATGTTATCCCGCAGGTAATCAAAGCCAAATTCGTTATTTGTGCCGTAAGTGATATCAGCGGCATATGAGGTCCGCCGTTCCTGGCTGGACTTGCCATGGATAATAAGGCCCACATCCATGCCCAAATACCGATAGACCTTGCCCATCCATTCGGAGTCACGCTTAGCCAGGTAATCGTTTACGGTTACGACGTGCACGCCCTTACCCGGGAGGGCATTCAAATAAACAGGCAGAGTTGCCACCAGGGTCTTCCCTTCACCTGTTTTCATTTCAGCAATCCGGCCTTGGTGCAGGATGATGCCGCCAATGAGCTGCACATCAAAATGCTTCATGCCCAGAACTCGATAGGAGGCCTCTTTAACCGTTGCAAAGGCTTCTGGCAGGATGTCATCAAGACTTCTACCACGGTCAATTTCCTGGCGGAAGCGGGCAGTTTCTGCTTTGAGCTCCTGCTCTGAGAGTCCAGCATAGTGGCTTTCCAAATGATTGGTTGCCTGAATAAGGGGTTTAATTTTTTTAATTTCTCTAGAAGAAGAGGTACCAAATAAAGTACGCAATAAGCTCATGGTGTAATCCTTCTTGTTTATAGCTCAGTTAATCATACCTTAAGCCTGTCGAGATTGCTATCAATTTCCGTATGCAAGAGGAGTCCTGCCCTCAAATTGTCCCAGGCAAGACAAGCACACAGCTATTTATCCCAAGCCCGCTTTAGCACGGAAATACTGCTTCACTTTAACTGGCGTATCGCGAAGACCAACCCCGTAACTTGACTTCCAGCTTGACCCCTTGCATGGCGGCAAGGGCTTCAAGCCTATCCCAATAGGCACGATCGTAATATGTGGGACTATTCTCTGGAATGACCAGGACGAGACTCTTGCTCACAATATCGCCTGGGTTAATCGTCGGCATCGTTTGCGATTTACTCTCATGGCTATGAAAGGCCGCTAACCGTTGAATCTGTTCTTTGACTTGCTCAAAGGTATAAGCGCTGTCTTGATAGCTAGGGGCTGTCAGATCCATAGACTTTATGGACTTGGCCACACCTGCATGGTAGTAGGCGATCACAGGGAAATTAAAGGGTAAATTTCCTCCCTCCTTGTCGCGGAAATAACGTCCCCGGCTAAAATTGTCTGCAGACCAAATATTATCATCTTCTTTCTTATGGTCCTCCTCTCCTGCACGCACCTCTTCTCCAGGCAAGCGTTGGGACCAGAGGGGCACTAAGGCCGTAAACTCCTCCTTGTATTCACCAAAGAGCGTAGGGATGCTAAAGAACACCGTGAGGCTAAGACTTTTGCCACCCGTCCCCCAGTGTAAAGACAGCTGCCGTTGATGGCGCAGAACTGGAAATCCTCCGCTAGCAGTCTTTCGCTCCAACCAGCCATCCATCCTTCTCTCTAAAAAAGGCCCCAAAAACCAAGAAGAAGCATAATCCCCCGCCAGAGAACTTAGTTGTGACCGGTCCTCACCTTGCAAAATGTTATCTAGGATTTCCTTGGCTTTACCCGTGCTGGCGTCAAGGGCCTGGTCTGCAACAGGAAAGAGTACCGCCAGGTCTTCTGACACATTTTCCAAGGCGTACCGAACTTCAAGCGCCATGAGTTTCGCATAAAATAAGAACAAAAGACTCGTTAAAAGAATCAGACAAGGTGCTAAAACCAAAGCTGCTTCCAGACTTAAGCCCGCACGAAGTTTGACTGTTTCGCGCTTTTGTCTAGTCATCAAGATAGGCAAAGTCATACTGTACCTGCTGGTTATGTATCATCAGACTAAGCTGAAGCTTGGTATAAAAAGGGCCGGGCTCTTGTTTTTTAATGAGCCTTGTTAAAGCTTTAGCCAGCTGGTCGTCTGGCTTGGTATACATCAACAAACGCATATAATCTCGATAATAGAATTTAACTGTGTACTGAGCAGAGGTATAGGTAGACATTGCCTCCACGGGCCAGAAAGGTAAGCCAAAACCGTCTCTGAGCGCTTTGTAATCAGCTCTAGCCAAGTGCAGGCTGTCTGCAGCCTGCAGAAAATACTTCAGGACCTGAGGATCAATTTGCAGTTCACCTAGGCTGAGAATATTCAGAGAAGCTGACAGAAAATTAGCCCAGCTTTCATAGCGTAATTGCCTGCTAGGACTTCTCTGCCCAGCTATGTATTGAGGAATAAAGCGCATGCCTGTAATCATGGCTTCACAATATTTATTGGCCAACTTAGGCTTCTCTAAGCCAGAAGCAATTTGCTCCAATTCCAAGGGACGCTTTGAGGCCAGCTCCTCTAAGGATTCCCCTTGGGGCGTGTAAAGATAAGTCTTCGCACCTAGCTGTCGTTCATAATTCACGGCTGCAGGGAAAAAGATCTGACTGTATTCAGCCAAGTTCATAGCTTCCGTAGTCACCCCTAGGCCCTGGTCTAAAAGCTGGTCCAACTGGCCGGCCAGTTTCTCAATCATGCTGGGGGCAAAAGCCGTATCAGCACTGACTTCGCTCGTACCCATAGCTTCATACACAGGTAGCATATAGTGCGAAAAATGCCGCAACATAGGAGCTATATAGCTAAGGCCTGCTTCCATATCCGCCTCCGTCAAACCGTCCAACTGGTCCGGCGGGAGTTCTTCTGTAGCTGTGTTTATATCCTCCTCGCGTTCCATCTCAGCCTCAGCAGGCAGGTAGCCTTTTATCTTTCCAAGATTATTCTGGCCATCTTGGTAGAGGTCATAGGCCTTCACCTGCCCGTGCCCTTGCTGGATGGTAGCCAAAGCCCTACTTTGGCCCAGGTCTTGCCTGGATAAAGCAGCGGTCCGCATTTTTTCCACTAAATCGGCCCCCATTAACACAGGAGCACGCAACTTCATGTAGCGGTTAACTTGATCTTGGAGCTGGTTACCTGTGTAGAGCTCCGCGTCATACCTTATGTCCAGCTGATTATCCACCAGGTCAGGGAGTTGGGCGAGGATCGCTTCCGCTTCAGCTAAATCTACCTCCTGGGGATTCACGGCCCAGAGGCCATAGTGAAGCCAAAGGGGACGTGAATAAGAAGCTAAGGCAAGCTCCCCGGAGGATTTTAGGCAACGAATACCGTCATACTCGGTTGCACAGCGTTCAGCATAAGCCAAACCTACAAGCAGGACTAGGCACAAAGCTGGCATAAGAAGGGCAAAGAACAAGGATACTGATCCCCTGAGCCGGATGGTTTTTGGCCCAATAAAGTTATGCATAGCTAGGATTCCTGGCCCTGGGATAGAGTTGGCAGACCTGGTTCTGGCAAGGCGGGATACTGACTGGGGCTCGGTAGTCCTGGGTACTGGCTGGGGCTCGGCAAGGCTGGATAGGTGGGGGCCCCAGGCAGGTTTGGTAAAACCTGGCCAGGTGGTAAGGCAGGCAAATCAATAGGTGCATTTGTCTCTGTGCGGCGGCGTTCCTGGATATGAAATAAATCTTCAGCCAGCTTGATAGCCTCAAGCGCCTTCTGCGGATTAGCGGAGACATAGGGTGTTGCTTCCGATTTTTGCCGGAAAGGATTAATTTCCGTTTTTACCTGATAGAGGTCTTGGCTCTTCACCTGATAGGCATTAATAACTTTGAGCTGCTTGGCTTCTCCCTGCACGGCTTTTAAGAAGGGAACTTCATAGGCCACAATACTTAAGCTGGAAAGTAGGGAAATGGTCAAGACGACGGCCGCTTCAATAGATCGGGACATAAAAAACCTCCTGGCTGGATGGGGCTAAAGCCATTATCACAGCTGGGAGGAGGCAAGGAATAGGAATCGTTCGACAAACGCCGACAGCAGCTTTCAAAACAAGCTTAGGATATTGTTTATGAGCGGAAATAGGGATTTTGGCGTTTTAAGTCAGCAATGGAGCAAGCAGCGCCGTGGCCCGAAAGTATGGGCATGTCTTCCGGCCAGCTTGCTAAAAGTTCTTGCAAGCGCTTGATAGACTGCTGCATGGCCAAAGGGTCTCCCGCGGTCAAATCCGTACGTCCCACAGAGTTGCTAAAAATCGTGTCACCGGAAAAGAGGCAGAGTTCGCTAACCGGTCCCTTGGCGTCTTGATGCGTCAAAAGAAAGCAGCTGGAACCTGGGGTATGTCCGGGCGTATGATAACACCTTAAGGCATAGCCTTGGCCTAAATCAATCTGGTCCAAGTCTGTCAAGACGTGGTCTGGCCGGGGGAAAGTCCTTTTATCGGCAAAAAGTTTGGAAGCATTAGCCTCAATATCGTCCAAGAGGACAAGGTCGCCCTCCGGATAATAAAACGTAGCCCCCTCTTCCAGCCAAGATTCTATGGCCCGCAAGTGGTCATAGTGGCCATGTGTAGCGATCAGTTTGGTCACAGGTCTCTTAAAGTCCAAGGACTTATCCAGGCCAGGATCAATCAGAACCCCGCCGGCTAAGTCTAAATAATAAGTATTGCTGTGCTTCCAAGATTCAGGGTAAATAGTCAGTAAATCTGCTAAAGAAGACATTATTTTACAAGCTCTCTCCAGTCTAGGTCACCACGATCAATAGCCAAAATAAGAAGTTCAGCCATTGCTAAATTCGTCGCATAGGGCACATTTTGTTTATCACAGGCCCGTAGCAAGGGATTAGGTTGAGAGTAATTAGGAGCATCCTGGTCTCTCAAGTACACAATGGCATCAATTTCGTTATAGTTTACACGCGCTGCCAACTGTTCAATATTGGCTTCACTATACGTGGTCATGGTATTTATTTCTAGTTTAGTAGCCTCACTAATTAAGTGAGAAGTATTAAACATAGAGTATAGGTTCTGTCTCTGCAGAATTTGCTTATAAGCAATGCAGAAGTTAATCAGTAAATCGTATTTACGCATATCAGCCATGAGCACAATTTTCATAAATGTTCCTCAACTCTCGATTTCGTATTTAGCCGTAGCCGGAGACAAAGCCTCTACTTCTTTTAGCATTATGGCAAATTATAGCGCAGAGCTTCAGAAGTTTGCAAGCAGTATGCACAAGTCACTAGGGCTTATTGGGGATATCCTCCCCGTCCTGGTTCTCAAGCGCTTCGGCTTGAAAATCCTGCTCTTCTCCAGTCTGAACCGTTTCTTGTCCATCTTGCTCGTCCTCATCCTGGGCCTTGTGCCATTCTTCCCTTTCATGCATGAGGAGGAAGGCCTCAGGATCCGCATCCATCTCTGCCAGGCGTGCTAGAAGTTCGGGTCTGGGCTCAAAACCATAATAGGCATCTAACAAGTCGCGGGCAATATTGGATGATACGTCACCCTTACCACCATTCTCCACGATGCATGCAATAGCAACTTCTGGATCTTCTAAAGGAGCAAAGCAGACAAAAACCGCATTAATATCAGCAAGCTCAAGCCCTACCTCTGCAGTTCCCGTTTTCGCGCCTACATTAATGGGGTAGTCTAAGAAGTTATGATTGGTAACATTAAAGGCTGTATAGTATTTCAGCTCACCCATGCCCTCTTTTATCAAATCAACTGCTTCTTGGGGCATTCCTAAGTTTTGCTTGCTGATTTGCTCTGGCCGTATGACTTGCCCTTGTGGACCCTGTATGTCTTTAATCACATGGGGCGTTACAAGTTCATTAGATACCGCACCCGCTATGGCGCGGACCAATTGCACCATGGTATAAGCGTGATCAAACTGACCAATTGCAGTCTGACAAGTGTCAGCAGGATACCATTCTTGGTCACCTGGAGTCATCCGGGTTTGCGCTTTTAGTTCAGGGCTGGGCCTGATCCCCTTGGCCTCGCCAGGCAGGTCAATATTACTGTATTCCCCCAAGCCCAGTTCTTTACAATGTGCACTTAAAGCGTCAATACCGATATCTAGGCCCAACTTGAAGAAGTAGAGATTGCAGGAATAACCGAGACCTTCCGAGAGCGTAATCATTCCGTGTCCATGAATAGGTTCGCCATAACAGACCCAGTTCTTGTAGCCAATTGTTTCTTTACCCTTGCACTCGTAAGAATTATGGTTGCGGTCGATTACACCGGTCAGAATGCCAGTCTGTCCGGTAATCGGCTTGAAGGTGGAGGCTGGAGCATAAATTTCACTAATACAACGATTTTGTATGGGCTTATGCTCTGTGTCCTGAAGGTCCCGAATGGCACGTTCGTAGGCTTCCTTATCCTCAGGAGGCGCCATAAAATCGCTGGGTTGGAAAGATGGTATAGATCCCATTGCCAAGATTTGGCCGTTCTTCACATTGAGCATAACCGCAGCCGCAGAATCGCCTTTACCTAACTTCTTCTCTCGAACCGACAGAATCGTATCATAGAGGGAAGCATACAGGGTTTTCTGGACATTGAGGTCCTGGCAGAGATAGACTGTGGAGCCTGGCTCGGGATCCACAGTGCCCTCCCCTTCACGGTAGACAAAATCATCTTGATCTTTGAACCAAGTGCCATAAGCCAAAGATCCGGTCTTACCTTGCAAGTAAGGTTCGGCGGTATACTCCACGCCGGCTTTACCTGTGTAGTCATTGATACTGTAGCCTTGGCCCTTTAGCTGGTCATATTCTGGGGCCGAAATTTTACCTACGTAACCTAAGATATGGGAGAAATACCGACTGTCATCTGTATACTGTCGGCCAAATTCACGCTTCAGCAAAACGCCAGGATAGGATAGCTTTTGCTCCTGCAGGATATCCTGCAGACTTGCCGGTATATCCTGAGCTAATAATACGGGCTCGCCTTGCTTGAAAGTCCAGTTGTTTTCAAAAATCTGGTATCTTACCTTCATGATCTGCCAGGCTTCCCAAGGACTGTAGTACAGATTGCCACCAGCCTCGGGGTCCTCTATGGCAAACGCCGAATAAAGAAGGTAATGATAAAAATCTTGGGGGTTGAGCTTGACCTTGGCACTTTCAGGGACGGAGGCAGTAGCAGGTGAGAGATTAAAAAGATCCTTATTCTGCTGCCATTTGGCAATCTCAGATAGATCCTTTTTAAAAACAAAACTCAAGGCTTCTTTAGATTCAGGATCCTGGCTCTTGGATTCACTGGATAGGTCTAAATAGTCTGTCAGCTTACTAACTGGCTCTAAACCATAGTCTCCCAGTAGCTTGACCAAATCTAAAATCCGCCGATTGATTTCCTGACTGTCCAGGCCGGCATAGGCTAAATAGAGATCATCGCGGCTACTCGAGTAAGCCAAGACCCGGCCAGAACTGTCAACGATATCTCCACGCGGGGCTTTGACTGTCATCTTTCCACCCTGGCCCCGTGTTAAATTAACTGGATCCCAATCCAAGCCCCTGAATTGTAAAACCGTAGTTTTGAGCAAAATGGCTAAAAGGGCCGCGATTACCACCATAGCAACAGCAGCATAGCGATTGAGCCTAAAGCCTCTCGATTTGCCTGTCTTGCTTAGCGCGCTGTCATCCATGGGTTTCATATCTCCTCTTCACTAAGATCCATTCTTAAAGAAGCCGGCCCGGGCTTTCGTCAATTTCTAGATCTTGGGCTTGTGTTGTTGGCATAAAGTCAGGATACAACCAGCTAAAAAGGCCTAAGTAGGCCAAACTCGCTAGCAGGGACGGTACAAGGGTCTTAGCATATACCTGTAAAACTCCCCAAAACTGGGTCCCTAAGCGTGAGCCTAACAGCCGGTTACCCGGTAAAACATTAAAAAGACCTAGTTGCAGGACCTGAGCTAAAAAAATCCAAACAGCGGAAAAAAGCAAGCCTCGATGCCAAGATTTGTTCTCTTCGAAGTCTAGGATAATTGAAGTTAACCAGTGCACCACTATCGCAACTAAGGCTGTAGGCCCCAGTACACTAGCGAAAAGCAGGTCCTTAAAAAATCCTAACAAGACCAGGATAATCGTGGCTTTGAGGTCAGAAAAATAATAACTGAGGAAAGCTCCAAGCACCATAAAGAGGTCCGGCCACCAGGAGGATCTATCCTCTAATCTGGACCAATAGGACATGGCACAAAGGGTAAGAGACAGAACCAAGATCCAGACCAAAATTTCTTTAATGCGCTTGCGGTTCATATTTTCCCTCTAAGGCATTCACTTGTGGTGTCTCTCCAAAGTCTAATCCACTGGCAGCAGGCTCTTCCTCTTCTGTTTCTACCAGGGGAAAATTTTGGGGCAGGAGAACAAACAGAACTTCCTTGCCTTCCAGCCCGGAGGCAGGCTCCACTTCCGCAGTCCTCTGGCCCATGCTGTTGACCGGTCCTAGCCCGATTACTGTCCCGCAGAGTAGCCTCTCCGGAAAAATCCCCCCCCGGCCGGAACTATAGATTTTATCTCCTGGTACCAGGTCTAAGTCTTCAGGGATATTTTCTGCTTTGAGGATGTGCTTATCTGTAAAATAACCCTGGCCCGTTAGCATAAAACTATGGGCCGGATCACGCTCCCCGATCACACTACAAGAAAAGCCTTCATGAAAAATCGGCATAAGTTTAGAACTCAATGCATCCGACGAAACTAAAGCGCCCAAAAGCGAGGCATTTTCATCCACCACGGCGTAAGCCTTGCTAGCTTGGAAATCAATGCCATCCGTCCTCCCTACGTCCAGCCTGAAGTAACTATAATGAGGATCTAACGGTGCTTGCAGAATGTTAGCAGCCAAAAATTGCCTATGGGGAAAACGATCTTTTAAGCTGAACGCCTGCTTCAGGTCTTCATAGGCGCGGGCAGCTTGTTCATTGTCTTTGATCTGTAATCGTAAGTCCAAATTTTCTGATCTAAGGCGGTCATTTTCACTCTGTAATTCAGAATTCCGCCTTGTCGTAGCAAAATGATTCTGGAAGAAAGACGTCATGCCACCAAAAACTCGTTCAAAAGGCCGCAGGGCTACGGAAAGGGGGCTAGTCAGGTTACTGGAGGGCTGGTCAGGCAAAATAGAAAAAAGCATAATGCTGGCAACGGCTAAGCCAACCAAAACCACGGCTAATATCCGGTTCTTTTGATGTTTAGACATGCGGCTCCGCCTTTCACTAGCTGATTAAGTCATTTTACCACATTAAAGTCCTAGGCCTTGACTAGACAAGTCACGGGAATCAGATGGTGGTTGGCAAACTAATCCAGGTAGCCAAGCGCTTTTAGTGAGACTGATCCACCCCGAGCCACAATAATATGATCGAGAAGCTTGACGCCAAGTTCTCGCCCCATCTCGCTCAGTTTAGCTGACATGGAGATATCCTCTGGACTAGGCTGGCTGGAGCCAGAGGGATGGTTGTGGCAGAGGATAATTCCCGCTGCATTAGCTTTGATGGCTTGCCGAAAAATATCTCTGGGAAAAACACTGGCTGCATTGAGACCGCCAGCCGCAAGAAACTCTTTACGAATCAAACGCCCCTGGTTATTCAGCATCAGCATGTGCATTTCTTCCCGCTCTAGTCTGAGCATATCCTTTTCTAAAAAGCCTATGGCAGTTTGCGAGCTAGAAATAGCAGGATAAGCCTCTTGCGGACAGGGATAATTAGCTCTTAAGCCTAGTTCCACCGCAGCCTTGATGCGGACCGCCTTGGTCAAGCCGATACCGGTAAAAGCTTGTAACTCTTCCAGACTCAAAGTAGAAAGCTGAGCCAGACTGTGATGAACCGATAGCATCTGTTGGGCTAGGCTTAAGGCAGTCTGCCCCTTGCGTCCCGAGCATATAATAATAGATAAGAGTTCTGCCTCAGTGAGGGAGGCCTCTCCCCGGCTGGCCAATTTTTCATAGGGGCGGTCAGCCAAGGGCAGGTCTTGCATGATGAGATTGTCTGTAGTCATGTTGACTCCTTTCGCTTAGGCTCAAGCAAACAAGTCAACCATTCTAAACAATAAGCCAATTGATACGTGCCATGCCGCCATAAGGCATGGCATTATTATAATTAACGAACCCAGGATCTAAAACTCAAGGCTTCCTACAGTCCGTGGGAAGGGTAGGACGTCGCGGATATTAGACACACCAGTTAGGTACATAATTAGACGCTCGAAACCCAGACCAAAG
Organism: Clostridiales bacterium; assembly: GCA_004556925.1. Classification (GTDB taxonomy): domain Bacteria; phylum Bacillota; class Clostridia; order Saccharofermentanales; family DTU023; genus SFFI01. Next base: position 83,661 of record SFFI01000002.1, read on the forward strand.
CCACCATGCCTGGTAGATCCGTACTTGCGCAATTCTAAGTACCACCAGTAGTCATCCATCTTCATACCAAGTTCTTTAATACGGGCCGTCAGCTTGTCCAGATCATCTTCCCTCTGGCTACCGCCAATGATTTCCCCTATGCCGGGAACAAGACAGTCCGTAGCCGCTACAGTCTTGCCATCGGGATTAGCCTTCATGTAGAAAGCTTTTATGGCCTTGGGATAGTCCGTAACAAACACGGGGCCCTTCACCAGTTCTTCAGTGAGGTAACGCTCATGCTCTGTCTGTAGATCAACGCCCCATTCCACAGGGTATTGGAATTCCTTACCAGATTTTTGGAGGAGGTCAATGGCTTCCGTATAGGTCATGCGGCGGAAATCAGAATTTACTAGCTTTTCCAAGCGTTCTTTAATCCCCGGCTGGACAAATTTATCAAAGAAATCCATCTCCGCAGGGCATCTTTCCAAAACTTGAGCAATGACAGATTTCAGCATATCTTCGGCCAAGTTCATGACATCATCAAGGTCAGCAAAAGCCATTTCTGGCTCCATCTGCCAAAACTCCGCAGCATGACGGGGCGTATTGGAATGTTCCGCACGGAAGGTTGGGCCAAAAGTATAAATATTGCGGAAGGCTTGAGCATAACATTCACCTTCCATCTGGCCTGAAACCGTCAATTTACTGCTCTTGCCAAAAAAGTCCTTGGTAAAATCAACTTTTCCTTTGTCGTCCAAGGGGACATTGTTGAGGTCCAGGGTAGTGAGACTGAACATCTCTCCTGCGCCCTCTGCATCAGAAGCTGTCACAATTGGGGTATGAACATACACAAAATCCCGGTCATGAAAAAAGTTGTGGATGGCAAAGGCTGCTTCGGACCGCACCCGGAATACAGCGGAGTAGAGATTGGTACGAGGCCTTAAATGGGCAATTGTCCGTAAGAATTCTGGGCTGTGGCGCTTGGGCTGTAAGGGATAGTCTGAAGGAGAAGTTCCCTCAACATGAATTTCCCGTGCTTTCATTTCAAAAGCTTGCTGGGCACCAGGAGTAGCGACTAAGCTACCCTGAATAATCAGAGCGGAGCCCAGACCAAGTTTGCTGATTTCGTCATAATTAGCAAACCCCTCACGTTCCACCACGACTTGCAGGTTTTGGAAGCAAGTCCCGTCGTTAATATGTAGAAAGGCAAAATTCTTCTGGTCACGCAAAGACCGGATCCAGCCCGAAATCTGAACATTTTGGCCGAGGTATGCCTCCGGGTCAGCAAAAATATGACGGATGAGAGTAAAGCTTTGCATGGTAAAAAACCTCTTCTTTTCTAATATACGGTTGAAGGCCTATTCACGCTTACTAATCTATGATTGGAAAGACGCCTAAGAGCCTTGTATGCCCTGTCATTCTACAAGCAGCTACAGGGCAATTCAAGTTGCACCCAAAGTCTCCAAACTAGGCAGCAGATCCCGCCTGCAAAAGCAGGAGTTCCAAGGCCGTTCGTTCATCTAGCTGTCCCGACTTAATGGCGCGGTCTGTGTGGAAACAAGCCTGGCAAAGCTTGAGGAGCTGGGCTTGCGGAAAGCGACTCGCTTGAGATTTCAAGCGTTTCCCTACAAAGGGTGGTAGCTTCAGGCGTTTAGCTAAGACTGGACCAGAAGCTGCCTCTTGAGCACAAAGCAGCTGACGAAAATGCCGAGCCAGCATAAAAAGGATGAGGGCCGGCGCCTCTTTTTGTTTCAGCAACTTGTCTAAGAGGGTTAGGGCCTCTGTGGTCCTATGTGCTGAGACGGCATCCGTCAATTTGAAGATATTGCCCTGCAAGTCCTCTCGGCAGCAAAGGTCTAGGAGGTCTAGGGTAATTTCTTGATCACCGCTATAAAGGCAATAGTTTTCAAGTTTATTGAGTTCTAAGGCGAGTTCAGACATAGAGAAATCACAGCGTAAGATGAGTGACTCCGCAGCCTCACGGCTTATCCTGAGTTGAGATTTGCCCAGATACGCAGATAGCCAGGACTGTAGGGAAGCGAATTCCTCCTTGGGAATTTCCACCAGCTGGCCCCCTGCAGCTTCCAAGGCTTGCAACTTTTTCTTTTGTCTTTTATCGACACTCACTTCTACTAGGCAGAGGCAGACACCCTCTCCTAGGCGCGGCCAGATCTTGTCCAAAAGATTGAGTTTGGCTTCACCAGACCCCTGTTTACTATTGAATAAGCCCGTATCATAAGCCACAACGAGGCGCCGCTGAGACATAAAGGGGACAGTTTCCAATTCTGACAAGACCTGGTCAGGATCCAAGCTCCCCCGCAAGGTCACCAGGTCCAGATGCTCGCAGCCTGGGGCAATCAGCTTTTGCCGCAGAAGACCCAAGCCGTGCCGGATCAGATAATCTTCTTCACCCGTTATTAAGTAACAAGCGCTCACCTGGCCCTTCTCTATAGACCGGCGCCAGGCCCGGTAACCAAACTTTTCTGCCATGCGTCCTCCCTAGTGCTAATACCATTCTAACCCAGAAAGCTTCTTCTTGCTTTTATAAGTCTTGAGCCAGCAATGCCCCCTCAAGCCCCAGCTCAACGTAATCGCACCATCTTGGTCCGTGCGCAGGCATTCCACCTTCTGCTCAGCTAAGCGTGCCAAAACCTCTTCACTAGGATGCCCATAACGATTAGGTCCCACACTGATGATGCCTACTTGAACATTTGCGTAGTTCAAGAATGCCTTACTGGTCACATTTTTTGCCCCATGGTGGCCTATTTTTACAATATCTACCGGGTCCTCTTCCCTTGCGAGCCAAAGAGCTTCCTTACGGGGAGTCAGATCACCGGTCAGCAATATATGCGTCTTACCCCAATGTACACTTAAAACCAAGCCACTTTCATTAGCATCCCGATATTGTTCGACATCATTCTGAGAGGCCTGGCTAATCTGGAAGTCTAAGTTTGGCCAGATCTGTCTACCTATAGCCGGGCCTTTCCAGCTTATCTGGTCGCCCGCCTTGAGCCGATAAATAGGTATATCTTGTCTCCTCGCTAGATCAATGACCTCCTGGCCTAGTTCCTCCTCACCGCCTCGTCTGTCTCGGAGCCGGGCTAAAGTTTCTGGCTCAACTTCTCTGCCAAGGTAGTTACTCAGCCTTTCTTGAAAGGTGAAGACTGCTGGAAGATAGAGAGAATCTATCTTTCCCCATGCCAAAAGTTGACCGGCAGCGCCTAAATGATCCGCGTGGGCATGGCTAATCAAGGCGGAATCAAAGTGTGAAATCCCCTGGCTGGCCATGAAGGGTAGAATTACCCTCAAGGCCTGGTCGCTCGTTCCCCCGTCAATAAGCATATGCTGGTTACCCCAAGAAATGACGATGGCATCCCCCTGCCCGACATCTAGAAAATGTACTACCGGGTAACGCGGGCCAAAAGTCACGAGGAGGTAAGAGAGAACAAGCAGGCCGCCACAAAAAGTGCGTATAAGGCTTTGCTTGACATGGAAGGCCTGCCAATTCCTTCTTCTGCGGCCGTAAAGCTGATAACCTGCAGCGAGGATGATGGCAAATGACATACCTGGGCTCAGACGAGGTTCTAAAAATCCAGGCCAGTTTACGGTGCTTAAATGCTGACAGGTTTCAAGAAAAAAACTAGCCAGCCGATCAATAAGCCAGGCCCAAGCCTGGAGCGGCCATCCGGGCTTTGTCATGAAACTTGGACCCAGGGCCATAAGTGTCAGTAAGGGTAACCCATTAAGAAAAATAAGCTGAGCTAAGAGAGTCAGGGGAAGCTGCCAAATAAAACTCAGGAGCTTAAAGCAGCCTTGTTCTGACTGATTCAATAAACTAATCGCTGTCTGGGTAGAAAAAGTGACCGCTAAGGCTCTGCTGGATTTTGCACTGAGCTGCGGAAGATAAAGCCGTAATTTTCGGTTGATGGGCTCTGCAAAAAGGAAGAGAGCCGCTGCAGCTGCGAATGACCATACAAGACCCTTATTGAGTAAGGCAAAGGGGTTGAGCAAACTGGCCAGGCCCAAGGCTAGAGCCAGGCTATTGAGAGGATCTGGACGCAGGCGCAGTAATTTACTCAGGTCACGTGTAAGTAAAACCAGGCTGGCCCGCATCAAGCCAGGAGGGCGGCCGGTAAACCCATAGAATCCTAAAAATAAAACATATTGAACGAGCTTGCTTAACTTTTTACCCGCTATCTTGTCGAAAGGGATGAGACGCAGAGGCAGAAGCAGATAGGTCAAATGCAAACCAGAAACCGCAGTGAGATGAGCCAGCGCTAAACTAGAAAATTGAGCCTTTTTAAAGTCTGAGAGACCCCTTTTGTCTCCCAAGCACAGGGCTAAAAGCAAACCGGCACTGTCGGGTCCCAGCAGCTTAGAGAGGCCCTGTCTTAAATCAGCCTTAACGTCCTCTGGCCAGCTTCTAAATGAGGGCACCCGCCCAGACTGAGATAGGACTTCTTGCGTTTCCGCCTTGAGAAAGATCCCGTACCCGGCAAGCCAAGCAGCCTCATCAAAGCCTCCTGGATTGGATGCTTGGTCCGGCCTGCTCAATACCACGCTTGCTCTAATTCTAGGAGTAGAAAGAGCGGATTTGGGCAGGATGAGCGCGACCTTCTGTCCTACACGAGGACTAGCCATCACACAAGCCTGGTCTTTGGTCCGACTTTCCCATAAGCTCGGGCCTAGACGAAAATCCGCGCAAAAGGTCTCATTGGAAAGGCTAGGCCCAAGTTTCAAGGCCCAGGCTGCTCTCCCTAAGTTTATTAAAAACGCCAGAATCAGGAGATATCTTAGCCAGGGTAAGCGCCAAATCCCACACTTTGCTAAGCCTAAAAAGGCTAAGCAGACGCACATGAGTAAGAGGATACCCCATTTTTGGTAAAGCAAAAAACCCGGGAGGCCTAGGGCAAGCGCAAAAGCTAAAGCAGGCCTTGCCTGGGACAAGATAAGAGGAGACTGTGGCTTACCATGTACTGGCACCTGCGTCATAACCTGTCCTCCCTGGCTTTTTACTGAAGTCAGCTTAGCAGGGTTTAGGAATGGTTTAGGCAGATATTTACGACAAGAGCCGACATGGCCTCCCAATTGTCGTTTAAAACAAAGCAGAAAATCTAATGATCAAAAAGAAAAGAACTTAATGAAGGGTTAAGCTGTCTAAAATGAGTTCTTCCAGGTCAGCTATCCCCTGCCCAGTTTCCGCAGATACGGAGAGCAAGAAAAAGTCAATGCCGGTCTCCTCTAGGAGGAATTGATGGATCTTCTGGCGCATGACCCCCTGCTGCGGCCTACTGAGTTTATCGGATTTATTCAGCAAAATAGCATAGGGAGCCTGTACGCCTTCCAGCCAATGGATCATTTCCAAATCCTGCCTTGTCGGCAAATGTCTCGCATCTAGAATATGCAGGATAAGCTGGATAGGACTAGTAGAATGGAGATAGTCATCCGTTAATTGTGAGAAGCGTGCCTGTTCAGCCTTAGAGCTTCTACTGAAGCCATAGCCTGGCAGGTCCACTAGATAAAATTTACCGGCTAGGTCAAAGAATAGTAAATGCCTCGTCTTGCCTGCTTCTTGGGCAGTCCTAGCCAAACGCTTTTGCCGGCAAAGTTGGTTTAAAAGTGACGACTTGCCAACATTAGATTTTCCTGCGAGTAGAACCTGAGGCAACCCGTCTGAAGGCAGATCCTCCAAACGGGTTACCAGGCAGGAAAATTTTGCTTTTTGAAAAATACTATCTGCTTGCGCTCTAGACATTAGGCTTTTTGTTCGCCCAGGTAAGCAGCCTGGACTTTCTCGTTATGTAGGAGTTCCTGCCCTGACCCTTCAAGGGCCAAGGATCCTGTCTCTAATACATAGGCATAGTCGGCAATCTCTAGGGCCTTCTTCGCATTCTGCTCAATGAGAAGGATGGTATTGCCCTGGGCATGAATCGTTTTGATAATTTCAAAAATTTCATTGATCAGGATGGGGGCTAAGCCTAGTGAGGGCTCATCTAGCATGAGCAGTTTGGGCCTAATCATCAAGCCACGGGCTACGGCCAGCATCTGCTGTTCACCACCGGATAAGGTTCCTGCCTTTTGCCAAGATCTTTCCTTCAGTATAGGGAAAAGCTCGTAAGCATTCTCCACCCGTTCAGCAATGGCCGACTGATCCTGAATGGTATATCCACCCAAGATCAAATTCTCTTTAACCGTGAGGTTGGGAAAAACATGCCGTCCCTCAGGAACTAAGGCAATCCCTTCTTTCACGATATCCCTGGTGTGGTAATTCGTAATATCCTTATCGCCAAAAAGCACCTGACCTTTCGACTTGGCTACCTGGCCCATGATGGCCCGTAGGGTTGAGGATTTACCGGCACCATTAGCCCCAATCAGGGTCACAATTTTATTATCCTCAATGGTCATATTAAGGCCACGTACAGCCTTAATACCCCCATATGAGATATGTAAGTCATTAACTTTAAGCATCTTCCACCCCTAAGTAAGCTTCAATAACCCTAGGGTTATTTTGGATTTCTTCTGGGACCCCACTAGCAATCATCTGCCCATGGTCCAGCACATAGATGCGGTCGCAAATACCCATAACCACATCCATGTGGTGTTCAATTAAGAAAATGGTCAAGTCAAATTTTGCTTGAATTTCCTTAATAAAGGTCATCAGTTCCTGGGTTTCCTGCGGGTTCATGCCAGCCGCTGGCTCGTCCAAGAGTAAAAGCTTGGGATGGGTTGCCAAGGCACGTGCAATTTCCAGTCTGCGCTGCTTCCCATAAGGTAAGGAGGAAGATTGCGCATTCTTATCTTCCCAGAGGTCAATAGACTTTAAAAGATCTTCAGCTTCCTCTTGTAAGGCCTTGCGCTCCTGCAAGTAGGAAGGCAGGTGAACCACGTTAGAAAACCAGCCGGTCTTCATCCGGAGGAAACCGCCAATACAGACGTTTTCAAAGACAGAAAGTTGCTTGAACAGCCGGATATTTTGGAAGGTCCGGCAAATACCTAAGTCGGCAATATCTTCTGGCTTCATGCCTGTAATATCTTGAGGTGCTTGACCTTCATCTGGCTGGAAGAAAATCTTGCCAGAAGTCGGTTCATAGATACCGGTGACCATATTGAAAGCTGTTGTCTTACCGGCTCCATTCGGGCCAATCAGTCCAATAATTTCATGCTTGTCAACTTCAATTGTGGCTTGGTTTACAGCTGTTACCCCGCCAAACTGCATGGTAATGTTATCAAGTTTAAGCACGTGACTTCCTCCTTTTGATTTTAGTCCTCCCTATAACCACAATCATGAGCAGCAAGGAAAAGACGACCATGCGGAGCCCCGGCAAACCATCTTTGAAGATGCCAAAGTCCATAGGCTCGTCTAAGAAACGCATGAGTTCCAAGGCGGAAGTTACAATAACTGCGGCAATTACGGTTCCCCAAATCTTGCCCATACCACCAAGAACTACAATCAAGAGGATGTTAAAGGTCAGCTGGAAGGTAAACTGCATCTGGTTAACCGTACCTACCATTACTGCCATCAGTCCGCCGCCCACGCCGGCCCAGAAAGAGCCAATGGTAAAAGAGATTACCTTGTAGCGGTAGGCATTGATGCCAACTGACCGGGCAGCAATCTCGTCTTCCCGAATAGCCACTAAAGACTTGCCCTTAGCAGAATTGGTAAGCAAGAGCATGAAGAGAATCATGACAAGGGCTACACCACCGTAGAGATAATAGGAATCCACGCGGGGAATACCCTTCAAGCCAAGCGCACCATTGGTAATGCGGAATTGGGTCCGGATCAGTACCAGGATAATCTCCGCAAAGCCCATGGAGGCAATCGCCAGATAGTCATCATTGAGTCTCAGAACTGGTAGGGCAATCAGGAAGCCGAGAATAGCAGCCAAAATGCCAGAGACAATCAAAGCCGGGATGAGTGGCATATTCAGGTTTTTCAGCCAATCATAAATCGGTTCTATGTTGTAGTAAGCATCTTTGGCTTCTGGCGGCATCGTTAAGACTGCCGTAGTATACGCTCCGATAGCCATAAAGCCGTAATGGCCTAAGGAAAAGAGGCCTGTATAACCGTTAATCAGGTTTAGCGACAAGGCCAGGGTGATATAGATAAACGATAAGTTAATAATTTTACGATAGTAGTTATCCAGGGGCAGGAAATTGATCAAAACCAGAACAGCGGTAAAAATCAGAAGGCCCAGGATATTCTTACGCGTAAAGACTTGTGAGCTTCTCATTTATACTTTCTCCTTTGCAGTCGAGCCAAAGAGGCCGGTCGGTTTAATGATCAAAATCAAAATCAGAATAATGAAAGCAAAGCCATCACGATAGTCATTCAGGGAGGGTAAGAAACCCACAATCATGATCTCGGCCATGCCCAAAATCATACCGCCTACCACTGCACCCGTCATATTGCCGATACCGCCAATAACCGCAGCGATAAAGCATTTAATACCAGGCATCATACCCATGAGGGGCAGGAGCTGAGGGTAACGACAGGCGTAGAGGATACCACCTACAGCGGCCAATAAAGAACCAATTAAGAAAGTTACAGAGATAATGAGGTTAATGTTGATCCCCATAAGGTCAGAAGCCTCATAGTCTGTAGCTAGGGCCCGCATGGCCATACCTGTTTTAGTCTTATTAACGACAAAGTGCAGGACCAAAAGCAGTATTGCAGTAACAACCGGGATGACGACCTGGATGATATTAAAGCTGACCTGGCCAACTTTAATCGACCGGTCTAGGACTTCCGGTACGGGGAAAGGCTGGGGCCTACCACCAAAAACGAGGATGGCCAAGTTTTCTAGTAAGAAGGAGGCACCAATTGCGGAAATCAGTACATTAATTCTTGCTTCCTGACGCAGAGGAGCATAGGCTGTACGCTCCAATACAATCCCTAAAAGCCCAGTAAATATCGTGGCAATCAGGAAGGCGGCCCACCAGGGTAAGGAAGTCAAGGTCATGACATAGAAAGAGAGATAGGCGCCGAGCATAAAAATATCCCCGTGCGCAAAGTTGATCAAGCGCAGGATACCGTAAACCATGGTGTAGCCTATGGCCAAAAGCGCATAAAGGCTGCCTAGGCTGATCCCGTTGACCAGGTTTTGAATGAAGAAAGACATACGTATCCTTTCTGTAGAGAAAGAGCTCTTCTGATCTGATAAAGGGCGAGAGCCGCAGTACGGCTCTCGCACCTACATATCTTGGTAACCGCTAGTATTTGCTGTTAACTATTTGCTTTCGGGTTCAATAGTTTGCAGGTAAACAAAGGCGTCATCCTTAACCTGGTTAATAACAGCAGACTTAACAGCGTCACCTTCTGCATCTAGGCTAATGGTACCTGTTGCGCCGATGAAGGACTTAGTTTCGGCCAGGGCATCACGGATAGCTTGAGGATCAGCGGAGTTAGCACGTTGGATAGCATCAATTAAAACCATGTAGGCATCATAACCTAAAGCGGCAAAGGCGTTGGCATCTTTATTGAACTTATCCTTGTAGGTTTTCAGGAAAGCTTCAGAAACGTCATTCAAGGGCTTTTCAGAAGTAAAGTGGGAGGAGAAGTAAACTTCTTTGTTAATGTTCTCGCCACCAATCTTGATGAAGTCAGGAGATTCCCAAGTGTCGCCACCGAGCATAGGAGCTTCAATACCCAGGTCGCGGGCCTGTTTAATCATAAGTGCGCATTCACCGTAGTTACCGGGGCAGAAAATAACATCAGGATTCGCTTGCTTGACGTTATTCAATTGCGAGGTAAAGTCTTGGTCACCAGTTTTGTATGAGGCTTCAGAAACAATAGAGTCATCACCATTGGCTTCCTTGAAGGCATCTACGAAGTTCTTAACCAGACCTACGGAGTAGTCAGAAGAAATATCTTTAATTGTGGCAGCCGTTTTGGCACCCAGCTGATTGATCGCGAAGTTAGCCATTACGGATCCTTGGAAGGGGTCAATAAAGCAAACACGGAAGTAATAAGGGTTGCCCTTGGTAACCATGGGGTTTGTGGGAGAGCAGCCAACAGCAGGAACTTTGGCTTCCTGGAATACAGGGCCACCAGCCATGGAGTTGGAGGAACCGTAAGAACCGATAACTGCATTGACTTTATCCTTGTCCACCAGGCGTTGGGCAGCGTTAGAGGCCTCTACCTGATCAGATTTGTTGTCAACCTTAACCAATTCAATTTTCTTGCCCAGGACTTCGGGAACTTCCGCGAAAGCCAGTTCAATACCTTCATAGGTTAATTCACCGCCGGAAGCAGCAGCGCCAGTAAAGGGTTCAAATACGCCAATTTTAATGACGTCGCCATCTGCAGTTTCCGTTTTTTCTTCGTCGGATTTTTCGTCCTTTTCTGCCGGAGCTTCTTTTTCCTCAGCTGGAGTTTCTTTTTCTTCAGCAGGCGCTTCTTTTGCAGGTGCTTCTGTCTTTTCAGGGGCTTGTGTTTTTTCAGGTTTTTCTGCAGGGCTGCCACAAGCCGTGAGGCCGAAGACCATGACCAGGGCTAGCAAGAGAGACAGTAATTTTTTCATAATCTTCCTCCAATTTTTGTACCCCCCTTGGAGGGTACCCTTAGGTTAATAAGAGAAAGAAAACGCTCTTTTATGTGTAAAGCGTTATTTCCTTCTCAATTAGTTTGTAACTTTAGCACTTTATCAGTAAATTTACAATATCTCTGAACTTTTATAGCAGTATGCCCAGAAAAGGTAAGTAAAAAGGCTCCGTGGTTAACGTAAGATTAATGCTATACTAAATATTAAAATAAGCTCTTGAGGGGGAGGAGACCACTGATGGAATCAGAAAACGTAGGCTGGAAGTCTTTTAAGTTCTGGCGTTACGGTGAAAACACCATGGAGCCCGTAGGGCCCATTGGCATCATTACCCACCAGCTCAACCGAACATTTGCCGATAATATCAATAGCTGCTTACGCCGAAGACGTGAGAACTATGTGCAAGATTATCCTGAACTCTTGAACTACCCAGCCTACTTACGAAAAGATTACCGTATAGAGGTAGATCTAAGCCGTTTTCGGACAGGTGAAGGCAAGGCTAAACTCCTTGATGACGTGAGAGGGCACGACCTTTTTATCATTACAGACGTCATTAACAATGGTACCTATATGACGCGTTTTGGCCAAACCATCTCCCTCAGCCCGGATGACCAGTACATGGATCTAATCCGGCTGATTTCGGCCACCCAGGGTGTGGCAGCCCGTATCAATGTCATCATGCCCTTTCTCTATGAAGGCCGTCGCTATCAGCGCCAATCGCGGCAGTCCACAGACTGCGCCGTCATGCTGCGCCAGCTCTTCAGTTTTGGTATTAGTAACTTCATTACCTATGATGCCCATGATGGCCGTGTTGCCAACGCTGTGCCTCGGCACAATTTTGAAAACTTCCCTACTGCCTTACAGATTATTGAACGCATGCTGGAAGTGATACCTGATCTGCAAATAAATTCAGATAAGTTTATGGTGATCAGTCCTTCTGAGACTTCAATCAGCCGGGCTATTTATTACGCCACCATGATGCGGGTCCCTCTGGGTACCTTCTACCGTATCCATGAAAGAGATGACTCCCTGGAGCGGGGTTTCTTAGGCGACGATGTCAATGGCCGTGATGTGATTATTGTGGACGACCTCTTTGATACAGGCGAGGCCATCCTTGCGTGTGCCAACTATCTCAAGGAGCATGGGGCCAGGCGGGTCATTGCCGTGGCCACCTTCCCCCTCTTCAGCAATGGTCTTTTGTCCATGAATCAAGCCTATGATTATGGGATCATTGATAAGGTTTTCGCAACCAACCTCATTCGCATACCCAGGGCCCTATTTGACGCTCCCTGGTTCGTGCCCGTCGATATGAGCGAAAATCTAGCTTCAGTGATTGACGCCGCAAACCATGAGGCATCACTCAGCAAGCTCTTGGCCCCCGATGCCAGAATCCACGAAATCCTACACACCTACAGTGAAAACTTACAAGCCTAAAGGAGGAGCTAGGCAAAATGACAATAAATAACGTTACAAATAGCAATTTCGGTTATCTGGATGCTAAGGACAGAAGCTATAACGTCTATAATCAGTCGGGAAGAAACCCTATGCAAACCCATGGTCCTGTAGGAATCATCGCCTTAACCGGAGCAGAAGACTTTGCGGCTCAGGTTAATGCCAAGCTGTTAGACCGGAGGAAACAATACTTAGAGGACTTGGATCCCAGCGACTCCTCTTACCTAGAGCCAGGCTTCCTGCGTGAGGATTATACCATCCCTATCGACCTGGTACGCTTCTCCTCCGGCGAGGGCAAGGCTGTTATCAACAGCACAGTCCGCGGTCACGACCTTTATATTATTGTGGATCCCATCAACTACTCCAAGACTTACAAAATGTTTGGTCAAGACAACCGCATGAGCCCAGATGACCACTACCAAAACCTCATTCGCACCATCCTCGCCATTTCTGGTAAGGCCAGACGGATCAACGTGGTCATGCCCTTTCTTTATGAAAGTCGTCAACACCGGCGGTCAGCGCGTGAGTCTTTGGACTGCGCCTACATGCTGGAAGAGATTTTCTCCTTGGGCGTCACCAACTTTTTGACCTTTGATGCCCACGATGAAAGGGTAGCCAACTCCGTGCCTATCGGGGGGTTTGAGTCCATATCTACCTGCTACCAAATTCTCAAGGCCATGGTTAAAACGGTCCCTGACATCTCCTTCTCTCCTGACCGCATGATGGTCGTAAGCCCGGATGAAGGTGGTATTAAGCGGGCCATGTACTATGCTTCTGTTTTGGGTTTGAGCCTGGGTACCTTCTATAAACGCAGGGACTACGCCGTCGTTGAGGCGGGCCGCAACCCCATTGTCGCCCATGAATTCCTAGGTGAATCCGTCGAGGGTTACGATATCCTCATCGTGGACGACATGATTTCCTCTGGCGACTCTATGCTAGACTTGGCCCGCATTCTCAAAGAGAAAAAGGCCAACCGGATCTTCTGCGCGACCTCCTTCGGCCTCTTCACGGATGGCATTGGGCGCTTCAACCAAGCTCACGAGCAGGGCCTTATCGACCATGTCTTCTGCACCAACCTCAACTACCACCAGCCTGAGCTCCTGGATGCAAGTTGGTATACGGATGCAGATATGACCAAATTCGTAGCCCTCCTGATAGACTCCCTCAACCACAATGCCTCAATCTCTGGCTTACTGGATCCTTCTGCCAAAATTAATAAGTTGATCAAAAAGCTCAAGAAGAAAAAGAAGCAGGAAGAACAATAAAAGTAAACAGATTTTGATCCTGAAAGGCAAGACTAAATAATTAGCCAAGAAGCAGAGAAGCTTGGCTGACCCTTATTGAGAGGCCACGTTTCTTAGGGCAAAGACTTTACTTATCACAAAGGGGCTGTCTCGCGACACTTTCGTGTTTTGAGACAGCCCCTTTTTATCGACAATTAGCCTCCTCAGAGGCCTCTTATATGTGCAAGGCTTTTATCTAGGCAAGCTTCTTTCAAGATGGCCTAGTCTTCATCCTCTTCCTCCTCATCAAAGCCATATTCCTCTACCAGATAACGTGCGGCCGGCTCATCCAGCATAATGACAACATCTGGATGCAGGTTCAGGATGCTGGCGGGAACTTGGCTTGTGACCTCACCAAAAACAAGGTCCGCAATCGTTTCTGCTTTTTCTGCGCCTGAAGCCAAGAGTAAAATCTTCTTGGCTGCCATAATTTGCTTCATGCCCATTGTGATGGCTTGACGGGGCACTTCCTCTTCACTTTTGAAAAAACGTTGGTTGGCCTGAATGGTAGATTCTGTCAAATCTGTGACATGCGTTTCCACGGGAAAGACATCGTCCGGCTCATTAAAGCCAATATGGCCATTCCGTCCAATACCTAAGATTTGCAAGTCACGCGGAACCATATCCGCCAACATTTCATAATACATAGCGGCCTCTTCAGGATCTGCGGCGAGGCCATCCGGCAGGTAAGTCGCCTCAGGATCAATATTGATCTTAGAGAAAAGATGTTCCCGCATAAAAGAGACGTAGGACTGGTCATCCTCCTCCCCCAGACCGAGGTATTCATCTAAGTTCAGGCTAGTCACCTCGGAAAAGTCAAGATTCTCTTCCTCATGCATACGGACAAGCTCAGCGTACATACCCAGAGGCGTGGACCCAGTCGCCAGGCCTAAAACGCTATCCGGTTTCAATCGCACTTGCGCTGCAACTAGGCGCGCAGCATTAATACTCAACTCTTCATAGTTTTCAAATATTTGAATTTCCATTAGTGTTTGTCCTCCCTTTCCTGGTAACGGCGGTAAAGAAATAGCCCCCAACCTACCATGATGAGCAGGAGAATTTCCACACCCCAAAGCAGGCTGAAGATGTCCAGCTGGTCTTGCGATAGGAGCAAGTTAAGGCAAAAGACTAAGACCATTAGGAGGCAGGCTAAAATGCATTTACCCCAGGTATGCTGCCAGAAAAAGACCTTGACTTTATCCAGCCCCGAACGGGAAGCTCCTGTTACAGGCTGATTTTTGGTTTTTGACTGACTTTGCGCTTTGCTTTTACGCTCAACTTGCTTCTTGGCCATGGCCACCTCACTAAAAAAAATTATATCATGTTCCAGGCTGGCAAAGAGAAGCCACTATTCCGGCAGTTTAGCCTCTACATAGGCCGTCTGAAAGTCCTTGTAAGTTACAAGACCAGGCTTAGCTCCAGGAATGCGACTCACCTGCTTGACCGGACAATAATCTACCTCTAACCTCGCACCGGCATCCGTCTGGTTGCCAGAAGAAAAGTAGGCCGCAATGGACGCTGCTTCTTCAATAGCGCGGGGCGAGGGGGTCTTGCCTTCAGTACGTAAAACCGTATGGGAACCGGGCATATTGCGGGCATGAAACCACAGGTCATCTTTACGCGCCTTCTTGAAGGTTAAGCGGTCATTGGCCAAATTATTGCGGCCAACTTGGACGAGAAAGCCCTCGCTGGTTGTAAACTCGCGTAAAGCCTGTGTACTGCTATTGTCCTTCTGCATTTTTTTAGACTTCGCCTGTTTGCCCTTTCCAGGACCAGCCTTGTACTTGCCCTTTTTCCCCGGTTTGCCAGGATTCAATATCTGGCCTAAGGGGAGGTCCTCGGGTTCTTTATCAGTCAAAGCTTCCGGCTGTACCTGGCTCTGCAGTTCTTCCAAAATGGCCTGGCCATCTGCCAAACTATCCATCCGGTCTAAAAGGACTTGTAGATTATCCAGCCACTCTCCTTCTAATTCATCCTGTCTTAAATAGATTCTGGCCCTACGGGTTTTCTCTTTCGCTTTGCGGTAAAGCTTATAGTAGTGATTGACATTCTGAGCAGGATTTAAGGAAGGATCTAGGGCAATCTCTAACACGGGAAGATCGGCTTCATAATAATTCTCTACCCGCACCCTATCTGCCTTGGCCGGTATCTGATAGATCTTGGCTTGCAGAAGGTCTCCATAAAGTTTATAAGTATCTGCCTTTTCTCCCTCTTGGAGGTCCTGCAAGTGGCTCTGATACCGTCTAGCATGTGTCTTTTGCAGACGCTTAAGTTGGTGGTCTATCTTGTGGCGGAGCTGGGACAAGTCTTCAGCCTGGCTCTTTTGCCGATAAAAAGCCGCCATCGCCAGGGATAAACTCGGATAGGGTTCCCAGCGCGGATATAATTGTAAAGGCAGACTGTAAAAATCCTTGGCTTCCCGGTTACTTGCCTGAATAAAATACAGGGCCGGTCTGATTTTACCCTCAGCCAGCTTTTGGAAAAGTTGGGCGAGCGAAACGCTCAAGCGAAGCCTTTGTTCTGGACTCATATCACGCATCTGTAGATTGTCTGGCAAACCTGCTCTAAAACAAATATCCCGAGCCAACAAGGGAGAAAAGCCAGCCAATTGGGCCAGCAGATAGCGGTCACAGGTCTGCGTTCCAGCTTCCGTCTGTAAAAAAGGCAGGATCTCCTCCCCCTGGAGGTAGCGATCTAGCTCTCCCAAAAAGTCAGAAAAAAGTAGCTTGTCCTGGTCAGGGGGAGACAGATAAGGCCGGGCTGGCATGATTTCTCGATAACGGTTGAGCGAAGAATCGATATGCCGGAAAGCGTCATGAATGATGCCATTTTCTCTTACTAAGACCAGGTTAGAGTGTTTGCCCATAATTTCCGCAACCAGGGTGTGACGCTCTATATCCCCTATTTCATTGGTCCCTTGAAAAACCAGGTTAAAGATACGTTCGCAGTCCGGACCATCCACCGACCTGAGTTCTGCCCCCAAGAGCCTCTTTTTTAAGGATTGGATGAAATTAGCTTGATTTTTGAGCCGTGGAGGATTGGTCGCATCAAGATAAATAGCCGCTTGAGCAGGGTTAATAGAAATATGCAAACCCAGATTTCTCCCCGGCCGGCGAAATTGCAGGTAAAGGGCAGAATGGGCAGTTTGCCAAACCTGGTTGAGCCGGGCGCCCACTAAGTGATCTGCCAGCTCTTGTCGTAAAAAGTTTGCAGAAATTCCGTCTAAGGGCATCGCACGCTCCTCTCCTATCCTAGGCGGCAAACCCGGGGCTGGGGTGTGCCTTCTTGAGGCTCAAAGGACATGAGGGACTTCCCCACCTGACGTTTATACCTAGAATTTTTCAGGGAAAGTAGGCAGCCACAGTACCTTTGCCGGTAAAGACCATCTTCTCTAGCCAGGCACTGGCCTTCACGAAAATGGTCACGCCAATCTTCTTCCAGAAAAATCCGGTCATATTCCGCTGCCGCCTGGTGGCCGGCCGCAATAATGGCTTCTCTTTGCTGATAGGGAGAAATCAAAAGCGTGCTTGTAAAATATTTTAGTCCTAGTGCTTGGGCCTTCCGGGCTGTAGCCCGCATCCGGCTTGCATAGCAAAACAGGCAACGCTGGGGGCTTTCCCCCAGGGCCAGCCAGGAAGCCTGGTCAAAATCCCTATTAACTAAAAGCTCTGCCGGCTCAGACTCAGCAAGCCGGGCCAAGGACTCATATCGGCGCTGCCACTCCTTCTTCGGGTGGATATTGGGATTATAGTAATACAGTACCGGCTGGACTCCCTCTGCCAGGTAATTCTTGAGTGGGTACTCCGCGCAGGGACCACAGCAAGCATGCAGCAATAAACCTTGTGCTTTGAGATCGTTTAAATTCATTTCCATAGTAAAGTGCCTGTTTCCTACCGCTTAAGCCTCCGGGCCGAGATCAAAGCTCAATTGCGCATCTGGAGTTTTAGGCAAATCAGATACACCAGCGTCCCCAGCCCGATCGGGATAGGACAAACCCAAATGCTCATAAGCTAAGCGGGTTAGCACACGGCCACGCGGGGTTTTGGAAATAAAGCCTAACTGCATCAGATAAGGCTCATAGACGTCCTCAATCGTTCCTGCATCCTCACCGGTCCCCGCGGCTAACGTGTCAAGCCCCACAGGGCCACCATCAAACATTTGTGCCATGTTTTGCATCAGATTAACATCCGTGGCATCTAGGCCTAAGGCGTCAATCTCCAAGGCCTGTAGCCCCTTTGTAACGACCTCACGGTCAATTGCTTCTTTACCCATCACCTGTGCGAAATCCCGCAAGCGGCGTAAAATGCGGATAGCGACACGAGGCGTGCCGCGACAGCGACCTGAGACCATTTGCAAGGCTTCCTCTGTTATGCCCATATTTAAGATTTCCGCATTGCGGGCAATAATTTGGGCGATTTCCTGCGGACTATACAGCTCTAGACGTAGGATCATCCCGAAGCGGTCACGTAAGGGGGAAGTCAATAGTCCGGCCCGGGTCGTCGCGCCAATCAAGGTAAAATGGGGCAGATCTAGCCTGATCGACCGGGCAGAAGGCCCCTTGCCCAACATAATGTCCAGCGCATAGTCTTCCATGGCAGGATACAGGATCTCTTCCACCTGCCGGTTAAGGCGGTGAATTTCATCAATAAAAAGAACATCTCGTTCTTGTAGATTTGTAAGTATCGCAGCCAAGTCACCCTGACGTTCAATCGCCGGTCCAGAAGTAATCTTCATCTGGACACCCAATTCTGCCGCGATAATGGAGGCCAAGGTCGTTTTACCGAGTCCCGGAGGGCCATAGAGCAAGACATGATCTAGGGCATCCCCGCGTTCCATAGCAGCTTGAATATAAACCGCTAAATTGGACTTAATCTTGTCCTGGCCAAAATATTCCTCCCAGCTAGCAGGCCGCATACTGCTATCTTCACGGTCTGAGGAGATTCTCTCCCGGGAAATAAAGCGGTCATCTTCATAGGATTCATAGGCATCCTCTGGATTATAGATACTGTAAAAACCGTCTTGTGTCATAGCCAAATTCTTGATTTCCTTATACCTGGGCCATGTGCTTGAGGGCCAAACGAATTAACGCATTGAGAGTCGGGCTTTCGCCGGCTTCTTGTAAAGCCAGGCCTATCGCTCGGTTCGCCTCCTTCTGGCTATAGCCCAACACTTGTAGGGCTGCCAAGGCTTCAGCCGTCAAGCCGGATGCCTCAGGGCTACTTCCTTGCTGCAAGGCTTGAGCCAGGCCTTCGTCACTCGCCCAGCTTTGGTCCTTACTGATTTTATCCTTGAGCTCCAAAACCATACGCTGGGCGGTTTTTTTGCCCACCCCCTTGATCTGGGTGAGTCTGGACACATCATCATTTAAAATAGCCAGGGCAAATTCCGCTGGACTAATGGAGGCCACAATCGTACCCCCCAGCTTTGCCCCGATACCTGAAACTGTAATTAAAAGCTCAAATAGTTGCTTCTCTTCCGCAAGCGGAAAAGCATAAAGGCTGAGGTCATCCTCTCTTACATAGAGATAGGTGTAAATCCTCGCGTCTTCCCCCAAGCCGGGCATCCGCGAAGCATACAAGGGGTCATAATTCAAGCGATAACCCAAACCCTGATTAACCAGGATGAGATGGTCGGTATTCTTTTCTACTACTTTTCCTTCAATAAAGGCAATCATATTTATTTCCTTAATGTGTGTGGGCCTGAATCATTGGTAGCCGCCCACCGCCAAAGCTTCCTTCCGATTACCAGAGTGGCCATGGCAAATGGCAATGGCTATGGCATCTGCCACATCATCGGGTTTGGGTACAGCCTTGAGGCCTAATATGGCCTTAACCATAGCCTGCACTTGCTCCTTGGCTGCATTGCCATAGCCGGTAACGGCTAGTTTGACCTGCATCGGTGTGTATTCGTAAATGTCCAGGCCCTGCCGTGCGGCAGCCGCCACGGCCACGCCCCTAGCCTGTGCTGTGCCAATAGCTGTCGTGATATTCCTATAGAAAAAAAGCTCTTCTATCGCCATCACCTCCGGGGTAAACTGGTCACACAGACTTGAGATGGCGCGGTCAATCGTAAGCAGTCGTTGAGGGAAAGGCGTCTGGGCAGACGTTTCTATCAGGCCATAGTCTACAACCCGAAAGCTATCGTGGACACAATCCAAAATAGCATAACCCGTACGGGCATAGCCAGGGTCAATCCCTAGAATGCGGAAACCCGGTCTTGGTGCTACTGTATCAACTTCAGACATCCTGAATCTTACTCTGCAGCCTCATCTCTTTGTGTCGCAATAATAATTTCTTCCAGCCAGGCATAGTCAAGGGAATTCATTTCTTCTTGGCTAAAACGAATGGTCCAGTTGTGTTCACTCACGGAGCCTGGAAGGTTAATGCGATAATCCGTTCCCAAGCCCAAAAGGTCCTGAACCGGAATAATCACCTCATTAGCAATACTTTGGAAAAGCGTGAGAATAGCTCTGCGACAAAGCAGATTGGCAGAGCCCTCCTGGCCAGGCTCTCGAGCATTTTCGGGAATCCCCAGATAGGTACAAACAAAATGCCAGTGTTCAGGGGAAAGTGACCTTGCCCAACCCAAAAGGGTGTCATTGTCATGGGTTCCAGTAAAGGCCACACAGTTGCGGACATAGGAGTGCGGACGGTCTACCGAATCCTTATCCTCCGGGTTAAAAGCAAATTGTAAGACCTTCATGCCAGGCAGGCCGGATGCCTGCAAAAACTCTGTGACCCCCTCGGTCACCACCCCTAAGTCCTCCGCAATAATCGAGTGGGGCGGGAAATTCTTCAGCAAAGGGCCGAAGAGGTCCATGGCTGGCCCCTGCTCCCAACTACCTTCAACTGCCGTTGGCTCATCCGCCGGGACGGCCCAGTAGGACTCGAAGCCCCGGAAGTGGTCGATACGTAACTTATCACAGAAGTCTAAGGTTTTGGCTATGCGGTGACGCCAATAATCATAGTCTTGCTCTGCCAACTTTTCCCAATTGTAGAGGGGGTTCCCCCACAGTTGTCCCGTCTTGGAGAAATAGTCCGGCGGAACACCTGCAACCCGGGTTAGGTGGCCATCCTCGTCTGTTTCAAAAATAGATCGTTTGCCCCACAGGTCGGCAGAATCTGCCGCAGGATAAATTGGGATATCCCCAATGATACGAACCTCACAGGCATTTATCTTCTTGCGAACTTCCGCCCACTGCCTATGAAACTCATACTGTTCATAACAGTAATACCGGTAATCTTCTTGATGCTGGTCGATAAATTCCTGTACGGCGAAGCTATTCTTCTGCTCTAGAGACTTGTCTGGCCATTCCCACCAAGGTAGGTTGTTAAAGTGTTTACGGATCGTCATGAAACTAGCGTAGTCTTGCAGCCAGTAAGTTTCTTCTTCTACAAACTCCTCCATAGCCTGCTCATCTTTGGTTTTTAGCCGACTAAGGGCCAGGCGCAAAGCCTGTTCTTGCTGTTCAAAAAAGCCCGCATAGTTTATCTGCCGCTTATGCTCAGTAAATAGGGCCTGGAGTTCCTCTTGTTGCAGTAATCCCCGTCGTCTTAAATCACGAGGATCAATAAAGCCCGGATTACCCGCAAAGCTAGAAGTCGCAGCATAAGGAGAATAAGCGGCTCCCGGAGGATTAAGCGGTAGGATCAGCCACTCCTTAATGTGGGCCTTTTGCAAGGCCTGAGCCAGTTCGACCGCTTCATCGCCAAAAACGCCCGCAGCGAAGGGACCAGGTAAAGAAAATATGGGTAATAAAATGCCAGCCGTACGCTTCATAGCGGGCCTCCTCCCGGAAACGATTTAACTTATTTTAACATAGCCCGTTTAGAGCTGGTTCGTATCCAGCCAAATCGTAAAAGGCCCGTGGTTAACCAGGTTGACATCCATAGAGGCCCCAAACTCCCCACACACATAATGGGGGTATTCAATGCTCACCAAGGTCTTAAAATACTCATATAAAGCCTCGCCTTGGACAGGATCTGCCGCTTCTATGAAAGAAGGTCTATTTCCTCTCTTGCAGTTAGCAAACAATGTGAACTGAGAAACCAGAAGAATATTCCCCCCCACCTGGCCCAGCGAAAGATTGGTCTTTCCCTGGTCATCGGGGAAGATGCGCAGATTAGAAATTTTCCGCCACAGCTTGTCAGCCTCCTCCTGGCTATCCTGGCTCCCCACCCCCAAAAGCACAACGAAGCCTTGGCCAATACCTTTGGGCTCCCCGCCGTTAATCGACACAGAAGCCTGCGAAACTCTTTGTACTAAAGCACGCATGACTAACTCCTTACCCTATCTATATACCCATACTTCAAGTTTAGTATTTATCTCTTGAATTGTTGACTAATAACGCTGAAAGAAGGCTGACACCACCCGCCTGGCCTCATCTGCCTGTTCTTCCGGGACAAAGACGGTATAGTCCTCCAGAACATTGCCTGCATTCAAGGTAAATCCTCGTCCCTGTGTTGAGAGGACCTGAGCCTGGATTCCGTTATCCATCAAGAGGGGTTTCAAGAGGTCAGCCTCCAGGTCTTTACCAACAAAGATGGCTTCCCAGCCTGGGATTTTTTCGCTCATAAGGACCTTCCTTTCTCTATGCGAAGTCAGTGCCTATAAAAAAGCTCCCAGTCAGTTGACTAGGAGCCTATTGGTGGAGAATAGGGGAATCGAACCCCTGGCCTCTTGAATGCCATTCAAGCGCTCTCCCATCTGAGCTAATTCCCCACATCCTTCTGCGTAGTTTATAGCTTAAGCAAAAATCCGCGAGAACATTAGCTATTGTATCAGGGCGGGAGATATTGTCAAGACCTAAAAATATTTGTCGGACGAATAAACAATTACATTATTACGATTTTTAAGTATTGCATTTATGAAAAGTAGGTATTAAATCCTTGATTTTCATAAAGACCTCGCCTGAAATGCCACATCTGGCATCTTTGCTTATTTACCCTTGGTCAGGTCTATCACCGTGCCATCAATCGCATTCAGGGTTAAAAATGAATTATGAGGGTTTCGCTCATGCAGGAAAAGCAACTGATCATCCGCTCCCTCGTAAACCAGGCTTTTGCTGCCGTAAAAGTTCCAAACCGGAACGATCGTGCCCTGTAAGGGATCATCTTGGTCCAAGATACGGTAAGGGGTGAGTTTTGCATATTCCACATTGAGCTCTATTTTGCTCTGTGGGCTACTAACGCTGGCCATTTGCTCTTCTTCCCTGCGGACCAGCATGGTCTCCGCCAGAGACAGGATCTCATCTTCAGGCAAGAGTTGGGCCTCCGAACTAATTTCTTCAGTTACTTCCATGGGCGAATTGTAACTTAGGGTAACCAAGCCATCTGCTCCCAGGGAAAAAACCAGTGACTCAAAGTTCCAGGGTGCCATTAACTTATCCATAGAGGCATCCTCATCCAAGAGAAAAGGCATATCCGCAATACCATAAATATTGTAGGCAAAGGTATGGTTAGCGACACTGGGATAATAAATAAATCTCCATACTGGTGTCAGGTAACGCACATCATAAAAAAGTTTTCCCGCAATTTGGTCATGTGGTTGAGAGGGTAAGGACCTATAAGTCGCTGCCATAGCAGCATCTTGGTAGGCTAATTGTAAATGTTCTAGGCCCAAGGCTTTAACCAGGTCATTAGCCTTGTGCAAAGCCTCCTCCCTTGACCATTGAGGAACAGCAGAAGTAAGCGTGGTGTCAAATTCTCGATCAGGAGATTCCTCAATCCGCTGTGCCAGCTCACTAAAGTCCTCCGCGCTCTCCACTCCACTAGGCAGGAGATAATTACTCAGATAATAATGCGCTATATCCCCTTGAGCCAAGGAACTAATCTTTTCGGCCTCTTCCCGGCTAAGTTCGTGTCCGTAAGGGAATAGAGTATTGCCAAGTGTATCCAGCTGGTAGCAGAAATTGTTCACAGGGGAGCTAGTCTTTTGATAAGTTAAGGAAAAATAATTAAACCCCTTGGGTTGATTAACCTTTAACAGGCTATATCCACCTTTACCTTCAGCAGCAAGTGTGAAATGATCAGGATCTTCTTGTTGCAACTTATGAGCATAGTCTAGGTAAGAATCATACCTTGCTGTATCCTCACGATTGTTGGGGTCCCAAATTTCCACACCCTCTAGGCCACTGGCTTGAAGCCTGCGCAATTCCGCCAGATAAGCCTCATGGCCTCCAGACTCATCTTCCATCTTTTGACGTTCTTCTAGTTCTTCAATGCGGTCTTCCACATTAGCTAGTTCCTCTTGCATGGTAATCAGTTTTGCAGGATAGAGGGTAAGGTCACTCATATAAAGTTCAAGAAAGTTATCAATAAAATCCTGGCTAATGGGCTGTCCTTGCACACGCAGGACAGGATAAGGGCCAGTTTCTCTTTGCAATTCCGGGTGAAAATTAATAGTGACCCGGCCATCTTCTGAGCTAAGCACTTGGTTGGCTTTAGGTCCTGTGGCTTCGGGCTCTTCCTGGGCTTCTGCCACCCTTAGATTCATGGGAGCTAGTAGAAAGGCACTTAAAATTGCCAGGCTCAGCAAGATAATGCTCAAAGCTCGTCTCTTCTTTAGGTTTCTCTTACAAAAGCTAAGGTGTTCAGTTAAATAAGTCATAATTTAATCCTTCTTTCTGCCGGCAAGTATAGTTTGCAGTATCAGTCAGCCTTTGTGATTAAGCTTGACTTAAGTCTCCCTAGTCCTCACTTATAGTTCCCTTAATTAAAGCTAACAGTGGCTGTAAAACCTCGGCCTTCTCCACTAGAAAAGTCTAACTGCCAGCCATAGTGCAGGCAGATCTTATCTACCAATGCTAGGCCCAAGCCCAGATGCTGCCCAGACTTCTGATCATGAGTACCTGTGGTGGCACGAAAAAAGTAGGTCTTAAGTTGGCGGAGCTCATCCGGCAGCAGGCCTGGTCCCGGATCGTAGACCCTTAGCCGGCCCTGGCCAGCGGAAATCTTGATTATACGCTGGTCAGGCTCCAAATCCTGGACCGCTTCACAAGCATTGTCTAGGAGATTGCTTAAAATCTGTTTCAGCAAAGTAGGGTTAGCTTGAATGGTTTCTGGCTTAATTATTTCTAGCTCAATTTGGCAGCCCTGCTCTTGATACAGAGGTATAACCTGCTCCAGAAAATCTGCCAGGAAACTTTCCAGCTCGAGTTCTTGGTTGGGTAATCCTTCCGGGTTGAAGTAGAGTTGCATGAGACGCTCCCTTATGGAATCTAAATGGCTGGCCGCTTCCCACAGATAAGCCAAAGAACGCTCCTTGTCCGCCGCTGTGAGTTCCGCCTCTTTAAGGAGGCTTAAGTGCAAGAGCATACTAGCCAAGGGGGTTTTGTATTCGTGGTTTAAAGCTTGGATAAAGTGGTCCTGACGTTCATTTTCACGCAAAAGGGCTTGTCGCTGAGCTTCTAACTCCTCAGCCATGCGATTAAAGGTATTGCCTAAAGCTTGAGTTTCTCTTGATCCCCTGAGGGCTAAAGGCCTAAATTCTTGACTTCTACCATACTGGTCACTGGCCTGCGCAAGTAGTTTTAGGTCTTTGGTCAGGCGATTCGCCCAGACTTGACCCAGCAAAATCACTAGAGCAAGCAGGGGTAAAGCGTAGCCAGCAAAGGAGAGCAGGAGATTGTGCAGCTGCTGGTGCAGGCTATTTAAGGGGCGCGTCGTTTCCAAATAAAAGTATTGGTCTTCAACCTTTATGAGCTGCCAAGCCTTAAGGCTAGTGGTCTGCCCAGATTTGACCAGCCACATACTCGCTGTATCTTGAGCCTTATCTGGCACAGGTACTTGATAGGCTGTCCATTTTCCTTCCAACTCATCTGTCGGCTCATCTGTGACGTAGCGTAATTTGGCCAGTTCTAAGCTGCTTTGCTTGAGCAGATAATCCAACTGAACAAAAAGTTCTCTGTCTCCTGTGGGAATAAGATTATGTGCAGGCTTGGCCTCCGCAGGAGTCAGCTCTTCCCTTCTTGTAAAATTACCCTGCAAGCGCTCCGCTTGCGGACTGGCCTCAAGAATTTTAGCGCCCTTCTCCCCACGCGTTGATCCAGAACTATGCGTTAAGTTAAGCGGAGTTTTCTGAATCAGGGCGATAAACTGGTCAGCTTGTAATACATTTTCTCGGGTGAGGAGTTCTGCCTCTGACGCGAGGCTCTGTGTATAAAAATTGCGGGCCACCAAAAGTATAGCCAAGCCATATGCCAGGAGAAATATACCTGACATGGCTGCCACCAGCTTATTTTTAAATCTTACAGGCTTACCCTTCATGGTCTTCTTCCAAGAAATGCGAAGACCGTAGGATAAAGCCCAGACGTCCTTGGGTTTCGATGAAATCTGGGTCACCAGTCTTCAGCCTGACCTGGCGCAGGTGCACATTAAAGGTATTGGGATCTCCTATGTAGTCTTCACCCCAAATAGCATCCAAGCATTCCTGCTTGGACCAAGTGTGATCAGGGTGGAGAACAAAAAAGTGTACGATATCGTATTCCAATGGGGTTAAATTAAGTCTACAGTCATGATAGACAACCTCTTTGCTCAATCGATTAAGACACAAGGAGCCCAGGTTTATAACATTCGCTGTCTCCTGCGTACGACTCAGGATCTTCTCAATCCTGGTCAGGAGCCTTAAGGGGTGAAAGGGTTTAATGAGGTAATCCTCTATCCCCAGATCAAAGCCTTTAAGTTCAGATTGGATATCCGTTCGGGCTGTGATGATAATCACAGGAATATCTCGGGTGCGGCAGGCCTGGGTAACTTCAAAACCAGATTTTCCCGGCAACATGAGATCAATAACCGCTAAATCATAACTGCAAGACTCTTGTGTCAAAGCCTGCAGGGCTGCCCTGCCATCCTGGTAAAGGCCACAGCTATAGTTAGACAGGATTAAAATACTTTCTAAACCTGAACGAATACCCGGATCATCTTCTACCAATAAAATGCGGGCTTGAGAGCCTGGCTTGCTTAAACTCGAGTACAAATCTCCCTCCCTGGGGTTTCCAATTATGCTAAAAAGTACAAGTTTAATATAGCATGTGTAAGGAGTGGTAAGTTTAAGAAGTCCTTATGATAGCAAACTGCGCAAGAGTTAATTTCCAAAGTAAACAGGACACTCCGTATAGACAGCTAAAGCGAAAACAGTATTTCTTTGCTGGGGGGCAGGAGAAGTTCTTGTGAAAAGCGAAGAAGTCAGCTTTCACAAATTATTCTATCTTCAGCTTGTCAACCAAATACCTGTGGAAGTCACGCATGCCATCCGTCACAGGCTACCCTGCCCTTAGTTTTCAGCCAATTAGCTGTGGAAGTCACGTAAGCCATCTTTCACAGGCCTTCCGCCTTCACTTATTTGGCCAATATTCATGTGAAATAAATCATTCTAGCATTCCACCGTAAATTTGGCTTATCCAGCCCTGCCAGAATTCTTGTGAAATAGATTAATATGATGTTTCACCATATTTTTTCCTTATCTAGTCTTGGCATAATTGTGGTGAATTGAGCCAATATCACATCTCACTGTAATTTTTGGCTTTTTCCTCTCGCCCAAAGTCTTGTGAAATGGACAAATACATTATTTCACTACATTTGTGATTTGTCGGGCCGGCCCAGCGGGCTGAAAAAGGTTGGCAAACCCTTGATTTGGCGGATTTGCCAACCAAAATCTGCCGCCAAACCGACCGGGCCGGGCCAAAAAAGGTTGGCAAACCCCTGATTTGGCGTATTTGCCAACCAAATGCCATCTGGCAAAAGCTAGTTAAGAATGAAATTTAAGATAAGATAATTTAAATTACCCACTATTAGAGACTTGGCTCCTATCGCCGCTGTGAATGCATTAGAAATATAATTTCTACTTCAACTTTCCGGATTTTCTTACAAGTTTGCAGATAATGTACATCTCGTTCTACTTTTTCCTCTTGGAAATGTATAAAGGTCGCATCTAAAATGTATATTTGTATAAAATACGCCCTTTTAGGCCTATTTTGAGGGGAAAAAGCGGGCTAACCGGACTTTCAGAGAATTTCGGCGTACAAAAGCTGCAAACTTGTAAGAAAAATGAGGAAGTTGGATGTACTGAGTGAGAGAGCGGGATGAGCCAGTAAAAAATGAGGAAGTTGGATGTACGGCATAAGTGCCAGGAGGGCTGACCGGCCCTCCTGGCTTAACTTGCAGGAATAGTTGGTCAGAGCCAGGGTCTTTATTCTCTCAACTCTGCCCCTAAAGCATGCGTCAGGGTGTTGAGCAGGGCCTTGCGCTTCGCTTCAATTTCCTCCGCCGTCAGAGTCCCATCTTCTTTGCCAAATTGGGCACGGAAGGTCAAAGATTTTTTACCTTTGCCAATTTTTTCTGACCGGTATTCGTCTATAAACTCAAGGTGACGAACTTTCTTGCTCAAGTACTGTTCAATCTTGGCCCAAGATAAGTCCTCGGGGCAACTGATAGAAAAGTCCATATCAACCAGGGGGAAATGGGGCAGATCTCGATAGTTTTGCGCATCAGGGAGCACCTTTTGTATGGCCTGATAATCCAGTTCCAGAATGGCCAGATCTCCCCGCTTAAAGCCCAGTTCCGTCTTGGCGAAAGCTGAAAGCAGAGCCAGATTGCCCAAAATTTCGTCGTTCGCCCCCAGGATATTGACATAAGCTTCGGGGTCTGCCCAGGCAGGTTTAAGTTTTTGCTCCAGCCGGAAGTCTTGAATACGGAGAGCCCTAGGCATTGCTTCTAGCACACCTTTGAGGCGGCGGAAGAGCGACCAGGCATCCTGGCCGAAAGCCAAAGTTGCCATATGCATAGGGGTATCCGGCAGACGTTCTCCGTGCACGCTGGGCTGTTTATCTGGGGCAGGCTGTATGAAGACCTGGCTGCAGGTAAAAATGGCAAATTCGGGATAGTAGCGCTCATTATCCTTCGCCGCCTTCAAGAGAGCAGGTACCAGTGAAACATTCAAATAACGTTCTTCCGGGCTGGGAGGGCTAGCAATTGCCACGCTTTGCGCATTGGGTAGGCCGCAAACTTTTTGGTATTCCACAGAAGTCCAAGGGTAAAGAATAACCTCTCGGAAGCCAGCTCGGTAGGCTAAAAATTCTCGGACTTCCCTATCCAGATCGTAGCGGTTTTCTACCACCGCTGAATCTAAAGTAATCTGGGGCGGGATAGAGGCAAAGTTTTCATATCCCAACATTCTGGCCAGTTCTTCAACGATATCCGCTTCCAGGCCCACATCCCCGGTAGCCCGCCATGCAGGGACCTTGACTTCAAGCTTATCCCCTGACGCCTTGAGGCTAAAGCCCAAGGGTGCCAGCAACTTCTGCATGTCCTCCGGACTGAGCGCTTTACCTAAGCGGTCCGTAACACGCCGCAGGCTACAAGTTACAGCCAAGGCACTAGGCTCAGCCTTCTGGGTATCTTTGTACGCAACTATTTTGGCCTGGGGCTGGTAGGTGCGCAAGAGGTCTTGCCACAAACCGAGCGCCTGGTCAATCCTTGCCGTATCAAGCCCTTTTTCGTTGCGGCTAGCGGCATCTGTGTGGATGTCATATTTCTGGGCCGTATGGCGCACAAGTCCAGGGTTAAAGTTGGCTATTTCCAAAACAACTTCAGAGGTATCCGCATAGATGGAATCCTCCTTGCCTCCCTTAATCCCAGCCAGTCCTATGACTTCATGATCACTAGCAATGACCAAACTATCTGGACCTAAGGTGAGTTCTGTATCGTCCAAGAGGGTCAGTTTCTCTCCAGTCTTGGCCCTACGAACTTGTATGCCTTCGCCTACTTTAGACCGATCATAGGCATGATTGGGTTGGCCTGTAGCTAGCATGAGATAGTTGGACAGGTCGACCAGAAGATTGTGAACAGAAAAGCCCAAAACATGCAAAGTGCGTTGGAGTTCAAAAGGAGAGGGCCCATTTTCAAGTCCTGTCCAGACGCTAGCGTTAAAGCGAGGGCAATCCGCCGGGTCCTCAATGTTAAGAGTGTAGCCCTCCAGGCCTTCTGGCTTTCTAAACTCGGGCAAGGGCTTAAGCTCAGTAGCATAAATAGCGGCTAATTCTCTGGCCAAACCATAATGGCCCCACAAGTCAGGCCGATTCGTAAGGGACTTATTATCTATTTCTAAAATCCAGTCCTCCAAACCTAAAAGCTCGCCGATAGGCTGGCCAGCCTTTGCTCCAGGAAATTCCGTCAAGTCGAGGATGATGCCATCCTCTTCTGCGGGGAACAAGCCTTCCAGCGATAGTTCAGCAGAGGCACAAATCATGCCCCGTGATTCTACGCCACGCAGTTTAGAGTCTTTAATCTCTACTGGCTCACCTTCTCCATGCCAGCGGACAAAGGAACCTTCCATGGCCAAGGCGATCAATTCGCCTACATAGAGGTTAGTCCCTCCACAGACGATCTGCAGAATACCAGCGTCTCCCGCATCGACCTGACAAATTCGCAATTTATCAGCATTGGGATGGGGGTTTACTTCTAAGATCTTACCTACGACCACCTTGTCCAGGTCATGAGCAGGATTATGCCAGCCCTCCACCTCTACAGTCCGCATGGTAAGGTCATAGGCCAATTGTTCCATGCTCAGGTCTTTAGGTAATTCTGTATATTTTTTCAGCCAATTCAATGAAACGAGCATACTTGTTCCCTCCCCTAGTCAAATTGTTCTAAGAAGCGCAAATCTCCGCTATGGAAAAGCCGTACATCCGGAATACCATACCGCATCATGGCGAGACGCTCCAGACCAATATCGATGTAAAAACCTGTCCATTCGTCGGGATCAAGTCCGGCCGCCCGCAGTACATTAGGGTGGGGAGTCCCTCCGGGCATCACTTCTATCCAGCCTACATGCTTGCAGAGCGGACATCCTTTGCCGCCACACTGCACGCATTGCATATCTATTTCAAAGCCCGGTTCAACAAAGGGAAAGAAGCCGGCCCGCATACGGGTATTTATCTTGCGTCCAAAGACCTTTTGCAAGATGGTAGAGATTAATAGCTGACCAGAGGCAAAGGGGAATTGTTTATCGACAATTAAGGCTTCATATTGAAAGAAGGCCCGCTCATGACGAGCATCTGTACTCTCATTGCGATAAACCCGGCCAGGATAGACAAAACGTGCAGGTGCCCCGTGTTCTTGCAAATAGCGGACACTTGCACCCGTAAGGTGGGGCCTAAGGCATAGCCGGTCTACACCTTTTTTTTGGTCCGTTCCTTCCAGCCAATAGGTATCCATAGTCTCCCGGGCAGGATGGTCAGGCGGGAAGTTGAGCATATCAAAAGCAAATAGCTCTGAGCTGACCTCCCCTTCTCCTGCGATTTCAAAATTTAAGGACTTGAAGGCATCATTCAACTCATAGGTAATGGCTGTAATGGGGTGAAGACCTCCCGTAGCCAGGGGGAGTCCAGGCTGAGTAAGGTCGGGATGGTAAGGGAGGATGGTACGCGCCCGCAGCAAGTCGTCAGATTTTTGATCCATAGCGGTTCGAAGCTGGTCTTTAACCTGGTTGGAGAGCTGGCCCATTTCTTTTCTTTGCGCAGGGTCCAAACTGCCCAAGCCTTTCAAAATTTGCGTCAGACTGCCTTTGCGGCCCATGACTTCTTGCTTGATATCTGCCAGTTCCTCACTGCTAGAGGCAGCAGCAATACGTTCCAGGCTTTCCTGAGCTAGCTTCTCAATAGCGTCCCTCATCCTTTATCTCCTTCTAAATAAAGAGGATCCTGCGACCCTCATGCATGAAATATCGTGCTCCATAACTTGCATATTTTAGCAGACTGGGCTAGCCGGGGCTAGTTGAGCCTATCTTCATACACTAGTCCAAGAGGACCAGATCTTGCGGCTCACTGCGGGGCGAGAGTTCATCGCACACATTTTTCTCAATTAAGCGCCGAATCTCACCCAGGTCGCGGGTTTGGCCCAAAGCCCACATCAGCTTCACCAGGGCAGCTTCTGTCGTCATATCATTACCAGAAATAACGCCCACCGATGAGGCTTGTTCCCCGATACCATAAACATCAAGGTTGACGCCATCATAAGGACATTGAGAAATGAGGACCACCGGGATTTTAAGCTCTTCATTAAAGCGTTTTAGCCCATCTGCCATCCCGCGGTTGAGATTAGAAATCCCCCCTGTTCCAAAGCCCTCAATGAGGAGGCCATGGTAATCATCCTGGCCAATATAGTCCAGCAGAGCGGGACTCGTTGCAGGGCTAAGCTTCAAGAGAAAAACATTGTCGTCCAAACCGCTATAAAGTGGTTTACCGCCGGTCTGAATTTTCGCCTGATGCTCCCGTACAAACCTACCTTGGTCAATCCGGCCCAGATAGGGATAGTTGCGGGAGACGTAGGCATCCCAGTTTTTGGAATACATCTTAAAGGCGCGAGAACCATGGATGACCTTGTGATTAAACACAATCTGCACACCGGGATCAGCCTGGCTTGCCACAATAAAAGCATCTATAAGATTTGCCGGAGCGTCGGAGTTTTCTGCCGCTAAGGGAATTTGGGCTCCTGTTAAGACGATAGGGATTCTGAGGTCGGACAGCATAAAAGACAGTGCAGCAGCGGTGTAGCACATGGTATCTGTCCCATGCGTCACCACAATCCCATCGTAAGTTCTGGCAGCCCGGTGACAAGCCCGCGCCAGCGTTTGCCAGTCTGTGGGCGTCATCTCCGAGCTGTCAATATTCATGATTTGATGGACCGCAACATCCTCATAGTGGGCTAGCTCCGGAACATAGCGGAGTAGTTCATCTCCCGATAGTCCAGGAACATAACCCTTATTACTGGGGACACAGGCGATGGTCCCCCCTGTCGCAAGCAGGCAGAGCTTTTTCATATCTAGAGGCTAGCAATACAATCAATTTCGATCGCTGCACCCTTAGGCAAGGCCGAGACCTGAAGGCAGACACGTGCCGGATAGTCTCCAGAAAAGTATGAGCCATAAACTTCATTGACCTGGGCAAAGTCTGCCAGGTCAGTCAGATAGATCGTAAATATAAGGGCTTTCTCCAAACTAGAACCTGCGCCATCAAGAATAGCCGCGATGTTGTCCATGCAGTCACGGCAGGCTTTTTTAATATCTTGAGTTTCCAATTGACCATCTTTAACGGGCAGCTGGCCAGAAACAAAAACAAGATTGCCTGCTACATTGGCATGGCTATAAGGGCCGATAGCTTCAGGGGCTTGTGGAACGTTAATGGCTTCTTTAGACATAAGGTCCTCCTATATGAGCGAGTAGACGCTTCCGTGGAGTGATAAAACTACTTTCGCAGTGAGATCCATGTCCCGAAACTATCTCTCAGCTCTTGTAATGTATAGTTATTTTAGCCTTGCCCTCCAGGCCTTTCAAGTAAGAAAAAATCGCCCCTTAGGGCGATTTTGAGACATAAGTATTCATTTGAGGATAAAACAACCCCCACTCTTATTAACTTAGTCGTGGTAGTTGTCGCGCTGCCGACGTTGTTGCTTTTTAGCTTTACGGCAAGCGGGGCAGCGAACAGGGTCATTTTCAAAACCTTTTTCGCGATAGAATTCTTGCTCACCCTCGGTGAAGACGAACTCGGCGCCGCAGTCTTTGCACTGCAGAATTTTGTCTGCCATCTATCAAGGCCTCCTTATTTGATTTGCTAAGTTTTATCTCACTGTGTCTGAAACCTTAGGGATCAAATAAGGGATAAATTAAGCACTCGGATTATAGCATAAGCCGCATCTAAAAAAAGCAAGTTCTGGACTTAATTTATTATTTCTATTCACGGCGGTTTGGCAGAACCAGCTAATTTCATTTTAATTTTCACCTTATAAATTTTACTAAAACTTTATTTAGTTCGAATCTTCATGACCTACGATATATGTAGATGAATGAAATATCTGGCCCCGATATGTGAGGTACTTATGCTCAAGTTGTTAAACACTTTCAACCGCAAAAAGCAGCGTTTAGATCTGACACATTTATATCTGGCAAAGAACTTATTAGCCCTGCTCATTCTCCTGTGCTTGGCTTTACCCTTGGCAGCTTGCTTGGATGCCTCCAAACAGGGACCTGCTACAAGTGATAATCAAGCGAAATCTGCTTACCATGTCAGCTTTGGACCTGACCGGGCCAAGCAAAGCTTGTCCGTGGTTTCAGGCTCAGAAAATTCCATCCTGGAGCCTCTCATCCAAGAATTCGCCGATAAAAATGGCATTCAGATTAATATGGATTATCTGGGATCCTTAGATATCATGAGGCTGCTACAGCAAGATACCTTCCCCTACGATGCCGTCTGGCCAGCCTCTTCCCTCTGGATTTCCGTGGGTGATAGTTTTCACCGGGTAAAACATGCAAGTTCCATCTCCATTACCCCAGTCATTTTCGGTATTAGAGACAGCCTCGCCCAAGAATTAGGCTTCAAAGGCAAGGATGTCTTAGTGGGGGATATCCTAGAAGCTATTAAGAGTGGCAAACTTCGCTTTACCATGACTTCTGCTACGCAGTCCAACTCAGGGGCTTCCGCTTATATGGGTTTTCTTTACGCCCTCTTAGGAAACCCCTCCTCTATTGAACTGACCGATCTAGAAAAGGAGGACCTCGACCAGGAGATCACCGACTTGCTAGCAGGTGTTGAAAGATCCTCCGGGTCATCCAACTGGCTAGTTGACCTCTTTATGTCCGGGGACTACGACGCCATGGTCAATTATGAGGCCTTGATTATTTCTGCCAACCAGCGGCTACAATCTGAAGGCCGAGAAACCCTCTATGCTGTTTATCCGCAGGATGGCTTAACCCTAGCCGATTCGCCCTTAGGCTTTGTGGCCGACTCCGGCGTAGCTGGACGTGACCAAGATACCCAGGAGCAGATTTTCTTAGACTTGCAAGCCTTCCTCCTCTCAGAAGAAAGTCAAAAGCAAATACAAGCAACTGGCCGCCGCACCGATATGCTGACGGGACCGGAAGGCCTGGAAGAAGTTTTTCGGCCAGAATGGGGCATTGATCTGGACCGCAATTTAGCAACTATGCGGATGCCAAAAGCCGAGGTCATTATAGAGGCCCTGGATCTCTATCAAAGTGAGTTTAAAAAACCTGCTTATAACATTTACCTTTTAGATTTTTCCGGCTCCATGACTGGGGAAGGTCATAGACAGCTTATGGCTGCTCTGGAGGCTATCATGATCGAAGAAAATGCTAAAGCCAACCTTCTCCAAGCCTCACATGACGAGATTAACTCTTTTATCGCCTTTAATAGTTCGGTAAAGAGTCTGGGACAAGCCCGTGGTAGCGGCCAGGATTTAGAAAAACTCTACAAACACATCAAGAGATATAACCCTAGCGGCATAACCCTTCTCTACTCTGCTGTGGACCAGGCCTTGGAGGAACTTTCCCAAATCAATCTGGACCAATACTCTCCAGCTATCATACTCCTGTCGGACGGAGCAGCCTCTTGGGAGGAAATAAATTACGAGGATATTGAGCGCCACTATAACGATTTAGCTAGGGATATCCCAATCTTCTCCATTCTCTTTGGAGATGCCCACAAAGACCAACTGGACCAACTGGCCAAGCTTAGCCGGGCAAGGGTCTTTGATGGACGCGATGACCTTATTGGTGCCTTCCAGAAGGTCAGAGGCTATAACTAGGAGGCAGCATGAAATCAGGCAGGCAAGTCTTCTGGGCTCTAGTAAGCAGTCTGGGGCTCTTCTTTCTCCTCGGCTTCGGCCTCCAATGGAATCTTCTGGTTACCGCCCTACTTGCGGTCCTGACCTATTTTGGGGTTTTTCTTATCTCGCGACCTAAGCTTCGTATTGGTCGAATTGTAATTGAGGATTACCAGAAAGGGGAAGAACTGCGCACCCTCTTAGATGATGCCTATGAAGATATGGAGGCCATCCGTCAGGCTGGTAAAAGCATCAACAATATAGATATTAAGCAAGAAACTGAACGCCTGTACCAGACGGGAACAAAGATCTTGGAATATCTTACGAAGGAGCCCCAAAAAATCAAATTAGCCCGCCGCTTCTTCACCTATTACTTAGATACAGCCCGTGGCATTCTGGAAAAATACCTCAAGATTCAAGCTGCTGACTTGCGGACAGAAGAAATCCGGCAGGTATCACGTGCGACTCAAGAAGCCATGCCAATTTTAAACCAGGCTTTTGAAAAGCAGTTTAGCAATCTTTTAGCGAATGACCTTATGGACATCGAAGAAGACATCAAGTTGCTCAAGATTAATCTGAAAATGGAAGGCTAAATCGTAAACCATGAAAAATCGTAAAACAAGTCTCGCTGTTGGGCTTCTACTCCTCCTTATCGTCCTTGCCGTGGTCATAGGTTATGCTTTTTTCAAGCAGAGTCAGATCCCTGACAGCAAAATTATCGGTTTCGTAGGCGGCGAGAAAATTAATTTCCTGGAAGATCCCCAGGTTGTTAAGATCCTCTCCGATCGTTATCACTTATCTGTAGATATCCGCAAGTCTGGGTCCTTGGACATGGTCCGCAACGACCACAGCCAAATGGATTTTCTTTGGCCTTCCTCACAAACAGCTTTAGAGCTTTATAAATCCTTACGCGGCACACCCTACAAAGAAGATATGATTTTCACCACCCCCATCGTACTCTATTCTTTTAAGCCTATTGCTGAAGCCTTAGTTGACCACCAGCTTGCTCACTTTCAAGAAGACGTTTATCGCCTGGACCTGCAAGCTTTTACTAAACTGATAAAGGAAGATGCTATGTGGTCAGATTTAGGTTTAGACCTCTGGGGAGAAATCCTCATTCATACGACCGATCCTGCCAAGTCCAACTCTGGCAATATGTTTGCCGGTCTCACGGCCAACATGTTGGCCGGTGGCCAAGTCATTCAAGCTGATCAAGTTGACGACATAGCCGAGGACCTCATGCACATTTTTAATAAGATGGGCTTTATGTCTGTATCTTCTTCCGACCTCTTCTCACTTTACCTGCGCAATGGTATTACCGATCGCACCATCACAGCAGGTTATGAGAATCAGCTCTTGGAGTTTTCCAAGCTAGAGCCAGACCTCTGGAACAAACATAAGGATGACCTAGTCATCCTCTATCCCGAACCTACCGTATGGTCCACCCATATTTTAATTGCCTTGAATGATCAGGGTGCCCAGCTCTTAGAAGCCTTAAAAGATCCTGAAATTCAGGCTATTGCCTGGGAAAACCATGGGTTCAGGACTAGTGTTAGCGGAATCGGGGATGCCGTAAAGGAATTTTCCGCCGTACCTGGGGTAGCGGAACGTATCTACAAGGTTATGCCTACACCTGGCTATCCTGCGATGAGCAAAATAATTTCCCATTTTGAATAGATGACAAAAATCAAAATCTGTAATCCCTGCTAAGAGCTGCGGATATAAGGAGGAAACATGAATAACAAGCTTACTCTGTCTGACCTGGCAAAACACTACACTGATCAAGCCAGATCTAAATCTGACTTCGAAAGCCCACAAGCGCTCAAGCCAGACCTATTAACCTTGCAAGATACAGATCAAGAACTCAGTCCTGCTGATCGGCAAGCTGTAGATGCCATTAAAGCAGAGGTTGACCTACTCGACTCACAAAATGTAGTAACCTACGGTGTGGGGGCACAACGGCAGCTCACCAATTTTTCCGAGCAAATTCTTACTCAAGTCCAAGCCAAGGATGCCGGAAAAATTGGTGACAGCCTCACTGATCTGTCCCTCGCTGTCCACTCTTTGGATATCGCCTCAATTAATCAGGAGAACTTCTGGTCTCGTCTGCCCTGGGTCAACAATTTCAAAAAGTTCCTGGCTAAGTACGAAACAGTAGAAGTACAAGTAGACAAAATTGAGGTCAAACTGGACGAATCTATCAATCTGTTACTCAAAGATATCGGCACCTTTGATACCTTGTTTGAAAAGAATCTGGAGTACTACCAAGAGCTAGGTAACTACATTTATGCGGGCGAGGAAATCGTAAAGGAAGCACGCGAAGTCACCTTGCCTGCCCTGTTGGAGGAAGCTAAAGCCTCATCCGACCAGATGGCCACTCAGTTGGTTAAAGACTATGAGGATACTATCAATCGCTTCGAGCAGAAGGTGCACAACCTCAAACTATCTCGGACCATCGCCATGCAGACAGTGCCCCAAATTCGCCTGATCCAAAATAATGACAAACTTCTGATTGATAAGGTCCAAACGGCATTGAACCATACCCTCCCCTTGTGGAAAAATCAAATTGTGA
The DNA here is from genome assembly GCA_004556925.1 of Clostridiales bacterium. Taxonomy (GTDB): domain Bacteria; phylum Bacillota; class Clostridia; order Saccharofermentanales; family DTU023; genus SFFI01. The sequence goes on from SFFI01000002.1 coordinate 121,093, forward strand.
TCGCGCTGGGCTTGCATAATCAAAAAAATGTGCTGGAGCTTAACCGCAGAATTACAGATACCACCAATGAACTGCTCAAAGAAAATGCCTCTATGCTGAAGCAGAATACTGTGGAACTAGCAGAAGAAACTCAGAGAGGTATTGTAGACATTGAAACGCTCAAGCAAGTCAACCAAGATCTTATCTCTACGATCGATGAAACCATGGAGATTCAAAAGAAAGGACGGGCCGCCCGGCAATCGGCCGAGATGGAGCTACAAAAAATTGAGGGGGACCTCAGAGAAAGCCTAGTAAAACATATTCAAGCTTAGCCTTCACTCATTTGTCTTTATAAAACTTCACCATAGAAGCAACTTCCCTGCCCTTTCGGATGTGGGCAGGGAAGTTTTTAAGTCTCTTAGCTCATTTGGCCTGTCGGCCGAAGGGCCTTAGGCTTTAGCTCCAGCTCCGCCATCTGCCAGTTTATCCTTAGCTTTTTGATGGTGAAGGGCTTTACGTTCTTCTTCCGCAGCCTTCTTTCTAGAGTAAGCGTGCATAACCAGGGCCAAGGCAACGACACCGTAAGAGATAAAGGAACGGAAATACTCACCAATGGCCGGGTTACCCGTAAGGTTCTTACCTGCATTAGGCATGACAATAAACATCAGGTGGAAAAGGATAACACCAATGATGGCGTTGGGGATGGTCGCCGAAGCTACTGACGCACCACCAATTAAGAGGGCAGCAGCCGCAAAGAGCGAAGTTTGGTCTGTACCGTTATAGGTATTCATGGTCCCAATATTCTGCAGGTAGATGATCTGACCCAGCATAGCCATTACCGTAGAGATAATAATGGACTGCAGACGGATCTTGTCTACCTTCATCCCGGCACTATCAGCTACCCTTTGGCTTTGGCCAACCGCCTTCATGTCGTGACCTAGTTTCGTTTTCTTAAACCAGACCACAAACACGCAAACCAGGGCAATCACAATGTAGGTCGCGATGGGGAAATTGAGCGGGCGCATAATGCCTGGAATCTTAATCTTGATATTACCCAGGTTGTCCAAGGCTCCCTTAATCTCCAGGGGAATGGAGTTTTTAATGCCGTAACCGCGGGACAAGAGAATATCCTTGTTCTGAATTGGAATCAAACCGCCCATGATATAAAGCACGATGAACTGATAGATACCAGAAATCAGGAAAGCCAAGATCATGGAACTGATCATTTCCCGGCCTTTAGCCTTATTCATCACAGAACCGGCAAACCATCCTAGCAGGATCGCAATCGGCAAACCAATCAAGGCAGAGAGCAACATGCCAGGGATTCCACCTACAAAAAAGTTTTGGGAGATGATAATCCCGATCTGTGCCGCCATGGCGCCTAGGGAAATGGCAAAGTTAATACCCATACCAGCCAGGATAGGGATAATCAAAGAAACGGCAAGGAAAGTATCCCGGGCGAATCTTGCGAGAATTTCCCCGATTAAGTGGGCTGAAGAGAAGCCGGAAAGAGGAATAGCCAGGGCAATTATAACGATGAAAAGCAAGGGTACCATGGCCTGGCGGAGGGTACTTCGCCAATCAATTTTCTTATTAAGCATCTTTCTTTCCTTTCCTCGTCAGTGCAATGATGATGAGGCCGTTGGTAATGATCATACGAATGACCTCAGACATATCAAGCTGAATAGCACTATTAATGACGGACGGTGTCAAGGTTAATACCCCCTGGAAGAGGAAGGTACCCAGAATAACATTGGTTATGCTGGCTTTATTAAGCGAAGCACCGCCCAAGAGTATGGCCGCCACCGTGGGAAAGGTAAAGAATTGCGGTGCCGTGTAGAACTGAGCAAAACCATAAGTCTGTCCGTAGATAATCATCCCAATGGCAGCAATGGAGGTGCTCAGCACTACGGAAGACATCCGCATCCTTTTGATGTTAATACCACCAGCCATGGCATAAATGGGGTTAGAACCAACAGCGGTCATGGCGGTACCCGTCTTAGACCGGAAGAAAAGCCACATCAAAAGTGCTAAGAAGGCAAAAAGTAATAGCGTACCGACCGGAATCTTGAATTCTTGGGGGGTCCATTGGCCATTCAAGTATTCATGGATTGTCAGGACAACTCCCCTGCCAGGTTTGCCCGGCCAATCATCAAAGACATGGAGCCAGTGGTTGTCCAAACTGATCGTGACACGTAAACCTTCTCCTGCATAGCCTTGAACGCTCGAGGGGTTCTTAAAGGGCAGGGTCAGCCACATCATGTTCATAAAGTAGATAATGGCATAACCCACATACGTGGCAATAACCATCTCATCACCGCGAATGCGGTTGAGAATAAAGCCATAAAACATCCCCATAATGGCACCAATTAGGGCACCTAAGAGCATGGCTAGGACAAAACCCCTCGCGCCGGGAATCTTATATTCCCATATAATGGCTTCCGCCAGAAGTCCAGAAACCAGACCCAGCGGTACACCAAAGTTCAAGCCACAGCCGGATTGAATCATGGGAACCATGGATAAGACTAGTACAGCGTTCATGGCAAAACGGGTCAGCATGTCATTCAAGGAAGCCACCCGACTTACACCAAACACTGGGGCGATCAAGAGCAGGACAACCAGGAAGATTAAAATAATCATCCTAGCACGGCCAAAGCTCTGAACAGCGTGCTTAAGTTTTGTCATGATGCACTCTCCTCTAGTTTTTCGCCGGACATCAAGAGACCAAATTTGGCAGATGATTCGGTAGCCGGTAAGATGGCAGCAATTTCGCCCTCATCTACGACAGCAATGCGACCAGCAACGGAACGCAATTCTTCAAGCTCTGAAGATACAATGATAATTGTTGTCCCATTATCGCGGTTATACTTCTTCAGGGCTTCCAGGACTAATTCTTTGGCACCGACATCAATGCCACGTGTGGGCTCTGAAACGAGGAGGAGCTTGGGTTGCATGCAGAAAGCCTTGGCCAAGCAAATTTTTTGTTGGTTACCACCAGAAAGGTTTCTAACCAGCTGGTCAGGGCCTGTACATTTTATTTTGAGTTCTTCAATGTACTTTTCAGCAATCTCGGCCATTTTTTTCTCGTCACGCAGCTTAAAGAACAAGACTTTCTTAAGGCCAAGGTCCTGGATCTGCATGGCATTAAAGCAAATATTCCAAGAAATAGGCTCATCCAAGAGCAGGCCTACCCCTCTACGGTCTTCAGAAACAAAGGCTATACCCATCTCCTGTGCTGCCCTGGGGCTGTTTAGGGGTACTTCTTTGCCCTGGAAAATAATTTTCCCCAGGGTAGGATAAATACCCATAATGCCGTTAGAAATCCCTAGTTTGCCTTGACCTGCCAAACCAGCGATACCCAAGATCTCACCTTCGTGTACCGTTAGGTTGACACCGTCCACCGCTTCACCGGGCATATCTACAAAGAGATCTGTGATCTCCAAGATCACATCGCCCTCAGGCTTGTATGCCTCAAGCTCTTTTCCCGTCTGGACTTCTGTGTCTACGCTGCGGCCGGTCATTAAGCTAGCAATCTCAGGTATGGAAATATTTCCCTTACTCTCGTCTGCCACAATCAGGCCATCGCGCATAACCACAACCTGGTCACACACATCCATGACTTCCCGCAGACGGTGGGAAATAAATATAATACTGATGCCTTCCGCTGATAGCTTGCGCATTGCTGTCAGCAAGAGTTCAGCTTCTGACTCGGTTAAAACAGCAGTAGGCTCATCTAGAATCAAGAGTTTGACGTTTTCTTTATTGATTTCACGGGCAATTTCCAAAAATTGCTTGTAGCCTACGGGTAGCTCACCCACCAGGGTATGAGAGTCTAGTTCAATCTCCAGCTTATCAATAGATTCCTGGGCGCTCTCATGCATAGCAGGTGTATCTACCTTGTCCAGTTTCTGCTGCCGGGTAATTTTTGAAATTGCATTGGGTTTGGTTGGCTCACGGTTAATCATGACGTTCTCAGCCGCTGTAAAGCCTGGTATTAGGGAAAACTCTTGATGAACCATCCCGATTCCAGCTTCCAGGGCATCGGACGTGTTTTGGAATTTTACGACCTTGCCGTCAATCAGAATATCTCCTTCATAGCCACCCGTCTCATGGATGACTGGCATGCCGAAGATGATGTTCATCAGGGTAGATTTGCCTGCGCCATTTTCGCCGCACAGACCTAAGACCTTCCCGGCATCCAAAGAGAAAGAAATATCTTTTAAAACGACATTACCGCTAAAATCCTTGCCAACATTTCGTGCTTCAAGCAAGGCCATAAGCACCTCTTTCTATACGTTTATTTAAATAAGGCGGGAGTATCCCATCAAGGATAAGATAGCTCCCGCCTAGCTTCCTCAAGTTTTCGCTAGCTTTATGCTAGGCATGTAACAGACGGTTCAATTAGTTACCTTCAGCTTCTGCTTCAGCTTCCAGCTCTTCTTGAGTCTTCAGTTCATAGGAGAGTTCACGATACTTCTCAGGTACTTCAACTTCATCGAGGCCCATGAAACCCTTACCAAAGACATAGAGATCCTGGGAGACCAGGTAGTAGTTCTGCCAAGGCTCGGCTTTCTCGCCACCAACGTTCATGAAGTAGCCGCCAGTCCAGCTGGTACCGGGAGTGTAAACTTCAAAAGATTCAACGATATCTTCGGGCTTGTAATAGCCAGTCTCTTCGTCTTTCTCGTACTTCCCTTCAACCACACGCTTACCAAATTCACCTAAACCTGCGGTGCAGGTAAAGCCGTAAGAGAAAGCCCAAGTACCCATGCGCTCACCGCCGCCAGCTTCAACAACAGCTTCTTCAACCCGCTTCAGAATAGCAGGCCAATCGCCAGCAACATCTTTGAGTTCGATACCAAAGGCACCAGGATAACCCATGAGGGGGCTGGGCAGGTCAGCTTCAATAAAGAGGGCGCCGAGAGCAGCGATCTTTTTCAGCATAGGTTCAGTTTCCGCATCGTTGGTGCAGAAGAAAGCGGTATCTTTACCGTACTTTTCTACCCAAGCATCCATGTGCTCAAGGATAAATTGCTGGGCACCAGGGATACCGATATCAGACATGGGGTCAGGTGCGGTTTCATCAGCAAAAGTCAGGCCAAGCTCTTCACAAGCAGCAGCTAAGATGGCGTGACGCTGAGCCATGATTTCTTCGCTCAAGTGACGAGGGAAGGAAACATGGACAAAGGTCTTGGCGCCCATTTCCTTGGCGGCATAAGGCATAAGGTAGCCTTGGCCAACCTTATCAACGCTTACGCAGAAATCTGCGGCCGGCGTGATAACGGTTGGGTCTTCGTGCGCGTCACCTGCTAAGAGGATAATATCATCACGGAATTCGCGAATTTGGTTGAAGGCTGCAGCAGTGCCAGGAACAGCCTGGTTCACAACAATAACCTTCATCATGGGGTCATCTGCGAGTCCTACGATTTGAGAGATAGTCGTCTCTTGCTCTGACATGAAGTTGTCGGGGTAGGTCAGGTGGGTAATCATACCACCATCTTTGCTGTCGCCGTAACGGCGGATCAGCTCTTCTGCGCCACGCAGGTCGTCTTCTGTTTGAGAAACAGTACCAGTCACTACACCAATGTGGAACTCAGCTTCTGTACCATCCCAATCGGGAACTTCTTCAGCGGCCTCATCAGCTACTTCAGCATCTTCCGCTTCCTCTGCTTTAACAAATGCGGGGGCAACGAGGATACTCAACATCATGACTAGTGCGAGCAATAGACTGAAAAACTTTTTCATTTCTTCCTCCTAAAAATCTTCTGGCCGATAAATTATCTGCTTAAAGTCGTTAGCAGATAATCTTCAGCCGTGCTAAGGAAATTCTATTCCTCTCACTTACTAGTGTCAAACATCCAAAATTTCGGAAATGTCGACTAAACTTTTGGTAATAAGTATAGTTTTCCTCTAAAAAAGCCCTGCGCCGACTTGGGCAGGGCTTTTAACTAATTATTGTTTAACAATAATAAAGTATACGGAGAACTTCTAGCATGAAGAAGCGACTAATTGCCTTCAGCCTCGGCTTCGGCCTCTAGTTCTTCTTGAGTCTTAACTTCGTAAGCCAATTCACGATACTTCTGCGGTACTTCAACTTGATCCAGACCTAAGAAGCCTTTACCAAAGACATAGAGGTCTTGGGATACGAGGTAGAAGTTTTTCCAGGGTTCAGGCTTGTCGCCCGTTGTATTCATGAAGTAACCACCGGTCCACTTACAGCCAGGGGTGTATTCTTCAAAGCAGGCTAGAATATCTTCCGGCTTGAAGGTCTCGGTTTCGGGATCCTTCTCATATTGGCCTTCGACAACCCGTTTACCAAATTCACCTAAACCAGCAGTGCAGGTAAAGCCAAAGGAGTAGGCCCAGGTACCCATATGTTCGCCACCGCCTGCTTCTACTACTGACTCTTCAACTTTTTGTAGAATTGCCGGCCAGTCACCTGCTACGTCTTTAAGCTCAATACCAAAGGCGCCAGGATAACCCATCAAGGGGCTGGGGAGGTCTGCTTCAATAAAGAAAGCACCTAGCTCTGCAACTTTTTTCAGCATAGGTTCGGTTTCCGCATCGTTGGTGCAGAAGAAAGCCGTATCTTTACCGTATTTGTCTACCCAGGCATTCATGTGTTCGAGGATAAATTGCTGGGCACCAGGAATACCGATATCAGACATGGGGTCAGGTGCAGTCTCATCAGAGAATTCAATCTCCAGTTCTTCACAAGCCGCAGCCAAAATAGCATGGCGCTGAGCCATGATTTCCTGGCTCAAGTGACGGGGGAAAGAGACGTGAACAAAAGTCGTTGCGCCTAATTCTTTGGCAGCATACGGCATCAGATAGCCCTGGCCAACTTTATCAACAGATACACAGTAGTCAGCCGCAGGAGTAATAACGGTAGGATCTTCGTGGGACTCACCTGCTAAAAGTAGGATGTCATCACGGAATTCACGGATCTGATTGAAAGCAGCTGCTGTTCCAGGAACAGATTGGTTGATTACGATAACCTTCATCAGAGGGTCATCAGCAAGACCAACAATTTGAGAGATAGTCGTTTCTTGCTCAGACATGAAGTTGTCAGGGTAAGTCAGGTGGGTAATCATACCGCCTTCTTTACTATCACCATAGCGACGGATCAATTCTTCTGCGCCACGCAGGTCATCTTCGCTCTGAGAAACCGTACCTGTAACCAGGCCAATATGGAATTCAGCTTCCGTGCCGTCCCAATCGGGAACATCCTTCAGGGACTTTGGCTCTTCTTCAGCAAACATGAGCGTTGGGGCTGCAAAAACACCTAGTAATAGGACCAGGGCTAATAGCAGGCTGATTCTCTTCTTCATAATTTACCTCCATGCTTTTATTCTTCTTGCATTTCGCATGTTTATACATGATTCTTGTTTAGAGCGAAACACAAGGTTTCTAAAATATTACAGTAGGAGGGAAGATATTGTCAATCATATTTCCTGTTTTTAGGAAAGCTAAACCCTGCATTTGGGTGTTTTATATAATAATTGAAGTTCTCGCATTTATAAGTTTCGCTTGACCTTTTGTACAAGGCCAAGCGAACGGAGTGAGTTCTCTATAAATTAAGAGAAACTTGAATATATAGTATAGGCAGGTTAGGTTAATGAAAGGAATGATCGGAGCCTGCCTGATCGGCCAGCATCTTCTCCTTGAGTTCCCATAGCTGGTAGGAAAGGTCCACATAATAGTTTTGAGGATTCTCAAAACGCCGGATAGAATCCCAAAGCCTAGCTAATTCATCTTGGCAACGTTGTCTAGCAGCTTCTAGGCCACAAGCCTCATAGACACATTCACCTTTGCTAAAGATGGGCTTGAGCATTTTAACGGCCTTAAAATGCGTCAGAGTCTTCTTTTTCCAGGTATGCAGGGGGTCAAAAATCGTATAGGGCTTCTGGGCATCAATCTCCTCCCCTTCCAGGCTTATGAGGTCAGCAAGAGCGAAGCCTGTATCCTGATCGTAAAAACGCCATACCTCTTTGCTGCCTGGGTTGGTAATTTTTTCCGGATTGTCTGAAAATTTCATGCGGGGGATGGGTTTGCCGTCATGGTATACCGCAGACAATTTGTATACGCCGCCAAACACAGGCTCAGACTTGGAGGTAATCAGCCGCTCCCCTACCCCAAAGGAATCAACTGACGCCCCCTGGCGTAGGATTTCCTGAATGGTGTACTCATCCATCGAGTTGGAAAGCGTAATCCCGCAATCCTCGAGACCATGGGCATCTAGCATTTTGCGTGCTTCCATGCTCAGGTAAGTCAGGTCGCCTGAGTCAATACGGATGGCCCGAAGTCTCTTGCCCCTAGGCTCCAAAAACTCCTTAGCGACCCGAATCGCATTGGGTATACCCGAATGCAGGGTGTTATAGGTATCAACCAAGAGCTGGCAATTGTCTGGATAGTTCATGGCATAGGCCTTAAAGGCTTCGTATTCCGTGGGGAAGCATTGCACCCAGGAATGGGCCATAGTGCCCAAGGGTAAAATGCCAAATTGCTGGCCAGCTAAGGTGCAAGAAGTACCAGCCACCCCACCAATGTAGGCCGCTCTGGCTCCCATCACCGAGGCATCATAGCCTTGGGCCCTGCGGGCGCCAAACTCCATGACGGGCCGGCCCTGTGCTGCCCGCACGATCCGGGTAGACTTTGTGGCAATTAAGGATTGGTGATTGATGGTTAAGAGTAGCATGGTCTCGACCATTTGAGCTTGCGGCAGGGGGCCTCTGACCTTAACGATAGGCTCGCCGGGAAATATGGGCATACCTTCTTCAAAGGCCCAAACATCGCAAGAAAATTTAAAGTGAGCTAAATAGTCCAAAAAAGCTTCAGAAAAGGTATTTAGAGATCTTAAATAGGCAATATCTTCCGGGCCAAAGCTCAGATTAGCCAGGTAATCAATGGCTTGTTCAAGGCCCGCCATAATCGCATATCCCCCCTTCTCCGGAATAGACCGGAAAAAGAGGTCAAAAATGACAATCTGGTCCTCCAGGCCCAATTGCAGATAGCCATTAGACATGGTCAACTCATAGAAGTCTGTCAGCATAGAAACATTACGTTCACTAAGACTGGATTTAGGGTGGGCGATGTGCGTCATAAGCTAGTAATACCCGCTTTCTTTGTTTGGTCCATTTTATGCTTAACAGGCTAAATAAGCCAGGCTAGCCATACTAAGCCAAACGAATTTGCTGCCAAAGCGCTGCCAGGTCCGCCTGCACTAAAGATTCGTAGTCCGCAAGACCATCGTTGCCAAAAAGAGGCTGGGGATAAAAGACTCTTTCCAAGCAAAGTCCTTGAGCTGGCATCGTTTTCCCCAAGATCTTACGGTTCTTTTGGGCTAAGGCCTGCTGGATCGTAGCGAGGCTCAACTTGCCCTGGCCCACATAATATAGGGTGCCGGCCAGAATCCGCACCTGATGGTAGAGAAATGCCGGCCCTAAGCAAACCATATTGACCACTGGCCATTGGGGATCGGGGATAATGGCCAGGCGGTCTAGCCTTCGAACGGTCTGCCGGACGACCGATCCCTGGTCCATAAAAGCTGTAAAATCATGGTCTCCGCATAAGAAATCGGCAGCCTCCTGCATAGCGCCTAAGTCCAGTTTTTGGGGAGCATGGCAGGTGAGGCGGGATAAAAGAGCCGAGCCTGAGGGGTGATTATAAAAGCGATAAACATAGAGCTTTCCTCTGGCCTGATAGCGGGCATTAAAGTCGGCAGATACGGGCCGGATCTCTCGGACCCTCATGGTATCGGGCAAATAAGCATTAAGTACACGCGGTAGCCGGTCACAGGGTATGGGCGACCAGGTGGCAAAGTTTGAAACATGTCCTCGGGCAGAAACCCCCGCATCTGTGCGGGAGGAGCCTTGAAAGTGCAGGTCTTCTCCGGCCAGGTTGCGCCAGGCAGACCTTAAGCTTGCCTGGACGGTCACCGCATTTTCTTGGTCCTGCCAACCGTGAAAGCTCGCCCCCTCATAGGCCAAAAGCAGGGCATAATGCTTTGGGTTTGGAGCCTCAGGCAAGTCAGTTACTTCAGGGATTGAACATAGAGAGTCGAACATACTCACCTCAGTTTGCTGTCCCATACAGCTATCCCCACGAGCGAAGCTACAAAGATGATAAGAAAGGCCAAATCCTTAGCTTTCAGAACAAGGGGGTGGAGTTTTCCCCTGCGGATGTCTGACCGATAGGCCCTGGCTTCCATGGCCTCTGCTAAAACCTCCGCTTGGCGGAAGGAAGAAATAAACAGCGGGACCATAACAGCCACCAGTCCCTTTAGCCGCAGGAACAAACCCCCAGTATCATAGTTCGCCCCACGGGAGGATTGTGCTTTCATCAGGTTATCTGTTTCTGCCATGAGGCTGGGAATATAGCGCAAAGCAATAGACATCATCATCCCCATATCTTGGACCGGTAAGCCCAGCTTCCCCAAAGGCGATAAAAGACTGGTCAGGGCATTACTGAGTTCCATCGCTGTGGTGGTTAGGCTCAGAAAAAGATTCGAGACAAAAATCAGGGCGGAAATCCTCAGCGTCATAACCCAGGCATTGGTCAGGCTCTGTTGGGAAATCTTTAAGAAGCGCCAGGAAAAAATTAAGGGGGTACCAGGTTCTACCACAAAAAGATTAATCAGAAAAGCCAAAATTAAAAGTGGTAGTAAGAGCTTCATGCTTGCCAAGGCTTCACCGAGGCGAATTTTGGATAAAGTTAAACAAATGACCGCGATGACGTTCAAAGCCAGGATAGCCCAAGGCGACCTCGTGATAATCACGACCACAATGAAGGCAATTAAAGCTAAAAACTTCATACGAGGATCCAGGCGGTGAAGGAAGGAATCCAAGGGGATATATTGACCAAAGTTAGAATTCTCAAACATCTTGGGCCTCTCCCCTTTCTGCGTCTAGCTGACCTGCCTGCAGGGCAGACTTCAGTTGGCGGCTAGCCTGGTCAAGGCTCATAAAATTGAGTTTTAGGCCCAAGGCCTTCGACAAGGCATGAGAAAAGGATAAGCTGGCGGGCAAGGCTAGGCCTGACTGTGCAAGAAGGTCCGGCTGGTCAAAAATGGCCTGGGGTTGATCCACCGCCAAAATCCTGCCCTCCGCCATGACAGCAATACGGTCAGCCAAGTAAGCCGCGTCCTCCATATTATGCGTAACCATGACAATGGTCTTCCCCTTGCGATTGAGCGCCTTGATTTCCTCCAGCATCGTTTGACGGGCCAGCGGATCCAGTCCCGCTGCGGGTTCATCCAGGACTAAAACTTCTGGCTGCATCGCGAGTACACCCGCAATAGCTACCCGTCTTTGCTGGCCGCCAGAGAGTTCAAAGGGCGACCATTCTAAAAGATTAGAATCCAGATCTACAAGCGCAGCAACCTCCTGAATCCGGGTTTGGATTTCCGCCTCTGCCAGCTTCTGCTGGCGTAGGCCAAAAGCAATATCTTCAGCCACAGTTCCAGCGAAGAGCTGCTTTTCCGGATACTGGAAGACTAAACCGACCATCTGGCGGATCTTGATAAGGTCTTCCTTGTTACGGCTGTCATAGCCAAGCACCCTAACCTCACCCTCTTGGGGTTTATAAATGCCATTGAAATGAGAAATGAGGGTAGACTTGCCAGAGCCAGAATGGCCGCAAAGGACTAGGATCTCTCCCCGTTTAATTTGCAGATTGATCTGATGTAAGACTTTTTGGGCACGACTAGATTTAGCGTTGTAGGTATAAGATAAATCTTTAACTTCAAGCAGGGGGAAGGCCACGTCAGAACTACTCAGCCTCGCCGGAGGCTCAGGATTCGACGCGCAGAGGCGGTCAATCTGCGTCTGGTTTAAGGGTTGCAGTAATTTTGCCAAGCCGTAGGCCAAGTCTTCATGGCTTGTGGGGTAGGCTAAATCAGGGACCGTATCCAAAAGAGACTGATATAAGCCCAGATGAAAAGGTAAAACTAAGTTCTCTTTGGTCAAGCGGCTCGGTTGGGCAAATACTTCCCTAGGACTACCGGAAAGACTAATTTCACCTTGGCTCATGACATAAACCTGATCTGCCCTCAGAGCCTCTTCCATATTGTGGGTAATATTGATAAGGGTCAGGCCTTCTTTGCGGCAAAGTTCCGTCACAAAATCCATCAGGTCAAGAGCCGCCTGGGGATCCAGCATGGAGGTCGACTCATCCAGGACCAAACAGCTGGGGTGCATGGCGAGAACCCCTGCTACACTGAGTTTTTGCTTTTGGCCGCCCGATAAATTCTGGGGCGACTTGCGGGCATACGCCAATAAGCCAACCCTGGCTAAGGCATCTTGCACTCTAGACTGAATCTCGGCTGTAGTCAGGCCCAGGTTTTCAGGGCCAAAAGCCACATCTTCCTCTAAACTGGAGGCGACAATTTGATCATCAGGGTTTTGGAAGACCATCCCACAAATTCTACGAATTTCGTAAACCGCCTCCATATCGGAAGCTGTAAGTCCCCCCATAAAGATTTGCCCTTGGTCAGGTAAAAGTAAGGCATTGCATAGGCGGGCAAAGGTAGACTTGCCAGACCCATTATGGCCAATAATAGCCACATGACTGCCCTGGCGGATGGTCAAATTAAGATTTTGAATGGCTTGTATGACCCCTTGGTCTGATGGATAAGCAAAACTCACATCAGCAAAGCGGACCATATCCCCAGACTGTTCTGCCAAAGCTTGCCTCCCTCAAATCAGATCCAGGCCTAGTGCCTTAAAAATGAAGCAAATTCAGATGAAGCACAAAGTGCGTTAGAAAAGGGCATCTCAAGAGATGCCCTTAATCCATAAAATTTCGAGATTGCTTGAGCGGATAAGAACTATACGAGTTCTAGCCGTACCATATTGGCACCATCGCCGCGCCGGGCACCCAGCTTAATAATTCTGGTATAACCACCCTGGCGGTCAGCGTAACGGGGAGCAATTTCATTAAACAGATGGTTAACTGTGTTGATACGCTTGCCATCCTCGTCCTTCATCTCATACATGTAAGACAGCATCTGGCGCCGTGCGGCCAGACGAGAAGGATGGTCAACCTGGACCAACTTGGTGCTGACTTCTCGCTGAACCACATCATAGTGGGCACCGGATTTAGAGGTGCGGGACTCTAAGAGTTTCTTACCCTTGCCGTCCAATTTAGCAGCAGAGACTTCTACCTCTTTGCTATCATAATTCTTATGTTCTTTAATCGCTAATGTAATAAGACGCTCGGCAATTTTTTGTACTTCCTCAGCACGTGCCTCTGTAGTCGTCAAGTGACCATGGACAATGAAGGACGTGACTTGGTTCTTCAAAAGAGCACGTCTTAGGTCAGACTTACGACTAAGCTTTCTGTATCCAGACATTTATATCTTCCTCCAACGCGGGGGTCCGCTTACTCTTCAGTTTCTTTTGCTAATTCCAGACCCAGTTCATCTAGTTTTAGAATCACTTCTTCTAGGGACTTCTTACCAAGGTTCCTCACCTTCATCATATCTTCTTCCGTGCGCGCAATAAGGTCGCCAACGGTATTGATATTTGCCCTTTTTAGGCAATTGAAAGTCCGAACAGAGAAGTCTAGGTCTTCAATAATGGTATCGTGTTCCTTATTATGTACATCTTCAATAGGCTCTTCCACTTCAACTTTGGAAAGTGCGTCATGATCTAGTACCGTAAAAGGCTTAAGGTGCTCAATTAAGTGCTTAGCAGCATACGACAAGGCATCCGTACTATTGATAGTCCCATCCGTTTGAATTTCCAAAATAAGGCGGTCAAAGTCTGTATTCTGACCTACACGGGTATTTTCTACCGTGTAGTTGACCTTGCGCACAGGATTGAAAATTGAATCGATAGGAATAACCCCGATGGGTTGATGGGGCCACTTGTTATCATCAGCACTGTTATAGCCCACACCTTGAGCAAAGGTGAATTCCAGATAGACATCTGCGTCACCATTGAGGTGGCAAATGAACTGGTCTGGATTCATAATTTCCAGTTCTTCATCATGCTCAATATCCCCGGCCTTCACTTCACCTTCCTGGCCTTTCTTGGCCTGGAAATGGACAGTCTTCGGACCATCAGTATGTACACGAGCCCTAATCCCCTTAACGTTGAGAATGACTTCCGTCATGTCTTCAATCACACCGGGAATGGTAGAAAATTCATGGTAGACATCTTCCACACGCAGGGCAGTAACCGCAGCGCCTGGCAAAGAGGATAAGAGGACACGACGCAGGGCATTACCCAAAGTTGTGCCATAACCTCTCTCCAGGGGCTCAAAGCTATATTTACCATAGAAACCATCGTCACTATGCTTTAGGCACTCAATGGTTGGAACTCTTACTTCTAACACTTTGGCCTCCTTATCTGGCTGGGTGCGTTCAAATAATCTAAGTAATCAGGCTACTCTACTCCAAGCGCCATGGGTGCTGAGTCGAGTGTAGAGACTATTTGGAGTAGAGCTCGACGATTAAGGTTTCTTCAACGTTCAGGTCAACTTCTTCTCTGGAAGGCAGGCTGACAACTTTGCCGCTGAGCTGGTCTACATTCATTTCTAGCCACTTGGGTACCATGCTGGAAGCTTCTAATTCCGCAAAAGGTAAAAGTTTACGAGAATTCTCGCGCACAGTAATAACATCACCTTCATTCAAGGTAGCAGAAGCAATGTCCAGTCTTGCGCCATTGACGTCGAAATGACCATGAGTAACCAATTGACGGGCTTGGGCACGCGATTCAGCAAAACCTAAGCGGTAAACCACGTTATCCATGCGACGCTCTAAGAGTTGCAGGAGGTTCTCACCCGTAATCCCAGGCATCTTTTCAGCGCGGTCATAGGTCTTGCGGAACTGGCTCTCTAAAACGCCATAAAAGCGCTTGGTCTTCTGCTTAGCACGAAGCTGACGACCGTATTCAGACTCTTTACGTCTTCTGCCCTGATTTTGACCAGGTGCACCTTTTCGGCGGACCATTGCGCACTTGTTGGAGTAGCAGCGGTCACCCTTGAGGAATAATTTATCATTTTCACGCCTGCAGAGACGGCAGGCAGCATCAGTATATTTAGCCATTCTATACTCCTTTAAACTCTACGACGCTTGGGAGGGCGGCAGCCATTATGAGGAATAGGCGTAACATCACGAATGACGGTAATGTCCAAGCCAGCGGTTGCCAGGGCACGGATAGCGGATTCACGTCCTGCGCCTGGGCCTTTAACGTTAACTTCTACTGTGCGCATACCGTGTTCCATAGCCTGCTTGGCTGCAGATTCAGAAGAAAGCTGAGCGGCAAAAGCTGTAGATTTTCTAGAGCCCTTCATGCCTTGAGCACCGGCAGAAGACCAAGAAATAACGTTGCCCTGCATATCAGTAATAGTAACGATCGTATTGTTAAAAGTAGAATGGATATGGGCAATGCCCTGATCGACATTCTTGCGGTCTCTTCTTCTTACGCGACCGCCTTTGCCAGATTTTCTCGGATTCTTAGACATATAACCCTCCTACTATTTCTTTCTCTTGGCCAAGTTGCCCGGTCCCTTGCGGGTTCTGGCGTTGGTCTTGGTCCGTTGACCACGTACAGGTAGCCCCATACGGTGGCGGCGTCCCCGGTAAGAACCAATTTCTTGCAGACGCTTGATATTCATAGCTACTTCACGTCTGAGGTCGCCTTCTACATGGTAGGAGTGATCGATTGTATCTCTAATTTTGGAAATTTCATCATCGCTTAAATCCTTGACGCGGGTATCAGGGTTGATGCCACATTCAGCAAGGATTTGCTTGGACATGGTACGGCCAATTCCGTAAATATAAGTCAGGCCGATTTCCACGCGTTTATCGTTGGGTAAGTCTACCCCGGCTATACGTGCCATTAAATTACCTCCATCAATCTAGGTGTTGGTTTAGTGATTTATGATCTATCTATATGGCAAACACGAATGTTAGGAAACAACAATCCAAGATTGATGCAGCCGCATCCCTGTTTCGTGTGCTTAAATTTTGCGAAAGCCTTAGATCATGGGCTACCGCTCGTCCCGGTTTAATAATTCGGCACCGGATGGGGTACAAACAAAGCTATGCACCCTCAGCCTAGGCTGAAGAACAAACTTAGCCTTGACGTTGCTTATGCTTCGGATCGGAACAAATTACCATGACCCGACCATGGCGCTTAATGATACGACACTTGTCACACATCTTTTTTACGGAAGGTCTTACCTTCATAGTGCTACCCCCTTCTCTCACAAAATTAAAGCACACAAAACTATCGCGGTTTTGCGCGTACCCATCTATTATAGGGAAAAGTTTGGACTTTGCAAGCGTTTCAAAAAATTAACTTATTTAGACCGCCAGGTAATCCGCCCCTTAGATAAGTCATAGGGTGACAGTTCTAGGGTTACCCGGTCTCCCGTCAAGATCTTAATGTAATGTTGGCGTAGTTTTCCGGAAAGATGGGCCGTGACGATATGCCCATTTTCCAATTCAACCTTAAAGATGGTATTGGGCAGGGTCTCGACCACTACACCTTGTACTTCAATCAAATCTTCTCTAGCCATAAATACTCCTTTACTCTATGTTTAAGGCCTAGTACGTTCCAGACAAGTAAGAATTTCCGGTCCATCCTCGCGAATAACGACTGTGTTCTCATAGTGTGCAGCAGCTTGACCGTCGCGGGTTACAATGGTCCAATCATCATCTTCAATAGCAATCCTAGGAGAACCCAGGGTAACCATAGGTTCGACAGCAATCACCATGCCAGCCTGCAGACGTGGACCCTTCCCCGCGTGGCCATAGTTCAGAATTTCCGGATCCTCATGAAGGTCGCGCCCGACACCATGGCCACTCAATTCTTTGACAATACCAAAGCCCTGGCTCTCACAATGCACTTGAATGGCATGCGAAATATCTCCTATCCTCTTCCCTACCTGCGCTTGGGCAATACCTATCCAAAAGGATTCTTCCGTCACGCGAACCAGCTTTTCTACAGCAGGGTCTACATGACCACAAAGGAAGGTCCGTGCAGCGTCCGAATGGAAACCATCAAGATAGGCACCCACATCAACAGATACGATATCGCCGTCCTGTACAATCCGTTTCTTACTGGGAATCCCATGAACAACTTCATCATTAATCGAGATACAAGCTGATCCCGGAAAGGGAGGATCACCGTAATTCAGGAAGGAAGGTCTTGCGCCATGCTTCACAATAGTCTGATACACGATCTGATCTAGGTCGCAAGTAGAGATACCAGGTTTAATCCAAGGAGCAACTCGCTCAAAGACTTCTGCAGTGATCGCACAAGCCGCCTTAATTTTTTCTATCTCTTCCGGGGTTTTGATAATAATCAAACTCATGCGATCCTTTCTATAATTGGGCTAATAGATTGTCCAAAGCCAACTGAGGAGAAGCTGAGTTATCTACTTTCAAGAGCAATTGCTTTTTTGCATAGTAGTCAATGAGCGGTTTAGTATTCTCTTCGTAAACCTCTAAGCGGTGGCGAATGACTTCTTCTTTATCATCCTCTCGAACAATCAGACCACTCTTACAATGATCACAAATACCCTCTTTTTGAGGTGGCTGTTGCAGAAGGTTGTAGATCGCACCGCAGTTAGGACAAGTCAAGCGCGAAGACAGGCGCTTAATAATCAGGTCTTGAGGGACATCAACCAAAACAACCCGATCTAAGGGAGTTTCCAGTTTAGCCAGAAGCTGGTCTAAAAAATGGGCTTGTTCTAGCGTACGGGGATAACCGTCTAAGATATAGCCCCCTGTCAAATCACCCTGCTGGAGTCTTTTCTCAAGCATAGAGTTGATGAGGCTTTCTGGAACCAGCTGGCCGGTTTTGACGTAGTCATTAGCTTCTTTGCCTAAATCGCTACCAGCTTTGATTTCTTCCCGCAGGATAGCACCAGTAGAAATATGAACCAGCCCGTCATGAGCAGCTAGCAATGCAGCCAAAGTACCCTTACCAGCACCAGGCGCACCTAAAAATATCAAACGCATATCAAACCTCCACAGCTTACAAAGTAAGCAATACGTTAATAGCTAATTTTGGCCTAAACAGCAAGAAAAGCCAAGGCCTCGCCTCTGCGTTGCCTCGCTTTTCCTGTCGTTTAAGCAAATACTGCCCCTGGCTAAGGCCAGAGGCAGCTGTAAGATTTTGTACAAGCTTAGTCAAGGAAACCCTTGTAGTGTCTCATCATCAGTTGAGCTTCTAATTGGTTCACCATGTCTAAGGCTACCCCAACGATAATCATGACGCCCGTACCACCAAACCATAGGGCTTGGCTAGTACCTGTGGCGAAGCTAAGAATCGTAGGGAGTAAGACGACAATCGTTAGGAACAGCGCTTCAAACCAGGAGAGTTTGTTAGCTGAAGCCTTGATGTAGTCAGAGGTAGGCTTGCCAGGGCGAATGCCAGGGATAAAGCCACCATTCTTCTGCAAATTCTTAGAGATATCTACTGGGTTAAAAGAGATAGAAGAATAGAAGAAGGTAAAGCCTAAAATCATCAAGGCATAAACAATATAATATGAGACATGCTGGTTAAAGTTCAGGAAGAACTGAGCAACCTTACCCGTCCCACCGGTCATACCTGCAATAGTAGAAGGCATCATCAACACGGAAACTGCAAAAATAACAGGCAGAACGCCGGATTGGTTAACCTTAATAGGCAGGTAGGAAGATTGTCCCCCATAGACCTTACGACCAATAACCTTTTTCGCATACTGAACAGGGATCCTGCGCTCGGAAGTGGAAATATAGACCACCAGGCCGATGATAAAGACAAAGAAAGCGATAACCGCAATGACCATCAGGATAGCGGGCAAAATGCTGCCTCCACCCAAGCGCCATGCAGAAACGCTTCTCCATAGAAGCTGAACGGTATAAGGAATACGGCTAATAATACCAATCGCAATGATAATGGAGGTACCGTTACCGATGCCCCGTTTATTGATTTGCTCTGCCAGCCACATAATGAAGGCCGAGCCGGCAGTAAAGCTGAAGATAACTACAAAAGCATTCAGCCATGCGGGCAGGGCATTAATAGCTGCGACCTTGGTTGCATTCCAATAGAAGAAGGACATAACCAGGGCCAAAACAATAGCAAAGTACCGGGTATACTTCTGAATCTTCTTCCGGCCCGACTCCCCTTCATCTTGCAGGGTCTGCAGGGCAGGAATAATCACTACCAAGAGCTGCATGATAATCGAGGCGTTAATGTAGGGTTGGATACCTAAGGAAAGGATAGAAACCTGATTCAAGGCACCGCCAGAAAAGATGTTCAGGAAAGAGCCAAGTTGACCCAGCTTGCCCAGCAGTTCATTGAAAGCTACCGAGCTGATACCGGGTACAGGGACATGGGTACCCAGACGAAAGATCAGGACCGCAAAAAGCGTGAAGAAGATCTTGCGCCGGATATCCTCGACCCTCCAGGCATTTCTAAATGTTGAGAAAATTCCGCCACCCATGGCTTAAACCTCCTCGGCCGTTCCACCAGCCTTTACAATTTTTTCTTTGGCTGACGCGGTGTAAGCAACAGCCTTTACAGTCAGAGACTTGGTGAGATCGCCATTACCAAGAACCTTAAGGCCATCATTGTGCTTAGGAACATGGATCAAGCCAGCTTCCCTGATGCTATCCAGGTCAACAGTAGCTCCATCTTCAAAAGCATTTAACTGGTCAACGTTAATCAGTATATATTGTTTGGCAAAACGTTTGTTGTTAAATCCACGTTTGGGGAGGCGACGATAGATTGGCATTTGGCCGCCTTCAAAAGCGAGGCCAGTACCACCACCAGAGCGGGCCTTTTGACCCTTGTGGCCTCTACCTGCGGTTTTTCCGTTGCCAGTACCATGGCCGCGGCCTTTGCGCCAAGCCTTGGGCCGGGAACCGGTGCTAGGGTAAAGATCATTAATTTTCATTATCTAGCCTCCTATTCAACTTCCACTTCTTCCACTGTGACAAGATGGCTAACCTTATTGCACATCCCCCGAACAGCGGCATTGTCTTCATGCAGAACCTGCTCATTAATCTTGGTCAAGCCCAGGGCCTGCAAATTAGCAAGCTGGTTCTTCGTGCATTTATTGCTAGACCTAACTTGGGTTACTAATAACTTTTTCACGTTCGCCCTCCTTAGCTGATAATCTCTTTAACAGTTTTGCCACGTTTTTTAGCAATTTCTTCAATGGAAGACAGGCTCTTTAAGCCTTCAAAAGCGGCATTAACCATATTGTTGGGGTTGTTGCTCCCCAAAGATTTGGTACGTACATCCTTGATACCAGCCAGGTCGCAAATAGCACGGATAGGTCCACCAGCGATAACACCAGTACCCTCAGGAGCGGGCTTGAGAATGACCTTACCGCCACCAAATACACCGGTCACTTCGTGCGGGATCGTTGTGCCAGAGATAGGCACTTCAATCATATTTTTGCGGGCATCCTCAGAAGCTTTACGAATCGCATCTGGAACTTCACCGGCTTTGCCAGTACCCTTACCCACTTTGCCTTCGCCATCACCAGCGATAACCAGGGCAGTAAAGCGGTAGTTGCGACCACCTTTTACCGTCTTAGCTACACGGCCAATATGGATGACCTCATCCTTAATGGGGTCTTTTTTCTCTTCACGTCTGCGACCACCACGGTCATTTCTGCGCCGGCGGTTATTGCGGGGATTGTTACCGCGAGAGGTTCTAGAGTCTCTCATATCGCGGTCCTGATCCGCATTGCCCCTAGGAGCTTGGTCTGCAGATGTATTTGCCTCTTGCAGGTTATCGTCTTCCCGTACGAGGTTGTCTTGCATATTTTCTTGCATCATTAATCCTCCTAGAATTTAAGGCCAGCTTCGCGAGCAGCATTAGCCAGGGCAGCCACACGGCCATGGTAAATATAACCAGAGCGGTCAAACACGACTTCATCAATCCCCGCCTTTAAGGCACGTTCAGCAATAGTCTTACCCACTTGCTCAGCAGCTTCGGTGTTCGCGCCAGACTTGCCCTTATACTCAGGCTCTAATGAAGAAGCAGAAACCAAGGTTCTTTGTTCCTCATCGTTGATAATTTGAGCATAAATGTGGGCATTAGAACGAAAGACAGAGAGCCTAGGCCGTTCAGCCGTACCAGAAATTTTTTTACGAACGCGGTCTTGTTTTCTCTTGCGGATGGCGTTCCTCGAAATTTTCTTAATCATCTTGCTATCTTCCTTTCATTAGGCGCCAGTCTTGCCTTCTTTGAGGCGTACGACTTCATCAGCATAGCGGATGCCCTTGCCCTTGTAAGGTTCGGGGGGACGGACAGCACGAATCTTGGCGGCAGTTTCTCCTACCAGCTGCTTGTCTGCACCCTTAATAATGATTTCAGTGGGCTTGGTTAATTCAAAGGTGATACCCTCGGGTGCCTGCATTTCTACAGTATGAGAAAGGCCAACGGTCAATACTAAATCCTTACCCTTAAGCTCTGCCTTGTAGCCAACACCTTCGATTCTCAGGGTTTTAGAAAATCCCTGGTCAAGGCCAACGATCATATTGTGAATAAGAGCGCGATACAAACCATGCAAGGCGCGAACTTCTTTATCATTACTTTGACGGCTTAATTCAATATGGCCATCTTTCTGTTCAAAATCGATCCTAGGGTCAATTTTTTGGCTTAATTTGTCTTTACCCTTGCTGACGGTGCAGACATGGTTTTCAAATTTCACCTCGATACCCTGAGGAACTGTAATAGGCATTCTTCCTATACGAGACATTGTTTCCTCCTGCTCTTAAGATTGCAGCCTCAAAGGCCTTTTCAGAGTTTATTACCAAATGTAGGCCAGAACTTCGCCGCCTACATTTTGCTTACGTGCGCTTCTATCGGTCATGACACCTTTAGAAGTAGAAACGATGGCAATGCCAAGACCGTTAAGTACCTTAGGCATGTTCTGTGCATCAGAATAGACACGCAGGCCAGGACGAGAAATACGCTTCATCCCTTGGATGGCATTCTTGTGATCATGATACTTAAGGGTAATTTTAATGGTGCCCTGGACACCTTCATCCAAAATTTCCATGGACTCGATGTAACCTTCATCCAGCAAAATCTGGCCAACAGCAGCTTTTAGCTTAGAGGCAGGAACTGTGCAGCTAGGATGACCGGCAGAACCGGCATTGCGGATACGAGTCAGCATATCAGCGATTGGATCAGTAATTTGCATATCTTCCTCCTCTACCAGCTAGCCTTGCGAACGCCCGGGATCTGGCCCTTGTAAGCCAATTCACGGAAGCAGAGTCGGCAGATCCCAAACTTGCGCATATAAGCCCGAGGGCGGCCACAAATTTGGCAACGATTATGCTGTCTGGTTGAAAACTTGGGTTCTTGTTGAGCTTTTACAATTTTTGAAGTTTTAGCCATGTTTTACTCCCTCTACTTACGGAAAGGCATGCCCAGCCCAGTCAGCAATGCTTTGCCTTCTTCATCTGTTTCCGCTGTCGTGACAATCGCGATATCTAACCCACGAATCTTGTCGATTGAATCGTAGTCAACTTCTGGGAAAATGAGCTGTTCCTTGGCACCTAAAGCGTAGTTGCCACGGCCGTCAAAAGAGTTGGGATTGATACCACGGAAGTCACGGGTACGAGGCAGAGCAATGGAAATGAGCTTATCTAAAAATTCATACATTCTCTGGCCGCGCAGGGTAACCTTAACACCGATGTTCATACCCTCTCTTAACTTAAAGTTAGCGACTGACTTGCGGGCTTTAATGACCACAGGAGCTTGACCAGAGATGGTCTTCAGCACGTCCACCGAGGACTCGATTGCTTTAGCATTTTCCCGAGCATCGCCTACACCCATATTCAGCACGATCTTTTCGAGCTTGGGTACTTGCATGACGGATTTATACTGAAAGCGCTCCTGTAAGGCAGGTACGACTTCATCAATATATTTATCGTATAATCTGTTTTCCATACTTACCTCTCACTACTTAGCCTTACGGACGGTCTCAAGATCAGCATTGCAAGATTTGCAATAACGTACTTTGTCACCATTATCCAAGAAACGATAGCCGGTCTTGGAAGGTTTTTTGCACTTAGGGCAAACCAGCATGACCTTTGAAGCATTGATCGCAGCTTCTTTTTTGACCAGTCCGCCAGTATTCAGACGCATATCAGGCTTTTGGTGCTTTGTAATAATATTCACGCCTTCCACGACAACCCGGTTGTTCTTAGGATCAACTTTTAGAACCTTACCTGTTTTGCCAGCATCCTTACCATTGAGGACGAAGACATTATCATTAACTTTTACGTGTACTTTTGCCATAGTTTCCTCCTCTTTACAGGACTTCTGGAGCCAGAGAGAGAATACGCATGTAGTTCTTCTCACGCAGTTCTCTCGCGATGGGTCCAAAAATACGGGTGCCTTGCGGGGTATTGTCGTCCTTCAGGATAACTGCGGCATTCTCGTCAAAACGGATCAGAGATCCGTCACTGCGGCGTACGCCTTTCTTTGTGCGAACGATAACCGCCTTAACGACATCACCTTTTTTCACAACGCCTCCGGGCGATGCTTCTTTGACCGAGCAAACAATTACGTCACCGATATTGGCATATTTGCGTTTTGATCCGCCCAGGACCTTAATGCATTGTAATTGTCTGGCACCGGTATTATCTGCAGATTTTAAATAACTTTGTACTTGAATCATACTGCTGCCTCCGACTACTTCGCCTTTTCGATGATCTTCTCTACCCGCCAGTTTTTGTCCTTGCTGAGGGGGCGAGTTTCCATAATACGTACGGTATCGCCAATGCCACATTCATTATTTTCATCATGTGCCTTAAAGCGGGTGGTACGTTTGACATATCTCTTATAGAGACGGTGCTGCACACGGTCTGTAACTTCTACGACCACTGTCTTATCCATCTTGTCAGAGACAACGAGGCCGGTACGTGTTTTTCTAATATTTCTTTCCATTAGTCCACCTCACTATGCCTTGGCAATTTCCCGTTCCTTAAGAACAGTTTTGACCCGGGCGATATCGCGTTTGACGGATTTTAACTGTAAAGGATTGTCTAACTGATTGGTAGCGTGTTGAAATCTCAACTTAAACAGCTCTTCCTTGAGGTCAAGGAGCTCTTGATCGAGCTCGGCCACGCTCTTATTGCGTAAATCTTTAGCTTTCATCACTAGCATCCTCCGCATTGTCATTATCTTCGCCCTCAGGATGAGCGCCTTCGTGAGCTTCAGCCTCTTGAGCAGCGGCATCTGCCTCTTCCAGAGACTCAATAACATCAGACTGTACTTCAGCAAACTTGGCGTACTCTTCGGCAGTGAGCTTTCTTTCACTTTCCACAAAACGGCACTTGATAGGCAGTTTATGGCCGGCCAGACGGAAAGCTTCTTTTGCAGTTTCCTTTGGCACACCAGCAAGTTCAAAGAGCACACGGCCAGGTTTAACCACAGCTACCCAATACTCAGGAGTACCCTTACCGGAACCCATGCGGGTTTCAGCAGGTTGAGAGGTAACGGGCTTGTCAGGGAAAACTTTGATCCAAACAGTACCGCCACGACGGAGGTAACGGTTGATAGCAACACGAGCTGCTTCAATTTGGGCAGAGGTCATCCAGCAAGGCTCCAAAGCCTGCAGTCCATACTGACCATAACTAACCTTGTTGCCGCGGGTGGCTTTACCCTTCATCCGGCCCCGCTGTTGCTTTCTATATTTAACTCTCTTGGGTAATAACATCTAGGCTTCTCCTTCCATAGCGGTTTGGGCCTTGGGTACAGGAATAATTTCTCCCTTGTAAACCCAAACTTTCACGCCTAAACGGCCATATTGCGTATGTGCTTCAGCAAAGCCATAGTCAATATCTGCCCGCAAGGTATGCAGAGGAATGGTCCCTTCATGGTACTGCTCAGTACGGGCAATCTCTGCACCGCCTAAACGTCCGGAACACATTGTCTTAATACCACGCACACCCGTCTTCATGGCATTATTAATGGCCTGCTTCATGGCACGACGGAAAGATACACGCTCCTCCAATTGACGAGCAATATTTTCTGCTACTAACTGAGCATCGCTGTCGGGATTCTTAATCTCTTTTACATTGATAAAGAAATTACGGCCGAACTTTTTATTCAGTTTCTTTTTCAGCGCATCAATTTCCGCACCTTGCCGGCCAATCACGATACCAGGCTTAGAGGTAGAAATGGTAATAACAACTTTATCTTCACCCTCGCGCTCAATCTCCAGACGAGAAACACCGGTATTAGGGAGCTGAGATTCTACATACTTGCGGATGTTATAGTCCTCAACTAGGAAGCGAGAGAAATCTTTCTTATTGGCATACCAGCGGGTGTCCCAATCTTTGATAACACCTACTCTAAAACCGTGGGGATTAACTTTCTGACCCATACTTACCTCCTAGGCTCTTTCTCTTACGACTGCAGTTATGTGACAAGTTCTCTTGTTGATTCGGCTTGCGGAACCCTTACCCATAGCCTTCCAGCGCTTGAGGATGGGCCCGGGACGAGCGGAAATTTCTGCCACATAGAGTTGGTTACTGTCTAAGCCGTTATTGTTCACAGCATTAGCCTCTGCAGAGTTGAGCAGTTTCAGCACAACAGGTGCCGCTGCGCGGTTTGTATAAGTCAAAATAGCCTTTGCTTCAGCAAGATCCTTGCCCCGAACCAAGTCGCAAACCAAGGCTGCCTTGCTGGTAGCCATGCGCACGTGAGACTGGGTAGCCCTGCCTTCATCTTTGCCGATGCCCAAAATTTTCTTTTCCTTCTTGGTAAGCACAGGCATTTTCTGTGATCTTTTTTGAATCTTATGGTAATCAGCTAGGATCTCTTCGCGCTTATCGAGGAGCTCCTGTTTACTCATTGCTTTCTTTCCCATTTAGCTTCCTCCGATCCTAGACACTCTTTTCGGATCTCGCATGAGATCTAAAAGTACGGGTGGGAGCAAACTCACCCAGCTTATGTCCGACCATCTCTTCAGTAATATAGACGGGCACATGCTTGCGACCATCATGTACAGCAATGGTATGTCCAACCATCTCCGGGAAGATGGTAGAAGAGCGAGACCAAGTCTTAAGAACTTTTTGCTCATTCTTCGCGTTCATGTCAACGATGCGCTGCATCAGCTTTTCTTCGACAAAGAATCCTTTTTTTGATGAACGGCTCATACTTGTCTATCCTCCTACTTCTTCCTGCGACGGACAATGAACTTATCCGATTGCTTGTTATGCTTACGAGTTTTCTTACCGCGGGTGGGTTTACCCCAAGGAGACATGGGGCTGGGCATACCGATGGGGTTTCTGCCCTCGCCGCCGCCGTGGGGGTGATCAACTGGGTTCATGACCTTACCACGAACCTTGGGGCGACGGCCCATATGTCTGACACGACCAGCCTTACCCATGGTGATGTTTTCATGTTCGATATTGCCAACAATACCAACAGTTGCGCGGCAACTCTGTAAAACCAAGCGGTACTCACCGGAAGGCAGACGTAGCTGAGCATAACGGCCTTCTTTGGCCATGAGCTGAGCGGAAGAACCTGCGGAACGAACGATCTGCGCTCCACGGCCAGGCTTCAGCTCAATGCAGTGTACCACGGTACCTACGGGGATAGATTTAAGGGGCATGCAGTTGCCAGGGACAGGGTCCACAGACTCGCCGGAAATAACGGTTTGCCCAACTTCAATGCCGTGAGGTGCTAAGATGTAGGTTTTCGCGCCATCCGCATAGTGCAGGAGGGCAAGATTGGCAGACCGGTTAGGGTCATACTCTAAAGCCGCTACCTTGGCAGGAATATCATCTTTTTCCCGGCGCCATTCAATCACTCTGTACTTACGCCGGTTGCCGCCGCCGCGGCGTCTTACTGTAATACGTCCATAATTATTGCGCCCACTATTCTGCTTGCGCACTTTAAGAAGTGATGCTTCGGGCTTCTTTCCTGAAAGTTCAGAGAAGTCGGCCGTGGTCATTTCCCTACGTGCGGGAGAAGTGGGTCGATAGCTTTTTGCCATTTTAATCTACTCCTTCTCTTGGGGACGACTTAGTGGCCGAACCCGAATTCTTCAATCGTATTGTTGTATTTTTTGCCAGTGCTAGTGACCTTGCCGCCCTTGGCCAGATAAGTCTCAGGTTGAGGATCGGTATCAATCGTCACAATGGCCTTCTTGTAGCCAGGAGTACGGCCGCTGTTCAGGCCAACCCGCTTAGTTTTACCCAGAACGTTTCTGGTGTTTACCTTTAGCACTTTGACATTAAAAAGTTCTTCACACGCCTGGCGAATCTGTACCTTAGTCGCTTTAGGGGCAACCTTAAAAGTGTACTTGCCAGCATATGTGCTCATAGTAGACCGCTCAGTAATGATTGGCTCAATAATGATGTCATGGGGATTCATTAGGCATATACCTCCTCTAATTTACGGATGCTTGCCTCGGTCATGAGGACCTTATCGTGTTTAAGCAGGTCGTAAACGTTGATGGTATTGACATACTCCACGGTCACACCAGGAATATTGCGAGCAGACAGTTCAACCACTTTATTCTTGCTATCTAAGATGACCAGGGTAGATTTGTCTAGTTTCAAGTTATTCAAAAGCTCAGCCATGGCTTTAGTCTTGATTTCCTGCAACTGCAGCTCATCTAACACAAGCATTTTCTCCCCTTGGACACATGCGGATAAGGCAGACTTGAGGGCTTGCCTTCTCATCTTCTTAGGCATGGTCTTACGGTAGGAACGCGGGAGTGGACCGAAAGTCACGCCACCGCCAATTTTAAGGGGCGAACGGATGGAACCCTGGCGTGCACGGCCAGTTCCCTTTTGTCTGTAAGGTTTACGGCCGCCGCCGCGTACTTCAGAACGGTCCTTTGCTTTATGAGTACCTTGACGTTTATTACCAAGCTGGATGACAACCGCACGATGGAGTAAATCTTGATTGGGTTCAAGTGCGAAGATTTCATCAGAAACTTCGATCTCACCCTTGCGGTCACCCTTCATTGTATATAAATCTAATTTTGCCATTCTAATTACCTCTTCCGCCTATTTAGCCTTGACCGTATCGCGAATCTCCAAGAGGCTATGACGAGATCCAGGTACAGAGCCCTTAACCACTAGGATATTGCGTTCAGCATCGACCATGACAACATCCAAGTTTTGGACGGTGACGCGTTCGTTGCCCATTTGACCAGGAAGCTTCTGGCCCTTATGAACCTTTGCCGGCGTAGCGGATGAACCCAATGAACCAGAAGCACGGTGGTACTTAGAACCATGGGCCACAGGACCGCGGGAAAAATTATGACGCTTAATACCACCGGCGTAACCTTTACCTTTAGAAACACCAGCAATATCTACACGGCAGCCCGCCTCAAACATGTCAGCGACATTAATAACCTGACCAACTTGGTAGTCCTGATCGGCCTGGAATTCACGCATATGACGCATGGGCTTGAGGTCGTGCTTAGCGAACTGGCCTTTATCAGGCTTATTGGCTTTCTTGAATTCTTCATAAGCCACCTTGATTGCTTCATAACCGTCATTGTCTGCTGTTTTCTTTTGCACAACAGTAAGAGGGCCGCAATCTATGACTGTGACAGGGATGGCAGTTCCAGACTCATCAAAGATCTGGGTCATTCCTGCCTTTCTACCTAACATAAACTTACTCATCTTTATTCCTCCTGCTTATTGGTTCACCTGCGTGGCGAACTTGAGCGGTTTAGCCGATTAGATCTTAATCTCAATATTGACGCCTGCTGGCATCTCGAGCTTCATCAGGGCTTCCATCGTTTTATTATTGGGAGCCAGGATATCAATCAGTCTCTTGTGCGTTCTTAATTCGAACTGTTCCCGGGAGTCTTTGTTCACGTGGGGAGAGCGGAGAATGGTATAGATTTCCTTTTCCGTGGGTAGGGGGATAGGACCAGATACGATAGCACCTGACCGCTTTGCCGATTCCACTATTCTGCCGGCACTCTCGTCTAAGACCTGGTGATCAAAGGCCTTGAGGCGGATTCTGATTTTTTGATTTACAGACATATTTCCTCCTGTTATTCAAAGTTCACAACTTAGCCGGGTGTTTCATTTATCTACAAGATAAAACCCAGACGCTTCATCTTTCTGACGCATGCGCTGGGTTGTTGCTACCCTCATCATGCTGCGTGTAAACTCACCCGCCTCTTGGGCGGATTACTCGGTCTAAGTTACCCGCCACAGGGCCGCAGCGGCTCTCGACGGCAATCTCAGACGTCATGGTTATTGGCTCATAAGCATAGCTTTTGAGCGACAGCGGTAAGTATAGCTGAGAAAAAGCGGCTCTGCAAGCCCTTCAGGCTTACTTCGGCCGCTTTTAGCTGGCTATTTCTAAGCATTTTTATAAGTTTGTTAAACTGCACAATTTTTGTACAGACTAAGCCACTCTGCTAGGCGATTTGGTCTGGTCCTTAGTAGTCCAGGCTCATCACCTGTTTGAGCTGGGTCAAGGTTTTGTGGGCAATAGCGGACGCCTTGGCAGAATTTTCTTTGAGCATGGCTAGGATCTGGTCTTGTTCTTTTTCATACTCTGCTCGACGTGTTCTGATAGGGGTTAGGAGATCTTGCATCACTTCCAAGAGGTGACGCTTGACCTTGACATCCCCTAGTCCTCCCCTCCGATAATGGTCAGCCATCTCTTGAACCAGGTCCTGGTCCGGGTCAAAGGCCTTAAGATAGGTAAATACGGGGTTACCTTCTACTTTGCCAGGATCTTCTACCCTCAGATGGCCTGGATCTGTAAACATCCCCATCACCTTTTCCTTGACGGTCTTCTCATCATCTGACAGATAAATACAATTGCCAACCGTCTTAGACATCTTGGCTGCCCCATCAGTGCCCGGCAAACGTCCTGTCTTAGAAACAATAGCCTCACATTCCCGCAGCACTTCTGCCTGATAGGTATAGTTAATGGATCGAACAATTTCATTAGTCTGCTCAATCATGGGGAGCTGGTCATTGCCTACAGGTACAAGATTAGCCATAAAGGCTGTAATATCTGCAGCCTGGCTAACGGGGTAATTTAAGAAACCAATGGGAACGGTTTCGCCAAAGCCCTTCTGCTGCATTTCATTTTTCACAGTGGGGTTACGCTTTAGCCGGGCCAGGGAAACAAAATTCATATACAGAACCGTTAACTCTGTCAGTTCAGGGACCAAGGATTGAATGAAGATGGTGGATTTTTCAGGATCAAGTCCCACTGCCAGGTAATCGATGGCGAGTTGCATCACGGACTGACTGACCGCTTCCCCACCCGCCGCATGATCGGTCAAGGCCTGCATATCAGCGATCATAATAAAGTTATGGTCATATTGATCTTGAAACTCTAAACGCTTTTGAATAGAACCCGCGTAATGGCCAATGTGCAGGCGGCCAGAAGGACGGTCGCCAGTCAGCACGATATTTCCTAAATGCTCAAAGCGGTCAGATTTTGGTATTTTCTCTGCCATAAGTTTTCTCCCTTGTATTGGTGCCCTACTACTCTAAAGATAATTTTCCATTAGTTCAAATAGTGTTCCTGAATGTAGTCCAAGGCTGCCTGCAACTGACTATCATCAGCATGGTCTAACTGGCCCAGGGGCAGACCGGCTAATTCTTTATCCAGGCTCACTTCGATCTGGGGGGGCAGGCCTTCCCCTTCCACACAATCACCCTTAGGCAAATAGTAATGGAAGTTGGTAATTTGTAAAGCTGAACCATCTGTCAATTCCCGAGTAATCGTGCCCACACCCTTGCCAAAGGATTGTTCTCCTACAAGGACTGCTTTGTCATAGTCCCGCAAGCAGCCTGAGAAGAGCTCACTTGCTGAAGCAGAAAACTGATTGATCAAAATGGCATACTTCCACTCTTCAGGCACACCCACTTTGGCCTTGGAGGTCCAATCTTCTTCGTAATCCTGGCCATCCACACGTCCTTTGGCCACGGCAAGCTTACCCGCTGGGAGAAGATAGTCCAGCATTTTGGTGACTTCATAAACATAACCGCCACCGTTATTACGCACGTCAAAGATAACAGACTGCACTCCCTGCTTTTGAAATGCGTCAAGTGCCTTAATGAAGTTATCTGCCACGCCTGAATTAAATTCTAAAATGCGAATATAGCCAATCTCCGGAGTTAAAAGCTCTGCCTTGAGATTAGCATTTTCCACCTTGCCACGTGTCACTTCTAGGGTATGAACCTGGTTATCACTAGGTCTAAAAACTTCAATCGTCACTTGAGTACCCGTCTCCCCCCTCACCTCAGCAGCCAGGGTAGTGACATCGGAAAACTCACTGACCTCTTTACCATTAATGCTGATAAAGCGGTCTCCAATCCTCAAGCCGGCTTGGGCTGCGGGAGAGTCATCAAAAATATCAGAAATAAGGTAGACGTCATCTTGCTTGGATACCTGGGCCCCAATGCCAGAATACTCACCTTGCATGGAATCCTGCATCGTGGAATATTCGTCACTATCCATGTAGAAGGTATAGGGGGAGTCCATCTCATCCAAGAGGCCGGCGTACATGGCTTCCACCAACTCTGCATCTGTTAGCTCTCGGAAGTATTCATTTTTTAAGGTGTCATAAATCAGCTGAAGCTTCTGGAGCTCTTTGAGGGTTGCGGGATCGGGGTTCTGTAGGTTCAAAGCTGGCAGTACCAACTGAGAAATTTGGGACTGGTCTTGCAAACCCGCAGCTTTCTCTTTCGTCTTCTGCGTTAGAAAAATCTGCGGCAGAATATAGACAGAAACAAGAGCCACAATGACCAGCAAAGCTAAGACAGTCAGAGGCCAGCGCTTAGGGGCTGGGTCACCTGACTCTTCAAAGGAACTCGCTTTTGCGTCATCGCAGTAAGCCTTGGGTTCATAGGGCTTGGTAGCAAATTTTTCTATGGCAGAAGGGCTTGCAGAGCAAGCTTTAGAAGCTTCCTTCTCTGTGTGAGTGTCTTGCCGAGGGGATGGGTTGGCTGGATATGACATAAATAAACTCCTTGTCAGTTAGCTTAATAAAGGTATAAACGCGGATCTACGGGTGACCCGCCAACCTGGATCTCAAAGTGCAAGTGAGGACCGTTCGCAAGTCCTGTCGCCCCTACCGCTCCTACAACATCACCAGCATTTACGGTTTGTCCCACAGATACGAAGATCTCGTTGAGATGGCAATACATGGTCATAATGCCCCCGCCAATATCAATTTGTACAGTATTACCGCCATAATCCATCCAGCTGGCATAAATGACCGTGCCGGGGGCAGCGGCAACAGCTGGCGCACCGTAATCCGCCGCAAAGTCAATGCCCGTATGGAAGTCATTGATACCCATATCGGGAATAGACCGCGGCCCGAATTCCGATGTTACGCCGGTATTTTGTGGACAGGGCCAGACGAAGCCATTTCCAGAATAAGATTGACCAATGGGGGCATCATAGTTGCCATTGTCCACTTCGCCGCCTGCCGCTGGCTCCTCACTAGTTTGACCCAGGCTTGCAAGATACTCTTCTTCAGCTATCCTGCGGTTGGCCTCATCTATCTCGAGCTGAATTTGGAAGTGGTCGTTGGAAAAAGCCTCAATATTGTCCGCCAAGGTCTGCATTTCTGCATCCAAATGCGACATATTGAACTGGTAATCCGCTAAATCTTGCTCGATCGCCGCCTTGTCTTCTTTAATGGATTCCAGCAAGGTGTTGTATTCCTGTAACTGTTTTTCGGTTTGTTCCTTCTGAGCCTGCAGCTTATCCCTCTGCTCCCTCATACGGGCTAAATCTTGCTCATCAGCATCAGAAATCATTTTCATAAAACGGAGTGTCGTAAAGTAAGACTCCAGGGAATCAGATTCTAAGAGGATTTCCAGCTGGGACTTTTTCTGCAGATTATACATCCCCTCGATACGTTCGTAATAAAGAGCCTTATGGTCCTCATACTGGCGAATAGCAATCTCCAGGCTGCGTTCCAAGGATTGTTTCATCCTAGTGACCGCTGCCACCTGCTCTACTTGTTTTTCATAAAGTGCCTGATGCTCTTCCGACCGCTCAAGAAGCCAGGCCAGATCCGTATTCGCCAAGTCCTGTTGGTTTTGGAACATCTCCAACTCTGCTTTAGCGGACTGCCATTGCGCTTCAAGCTCGGACTGCTCTTGCATCAGCCGGTCGAGTTCTTCCTGGTTATCCAGTGCTTGTACTTGCAAGGTGGGCAAGCAAGATAAAAGCAAGAGCCAGGCCGCTAAAAGGCTACAGAGTAAAAAGGATTTATTTCTACGACATTCTATAATTTTATACATAAAATACCTTCGACGAGTACGTTTTAAAGCCGAGAATAGTGCACGCTTGTATATTGTTCACTAGACCCGAATATAGCGTTTTACGGAGAGATAGGAGGTCAAGCCACCCACCAGGACAGCCAGGACCAGAACCACTAAAACGACAGGTAGGGCGACTTGGCCAACTGTTAAAAGGCTATCGGAAATAAAGCCCGCCTTGAGCCGGTTCAAGAGGATATTATAAGCTGACAAAATAACCGCTATGCTAAGAATAGACGCCAAGAGTGAAACAAAAAGGCCTTCAATCACAAAGGGGATTCGAATGTAAAGATCGGTTGCCCCCATCGTTTTCATAATGCTTAGCTCATTAGCCCTAGATAGGGCAATAATCCGGATCATGTTGTTGATAACCATCACGGAGACAATGAGCAAAATAAAGAATACCAGGAGCGAAAGCAAACTGACAGTTTGAATGGCACTTTCCAAACTTGACATGAGGGCTGTTTCCATCATGACATCGTAGACCCCAGGATACTGTAAGACTTCAGCCTTAAAGGCCTGACCCAGTTGAGGATCTTTTAAACGGAGAAGTATGGTCCAGGGAATATGGTCTTCATAGTTAAATTCGTCAAAAAGCCCGTCTTTATCCATGAGCTTTATGAAATCTTCCATATTGTCAGCAGGACTCATGACTTTATATTCTACTATATTATCATTTTGTTCAAATTGTTCTGCTAGATTGACGACCATATCGGGATTGACCCCCAGCTCAAACTGAATTTCTACAGGAGGGATCTCTCCGGCTTCCTTAAGCACAGCATTGGCATTGAAAGCAAAAACCACGAAAGCCGCCAAGAGACTCAACATAATGAACATAGTCGTTATGGATAAAATCAACACCATAGGATGGCGTTTCAACCCAATAAAGCCATCACGGATGGCATAACGTAAACCCTTATTCCCCATAGCTAACTATTCTTTCTTTCGCGAAGCGGTAGGCGCTTGTCTTGCCTCGGAGCTTGAGCCTTGGCGCGGTGTTTACGCCGCTCTGAATCCTCTGCAAGACGTTTCTCTAAAGAGGAAAGATCAGGAGCAGGGTCAGAACTCGGCCAGGCTTCCACGAGGGGCGTAAAACCATCATCCCGCCCTTCAGCAGATCGGGGATCATGTTCATCATTAGTCTTTAGCTGTGCCTGGAAGTTAGAGGACGACAGGCGGTTATCATCCATCAGGCGACGCATTTCTTCGGAAAGTTGCGGCTTGACAGAAACAAAGTTTTTAGAAAAGTCCTCTTCAACCCTTGGCGGCTCATCTCTAGTCACCCGTCCGTTGCGGAGCTCAATAGTCCGCTTGTTCATCTTACGCACAGTCTCAAGGTCGTGGGTGCAGGCAATAACCGTCGTACCGGCCCGGTTAATTTCATCTAAGAGAGCCATGATCGCCTCGCCATTTTCTCGGTCAAGGTTTCCGGTTGGCTCATCCGCCAAGATAAGGCGGGGGTTATTAACCATGGCGCGAGCCACGCCTACGCGCTGGGCCTCGCCCCCTGAAAGTTCATTGGGATAAAAATCGCCTTTATTTCTCAGCCCCACCACAGAAAGCACCATCGGGACTCTGCGTTCAATTACTTCTTCAGGAGCGCCGACGATTTCCATGGCGAAGGATACATTTTCAAAGACAGTCTTGGAGTCAATCAGGCGGAAATCCTGAAAAATAAGACCAATTTTCCGGCGCAAGTAGGGCACTAATTTTTGCTTCATACGAGAGACATCAAAGTTATCTAAAACTACCGTACCAGAAGTCGGACGTTCCTCACAAGTGAGGAGTTTGATGACGGTAGACTTTCCGGCACCTGATTCTCCTATTAAAAAAACAAATTCGCCCGCATCAATAGAAAAATTCGCTTGATGCAGGGCGTGAACTCCCCGAGAGTAATTTTTTGATACGTCAATAAATTCTATCAAGTTCTTACCTCTATTCTGAGCAAGGTAAGACCTCTGGGCCTTACCAATGCTTGTCTAAGGTTTGAGCCTCATCCTTTTGTTGCAAAGATTCCAGGTATTTGTAAACCATGGAAGCCAGCTTGAAGAGGACAGCATCCTCAAAGGTGCGGAGGTCTAAACCCGTGATCTTTTGGACCTTATCCAAACGATAAACTAAGGTATTCCTATGGACAAATAATTGGCGTGAAGTTTCGGAACCATTGAGGTTATTCTCGAAAAATTTCTCAATGGTGAGAAGGGTTTCAGGATCTAAAGCTTCATAAGTATCAGGCGCAAAGACCTCAGACAGGAACATCTCGCAGAGAGTCCGGGGCAACTGGTAAATCAGTCTACCCAGGCCAAGGCGCTTGTACCACATAATGCGCTCATCTTCTTCAAAAATCGATCCCACGGTAAGAGCAAGGGCTGCCTGGCGATAAGACGAGGCGGTATCCTTCAGATGTTCTGCAGGCAGGCCGATGCCAATCGTCACATTACGGCCTTCAGCCTCAAAACCCGCTATTAAATTTTTACTCGTCTCATCAATATAGGCCTCATCGTGCTCTGTTAAGGAAGCCAAAACCACAACTGTATGCTCATCTACTGGCAAAATATAATCGTCAGCGCTAGCAAATTGGCCCTTGATAAACTCCGCACAAGATGCATCACAGGCTTCACCAAAACTCAGCAAGAGCACTTGTCGGCTTAAAAAGTAATCAATTTTCAGCTCCCGAGCTTTCAGAGGGATATCTCCAGGCAGTTCGTTCTCCAGGAGCACATTTTTTAAGAAAGAGGAACGCTCATCACTTAAGTCACGTCCATCATAGGCAGTTTCGACCGTGCGTGCCAAGAGGATCAAGAGATCACGGGCTGCAGGATCTTCACCTTCGGCATAATAAATAGCTTTTTTATTGTCTGCGAGGTCAACCGCCATAAAGGTTAGGCCTTGAAAGCGCACAACATCGTCAGCTTCCAGAGCCTTGCGGGCACCATCAAGTACCCCCTCACCATATTTAGCGTTAAGGGAGGCAACTTGCTCGGGATCTTGATCCAGGATAACACCTAGTTCACGTTCCAGACTTTGGGCTATCTCGTTTACGATTCTTCTGATCTTTTCCATAAATATACCTTTCCCAAATTGTACCTGAGACAGTGAGAGACTGGGGTATCAAAACCCCAGTCTATGTTGCGGACGCCTTACAATCAAATTACGTTTAGAACAAGCCGTGGATATTCCCTTGACTGTCTACATCAATATTTTCAGCAGAGGGTACCTTGGGCAGGCCAGGCATGGTCATAATTTCTCCTGTAAGAGCAACCAGGAAACCAGCACCAGCAGAAACACGTACATTGCGTACGGTCAGGGTAAAGCCTTCAGGTGCCCCTAAAAGCTTGGGATCATCTGAGAAGGAGTACTGGGTTTTGGCCATGCAGATAGGCAGATTGCCAAAGCCCATCTCTACAGCTTCTTTAATTTGACGTTTGGCGCCTAAAGTAAGCTCTACCTTTGCAGCACCGTAAACCTTTTTCGCGATCGCTTCAATTTTTTGGGCAGGATCTTGGTCCAGGTCATAAGCAAAACTGATGGGTTTTGCTTGCTCACACAGTTCGACAACCTTTTCCGCTAAGGCTACACCGCCTTCGCCGCCCTTGCCCCACACTTCAGAGAGCACGACATCAACGCCATACTGCTTGGTCAGGTCGCGAATAGTTTCCAGCTCCTTCTCGGTATCCGTGGGGAAGCGGTTAATGGCTACAACCACGTTGCTGTTAAAGACTTTCTGGAGATTTTCAATGTGCTTCTGCAGGTTGGGCATACCTCTCTTTAAGGCCTCGATATCTTCATTATTAAGATCCTTGAGGTCAGCGCCACCGTGATGTTTCAGAGCACGCACTGTCGCAACAATGACGACAACAGCAGGATTGAGTCCTGCCGCGCGGCATTTAATATCCAGGAACTTCTCGGCACCCAGATCAGCACCGAAGCCGGCTTCCGTAACGGCGTAGTCAGCGCTTTGCATCGCTAGTTTGGTGGCCATAACAGAGTTGCAACCGTGCGCAATATTAGCAAAGGGGCCGCCATGGACAAAGGCAGGGGTGCCTTCCAGAGTCTGAACCAGGTTGGGTTGCAGGGCATCCTTCAGAAGGGCCGTCATCGCACCCTGGGCCTTAAGATCCGCACAAGTAACCGGTTTTTTATCATTGGTGTAGGCGACAATCATACGGCCTAGGCGTGCTTCAAGATCCTCCAGCGAAGTGGCCAGGCAGAAAGCAGCCATAACTTCAGAAGCGACGGTGATATCAAAATGATCTTCCCGGGTAATCCCATCTCCCCGCTTACCTAAGCCAATGACGATATTGCGGAGTTGGCGGTCATTCATATCTACGCAGCGGTTCCAAACGATGCGCCGGGTATCAATGTTCAAAGCATTACCTTGATGGATATGGTTATCCAGCATGGCTGCTAAGAGGTTGTTAGCTGCGCCAATGGCGTGAAAGTCGCCCGTAAAGTGCAGGTTAAGGTTCTCCATGGGAACAACCTGAGCATATCCGCCGCCAGCTGCACCGCCTTTAACACCAAAAACTGGTCCTAGAGAGGGTTCACGTAAGGCAACCGCAGATTTCTTGCCAATTCTTCTCAGGCCATCACCCAAGCCAACCGTAGTGGTGGTTTTGCCTTCGCCAGCGGGGGTGGGGTTGATGGCTGTAACCAGAATGAGCTTCGCCTTAGCTTCTTCCGGCTTAATAGCAGAAAAGGGAACTTTGGCCATGTAGTGACCATAAGGGATAATCTCCTCAGGATTCAGACCAGCGCGTTCCGCGATTTTGCCAATAGGTTCTAGGGTTGCCTCTTGGGCAATTTCAATGTCAGACTTGTAGGACATGTTTTTACCTCCACGATGTCAATTTAAAAGTCTTCTAACTCTTGGCCGGCAGAAAGTTCTTTTAAGTCAAGCAGCCAGATCACTCTGCCGGCAACTTTTATCAATCCATCTTCTTCCATGCTGATGAGTTCGCGCGACAAGGAAGGGCGCGGCATAGCCAGGAGTTTAGCGACCATAGCCTTGCTAACTGGCAGCTCAACAGCAGGAGTAGATACTATTTGCAGCTCATCTTTTAGTCTGGTCCCCTTCTCTTCCAGCTTGTCCCGCAAGAGATCAATCAAGTAGGCTGAAATTTTACGGCGCAGGCTACGCTGAGACAGTAAATTAATGCGCCGCTCTTGCTCGTAAATGGTGTCAGAAAGAGAGGAAAGGACATTGCTTAAGAGCTGGGGAGATTCCGCAATCATTTCCAGAAATTTTTGCCGCGAAATAAAGAGATACTTACCGTTAGTCGCAGCCTCCAGACTGGATTGGTAGTAGCGGCGGTTGCCAAAGAACAAGCTTTCACCGAAGGTATCGCCTTCGCCCAGTAAGTTCAAGGTGGAATAATCACCATTGGGCGAGGTCATCATGAGGGCAGCTTGCCCCTCTACAATGATGATAAGGCCCTCGCAGCGGTCACCTTCTTGCACGATGAGATCGCCCTTCCAGAAAACATCTAGCTTGGAATTCTCACAATAACTGCGGTAAATTTTCTGGTCTAAGCCTTGAAAAAGCACCGTTTCGCGCAGAATATCACAAATTCGCTTCAAGTTGAACCTCTCATCTTTGCCCTGCGAGTAAAAGCTTGGTGCGGATGACAGGACTCGAACCTGCATGCTTTGGGCACTGGAACCTAAATCCAGCGTGTCTGCCAATTCCACCACATCCGCATAGCTGACCCATAGATTTTAACCAATAAAGCAGGTAAAAGTAAAGGGCCAGACCCGGTTTATTTTAGTCAATTTGCACAAGGGCAGTCAACTGTGAACTTATTCGTCCAGTTTAAGCACTGAGAGGAAGGCCTCTTGGGGGATATCCACGGATCCCACGGACCGCATGCGCTTCTTACCTTCTTTTTGCTTCTCCAGCAATTTCTTCTTGCGGCTAATATCACCACCGTAGCACTTGGCCAAGACATCCTTGCGGTAGGCTCTGACCGTTTCACGCGCAATCACTTTTCCTCCGATGGTGGCCTGGACTGGGACTTCAAATTGATGACGAGGGATATTATCCTTAAGTTTCTCAACAATTCGACGCGCACGTGGATAGGCCTTCTCCCGGTCAATGATAAAGCTTAAGGCGTCGACTACTTCTCCATTAATGACGATATCTAATTTAATCAAGTCACCCTGGCGGTATTCCAGAAAATGGTAAGACAAGGATGCATAACCGCGCGAACGAGATTTAAGCGCATCAAAGAAGTCATAAATAATTTCATTGAGGGGCATGTCGTAATGGAGTTCGACAATCCGCTTATCTAAATACTGCATGTCCCTGAAGGTCCCGCGGCGGTCTTGACAAAGTTCCATAATATTACCCACATAGTCCGTAGGCGACATAATATTGGCGCGCACAATCGGCTCTTGGATTCCGGCAATAAGGTCAGCAGCTGGCATATCGCTAGGGTTTTGCAAATCAATAACGGAGCCATCCGTGAGCTCGATCTTATAAACCACAGAGGGGGCTGTAGAAATCAGGTCCAGATCATATTCCCGCGAGAGACGCTCTTGAATAATCTCATAGTGCAAGAGACCCAAAAAGCCGCAGCGGAAGCCAAAACCCAGGGCAGCTGAAGTTTCTGGCTCAAAAGAGAGGGCCGCATCATTGAGCTGGAGCTTTTCCAGCGCTTCTCGCAGGGCGTTATAGTCCGCTCCATCTACGGGGTATAGTCCGCAGAAAACCATCTGTTGGACAGGTTCATAGCCTGGCAAAGCATGGGCGGCCGGCCTCTCAACTAAGGTAACTGTATCGCCAACGCGGGTATCTTGAACATTCTTAATAGAAGCAGCAATATAGCCCACCTCACCCGCTAAGAGCTCCTGGCGGCTGTGAATACGGCCGGGACTGAACACACCCAGTTCTACCACTTCAAACTCAGTCTTAGCGTGCATGAGCAAGATTTCTTGTTCCACAGCAAGGCTCCCCTCTTTAACTTGCACGTGCAGGATAACGCCCTTATAGGGGTCGTATTCCGAATCAAAGACCAGGGCCTGGAGCGGGGCATCTGGGTCCGGTTCCTGTGGAGGGGGCAGGTGCTGGACAATACCTTCTAAGACCTCAGGAATATTGACATTGTTTTTGGCCGAGATGGCTGGTGCGTAGGAGGCATCAATGCCAATAACCTCTTCAATTTCTTCCCGCACCTCATCCGGCCGAGCCGCTGGCAGGTCAATCTTATTAATCACAGGCAAAATTTCCAGGTCTGCATCAATCGCTAGATAAGCATTGGCCAGGGTTTGGGCTTCAACGCCCTGGGCAGCATCTACAACCAAAATAGCTCCATCACAAGCCGCTAAGGTCCGTGAGACCTCATAGTTAAAGTCCACATGCCCCGGCGTATCAATTAGATTGAAAAGATAGGTCTCCCCATCTTCTGCCTTGTAGGTAAAGCTCGCCGCACGGGCCTTAATCGTGATACCGCGTTCGCGCTCCAAATCCATATTGTCGAGGAGCTGGTCCTGCATTTCCCGCGTGGTAATAGCCCCACAGTTTTCAATAATGCGGTCAGCCAGGGTCGATTTACCATGGTCAATGTGGGCAATAATGCAGAAATTGCGGATATGGGAAATTCTCTCGTGTTCGGTGGACATTAATCCTCTTTCAAATTCAGCCTATTTATTGAGGCACCCCTATGCTAGCAAAGGGATAAAAGCGTACTAGCAGTTTGCCTAAGATGGCGGATTGGGGCACAGGGCCATAATACCGACTATCTGTTGAGTTATTACGGTTATCCCCTAAGACATAATATTGGTTTTCACCCAGCTTCACTTTATTAAAGCGGGGATCTCTAGAGACAGTTAAAAGTTCAGGGGCAAGAAAGGGCTGGTCCAATTTCTGCCCATCAATATAAACTTCCCCCTCCTTCAGCT
Source organism: Clostridiales bacterium (assembly GCA_004556925.1). Lineage (GTDB taxonomy): Bacteria > Bacillota > Clostridia > Saccharofermentanales > DTU023 > SFFI01. Next base: position 162,221 of record SFFI01000002.1, read on the forward strand.
CAATTGTTTCACCTGGTAAGCCTATGACCCGCTTAATCACCCGGTTAGGGTGGTCCGTTTCTACCCAATGGGTATCTACTGTAATAATATCAAAGCGATTAATCGCGCCAAAATACCGGCTGACCTTTTCGACCAGGAGCTCATCTCCATCCTGCAGGGTTGGCACCATAGACTGGCCCTTAACCGTATTTCTTTGGATCACAAACTGGGTCAATAGGAGGGCCAAGACGAGGACAATGAGAAAGGTCTTTGCATAATCCAAAATCTCAGTCAATAAGTCCACCTTGCGCTGAGATTTATCCCGGTCTATAGCACGGTCTTCTTCCCGGCTTTCATGGTCTGGGGAAGGCTGAGGCTCCGGCCGATCTAGATCAGGTTTTTCTGTCTCTTCAACATCAATCCCAGGATGTTGCGTGTTCAATTCATTTTGCGGAGTCAAAATGTAGTTCTCCTTTGCGTAAGCACCGGGCACAAGCCCAGGCAAGCCTAGTTTTGTTCTGAATCCTCAAGCTTCTCTGTAGCGACTTGCGGAAGGATGCTCAAGCCAAGTTCCGCAAGTTGGGCAGGGTCAACATGTGAAGGACATCCGGACATGAGATCGGAAGAATTCTGAACCTTCGGGAAGGCGATTACATCACGAATGTTATCTGTCCCGCATATCAGCATAGTCAAACGGTCTAAACCCAAAGCAATGCCCGCATGCGGGGGTACTCCGTACTCAAAGGCTTTCAGCAGGAAGCCAAAACGGCGGTGAGCCTCCTCTTGAGGGATGCCTAGGAGGTCAAAGATACGAGCTTGCAGGACTGGGTCAAAAATTCTCAGAGAACCCGAGCCTAATTCGTAGCCATTAATAACCATATCGTAAGCATTAGCACGCCAATCAAGAGGCTGCTTATGAGGATCATTTAAGTCCTCTTCCAAGGGCATGGTAAAGGGATGGTGGGCTGCAACCAGGCGGTCTTCCTCCGCACTGTATTCAAACATGGGGAAGTGGATAATCCACAGGGGAGCCCATTGGCGCTTATCAATTAAGTCCAGCTCCCGGGCAATCTCCAGACGGAGCCGGCCCAAAACGTCTAGGGCCTTGTATTTTTCATCCGCAATCAGGAGGAAAAGATCCCCCTCACCGGCACCACAGCGGTCTGCCAGCTGGGCCATGAAATCAGGGCCTAAGAACTTGGTGGCTGAGCCTCTTAAGGGATCTTCGTAGGACATCCAAACCAGGCCTTTTGCCCCATGGTCCTGGGCAAATTTACCCAATTCATCCAGGCGGCGACGTTTATAGCTAGAGCCTCCGGGCACCGCAATCGCTCCTACTATGCCTCCCGCCTCCACAGCCGAGGAAAAGACCCTAAAGTTACTTTCTTTAGCCAAGTCAGAAACATCATGGATTTCCATACCAAAGCGGATATCCGGCTTGTCTGAGCCATAGCGTTCCATCGCCTCATCCCAAGTCATGCGGGGCAAGGGCAGGTCCACCTCCACACCAGCCTGGTCAGCCAATAAATCATGGATATAGCGTTCCACTAAGCCGCGCACATCTTCTGCGGACACAAAGCTCATCTCGAGGTCAATCTGCGTGAATTCAGGCTGCCTATCCGCTCTCAGGTCTTCGTCCCGGAAGCAACGGGCAAGCTGCATGTAGCGGTCATAACCTGCCACCATGAGGAGTTGCTTAAAAAGCTGCGGGGATTGCGGCAGGGCAAAAAACTCCCCTGGAAAAACACGTGAAGGGACCAGGTAGTCACGGGCTCCCTCAGGCGTAGACTTAATCAAAGTAGGGGTTTCAATCTCTAAGAATCCCTCTTGGCTAAACCAATTGCGGGTAAAGTGGGCAATCTCGTGCCGCTTCAATAAATTTTTTTGCAGGCTAGGACGGCGAAGGTCAAGATACCGGTATTCCAGGCGTAAAGATTCTCTAGCCTGGTCGCCACCCTCATCAACATAAAAAGGCGGGGCTTTAGATTCGGAAAGGATGCGCAGGTCCTGCACATGGAGCTCGTAATCACCAGTAGGCATCTCCGGATTCGGGTCTTGGCGCTTGCGGAAAGTCCCGACGCAAGCGAGGACATACTCGGCCCTTACTTTTTGCGCCTTGGCTAAGACCTCCATCCCAGAATCTTCATCAATCACCAACTGCAACTCACCAGAGCGGTCGCGCAGAGTCAAGAAGACGATTTTACCCAGATCCCTCTGGAGGTGGCACCAGCCCATGAGGGTCAATTCTTGACCCAGATTTTCTTCGGAAACTTCGGCTACCCGCATGCTGCGCTGTAAGCCGGCCATACTTTCACTCATTCTCTTGTCCTCAATCTCTCTACTTTATACTTAGCATTTGTATTGTACTCAGCATGCAGGGGCATGCAAGTGGGATTCGCTTAAATTTCTCACAAACACATTTATGCTTCTAATTTGCCGCTAGGTCAGAAAGCTAAACTTGCTGTAGCAAAAACTGCACCAGCTCATCAAAGCTCATTTCCAGCTCCTCCCCGTCTGACATGCGCTTAACCTTGCCAATCATCCTGGCCGCCTCTTCCTCACCAAAAACCATTAAATAACGGGCTTGGGTACGATTGGCATGCTTCATTTGGGCCTTAAAGGACCTGCCCAAAATATCAGATTCTGCATGGATACCCGCTGCTCTCAGCCGATAAGCAAAGGCTGAGGCCTGATCCTGGTAGGAGGGAAAAGATGCGATAAAGATGTCTGGCTGATGATCCAGCTGTGGCAGGAGGTCTTGGGCTTCTAGCTCTAAGAGGAGACGTTCAACCCCTAGGGCAAAACCCACCGCAGGTGTAGGCTGGCCACCCAACTCATCCACCAGGCCATCATACCGGCCACCGCCGCAGATGGTACCCTGGCTGCCCACATTTTCAGAAATAAACTCGAAGACTGTCCGTGTGTAATAGTCTAGGCCACGCACAATGCGTTTATTAATGCGATAAGGAATCTCGTAATAGTCCAAGAGCCGGAGCAACTCATCCCAGTGGGCTTGGCAGTCAGGACAAAGGGTATCCAGGGGGGAAGGGGCCTCCTTGGTAACAGCCTGGCAAGACTCCTGCTTGCAGTCCAAGATCCGCATGGGGTTTGTCTCAAAACGTTTCTGGCAGTCTTCACACAGTTCATCTAAGTGAGGCCGTAAGTAGCCGCGCAGCTGGTCCAAGTAGGCGGGTCGGCAGTTGGGGCAGCCAATAGAGTTCAGCTGCAAGCTAATATCTGCCATGCCTAACTCCGAGAAAAAGATCCAGAGCAAACTAATAATTTCTGCATCGGCACTGGGTTCTCCAGAGCCAAAGCACTCACAGCCCATCTGTTCAAATTCTCGGTAACGGCCCTTCTGCATCTTCTCATAGCGGAAAGCAGAAATAATATAAAAGAACTTCTGCGGAGAGGGCAAAGAAGAAAGTCCGTGTTCAAGATAGGCTCTGACGACACCAGCTGTACCTTCCGGCCTGAGGGTCATGGCTCTTCCGCCCTTGTCCTCAAAGTTGTACATTTCCTTCTGTACCACATCCGTAGCGTCACCTACACCCCGAGCAAAGAGTTCAGTTTGCTCAAAGGTCGGGGTACGAATTTCGCCATAGGAAAAGCGCTTACACAGCTCGCGAAACTTCATCTCCACCTTTTGCCAGGCCTGACTTGCAGGCGGGAGTACATCTTTGGTTCCACGTGGGGCTGTATAATTCATTGAGCTTACCTCCAAGCGTCTAAACTATTTGCTAAGTATAGCAGATTAGACACTGGGTCGGAGGGCAAGCGCGACAGCCTATACTTCCTGCAAGTCACTTGCAGGAGCTTATGCTACAATAAATAAAATTACGTAATGTTCAGCCATGTTCCTTACTCGCTTGGGCCTGGACTTGGCAAGTTATAGCGCAATACACAGGAGCCTACATGAATTTACAAGAATCCGGTGAAATGTACTTAGAAACCCTCTACATCTTGAGCAAAGATCAGGATGTGGTGCGCTCTATCGACCTGGCAAATGCCATGGGCTACTCCAAGCCGTCCATCTCGCGAGCGGTTCACAACTTACAAGATCAGGGCTTTTTGACTATGGAAGATGATGGGCGTTTAGAGCTCACAGGCAAGGGCCTAGAGGTCGCTCAAACCATATTTGACCGCCATGTTTTCTTCTCTAATTACTTCATTGCCATTGGCGTGGAGCCGCGCCGGGCCATAGAAGACGCCTGCAGCCTGGAGCATGTTATCTCAGAAGAAACCTACAAACGGATGAAAGATCATATCAATACCGTCATGAAATGGGATAACAAAGACCACTACACGGCCTACCTGAAGAATAAGCAGGCCTTTGAATAAGTGCTGTTCACATGACCTCGAGCCCCAAAGTGTAAGAGCCCCGTCCAAGGACGGGGCTCTATTTTGAGGAGACGTATGAAGAGGTTTTCTGTGCAGTTCTCTTTAACTACATTTTTATGATAGCTCAGGTCTATGGCAAAAAATCCCCTACTTTTTGAAGAATTGTGAAGATTTGCCTGAGCCTTGGGAAGCTTGCCTGCCTGGTCCCTCCTTGTCTCTGGGCGAGGCGGCTTTAGCTAAGTTTAGGCTCCGGGGGCCAGGCTCAATGGCTCAAAAGTAAATCCTTTGACCGCATCAACCCCCACCAAGACTTGTTGGCCTGCTAGCACCTGGCCTTCCAAAATGGCCTTGCCCATGGCGGTTTCCAACTTGGATTCCAGATAACGCTTAACGGCTCTGGCACCAAATTGCGGAGAAAAAGCGCGCTCCATGATTAAGGCCTTGGCCTCAGGGCTTAAACTCAAGCTTATATCCTGTTCAGCCAGACGTTGGTTGAGGTCGGCAATTTGCAGGTCGATAATCTGGGAGATCTCCTCCTTGCCCAAGGGCTTGAAGAGCACAATCTCATCGATACGGTTGAGGAATTCTGGCCGGAAGTGCGCATGCATTTCAGCCTCTACCTGCTGCTTTGCTACTGGACTAATGTCCCCTTGGGCATCGATTCCCTCCATCAGGTATTGGGAGCCGAGGTTGGAGGTCATGATGATGACCGTATTCTTGAAGTCTACCGTCCTCCCCTGCCCGTCTGTTAAACGCCCATCATCCAGGACCTGGAGCAAGATATTGAAGACATCAGGGTGGGCCTTTTCTATTTCATCAAAGAGGATTACAGAGTAGGGTTTACGCCGGACCTGTTCCGTCAGTTGGCCGCCTTCCTCATAGCCTATATAACCAGGCGCAGCGCCAATCAAGCGGGATACATTGAATTTCTCCATGTATTCTGACATGTCAATACGGATAAGGTTTTTCTCGGAGTCAAAGAGGACCTGGGTTAAGGTTTTGGCGAGCTCCGTCTTCCCTACACCGGTTGGTCCGAGGAAAATGAAAGACCCTATCGGTTTCTGGTCATTTTTGAGTCCAGACCGCGCCCGGATGATGGCATCAGAGATGGCCTGTACGGCTTGGTCCTGGCCCACCACCCTGCGGTGAAGGATCTGAGGCAAACTCAACACCTTTTCTCTTTCGGTTTCCTGCAACTTGGCAACAGGAATACCCGTCCACTTGGACACAACCTCTGCGATATCTTCTTCGTCCACTTCTTCCTTAAGGCTACCTTCATCAGCCTCAGCCTTGGCATTGGCTGCAGCCAAGTCATTTTCTAGCTTGGCCAGGCGGTTATACTTGAGCTCGGAAAGCTTCTCAAAATCGTAAGACCGCTCTGCCTCTGCCATTTGGTTTTTCACCTCATCAATTTCTGACTTTAAGTCTTTGACCAAGTCGATATTTTTCTTTTCTGCCTCCCACTCCGCATACTGGCGGTCAAATGCTGCCTGGAGGCTGGCACGTTCTTCTTCCATCTGGCTGAGACGGCCTTGGGACGCAGCATCTTCCTCCTTTTTGAGGGCAGTAATTTCTATCTGCATTTGTAAAATCTTGCGCCGCATCTCATCCAAGTCTTCGGGCATAGTATCAATTTCAGTTCTCACCATGGCGCAGGCCTCGTCCATGAGGTCTATGGCCTTATCCGGCAAGAAACGGTCAGAAATATAGCGGTCAGAAAGTTTGGCACAGGCCAAAACCGCATGGTCCGAAATCCGGATGCCATGGTGGATCTCATATTTTTCTTTGATTCCGCGGAGGATAGAAATAGTGTCCTCTACACTGGGCTCTTGGACGAGGACCCTTTGGAAACGCCGCTCCAAAGCCCCATCCTTTTCGATGGACTCCCGGTATTCATTAAGCGTCGTGGCCCCAATCACCTTAATCTCGCCTCTTGCCAGCATAGGCTTCATCATGTTGGAAGCATCCAGGGAACCTTCGGCTTTGCCCGCTCCCACAATGGTGTGAATCTCATCAATAAAGAGGATAATTTCACCACAGGAGTCTTGGATGGCTGCCAAGACTTTCTTAAGCCGCTCTTCAAACTCACCCCGGTACTTGGCACCCGCCACCAAGGCGCCCAAGTCCAGTGACCAAATGCGCTTACCTTGCAAAGGCTCGGGCACATCATTTTTCACAATCCGTTGGGCAAGACCTTCCACAATGGCAGTTTTACCCACACCTGGCTCGCCAATAAGGACCGGGTTATTCTTCTTCCGGCGCGACAGGATGCGGATACAGTCTCGGATTTCCTCATCACGGCCAATGACCGGGTCAATCTTGCCCTGCTTGGCTTCCTCCGTTAAGTCACGGCCAAAGTTTGCCAGGACTTCAGCATGCTCCTCTGAGAGCCCTGTCTGATTTTTCTGGTCTTGGCGGAAACTTTCCAGGCCAGCTAAAAAACCCTGGCGATTAATCCCCAAGCTTTTAAAAATTCGGCCAGAATCTGAATTCTTTTCCTCTAAAAGGGCCAAGTAGATGTGGGTTGGCTGGATCTGACTTGTCTCGTTCTGCACCTGGTCCTCAGCCTTCAGCAAAACGCGCTGAAAAATTGTGGAAGGATAGGTGGAACTATTGCCATCTTGGCGCGGCAGGGCAGCCAAGCTCTCTGCCAGCCTCGCGCGGTAGGCATCAAAGTCGATCCCCAAGCGCTTGAGCACTCTAACCACTACCGATTTATCATCTTCAATTAAGGCCATGTGCAAGTGTAGGTCACCTAACTCGGGATTACCTGCCTTAATCGCCATATTCTGGGCGCTTTGAATCACTTCCAAGGCCGCCGGGTCAAATCTATCTAAATTCATGTTATCCTCCTTACAACAGCTTGAGCCTTACAAAACTTCAAGCTCTGCGTCCTATCATTGCTATATCTATTCTATGACCTTTGTTGCCTAAGATCATGAAATAAAGGCCAGGACTTATGAAGCTTTATGACTTTAGTTCAAACATTTTAGCACTTGTAGGCTTAGAGTGCTAATCCCGGCGAAAGCGCCTTGCCCAATGGAATAAAAGAGTAGGTAAAACATGCACGCCCATAAGACTTTCATTCTTGTCAGTAAAATGCTCGCGACCCTGTCGCTTATCGGCCTGGTCTGGGGAGCAGCCATCTGCCTGACCAGCCTGCAGCCCTGGACCTATCACGCCTATCTGCCTGACCTGACCAGCTATGACCCCTATCACTTGGGTGAAGACAAGATCCTAAAAAACTACCAGGCTATGGTGACTTATGGCCTCAGCCCTCGCTATGCAGGGGAACTTGAATTTCAGGGCCTCCCCATGTCCGCCCAAGGTCGCCAGCATTTTGCTGAAGTACGGTCCGTCTTTCAACAGATCCTAAAAATCACGCTCATCTGCCTGCCTGTATGCTTGATAAGCATGGGGTATTTACGGAGGCAAAATATCATAGGCCCCTTACTCTGGGGACCAGTCCTTGCCCTCCTCTGCCCTGCGGCCATTGGTCTGGTCATGCTCCTAGATTTTAACCAGGCCTTTACCCTCTTTCACCAACTAGTTTTCCGGAATGATTACTGGATTTTTGATCCCGCCCAAGATCCCATCATTGAATATCTGCCACAAGCATTTTTCCAATCCATGGCCTTCATCATCCTCCTGGTTCTTTTGGCCCTTTGCCTGGTCAGCCTTGGTCTCTACTTCAGGTATAAGCACGGGGAGGCCAAAGCTCCAGATCACCAGGAATAACCCGCCCAGCAGGATTCTTCGCTAAAGCTGCTGGCCAGGAGTTTCCTGCTAGCCAGCGGACATAAAAAGAGGGCGCCTCTTCACTTGCGTACGAGAGGCACCCCCACTTGTAGGCTTTGTTAAGTGATTAGAGCATAAAGCTTGCTAGAGGCTCTATCTTAAGCAAAAAAGGCCTTGCTCAAGTAATACAAAAGCTCTGCGCCAACACCACTTGCCCCCTTGGGGAACCGGTCGCTACCCGATTCATTATAGGAGGTACCCGCAATATCCAGGTGGAGGAAGGGTGTCTGGTTGGCAAAGGCGCGTACAAAGAGGCCCGCAGTGATCGATCCGCCACCCCGGTAGCCGCCATTTTTAATATCAGCGCGTTCAGACTTGTTCTTCTCCTCATAATCATCGTCAATAGGCAAACGCCAAAGCTTATCACCAGAAAGTTTGGAGCCTGTCTCCGCTGCCTGCCAAAGGACATCTGAGTCAGAGATAGAACCGGTCACATGGTCTCCTAAAGCAACAATTACGGCGCCCGTCAGTGTGGCAATATCCACAATCGCCGTGGCCTTTTCCTTCTGCCAGGCATAGGTAACCGCATCAGCTAAGGTGAGTCGGCCTTCGGCATCCGTGGACATAATCTCGATCGATTTGCCTGCCAAGGAGCCAATAATATCTCCATTGCGGAAAGAACAACCGGAAACCATGTTTTCACAAGCGGCAACTAGGGCCACAACATTCACTGGGGCTTTTTCTCTCGCCAAGGCACCCATGGTTGCAATAACCGCGGCAGAACCCGCCATATCAGAGTTCATGGTCCGCATCCCACTGCCAGGTTTAAGATCATAGCCACCAGAATCGTAGCAAAGGCCCTTGCCCACCAGGGCCAGAACCTCCTCGCTTTGAGGATTGTTCAGATAGCGCATGATGATGAAACGGGGTTCTTCAGCAGATCCCTTAGCCACACTCCAATAGGCCTCCATACCCAAGTCTTGGATAGCTTGGGGACCCAAGATCTCGATTTCAAAACCCGTTTCTTTCGCTAAGTTTTCCGCTTCGCAAGCCAGTTGCCTGGGCGTCATAATATTTGCCGGCTCATTGACCAAGCGACGTGCAAGACCAGTAGCCTGGGCTAAGCTGTTAGCTTCATGCAGGAGCTTTTCAGCCTCTGGTCTATCTGTCAGTAGGGTTATCTGCTTTACCTTGTCTTGGTCCTCTTCCTCAGCCTCCTCTGGCGTCAGCGTGTTTTTATAGCCCGACTTAATATGCTGGTCAAACTTGTTGTCCAAAAGCATCAAAGTTCTAGCGATTTGGGTAAACTCCTGGTCGCTAAAATCGGGACTAATCCAGGCAGCCAGGGATGGCTCCTTAAATTCCGCAAGTTTATCTGCAAAAGCCTTAAAAGCCTTTTGCAAGTCATAGATTCCAGCCTCTTGTTTAATAGTCAAAACAAGCAGCTCGGCAATCTTATCGTCCTGAACCTGACGTAGCATACGGACGCCCGCCTTATCCGCTTCTTCTTTAAACACAGCTTCAAAGTCGGCCAACTCTGCAGGCCAAGCACCGTTAAGCTTGCGAATTGCTAGCTTCAAGGGCCAGTCACATGTGAGGGGAGATAGTTTTTCTACGAGTACTTGCATGTGCACCTCCAAATTTTTATGAGTCAATTATAACAGTCATCCTCAGGAAACTTAATATCCGTGGGGTAGGCCCACTTTTGCAGTTCTTCCTGGGCCAGAGTCTTGGGCTCCCGGCCTTGATTAATGCTGAGGGTAAGGTAGTAAAGCTCCGATAGTTCTTCTATATAATTGGCTCTTAGAAGGGCTTCTTCCATGTTTGCCCCAAGGGCAATGGCTCCATGGCTTTCCAAGAGGCAGCAGTCTGCGTCTTGGAGGGTACTGGAGACAGACCTGGCCAGGGCACTGGTGCCGGGTCTAGCGTAGGGAGCCACGGGGATCTTAGGGCTTTGCCCCAGGACAAAGCTCTCGTAGAGAATGGGCGGAATGGGTTTATTCAGGATGGCAAAAGCCGTGGCGTAACGTGAATGGGTATGGACGATAGCGCCAATGTCAGGCCGTTTTTTATAAATAGCAATGTGCATGAGGACTTCACTGGAAGGCTTGTTTAGGCCATTCCAGGCCAGCACTTGGGCATCCAGGTTTAAGACACAAAGTTGGTCTTCGCACAATTCCGACCGGGCTACACCGCTGGGGGTCACAATAACCACTTGCGATTCAGGGTCAAATACGCTGAAATTCCCTGATTTATGTTTGCATAAATCCGTTCGTTCAGCTTGCTTGGCAGCATCGACAAGCGTTTTTTTAAGTTCATCTAGCCTATTCATTGAGATAGCCCCAAGCCCATAGCAGTAAAGGCCTCATCAAAGGGGGCCTTGCATAAGCCTCTGTCAGTAATAATCCCGGTAATGAGACTATGGTCTGTTACATCAAAAGCAGGATTGAAAATATTGACCTCTTCAGCGGTCATGCGCTCCTTGTACCACATATCGCTGACCTCATGGGGGTCGCGCATTTCAATCGGGATGTCCGCACCTGTGTGTGTTGCCATATCAATGGTGGAGCTTGGCGCACATACATAGAAGGGAATCCCGTAGTGCTTAGCCAGAATGGCTACCGTATTCGTACCGATCTTGTTAGCCGCATCGCCGTTCCTGGCTACCCGGTCACAGCCCACAAAAACAATCTGGATTTTGCCCTGAGCCATCAGGACAGAAGCCATATTGTCGCATTGCAAGGTGGTTTTAATCCCGGCTTGGCTTAACTCAAAGGCTGTCAAACGTGCACCTTGGAGGAGGGGCCGGGTTTCATCGCAGTAAACGTGCATTGCATCACCAGGCCAGCCGTGTTCTAAGGCCATATACATGGGTGCGGTGGCTGTTCCGTATTTACCCGTAGCCAAGGTGCCGGCGTTGCAGTGCGTTAAAATACCAATTTCCTTATTGTCTTCTTTCAGCTCAGAAAGCAAGGAAAAGCCAGTCTCCCCAATATGACGGCTAATGGCAATATCTTCTGCCTGGATAGCTTCAGCTTCTGCAAAAAGCTTGTCTTTAATATCAGCAACTGGGAGATCCTGAGAGTCCTCAATAAGCTTTTGCATCCTATTGAGGGCCCAGAAAAGGTTCACTGCCGTAGGGCGGGAGCTAGAAAGATAGCTGGTAATCTCACGGCACTCCTGAGCAAAGGTCCCGTAATCTTCCGTATCAATCTGGCTAGCCAAAAGAGCAGTAGCGAAAGCTGCCATAATGCCAATGGCCGGGGCTCCCCGAACTCTCAGCTTTTTAATCGCCTCCCAGATTTCTTCCGCAGTATCTAACTGGATACGCTTAAGGGTACCCGGTAAAAGGCTCTGGTCAATAATATCTACCGACTTTTTATCTGGCCCCCATTTTACGGTAATAACCTGATCAAAAAATGCTTCTACTTGATTCATCTCTATCAGCTCCTTGATCTATTAAGCGTAGCTCTAGGTTCATAAGTCAAAGTTTTAATATAGCAACTCTCAGGTGATGAACTCTATCATATAACTCCTCATAAACAAAATCTGTATTTGGAGGATTCTCACCTATTAATATGAGCTACAACAGCATGAGATCAAAAAGTCAAATAGATCGCATAAGGGGGAAATCACCAGGCTTGCACCTATATAGTTCAAGGCCCTTAACTCAAAGACAGAAGAAGAGAAAAAAGTTACCCGCCGAGAAACACACCTCTCACAATTAGTTTAGCCACTCCAAATAAAATTTTTTAATAGATCATGTACGGGTAGGTTTGATATTACAGCTAATACTACTACATCAATTCTTGCCGAGGGATATACCCCCACCCTAACATGAACGTTCACCTCAGCAAACTCTCGCTAGCCATGAGGGGTGGGGGTTTTCCTAAAAAAATATTATATTTGTTTGTTCTTCTTTCGGGTTGAGATAACATTGATGGCCATAACAGAAATTAGCACTAAACCCCAAATTAAATTTTTGAAATAATCTGAAATATTAGGAAACATAGCAAATGCAGACGACAATGTTTGTAAGATAATTACAGATAAAACAACACCAATTACTCTTCCGGCACCACCATTCGGATTAACTCCTGCCAGCACACAAACCAAGATTGTTGGAGTAAGATAGGATTTTCCAAAATCAGCTCGCGCTGCATTAAAATGCCCACACATAAGCAATCCAGATATAGATGCAAGAGCACCACTAATGGCATATGTGATTGTCGTAACCTGATCAACATGTATTCCAGAAAAGCGTGAAGCAGTTTTATTGGAACCAATCATATAAATCTTAAATCCCAATGATGTTTTGTTTAACAAAACACCAACCAGGCATGCACAGATGGCAAAAATAATTGTTGTCACAGGAACAATGCCAAAAATATTGTGGCTTATAACAGCATTTAATATAGGAGGTATATTGCTCACAGAGGAACCATTGGTTAAACCAACAGCCAAGCCTAAATACAGATCTGATGCACCAAGAGTTGCCACCATGGCAGGTATGCCTATCTTAGATATCAAGAAGCCAGAAAAAGCACCACACAAGCTTCCAAGAAAAATAGTGATGATTACAGTAATAAGCAGTATGAGCGATTGAACAAGAATACTGGCATTTTCTGGCATAATGAGCTTTAAGAGCATACAGCCAAGGATGCCTGTCAAATCTGCAACTGCAACTACTGTTAAGTCAATGCCTCCACTAATCATGGCTAACATCATTCCTAGCGCCATCACACCTAATTCTGGGAATAAATAAGCAATTAGTCTAATTTGACCAGGTCGAATTGCAGATCCGTTAGTAATTAAGGCAAGCACGGCAAAAGATATTATAAGGATTCCTACTAGCCGAAAAGTATTGATATTATCATCTTTTACTCTATTCATGCTTATTGACCCTCTCCATCAGCTAAAATATTGGTATTAACTCTCTTTTGTGCGACAACTTGCTTATAGGCCGTCATGCTAACACCAGCAATAATAAGGGCACCTGTCATAAACTTACTCCAGCTTGTAGGAATGCCCAGCAATATAAGATTGTTGTGTATAAGCTTCATCATGATGACACCAAGCATCGTGCCAAAAACATTACCATTCCCACCTGAAATACTGGCTCCTCCTAATACCACAGCAGCAATAACAGTCATTTCGTAGCCATCAAAAAAGTTAATCTGACACATACCAGAAACCGTGACCTGGGTTAAACCAGCAATGCCTCCAAGCATCCCACAAAAAGTAAAAACAAAAATACGAATCCAAGCGACACTAAACCCAGCTCTTTCAGCAGCCACCGGGTCCCCGCCGACAGCATAAATTCCTCTTCCTAGCATTGTATACTTCAGTATAAAGTGCGCTGATATGATAGCTATTAATAGGATAATAATTGAAATATGCATCGAACTACTAAGTCCACTGGCAGAGTCAGCAACAGTAAATAAGTTATGCTTAGACATCTGCTCTAATGGTTCTGGGAGCACTGAAATTACATGGCTTTTTAAAACTCCTTGCGTAAAACCTGTATAAATAGTGCAAGTGCCCAAAGTGATAATTAATGTTGGAAGTTTCATCCAAGCAGCTAAAATTCCATTAATAAAACCCAAAACAGCGCCCAAAAAAGCAGCTAGCAAAAAGCCCCATATTACTGGTCCAGAATATTGAACTTTACTCCAATAGTCAGTAATAAGAAACATGCACAACATTGCTGTATATGGAAAAGATACGTCAATGTTCCCTGAGGCAATAACCATCAACAGACCACAAGCCATTATGCCAGGAACAGTAATGCTTCTAGCTAGGTCTACCAAGTTATTCGGAGTAAAGAACTGGCCACTTTTCATTTGAATTAAGATACTGAAAAGGATCAGGATCAAAACAACAAAAAACTCGTTTCTTTTTACTATTTTGTTATATTTCATGATCACTGTCCTCCGTAGTTTCTAAAATTAATGCTTGAAGCTTTTCCCGAGTTAATTCAGTGTTCACACATTCTTGAACAATTCTGCCTTTTTTGATAATAAATATACGATTGCAATTCATCAGAACTTCATCAATATCGTCAGAAATAATAATGATTCCATACTGTTTTGAATGTGCAAGCTGTCGTAGATAATAGTGAATATCGAATTTGGCACCAATATCTACGCCAACTGTTGGGGCGTTAAGGATTAGAACTTTGGGATTAGTAGATAACCATTTGCCTAGGACCACCTTTTGCTGATTTCCGCCGGAGAGCGTTTGTATACTATCAGTAGTCTGGTTCAGCTTAATTCCAAGCTCACGAACCCAAGAATTAGTGTTGCTCTTTACCTTTTCGTAATCAATCACACCATTAGATCGTAAATTATCAATATTTGCAGCAGACATGTTGTTTTCAATCGTTTGAGAAAGAAATAATCCCTCTGTCAACCTGTCCTCCGGAACATACGCAATACGCTTATTTAAAGCGTCCATAGGAGAGTTGATAGTTATTTCTTGATCATCTAAATAAATCTTCCCACTTGTTGCTTGAAAAAGACCAAATAGGGTTTTAGCTAGCTCTGTCCGTCCAGAACCAAGTAAACCTGTGATTCCAATAATCTCACCCGGATGTATAGCAAAATTAATGTCTTTAAAACCGTTCTTAAGGCAAAGATTTTCAACTTTTAAAATTGAGCGAGTCTCATCAATATCTTGAGGCATAAAATAGTCCTCAGAAATTTCGCGGCCAGTCATGTAGTAAACAAACTTTTTGCTATCAATTCCTTCTGCGTCGTCAGTAACAACCTTATGGCCATTTCTAAAGACAGTGTAGCGATCAGCAATCTCAAAGACCTCATCTAATTTGTGGCTAACAAATAAAATTGAGATGCCCTCTTCTTGCAGACGATGAATGATAGAAAATAATTTACTTACTTCTTTTCTTGTAAGTGCCGATGTTGCCTCATCCATAATGATCAGTCTGGCATTATGCAAAAGTGATCTTGCAATTGCAATTAACTGCTTATCAGCTACAGATAGATCACCAACAATAGCATCCAGAGGAATATCAACACCAATACGTTCAAGCGCTAACTGAGCGATTCTATTAACCTCTCTCCAATTAACTATTTTCCTTTTATTATAAAGTTCATGATTAATGGCAATATTTTCTGCAACAGTGAGATTGGGAAAAATAGACATATCTTGATAGATAACCTGAATTCCAAGCTGAATAGTTTCACTAATGGAGAGGTTGGAATATTCTTTATCATCTATCACTATATGACCGCTATCTGGCGAATAGAAACCAGAAATAATCTTGATCAAAGTTGACTTTCCAGATCCATTCTCACCAGCTAAGCAATGAATTTCTCCTTTTTTTATTTCTAGGTCAACTTCATTAAGTGCAGTCACTCCCCCAAAATGCTTAGAGATTTTGTGTACTTCAATGATATTCTCACTCATAACTAATCCTCAATAGCACACGCTTACTCCATGCACAGCATTTCGTAAGCGTGTAGCCAGTAAATCAACCAAATTTAACTGTTAGCACATTTGAATGCCCACAGATTAAAAGTCATAATCTCCCATGTTGTCTTCATCAATAATAAGTACTGCGTGGCCGTAAATATTTTTTCCGTCTACTACTAGATTATCGTACCCAGCAATACCCTCTAAAGTGAGACCAGTTTTTATGTCATCACGCTTGTCTTGCAAGCAAAGCACTGCTAACTTGACTTGAGCTTGCCCAGCTAGCGCAGGATCCCAGCACAACACAGCAGGATTAGAACCTGATTTGAGATAAGGGCCAGACACAGATGGAACACCCGTACCAATTGCAAAAATTTTGCCCGTCATACCGAGTTCATCAATGGCCTTAGCCGCTCCCGGAGCATCATAGCTAGATGCACCAATAAAACCCTTAATATCAGGATATTTCTTAATAATCTCCTTGGCTTTATTATAAGCCATATCCATATTATCTTCACACTCAATACGTTTTTCGGGAACTAGAGACATTTCAGGGTAGGCTTCTTCTTGACGGGCAACTGCTGCATCCATCCACTGGTTATGTGATGTAGAGCTGAGGAATGCTACCATGGTCACATATGGGCCTGTTTCGCCCATAGCCTCAGCGAGTTTATCCATCATTTTTGAGCCGTATTCTTCATTATTGAAGGCTTCCAGATCATAATCACAGACGTCGTTTCCCTCAGCCTCATGAGTAATAATGACTATGCCCTTATCCTTAGCTTTTTGAAGCACTGTTTTACAGGCTTCTGGATCAATGGGGACAACACAGAGGGCATCAATATCTTGTTCAATAAGAGTTTCAATAACCTGAATTTGCTCAGCAGAGTCAGTCTTTGATGGTCCCTTTACATAGCAATCAATACCGGAGTCCTGAGCCAGTTGATCTACGCCAACCTTATAACGTAAAAACCAAGGGTCAGACATGTCTTTTACAACACATGCAATCTTGTAAGTGTCTTTACCTTCAGAAGCATTTTGATTAGTTTGCTTAGATGGTGCCTGTTCTGAGGGCGAGTTATTGGATGAACATCCAAGCAAAGAAATAGCCAACACTAGTACTAATACTACAGATAATAATTTTTTCATTATGTTTCCTCCTCAAACATTTTGCGTTGCCGAATATTTCTTAGTTTTCTCATAATCGAGTTTTGGCAACCCATGATATCGTGCATTTCAGAATATAAGCTATAAAGTTCTGCATACTCCTCCGTTCTTTCTAAATTTGGCTCATATAACCTCATTTTTCGGGGAATTAGTGTCTTGCACGCTTCTGAAAAGGTTGAGAATCCACGTTCAGGATCAAAATGACCTAAAGCCACAGATCCGCATACAGCAGCTCCTCTGGCAGAAACATGCCCAAATGTTGGCGCATGGATGCTTTTTCCTAAAATATCGGCACACAACTGCATTATCCAGGGCGCTTTCTCCACAATTCCGCCAACTGCATATAACTTTTTAATGGTCAATCCATGAGACTCGAAATTTTCCAATATTTTTTTAGACCCAAAAATATTGGCTTCTACTAAAGCACGATAGATCTCCTCAACCCTTGTATGCAAATTTAACCCAATGATCGCGCCTGACAAATTATAGTCAAGCAAGACGCTTCTGTTACCGGCCAGCCAATCCAGAGCCAAAAGCCCAGACGCACCAGGCGCAAGGTTTTCTGCTTGTTTGCCTAGATACTCCAAAAGACTCATACCGCAATTTTTTGCAATGGTTTCATAGCTTCCTCCAGCGCAAAGCTGCTCAAACCATGAAAAGACATCTCCAGTGGCTGGTTGTCCAGCCTCATAGCTATATAGGTGCGGAAGCATTCCACCTTTTGTAACAGAACACAAGCCTTCAAATGATATGAGTTGGTCACTCAACATCTGATGGCAAGTAGATGTTCCCATGACGAGAATGGTGCTTCCAACTTCATTTGCACCAATGCCACAGGCTGTCACCTCACTATCACCATGTCCTGAGGCCACAACTGTGTGGGGGGATAATCCTAAGGTTGCTGCTGCAGCTTCTGTTAAATGCCCAGCATAGTCTCCAACTTCTAATAAATCTCCTTGTAGCTTGTCCTGCACTATATTTTGCATGCGGGGATCCAACGCCTTACAGAAATCCTGTGACGGAAAACCATGTTCCTCAGTCCAAAAGGAATTAAGCCCCAGTAATCCGATATTTCTAGTTATTCGTCCTGTAAGATACAGAACAATGTAATCTACAGCCTCAATAAATAAATCAGCATACGAATAAATTTCGGGGTCTTCACGCAAAACTTGCAAGACTTTTGGAAATAACCACTCTGAGGAAACAGAGTTTCCAAAATATTTTTTTAGCCATGTGGTATTTTCCCGGGCAAACTTTTCAATCTCTTCTGCATATTTCTGTGCGCTATGATGTTTCCATAATTTAGGCCAGGCATGCGGACGATTTTTAAATCTATCGAGTTGACAAATTGGCGTCCCTGTAGCTGTACAAGGAACGACTGTACAATTAGTAAAGTCTGTCCCAAGACTTAGGATTTGCTTGGGGCTCACTTCAGATTCACTAAGTATCGTATGACAGACTTGAGCCATACTATCAATCCAATCTTGGGGATCTTGCAAATGCCAATCAATAGGTAATTGAGTTTGTGAATCCTCGAGGCATCTAGAAATGACACCATGCTTGTACGCACTCGTGGCACTTGATTTTAGCTCTCCATTTTTGAGATCGATTAAAACACCTCTACAAGAGAGCGTGCCAAAATCAAACCCAAGTGCATAAAAGCTATCTTGCATCTTTCACAATCTCCATAAATTCTTTCACACGATTAATATCTACAGGATTTTCAAATTTGCCATCAACCTTGAAGGTAGTAGCTACCACAGCCCCGTCAGCTATTTCAAAAATATTTCTGATTGTTTCTTTTTTGCACCCTGTATTGGCAAGCACAACTGTATCGGGAACAATATCTTTGACTACTTTCAACGTAGATGTATCTGTAGGAGCGCCTGCTGTTAAACCTGAAACGCATAGAGCATCTGGTTTGCAGTTGAAAACTGTTGACTTAGCAATCTGTTGAATATCACGATCAGCAAGGTATTTCGCAGCTTCCGGCACAATGTTAAATAAGAGTTTGACATTTTCCGCACCAATTGCATATTGGTGCCGCACAACTTCTCCGCAATTTGTGTTCCATAACCCAAAATCACTCGCATATACACCAGTAAAAATTTCGCGAACGAACTTTGCATCTGTTGCCACAGCAAGATCAAGTGAAGCTATGGGATCCCAAAGCACATTTACACCGTAAGGAACCGAGATATATTGTTTCAGCTCACCGATAGTACGCGCCATACAAGCAACTGTTTCAGTACGAACTTTTGTTAGATATGGCAGACTATATTCATTACTGAACATAATCGCGTCGACTCCTCCTTCTTGTAAGGCATCTAAATCCCTTTTGGCTTTTTCAACAATCCAAGCCATACCCTTGTCTTTACTATAAGATGGGTCTCCTGGCATTGCCTGCATATGCAGCATTGCGATAATCGCCTTTTCAGTTCCGATAACTTCTTTCAACCAACTCATGTATTGCCTCCTTTATGCAATGATGACTGTTTTAACTTTTTCTTTAAGTGATTTTGAATATTTTTCTTTAATACCAGTATCTGTGATGACCACATCTAGATCATGTACTTCACAAACCTTAGTAAGAGCTTGGGGGTGCGGACAAAATTTTGGACAGGCTCATGCGGCAAAGCCCATGGTCCTTCTGTAATCAAGAGGGCTCAAGTTGTTGAGCGAGATCTTGATTCG
>SFFI01000018.1 GCA_004556925.1 Clostridiales bacterium
CTTCCTTCCCTCTCGTAGACTTCCAACGCTTTCCTGATTTCTTCCTCTGAATACATATTTCCTTCCTTTCAGTGTCCAGTTTTTTGTCCGCACCCCCAAGTTGAAAATATCACCGGAAAGTTGAAGTATCGACTGAATGTATCGATGGATTAATCATTTTGTTCAAAGACTTTTATTTGTGGTCTTGTACATGTATAATTTCTTTTCATAAGGTGCTTTGTGCAAAATAACTAGAAATCGCCGCAGGAGCACAGGGCACTTTAAGCCTGCGGTTTCTGGAGCTAGCTAGGCCCTACGGCCTGCCTCCAAGAAAAATAGGAGATACATATGAAAAGAACACTTGCACTCGTGCTCGCCCTGCTCATGCTGGTCGCCCTTTTCCCTGCCAGCCTGGTAGAAGCCAAAGAGGATATCACCCTGGATGTTATCATCTGTCAATACGGCCCCAATACCCAAGACTGGTTCTTAGGTAAGGGGATGGACGGCAGCAACTTTGTCGAAAAGTTTGAAAAGGCTAACCCCGGTATCAAGCTCAACCTAGAAGTTGTGTCCTGGAATGATGTGTACACCGTAGTGGATACCCGGATCGCCAGCGATCAAGCCCCGGATATTCTGAATATCGACGTCTTTGCTAACTATGCAACAGAGGGCCTCCTCCTCCCCGTAGAAGATTACTGCCCTGAGGAGTTATTCAAAGACTTCTTCCCCTCCTTTATTGAGCAGTCCGTCATTGATGATGTGGTTTGGGCTGTACCTGACCTGGCTTCTGCCCGTGCCATGTATTACAACGTAGATATGTTTGATGAAGTCGGTATTGATGTCCCCACCACCTGGGCTGAGCTGGAAGATGCCGCCATGGCGATCATGGACTTCTACGAAGCCGAAGTGTACCCCTGGGGTATTGATATGACAACCGACGAAGGCCAAGCCGCTTTTGCCTACTATACCTGGGGCAATGATGGCGGTTTTGTGGATGAAGACGGCAACTGGGATCTCAACTCTGAGGCTAATGTAGAAGCTCTCAAATTTGCCTTGAACTTGATTGGCAATCGCTATACCAACCCCAACCCCGCAACCCAGACCCGTTACGACCTGCAAGATATGTTTGCTGCCGGCAAAATGGCCATGTGCATTGCGCCCAACTCCATGCCCACTTATTGCGCGGACAAAGATTCCAAGGTCAATATGGCTACTGCCCCTATCCCCGCCAACGAAGGCAAGACCTCTTCTTCTGTCGGCGTTATGGACCGGATCATGGCCTTCAAAGATGACAAGGCCCCTGATCAAAAAGCCCGTAACGAAGCCATCGGCAAATTCCTCACCTTCTTCTACGATCCTGAGAACTACGTAGGCTGGGTCAGCATGGAAGGCTTCCTGCCAGCCGTTAACTCTGCTGTTGAGTCCTTAGTCGAAGAAGATGAGTCCTTCCAATCCTGGTTGGATGTTCTAGAAAACTGCAAGTTCTATCCTACCGCCAAGGCCGAATGGGACGCTGTTAAACAGGGTGTTATCGCCGCTGAACAAGCCTGCCTCACCGATGCCGATGTTAAGGACGAACTGGACAAGCTGCAAGAAAAGATCCTGAAGCTCCAGGAAGAAAATGAAGCAAAGGCCGAAAAAGAGGCCCAGAAGAAAGACAAATAAGTCTGTCTTGACTTGTGACTTGACCTCCTAAATTTCCACAAGGGGCCGGGCCGGCGGTCTGGCCCCTTACTATATCTTTTTTAAGCTAAGTCCTGGCTTTACGTAAGTGCCAACTCCTACCCTTGCCTTCAAAAGCCTAACTATCACCCCCAAAAGAGAGGACATGTATGCAAAAAAGCCTGAGAAAATATGAGCCCTATCTCTGGCTCTTACCCAGCCTCCTATTGATGGCGGTATTTGTAGTCTTCCCCATCGCTATTGTCTTCAAATTATCCCTGAGTGATATTTCTAAATCTGGGGTGATCGGGGGCTTTGTGGGCCTCAAAAACTTCCGCGACGCTATCAGCCTTCCTGCCTTCCAAACGGTGATGCTCAACACCCTCTATTGGGTCCTGTCTGTCGTGGGCATCTCCACGCTTTTGGGCTTTATTATTGCCCTCATGCTCAACAACAAGTTTCGCGGGCGCAAGCTGGCCCGGGCCGTTCTGGTCTTCCCTTGGGCTACTTCCCTAGTCATCCAAGCGTCTGTCTGGAACTACATCATCAAGTACGAGTACGGCAATCTCAATAATATTCTGCTCAATCTGGGCATTATCAAAGAGGCCATTAACTGGCGGTCCTCCTACCAAATTGAATTTATCTGGGCCTGTTTTGTGGGGATCTTTGTCACCATTCCCTTTGTGACCTTCTGTGTCTTATCCGGCCTCCAGTCCATTGACTCCTCCCTCTACGAGGCGGCCAATATCGATGGGGCCAGCTACTGGCAAAAACTTTTCCGGATCACCCTCCCCATGGTCCGGCCTTCCCTAACGATTTCAACGGTACTCAATATCATTTATGTCTTTAACTCCTTCCCCATCATTTACACCATGACCAAGGGGGCGCCTAATAATAAGACAGATACTTTGATTACCTATCTTTATATGCTGAACTTTTACGACCGGCAAAAGGGTCCAGCCACTGCGCTTTCCGTCATAGGCTTTATCATCCTCTGCATCTGCGCCGGGGCCTACATGATTTTTGCCATGAGAGAGGAGGATAACTAATGTCTACTCCTCAAATGCAAGCTAACCCTCAGGATCGAGCGCCTCAGGATCAGGAAGTCCAGGAACGGGCACCTCAAGATCGGGTGGTCCACCAAAAGCATGGGGTTCACCAGGCCCGCGATGTCCGCAAGGAAAACCGCCTGGCCTTTGGCCTCATGGCCTTGGCCGCCCTCCTTGCCCTGGTCCTTCTCTGTCTGCCCTCTTACCACTTCCAGGCTACAGCCTATCGGAAAAAATCTGGCAACACCTTTGTAGGCGATGAACGCTACGAAAAGGCCCTAGCAGAAGTCCAGGCTGTCCAGGAGGATTACAAAAGCCGGGGAATTGACTTGACCCTATCTGAAGAGGTTACTGAACGTACGAACTCTAAAGGCAAGACGACCTCCTTGGTGGAGTTTCGCCTCTCGAATACCTATACCAAGTCTGCCTTAGACTTCTACGGGTCAGGCCTGGCCTCCTCTTGGATCTTGCAAGTCATCCTCTTGGCGATCCTACTCTCCTTGGCCTGTGCAGCCGCCGGTTTGGTCCATACGATTGATGAGCCTTGGCGGTCTTTAAGCCCCCGCACTGCTAGTCTACGCACAGCCTCTGGCCTCTTGGCCCTGCTGGCCACCCTCATGGTTCCCCCCTTCATCATGTCCAATACTTTTGACTTGTCACGCCAGGTAAACCTTTATACCACAGGGATTCAAGAGGAAGGCAAGGAGATCTTTTATAACAAGTTAGACCATTTCCTCTTTGCAGGCCAGGCGGGCGATACGATTGAGGACAGCCTGAGCGGCCTAAAGTTCACCAATAGCGTCTGGATTTGGCTGGTCATGGCCTGTAGCTTTGTCATGCTGGTCGCAGCTATCCAGCTCCGCAAGGGCAAGATCAAGCCAGTCCTCCTCCGGGGCCTGCTTTACTTCTTTGTCATAGCCATCTGCCTCTTCATTCTCTATCCCTACTATGTCATGACGGTTACTGCCTTCCGCACCAGCGCGGAGACCAACGACATGTACTTTATGCATCTTTTCCCCACAGAGTGGAAGCTGAGCAATCTCAAGGATATCCTGTCCCAGGGCGTCCCCCGCTACCTCCTCAATTCTCTCCTGATTGCAGGTGGCGCTACCCTAGTCGCCCTTATCTGTGGGATTCCCGCAGCCTACGCCATATCTCGGATGCAGTTCAAGGGGCGCAAGGCCTTCCTCGGCTTTGTCATCATGAGCCAAATGTTTTCGCCCGTCGTACTCCTGGTTGGTATTTCCCAGCTCATGGTTACCCTGGGCTTGAACGACTCTATTTTAGGCCTCATCCTGATCAACGCAGCCTTTAACCAAGCCTTCGCCATCTGGCTCCTGCGAGGAACCTTCCTGTCTATTTCGCCTGAGATGGAGCAGGCCGCCCGTATTGACGGCTGCTCCACTATGGGGTCACTCTGGCACGTCCTTCTGCCCATGGCCGCTCCCGGTATCGTCACTACCCTCATCTTCGTCTTTATCAATGCCTGGAACGAGTACACCGTAGCGACCGTGCTGATTAAGTCGGCCTCCAACCGGCCGATCACCGTGGGCATTACCCAGTTCTCCTCCTTTAATATGATTGAATGGCACTATCTTTTCGCCGCCTCCCTCCTTGCGACCCTGCCTGTGGTCATTCTCTTTATGACAATTGAAAAGCACCTCACCTCCGGTCTCACCGCTGGTGGCGTCAAGGGCTAGGCTGGTTTATAAGAAAACAAGAAAACTGCCTTGGCAAATTTGCAAGTTCCGAGATAAAAGCGTTCCGGGATAAAAGCGTTCCGAGATAAAAGCTAGGCAGGGAGAAAGTGACTTGCTAGGCTAACAGGTCAGAAATAATCTTGATAAAAAGCAGGAGAAGGACCACAACAATTAAGGGGCGTACATACTTCTGACCATCCTTAATGACCAGGCCCGAACCCAGATAGTGGCCCAACATACTGAAGACTGCGCTCACCAGGCCCAGGCGGTAATCAATCAACTGTGTACCCAGAAAAAAGGTCAGACTACCAATATTGGAAGATAGGTTGATCGCCTTGGTCGTCGCTGCTGCCCGGCGGACATCAATATGGGCGACTTGCGTCAAGAGCAAAATCAGAAAGGTACCTGTACCCGGCCCGTAAAAGCCGTCATATGTGCCTACGACAAGGGCGGAGGCCGCGGCAAGAAAGAATTGTTGCTTGCTAAGGCCGGCAAAGAAGGCAGGTGCTGGGTCTGGGACTGGATCTGGAGATGGGGTCAGGGATGAGGCCGAGGCTGGCGTTGAGGACAGGGATGGGGCTTGGTCTGCTTCAGACTGGACCTGTTGACCAGCTTCAATTAGATATACTTGGCTAGCTTCCGCGTCATCAGACTGCATTTTCACCTTACCAGGCCTCATTTCTTCGCTCTCCCTTTGCCTCCTGCGCACGTAGTCACCATAAAAAGAAATGGCCGACACAATGGGCAGAATAATCAGCATGAGATATTGGAAATAGCGTTCGGGGACCTGGACCGCCAGGCTGGAGCCCAGGTGGGCACCAGTCAGGGCTAAAACGATATAAACAAAGGCATCCTGATGCATATAGCCCTGGGAGAAAAAACGGGCAGTCGATGCGGTAGTGCCAATAGAGGAGGAAAACTTGTTGGTGGCCAGGGCCATATGGGGCGGGAGACCAGCCAAGAGAAAGGCGGGCAAAGAGATAAGGCCCCCGCCTCCCGCGATGGAATCCATAAAGCCCGAACAAAAGAGTAAAAGCGCTGTGATGACATACTTCAACATGGATAACAGTTTAACCCAAATTGCCCCCACCTGGTCTACAGTTGAATGTCATTCGCCCTATGCTTGCCCTATGGTCGAATTCAAATCGCTCTGTAAGGCTGAGCGATGCTAGCCCTTTGGTGGCATTTTCGTAAAAGCGCTACTTTGCCGCCAAGGCTAGCCCAGATCACAAAACCAACATCTTTCCTAAAAAATTTGGCATCTACTAGATAAAGCTAGCAAAATTTGACATCTACTAGATAAAGTGGAATAATCCAGATCGTAACACTATATCTTGTGCTTTTGAGCTGCCGCAAGGCTAAAAGAGGAAGCAGGTGAAATACCTGCGCGGTCCCGCCGCTGTAACGCTCATCAAAGCCTGCATAACCACTGGTTGAGGCATAGACCTGACTATGCTAGACGCCGGGAAGGGCAGGTGGGGAGTGAAGCCAGAAGACTCGGCTCAGAGGTACCCGTGCCACGGATGATGGCAAGAGCGGGTTAGGGCTTCTCAGGTTGTACAGAAGCGCTTTCTCTGCTCTCTTTCGTAAAATTGGAGGAGAGTATTTTTATGTCCAAAACAGTAAGTAAGACCCCAGAAACCACGTCAGTTGAAATCCTGGCCCAACCCCTAGTGGTAGACCAAGATAGCCTGAACAGCAAGATCGGCATGATAGACAAGACGCCCGCCTACATTATTAAACGCGATGGCAGCCGCATGCCCTTTGATGCCTTCAAAATTAGGCAGGCGATTGCTATGGCCAACCGCACCATTCCCAGCGAGACCCTCACCGGCCAAGAGCTAGACAATTTGACTTTTAGAGTCTTGGAGCGTCTGGATCTCAGCCACGTCCCCAATGTGGAGGAGATTCAAGACCTGGTAGAAGAAGAGCTCATGCGGTCTGGCGTCCTCCAGACCGCCAAGGCCTATGTCCTCTACCGGGCTGAGCACCAGCGGCGGAGGGATCAAGCCCAGGGCCTGATGCAGACCTATAAGCAAATTACGTTTAGCGATGCCAAGAACTCAGACCTCAAGCGGGAAAATGCCAATATCGACGGCAATACAGCCATGGGAACCATGCTGAAATATGGATCAGAGGGGGCCAAGGCTTTCATCGATGCCTATGTCCTGCCGGAAGATATGCGGCAGGCCCACGCCTCGGGGCTGATCCATATCCACGACAAAGACTTCTACATGCTGACAGCCACCTGCTGCCAGATCGATATCAACAAGCTCTTTAAAAATGGCTTCTCGACGGGCCACGGCTACCTGCGTCCGCCCCAAAGTATTCAGTCCTATGCTGCCCTGGCCTGCATCGCTATTCAGGCCAACCAAAACGAAATGCACGGGGGCCAGGCTATTCCTGATTTTGATTGGGTCATGGCCCCTGGCGTGGAGCTCAGCTGCCGCAAGCAAATGGCCGACCTTCTAGACACGTTAGATCTGGCCCATATGGACGAGGGCTCCAAAGAGACCGATGCCAGCCATAGCTACTTGACGCCTGAAGAGCACAAAGAGCTCTCCGAAGCGGATTATGCCGCTGTCTTGAAGGGTTGCAAAGAAGGCTCTGCCAAGCTCCGTCCCCTCTATCAGCAGGTCGCTGACCGGGTCCGCCGCGATACCTACCAAGCCATGCAGGCCTTGATCCATAATCTCAACACCATGAACTCCCGGGCCGGAGCCCAGGTCCCATTCTCATCCCTCAACTACGGGACCTGCACCAGCCCTGCCGCCCAACTGGTCATGGAGCAGCTCCTCCAAGCCACCTGGGATGGCCTAGGCCGTCATGAAACTGCTATTTTCCCTGTGCAAATTTTCAAGGTCAAGGATGGGATCAACACCAAACCTGGCGACCCCAACTATGACCTGTTTAAACTCGCCATCAAGGTCTCTGCTAAACGGCTCTTCCCCAACTTCTCCTTCCTGGATGCCCCCTTCAACCTCCAGTATTACAAGGCGGGCGACCCCAATACCGAAGTCGCCTACATGGGCTGCCGGACCCGGGTCATGGGCAACATCTACGACCCGACCAAAGAAGTCACCAAGGGCCGGGGCAATCTCTCTTTCACCTCCATCAACTTGCCCCGCCTGGGCATTGAAGCCCGGGGCTCTAAAGAACGCTTCTTTGAAAGTTTGGATGCCACCATGGACCTGGTCTTCCGCCAGCTCCGCCAGCGCTTTGAAATCCAAAAGCGCAAGCATATGGCCAACTTCCCCTTCCTCATGGGCGAACACCTCTGGCTGGGATCTGAGGACTTAAAACCTGAAGACGATCTAGAAAGAGTTCTCCGCCACGGTACCCTGTCTGTGGGCTTTATCGGCCTGGCCGAGTGCCTAGTCGCCCTGACCGGCCAGCACCATGGGGCCAGCAAGGAGGCCCAAGCCCTAGGCCTAGAGATTGTCAGCCACATGCGGGAACGCTGTGACCAAAGGTCTAAGGCTGAGATGCTCAACTATACCTGCCTGGCCACCCCCGCCGAAGGCTTGTCCGGCCGCTTCCTCCGCTTGGACCGCGAGCGCTACGGCATCCTGCCCGGCATCACTAGCCACGATTTCTATACCAACTCCTTCCATATCCCCGTTTACTTCCCCATCGCGGCCGCGGAAAAAATACATCTGGAAGCGCCCTACCACGCCCTGACCAATGCAGGCCATATTTCCTATGTCGAATTAGATGGCGACCCCCTCAACAACTTGGCTGCCTTTGAAAAACTCATTCTAACCATGAAGGATGAGGGCATTGGCTATGGGTCCATCAACCATCCTGTCGACCGTGACCCCGTTTGCGGCTATACCGGCATCATTGCCGATGTCTGCCCCGGCTGCGGCCGCAGAGAAAATGATGGCGGGCCCAAATTCCAGCGGATCCGCCGGATCACCGGCTACCTGGTAGGAACTCTGGACCGCTTCAATGATGCCAAGCGCCATGAAGTGGAGGAGCGAGTAAAACACGGCATCGGAGGACCTCATGCCTAAGTGGCCTGAGGCAGAAGAATTTCAGTCGGGGGACCACATGCCTAAGTGGCCTGAGGCAGAAGAATCTCCCGGCTTGTCTTCTCCAAAGACAAGCCAGGAGACTTCACCTAAACAGGGAGGCCAGCCGGGTGGGGCCGCGCCCCTATCCGGCAGCCTCCCTCAAGGCCCTTTAGTCCGCCTGGCCGGCTGGCAGGCGGACTCCGCTGTGGATGGGCCTGGTTTGCGCTTTGTGGTCTTCGCCCAGGGTTGCCCCCACCGGTGTCCGGGCTGCCACAACCCAGAAACCCACCTTCCCGTTGGGGGAAAAGTCTTGAGTGTTGATCAGATTTTTGATCTTTACCAGCAAAGTCCTGGCCAAGAGGGCATCACCCTTTCTGGGGGTGAGCCCTTCGCCCAGGCCGGTCCCCTAGCCCTCCTCGCTACTCAAGTTAAAGCGGCAGGCGGGGATATCATCTGCTACACGGGCTACCTCTACGAGCAGCTACAGACTCTGGCTCAAACGCAAGCCGATATTGACCAACTCCTCCAGACCATTGACCTCTTAATCGACGGCCCCTTTATTCTGGCCCAAAGAACTCTGACCCTGCCCTTCCGGGGCAGCAGCAACCAGCGGATCATCCCCTTGACCCCCACTGGCCAGCAGTTGGCGGCAGAAATCGGCCGCTGCAGAGATAGGTTCTAGCGGGAACCGCCTCTAGTAGAACCCGGTTTCAGTTAAGTATAAAAATAGATATTATTAATAATTATAATCATGGTGCCACTGGACCTCTCAAAGGATATAGAGGAGGACGGGATGGTTTGGCTAATCTCGCTACAACCAGTGGTTGATTGCTTATGCAACAATGCGTAGGAGTCCCTGGTCCAGAAAAATGTTATAGTCTTGATAAGAGTTACGCATTGGTAGACCTGAAGAGTTACGCATTTGCACACCTGGCAGGGAGGCGAAGATGACGGTAGCTAAGAAATCAAAGGAGGATATTAGCTTTGCCGCTGATACAGGCAGCACATCTATCCCTGCTTCTTATCGGCGCATGGCCCGCCATCTTTGGGCCAAACTCTGGGCAAAGGACCGCACCATTTTAGTCTTCTGCCTTGCTTATACCTTCTGCAGCGCAAGCCTCCCATTTTTGAACGCCCTACTGCCCAGGATGATCTTAGATCAGCTAGGGCAGACTCAAGGCCTGGCTTGGACTTGGGGCCAAACTCAGCCAGCTCAGATACAGTTACTTCTGCATAATTGTTTGTTGATCCTGCTTGCCTACCTGGGCCTGGCCGGACTTAGTGGCATGCTAAGTTCGATTTTCCGTAATTACAGCTACGGCCGTATTTCCTATCTGCGTCTGGATTACCTTCGGGATATCATGACCTGCCAATTAAACATGGACTACCACTATGTAGAAGACGCCCCCTTCAATGACCGCATGCAACGGGTTATGGATGCTGTATCTGGTGACAATTCGGGGGTACAGATGGTCTATCGCCAGGCCTTTCTCCTCCCAGCAGATCTTGTGGGTAGCCTAGTCCTCTTGGTCATCCTCGCTCAAGCTAAATCATGGCTACCTTTACTCCCTATGCTCTGCCTGTTGGCTCTTTTCTGGGCCCGCTACCAAAGCGGCAAACTGCGCTATGACCTGCGTGACCAAACCAGCAAAGCCAATCGCAAGCGACGCCATTATACCAGCCTGGCTCAAGATTTTAGCTACGGCAAAGACATAAGGCTCTTTGACCTTTCTGATATGGTTTTAAGCTACTACCAGCAAGTCTTGAGGGATTACCTGGACCTGCTCCGCCAGATTGCCAAGCGGGAATTCCACTTCAACCAGCTTCCACTCTTTATCCGCTTAAGCTCCACAGGAATTAGCCTTGGTATTTTGCTCAGGCTTGCGCTCTCTGGCAGCATTAATAGCGCTATTTTTGCCTTTTACCTCACCGCCTATATTGGTCTTATGCAGCTTCTAGACCAAATGGCCAGCAAGCTCAGCATCATTGTGAGCGAAGGGCGTTATGTGCAAGAATTTCTAGACTTTATGGACCAGGACTTGCAGGCTGAGTCTGGCAATCAGCTTTTACCCGCTAATGCAGATATTGAAGTAGAGTTTAGGGATGTGTCTTTCCATTATCCCGGCTCGGAAAAGATGGTGCTAGACCATTTAAATCTAACCCTACATGCGGGTGAAAAGTTGGCTCTGGTTGGAGTCAACGGAGCAGGTAAGTCCACCCTAGTCCGACTTATGACTGGGCTTTTCACACCATCTTCCGGTCAGGTTCTCATAAACGGCATAGACACCAGAGACCTGGACCGCACTTCACTCTTTAAGGCCTTCAGCGTGGTCTTTCAAAGTGAAAAGCCCTTGGCCATCACCGTCGCCCAGCAACTAGCCGGCAGTCTGGACGAGATTAACCGCACGAAGGTAGAAGCTGTTCTCCGGGAGACAGGGCTGTGGGACAAGGTAGCAGCCAGCCCGCAGGGGATAGATAGCAATTTACTCAAGCTAATTGATCCCGAAGGCCTCATGCTGTCTGGCGGGGAAAGTCAAAAACTCATGCTGGCTCGGGCACTTTACAAGGATGCCCCAGCTTTTATTTTGGACGAACCGACTTCGGCCTTGGATGCCCTGGCTGAATCCCAGCTATACCAGGAATTTGCCCATGTCTTAGAAAATAAAACGGGGCTATTTATCTCTCACCGCTTGGCCTCTACCAGTTTCTGCGACCGTATCGTCCTGCTGTCTCAGGGAACAATCGACGAAGTCGGCACGCACGAAGACCTCATGTCGGCGGGTGGCCTTTACTACCAGATGTTTACGACCCAGGGCAAGTATTACCAAGCTTCGTCAGAAGAAGCCGCTAGATAACGTATTTACCTAGACGCCTGTAAGACTACTTAGGGAGAATTTAGGGAATAACTGGAGAGATAAATGGACAAACACATAGGAAAACAAGATAAGGAAACAAAATCTCAGACGTCCAAGTCTCAGATGATACAAGATGTAGGGGAAATAAGATCAAGCGGTTGGCAACGGTTTCGCCAACATTTTAACTTGATCATCACTGTAATCCGCCAAACCCGACGAATTGCTCCCCGTTACCTGACCTTTCTCCTATTGAACGCCTTCATCAGCTCCTTACAAATCGGGGTATGGGTCTTTTTACCTAAACTCTTGTTAGATGCCATCACCCGCGGTGCAGCATGGGAAAGTACAATTTCCATGATAGCTGTTATAGTTCTCCTTGAAAGCCTATTCAAGCTCCTAGAAAACTTTTGCCTTAGCCAGTTAGAGCCCCTCTCCCATCAAGTGCAAGAGGGCTTTCAACTAGATATTGCTCGCAAGATAAGCCAACTACCCTATAGCAGTCTCGAAGATCCGAGTATCTTGAAGCTTAAGGAGCAAGCTTCCTTCGCTATTGCTAACCAATTTGTTGTGAAAAATATCTTAGATTATCTGCAGCGTGCCTTCCAGAATCTAGGCAAGTTGCTGTTGCTTGCGACCCTACTTAGTCAACTATCTTGGTTACTTCTCGCTTTCCTCCTGGCCTGCTTTAGCCTTAACGCCTGGCTAGCGAATTACATTAAGAAATACGAAACCATTTTTTTCCTTAATTTGGTCGAAGTAAACCGGAAATATGGCTATTATATTCAGTCCGGTTTTGACTACGATCTCCAGCAAGCCGCAAGGATTTATAACTTGGCACCGCTTTTCAATCAGAAAATTGAAGACATTAATCGAGAAATCTGTGATTGGCTGAGCACCTATTTGAAAAAGGTTGGGCAGGTAGAGGGCTTGCAATCTTTAATTATTAGTTTTCAGACAGTTGCAGCATACGGTTATGCCGGCCTCCGCGTCCTAACTATCCTAGGAGGGCCACCTATCAGCCTAGGAGACTTCACCTTATATGCGGGAGTAGCCCAACAATTCTCCCTCTCTATGCGTGAGATCTTTCTAGCCCTTCGGGGGATTAAGCAACACATTGACTATCTGGAACCCTATCAGACTTTCATGGCTCTGCCGGAATTGGGTGGCGAGCTGAAAGCTACCCTAGCACAAGGCCAAAACGACCACTCCAATAAGCCCGACGCATTATTTGCACGTCAGCCTATTGAAACGCTTGAATTCCAAGACGTCTCTTTCTCCTACCCCGGCACAGACAAACCTATTCTCCAGAATGTCAGCTTCCGAGTAAGTCAAGGTGAAAAAATCTCCATCGTCGGCCTCAATGGTGCAGGCAAAACCACCTTAGTTAAATTGCTTTGCCACTTCTTTAAGCCAGATACAGGCAAGATTCTCATCAACGGACAAGATTTGGAGACCTTAGATGAAACGACCTATCTGAGAGAGCTCGCAGCAGTTTTCCAGGATTTCCGCCTGCTCCCCTTTTCTCTTCAAGCCAATGTGGCCTCCCTGCCAGATAAGTTTATTGGCCCTTGTGACCAGGACAAAATCCGCGCCATACTAGCCCGGGCCGGTTTAGATCCCTTCGTATCTACCCTGCCAAATGGCCTCCTAACTTTATTGGACAAAAATATCAATGAAGGGGGCACCGAACTTTCTGGTGGTCAAGCCCAAAAAATGGCCATCGCCCGTGCCCTCTATAAAGACGGCTCCTTAGTCATTTTGGATGAGCCGACGGCTGCTCTCGACCCCCTAGCGGAAGCTGAAATCTACGAACATTTCGATAGTCTAGTTCAAGGGCAGACTGCTCTTTATATCTCTCATCGTATGGCCTCCTCCCGATTCTGTGACAAGGTTCTTGTGCTCAATAATGGTCAGGTAGAAAGCTTTGCGCCCCATGAAGAACTCATCCAAAATCCTGATAGTCTCTACACCAAGCTCTTCCAAGAACAAGCACAATACTATCAGCATCCTTAAAACCAAGCTTATATCTTGGCAGCCTGCTTAAAGCCTAGCTTAAATCCTGGCAGCCTTCTTAAAGCCTAGCTTAAATCCTGGAAGATGACACCATAGGTGCTAGGTGCAAAAATTGACCGCTGTGCCAAGCCCTAAACTCAAGCTCGTAACTCAAGCTCGAATTCCCTTGAGGCACTTTGTTCTGATAAAAAGTGTCTCTTTTTACACTTTTTACTAGTAAAAAGTGTGTTCATTTACATTTTTTACTAGCTCTAAAGGCTAGTAACCGCTATAATAGGCTTAATAATAGGCTTAAAAACCTAACTACTAAGAGCCTTCACCACAGATGGCCGCCGAACAGCCTGACACGCGTGGCCTTCTACAAGTCAAGGCAGGCGGGTAAGAAAGGGTGCGGTATGCGTAGAAAAATCGAAAAATTCCTCATCAACTGGAAAAACATGCCCCGGCACAAGCCCTTACTCTTGCAGGGGGCCCGCCAAGTCGGCAAAACCTATATCGTCCGTAAATTTGGGGCAGAACATTTCGACAACACCCTGTATTTCAATTTTGAAGCCGATCCTAGCCTGGGAGACCTTTTTGTACCAAGCCTAAGGCCAGAAAAACTCATCCCCTTGTTAGAAATAAAGGCGGGGCAGACAGTTGGCCCCAATAGTTTGATTATTTTTGACGAAGTCCAAGCTGAAGAGCGGGCTTTGACTAGCCTCAAATACTTTGCCGAAAGCCCACAAACTTACCATGTAATCGCTACCGGCTCTATGTTGGGCATCTATATGAACCGGACGAAGTTTTCTTTTCCCGTGGGCAAGCTGGAGATGGCCCAACTCTATCCTCTCGATTTTGAAGAGTTTCTGTGGGCAAGGGGTCAAGAGGCCCTGGCCCAGCAGATTCGCAAGGCTTTTAACGCCATGTCTTTTTTCCCCCTGCATGAAGAAGCCTTGGTAGCGTATAAACTTTATCTCCTTGTAGGGGGAATGCCTGAGGTCGTGTCGACTTATGCCGCCCAAGAGAAGCTAGACGAGGTGCACAAGCTCCAAACAAATATCGTCAACGCTTATATAGCGGATATGCAAAAGTATGCCTCTGCCGAAGATGCCCATAAGATTCATGCCATCTGGCGGAGCATTCCTGCCCAACTCGCTAAAGCCAATCGAAAATTTCAGTACAGCCTGGTTAAACCAGGAGGCCGTAGCAAAGAGTTTGCCTACCCTCTGCAGTGGTTAAATATGGCAGGAACAGTTAATTTACTCAGCAAAGTCAACGAAGGGATGCTGCCTCTAGCCGCCCACGAAGACCCAGCCTTTTTCAAGCTCTATATGGCTGACGTTGGTCTCTTTGCCAGCTTGCTAAACCTCCCCTTAGCCCAAGTGCTTGTAGATGACAGCATCTTGGGCAGCTTCCGAGGAGCCATAGCGGAAAGCTATGTTTTGCAAAATTTGGTCGCCCAAGGAATAAAAGCCTACTACTGGAATCCCAACCAAAATGCGGAATTAGATTTTGTTTACCAGGATGTCCAGGGCCAAATTATAGGCGTGGAAGTGAAAGCTGGAACAGGTAAAAGCTTCAAAAGCCTCCACCGCTTCCTGGACAGCTACGATGCCCAAGGCTTGATTATATCCCAGAAAAATTTCGGCCAAGAAGGCCGGAATAAGACCATCCCGCTCTACGCCTGCCATTGCCTGGGTACATCGGGAGGGCAATAAAGAAGGCTCATCAGCCGGCTAAATTGCACCAATGTCGTGCGTGATGCCAGAAATTCCTATGCAATGTCATCGAGCGGGCGCATAGGCAAAAGGCAAATTCTTTATATTACTTCTTGTAGGATTCTCTGTTAGCACCTATTGCTATCACTGCGACTATAGCGAGGGGGAGTGCCATAGCGAAAATCCCGTAACCGAGGGCTTTGAAAATGTTTTTATACCATGTGCCCTTGTCACCATCTTGCCTGTATTCATCATAAAACATGACTAAGCTACAGATAAAGGTTAAGATGCCGAGCCCAATAAGATAATAGGCAATCTCCATTTGTCTTCTCTCCTAGCCCTTCATCGTTTTCCTGCAAGATTTTCCTTAAAGGTTCTCTTTCAAGGTTTTCTTTCAAAGTTTTCTTCCAAAGTCTTCTTTCAAAGTTTTCTCTCAAGCAAATACAAACAACTATATAAGGATTCTATTACATTAATTCCATTACGTAAATTCTATTACATAAATTCTGATACATCAATTATAGCCTTTTACACAGAAGAAAGCTTGGGGATTCCTGGGTGGTCCCTGGCGGCGCAAGCTAGATTTGGTGGGAAAATGGTGTTTTCATCAAAGTGCCACCAACAGAATTTTTTTGATCAGTTCGATCATTGGCGGGAAAATCGCATTTTTGCAGAATTCCCGCCAATTCGTTTCCCTTCGCCTGGTCAGCTTTTGGCGGCAAAATGGCATTTTGTAGAAAGCCCATCAATAGAAATTTTTTACACAGCAAGGCCGTTGGCGGGGAAATAACATTTCAACGAAAAACCACCAATAGAAAAATGTTGTCCAGCAAGGCCGTTGGCGGGAATTTCAAGTTTTTACCAAAATACCACCAATCTGTTTTACTCTGCCTGGCTAGCCTTTGGTGGCAAAATCGCATTCCCCTCAAAATCCCACCAACAGAAGATTTATGATCAGTTCGATCATTGGCGGGAAAATCGCATTTTTGCAGAATTCCCGCCAATCCGTTTTACTTCGCCTGGTCAGCTTTTGGCGGCAAAATGGCGTTTCTGCAGAAAGCCCACCAATAGAAAAATTTTAATCAGCTAGTTCATTGGTGGCAAAATCACATTTTCGCCGAAATCCCGCCAATATATTTTTTTGCCTAGCGAGAGTCTTGGCGGCAAATTCATCTTTCCTTCAACTTGCCGCCAATACGGCTTCCTTCATCCATTTAATTATTACCGCTTGGCCACCTTCTCGACCTGCCCAGCCTTTCTTATCTTTCCCAAACCCACTAAAATGAAAGCAAAATAATGTGTTATCCAGCAGGCGGGAACACATCCGCCATGGTTTCTGGATATGTTTAAGAACTAAATCAGGCGTGGCAAGCTCATATGAGCAAAACAAGTCTGGAAAACGTATATTAGTGAGAACAAGCGAGAACAAGCGAGAACAGGCGAGAACAAGCGTGGACAAGCGTGGTTAAGCGGACAGCTGCCAAAGGTGCGAAGAGAGGTGACCTATGCGGATTGGTTTTTTAGGTTTTGGTAATATGGCGCAGGCCATTGCGGACGGCTTGTTGGCAGGTCAAACGGACCTAGGTCAAGTGGCTAAGGGGCAAGGCCGAGGGGTTCCAGGTCAAGTGACCCAAGGGAACTCAGGCACCCAAGGCTCCCCGGAACAAAGGAGTCTAGGGCCTAGCGGGATTGCCACCGGCCAAAACCCCAAGCGACAGTGGGAGCTGGCGGCTACAGCCCTCCATCTTGATAAACTGGAGAGGAATTGCCAAGCACGGGGCATGCGGACCCTGGCTAGTGCGGCGGATCTGGTGACCTGGTCGGACCTGGTCGTCCTGGCCGTCAAGCCTTGGCAGCTTACCGACCTCATCCCCCCGCTAGCCACATGCCTGCAGGAGAAAATCGTCGTGAGCATTGCGGCAGGTAAGACTTTTGATGACCTGGAAGCCCTGATCCCGGGTACTTCC
Organism: Clostridiales bacterium; assembly: GCA_004556925.1. Taxonomy (GTDB): domain Bacteria; phylum Bacillota; class Clostridia; order Saccharofermentanales; family DTU023; genus SFFI01. Next base: position 16,942 of record SFFI01000018.1, read on the forward strand.
CACATTACGGCCCTGCCCAACCTGCCTGTTGCAGTGGGTCAAGGCCTCCTCATCTGTGAGGAAAGACACAGTCTCCAGGGCCAGCAGCTTGCTAGCTTTGAGGAGGTTTTTGGCCAGATTGCGGAGATTTTCTACCTGCCTCCTGACCAGTTCTCCGCCGGAGCAAGCATCAGCGGCTGTGGTCCCGCTTTTACAGCCATGTTCGTGGAGGCTCTGGCAGATGTCGGTGTTAAGCATGGACTTAAGCGCGATTTAGCGCTGAGCCTGGCCGCCAAGATGACCTCCGGGGCTGGCAGCCTGCTGGCGACCGGCCTGCATCCCGCCCTACTGAAAGACCAGGTCTGCTCACCTGGTGGAACCACTATTCGTGGGGTCATTGCCCTGGAAAGGCACGGCTTTAGGGCAGCCGTCACGGAAGCCATAGATGCCATAGAAGGGCAATAAAGATGGCTGACCTCACCGTTCTCCACTGCCTGTCCCAATTACCAGCCCGCACAGGTTCAGGCATTTATTACCAAAAGCTCCTGGCAGAATTTCACCAGACTCTGCCCGGCCGCCAGCTAGCCATTTATGGCCAGCCCTCTGACCTTGAGGTCGACTGGTTGGAGGCAGACCAAGCCTTCCCCGTGGTCTTCAGAAAGCCTGAAAGTAGCTCTGAATGTAGCCCTGAAAGCACCCAGCTCCCCCTTGACCCTCAAGCCGGCACCCAGGCAGGCAAACCTGACCAGGCCTCGTCGTGCAGACACCACGGACACCAAGAACACCAAGGGCACCAAAGACATCACGGACACCAAGGTCCTGCCGGCCCAGTGGACCTTCCCTTCCCTATCTGTGGCATGTCAGATGAAATGCCCTACCCCTCCACCATTTTCAGCCAAATGTCTGTCGACCAGGTCGACCTCTACCAGGAAGTTTTCCGCCGGAAGTTGGAAGAAATTCGCGACCAAGAGAAGCCCGACCTGATTATTTGCCACCATCTCTGGATCCTGGCTCGCCTGGTCTTGGAGGTCTTCCCCGATGTACCTGTCTTCGGTATCTGTCATGGAACCGACCTCCGCCAAGCCCGCCAGCACCCGGCCTTCAAAGAACGCTACGTCGGCAATTTGCAGGGGCTGGCTGGGGTGGTTGCCCTTTCTGGCCTCCAGGTCAAAGAAATAGAGGAAAGCTACCAGGTCGATCCTGCTAAAATCCGAGTTATGGGTGGGGCCTATGACCCACAGATTTTTTATCCCACTGACCCCCAGGTCTTTTATCCCGCAGACCCTCAGGTCTTTTACTCCGCACCAGCGGTCCAGCCAGCCTTCTTGGGACCTACCTCCCCCCTAAGGCACCCCGGACTAATGTCCCCCGAAGATGACCAACTAGAAGTCCTGGAGTCTGCGGTCCAAACTCCCTGCCTGGGACCTACCTCCCCCCTAAGGCACGCCGGACTAATGCCCCCAGAAGATGACCAACTAGTAGCCCTGGGAGCAGACGTCCAGTCAGCCCAGGAGGGCACGATAAACTACCTCTATGCGGGCAAGATTTCTCATGCCAAGGGCGTTTATGAGTTGGCTGAGGCCTTTGACCTGGTCAGCCAAGAAGTCCCGAAGGCTCACCTGGATATTGTGGGCAGCCCCACGCCGGAGGCCGCCCACGACCTGAAGGTGCGCAGCAACCATAATCCTCGGATCCGCTTGTGTGAGGTGGAAGACCAGCAAGTCCTGGCCCAGCACATGCGGCACTCGGATATTTTTGTCCTCCCCTCCTACTATGAAGGCCTGGGCCTCATTGCCCTAGAAGCGCTGGCTTCTGGCCTCCGCCTGGTCGTTACGGACCTCCCGGCCTTGCGCGAGCAGATGGGTCCGGACTTGGCCAATCATCCTGCCATCTCCTGGGTGCCCATGCCGCCCTTGCAAAATCTGGATGAGCCCTTACCCACAGCCCTTCCCCAACACGTCCTCAATTTGAAAGCCGCCCTCCTGGACCAGGCCAGAAAGCACCAAGCGGAGGGCCAGCCTGTCACAATAAGCAAGCTCCTTGTTCAGTATTCTTGGCCTAGCCTGGCCCGGAAAATATTTCATTTTATCTCAGAACTCAGTCATCTAAATTTTGTTATGATGTAAGTGGACTACATACGCATGCGTTACATGTGTGCGCTGTCTGCAGAGCGCCTTAGGCGCCAGATACCTACGAGCACGCTCGTCCCAGCGAGCACATACGAAAGGAGATCGTACGGGCCTACTGCCTGTACCTAGCACAACATGAAAAACTTAAGAAACGTACTGCTCACTTGCCTAGTCATACTCAGCTTGGCGGTCAGTCTGGCCGTCTTTGCTGGTAGCCAGGAAGTCCAAGCAAAGGAAGACAAAACCCCTACCTATGCCAGAGAATTTAACGAATTCCTGAAGAGCTTTAATCCCAAAACTGCTACAAGTAGCGACTGGAAGGCCTATCACAACTGGATCAATGCTATTAAAATTTATTATGGTGGTATAGGCCTTGATGTGCCCTACTACCTGGCTAAAGATGGCAGCTATTATTACGATGCAGAGTCCGAGACCTTTGTGCCCCTCAAGTCTGATTTTAGTAGCCTTTTTTACACCTGGAATAAATTTTATCCCGACTACTATAATTGGTACTGGGGTTGGTATTATGCGAACCCGAAGGTCATTCAACCTAATCCTAGTATCACTGTCTCAACAGCCAAGCCAGAACCCGCCCCCCAAGTGCCCTCCACAATTACCAGCAAAGCTCCAGAAAACAACCTCATCCAGGCTACCCTAGACCAAGGTCAGAGTAACTACGAGGTCAGGGTGACGCTCAGTGAGAACACTGGCAACACCATCGTGGGCAAGGTAGAGGTCAAGGATAAAGATACGCAATCTTATCTCACGAATGTCGGTCAGATCAAAGTGGTCGCCTATGGCTTTAACGGCGGAACCGCTTATGTCTTGGTCAATGGTCAGTACCAGCTTGCGAACTGGCAGCAAACCATCAACAACTGTCTCATGTTCACCCTGCAAGCGGGCCAAACCTTTAAGGTCGTGAAATAGTTTAAACTAAGCCCAAAGCTTAGTTAGCAAGCGTAGCTTACAAACCGGGCCAGCTGGCCCGGTCTTTTCATGCCCCCTTGGCCAAATAGCTCATTAGGTTTATGATAAGGGATGTTCTGTTTTTAGTGGCCTGGGCTCCTTGGGCCTCCCCCCACAGGCTGGCAGAGCTCCAAGCGGTAGCTTGCACTTGTGATATGCCCCAGGCCAGAAAAGGTATGAGGTAGTATACATGCAACTAATGAAAGAAAGTCCCATCAAGGATTATCCCCTCCTTGCCCGTGGCAAGGTACGTGACATGTACGACTTGGGAGATCATCTGCTCATCGTCGTAACCGACCGCGTTTCAGCTTTTGACGTTGTCTTAGATGGGCTCATCCCTGATAAGGGCGGTATCTTAAACTCCCTGTCCGCCTTTTGGTTCCAAAAGCTCCAACACATCATTCCCAGCCACATGATCTCTACAGATCCCGCCGCCTATCCTGAACCTTTCTGTCAGTATCAGGAGGAGCTGGCTAAACGCTCTATGCTGGTCAAAAAACTGGACATGGTCCCCGCTGAATGTATCGTTCGGGCCTATCTAGAAGGTTCCGCCCTCAAGTCCTACCGGGCCACAGGCGAAATTAACGGCATCAAGATGCCCGCAGGCCTCCACCAAGGCGACCGCCTGCCCCAGCCCCTTTTCACCCCCTCCACCAAGGGAGAAGTAGGCGAACACGACGAAAATATCTCCGTGGAGGAATTAGGCAACCGCATCGGCCGTGACCTGGCTAAGCAGCTGGAAGAAACCTCTCTCAAGCTCTTTGAGGCCGCTTCTGCCCACGCTGAGGCCCAGGGCATTATCCTGGCAGACACCAAGTTTGAATTTGGCTTCTTAGATGGACAGCTCACCCTGGGAGACGAGGCCTTCACCCCTGACTCCTCCCGTTTCTGGGATAAAAACGCTTGGGAACCGGGCCACGAACAGGTTTCCTTTGACAAGCAGTTCCTCCGGGAATGGCTGTCCAGCCTGGACTGGAACAAGGAGCCACCCGCACCCCACCTCCCCCAAGAAATCATTGATAAAACGGCCGCCCGCTACAGGGAGGCATGGTTAAGACTAACCGGAGAGCCCTGGCAAGCCTAAGCTGCCAGGCTTTCTTACTTAAAGGAGAAAAATATGCCGCAAGTATCTGTCATTATGGGTTCCCGCTCTGACCTCGATGCCATGAAGGAAGCCTGCCAAGTTCTGGAAAAGTTCGGCCTGGATTTTGAAGCCCGGGTCATGTCCGCCCACCGGACCCCCGAAGCCGTCGCTCAGTATGTCGAAGGCCTGGAAGACCGGGGCGTTAAAGCAGTCATCTGCGGTGCAGGTGGGGCTGCCCACCTGGCAGGCGTGGTGGCCTCCCATACCATCCTGCCTGTTATCGGGGTTCCCATGAAGTCCACCCTCAACGGCCTGGATTCTCTCCTGGCCACCGTTCAAATGCCCCGGGGCATCCCTGTCGCCACCACGGCCATTGGGGGGTCAGGTGCCTACAATGCCGCCCTTTTAGCGGTCCAGATGGTCAGCCTCTCAGACCCTGAATTGCGCGAGGCCTTCCGCAAATTCCGTCAAGAACAAACCCACAAGGTGGAAAAAGCTGCCGAAGTTGAAGCCCAAGAATGGGCCTAGCTCCAAAGCAAGGAGAATCAACGCGTGAACCATGAATGTGGAGTCCTTGGACTCTATAATGTACAAAAACCTGCGAATAAAGCCTACAACGCCCTCTATGCCCTCCAGCATCGCGGTCAAGAATCCGCGGGCATCTTCGTGACCAATGGCGAGAGTTTTCAGGGTTACAAGAACTTTGGCCTGGTCCGCCAGGTCTTCGACGAAGAAGCCATCGATAGGCTGGACCAAAATGAGCCCCGACATGCTGTAGGCCACGTCCGCTACGCGGGTGCCAAGGATAATATTGTTTCCAATATCCAGCCCATGTTTTTCCGTCACCTCCGGGCCGAATTCGCCATTTGCTCAAATGGGTCTATCCTAAACTACGATAAACTCAACCACGACCTGCAAAATCAGGGGTCCATCTTCCAGTCCACTTCCAACTGTGAAATCATGGCCCACCTCTTGGTCCGTAATTCCGGGACCTTCCTGCCGGCTCTGCAAGAGTCGCTTAATACGCTTGTGGGCTCTTACTGCTTTGTCATCATGCGGAAAAACCGCCTCTATGCTGTGCGGGACCCTAAGGGCTTCATGCCCCTTTGCTACGGCAAGCTGGGCGATGGCTATGTGGTCGCCTCCGAATCCTGTGCCCTAGATATGCTGGGAGCAGAATTCGTCCGCGATGTCGAGCCGGGTGAGATAGTCGAATTTAATAAGGACGGGGTCAGGTCGCACCGCTTTGCCCCCAAGCAAGCCGGCGCTATCTGCCTCATGGAGTATATCTACTTTGCCCGGCCAGACTCCACCGTGGATGGACTGAATGTCCACCAGGCCCGCTACCAAACCGGCATGGAGCTGGCCCGGGAATCGGCTGTAGACTGCGACTGGGTAATCGGGGTACCGGACTCGGCTCTGGCCGCCGCTCAAGGCTACGCGCAAGCTGCCGGCCTGCCCCTGCAGTCCGGCCTGATCAAGAACAAATACTCTGGCCGGTCTTTTATTGAGCCCACCAACCAGAAGCGCCGTCTAGCTGTACAGATGAAGCTGTCTCCCATCCGCTACCTGATTGATGGTAAGTCGGTCACCCTCGTGGACGACTCCATTGTCAGGGGAACCACCGTCCGCCAGCTCATCAAGATGGTGCGAGAATTTGGTGCCAGGGAGGTCCACGTCCGCATTGCTTCCCCCAAGATGATCGGGCCCTGCTTTTACGGGGTAGATTCTTCTGACTATAATGACCTTATCGGTGCTAAGAAATCTATTGAAGGCATCCGAGAGGAGATTGGGGCAGACAGCCTGGCCTTCCTCTCCCTGCCCGGCCTGTGCAAGGCCCTAGGTCTTTCCCAAGACCAGGTCTGTACGGCCTGCTACACCGAAAAATACCCCACTGACCTGCATGACTTCGAGGACTTTGTGCAAAGTTTGGAAGTCAAAAAAGTGCCCGAGCGCTGGTATTAATAAGAATGAGGAGAAGAGGAAAGATGACCACAAGTAAGTCCTCCCATGACCACCTGCCCCAAGCCAAGGCTGCCGCACAGTATAAGGCGGCTGGCGTAGACTTAGAAGCTGGTTACGAAGTCCAGCGCCGCATTAAGGATGATTTAGCCTCGACCTCCCGGCTGGGGGCCATGTCCAGCCTAGGGCGTTTTGGCGGCTTATTTGACCTGGCTGCCCTTGGCCCCTACCAAGAACCCGTCCTAGTTTCTGGCACCGATGGGGTAGGCACCAAGCTTTTTCTGGCTTTTACCATGGACAAGCACGACACGATCGGCCAAGATGCCGTGGCTATGTGCGTTAACGACGTCCTGGTCCAAGGGGCCGAGCCTCTTTTCTTCCTAGACTACCTGGCCCTGCACCAGGCAGAGCCCAGCCTGGTGCAGGCCATTGTCTCTGGGGTGGCCCGGGCCTGCAAGGAATCCGGTTGCGCCCTCATCGGGGGCGAAACCGCCGATATGAATGACCTCTACGCCCCTGGCCACTATGATATTGCAGGCTTTGCGGTCGGTATTGTGGATAAAAAAGACCTCATCACCGGGGACGACCTGGCAGAAGGAGATATCCTCCTGGGTCTGCCTTCTTCCGGCGTCCACTCTAATGGTTTTTCCCTCCTCCGCAAGATTTTCTTTAAGGACCATGCCTATCAAGTGGACACGGTGCCCGCAGGCTGGACTAAGACCCTGGGCGAGGAGCTTTTGACCCCCACCCGGCTCTATGTTGCCCCTGTTTTGCCCCTGCTGAAGGCCATCCGCCCCCATGGTATGTGCCATGTAACTGGCGGCGGTTTTTACGAAAACCTCCCCCGTATGGCAGACCGCGATCTGGCCTATGTCATCCAGAAGGGTTCCTGGCCCAGCCTGCCCATCTTCGACCTGACAGCCCAAACCGGCGGCCTCAGCGAGGATGAAATGTTTAACGTTTTTAACATGGGGATCGGCTTTGTGATCGCCCTGGCCCCCCAAGACGTGGCTAAAGCCCAGGAGATTCTGAAGGCCCAGGGCCAAGATTCCTATGTCATTGGAGAAGTTGCCGCCGGCCAAGGTGTGCAGTTCGTATAAGGAGGGACCATGTCCCACGAAAATTTTCGCCTAGCCCTCTTTGCGTCAGGCAACGGAACCAATGCCCAGGCCATCTATAAGGCCCGGCAAGACGGCCGTTTAGGCCCGATCAGTCCTCAAGTTCTGATCTGTGATAAGGACTGCCCCGCCCTGCGTTGGGGCCAGGACTTGGGGCTTGCGTCCTACCTGGTCAAGCCGCGGGACTATCCCGACCGGAAAAGCCACGAGCAAGCCATCCTGGACCTGCTGCAAGACCACACAATCGATTTAATCGCCCTCGCGGGTTACATGCGGCTCCTGACCCCCCTCTTGGTGGGTGCATATGAGGGTCGTATACTCAATATTCACCCCGCCCTCCTGCCCGAATTTCCCGGCACAGAGGCCATTGAAAGGGCCTACGAGGCCAGAGTGCCTTTTTCCGGGGTGACAGTCCATCTAGTCGATGAGGGCATGGACTCCGGCCCTATTTTAGCCCAGAAAAAAGTAGATCTCGTCCCTGGCCAGAGCCTGGATGACTTCGCCGCTGCCATCCACCGCGTGGAGCACCAACTCTATCCTGCAACCCTGGCAAGCTACGCCCAAAAACTGGCCCAAGCCTAATCTTGGCCGCTATAAAGAAGCTGGCGACCCCTCGCCGCCCTAATCTCTTGGAGGAAACTATGCAGAAAACCGCCCTACTATCCGTTTACGACAAAACCCAGCTCACCAGCTTTGCCCAAGGCCTGACCGACCTAGGCTACCGGCTCATCTCTTCCGGTGGCACCTGCCGACACCTGCAGGAAGCCGGTCTGGAAGTGACCGAGGTTTCCAGCCTCACCCAATTCCCCGAAATGCTGGGCGGCCGCGTCAAGACCCTACATCCTGTTGTTCATGGCGGCATCCTAGCCAGACGGGACCATCCCGACGACCTGGCCAGCCTGGAGGCCCAGGGTATTCAAACCATTGACCTGGTCTGCGTCAACCTCTACCCCTTTGCCCAGGTCTTAGCCAAGGGCGGGGACGAAGGCGAATTGATTGAAAACATTGATATCGGCGGCCCCACCCTCCTGCGGGCGGCAGCCAAAAACTTCCGTGATGTCTGGGTGGTCACCGACCCCGGTGACTATGAAAGGGTCCTGGACCAGGTCAAAGAGGCTCAAGGCAAAGAACCCTATGCCCCTGAAATTTTAGCCCAGCGCCGGCTCTTAGCCGCCAAGGTCTTCGAGTCCACCTTCCACTATGACCAGCTGATCTCCTCCTATTTCCAAAAGGCCACGGCCCAAACTAACGACAATCTGACCACCGCAGACCTGTCTGATGACCAGCTCTTTCCAGACCGTATTGATATTGAAGGCCAGCGCTTGCAAGTCCTCCGCTATGGGGAAAACCCCCACCAGAGGGCGGCCTTCTATCGTTTTGGCCAGCTGTCAGACTCAGGCCTGCCCGCCGCCCAGCAGCTGCATGGCAAGGACCTGTCCTACAATAATATCCAGGACGCTAACGCCGCCCTAGAACTTCTCTACGAGTTTGACCAGCCCTGCGTTGTGGCCCTCAAGCACATGAACCCCTGTGGCCTTGCTGTGGGCAAGGATATCTACCAGGCCTGGCAGGCGGCCTACCAGGCTGACCCCGTTTCCATTTTTGGGGGAATCGTGGCCGCCAACCGAGAAATTGACCTGCAGACCGCCCAAGAACTCCACGAAATTTTCCTGGAAATTGTCCTTGCCCCCTCCTTCAGCCAGGAGGCCTTTGACCTCTTGGCCAAGAAGAAAAATATCCGGCTCTTAACCCTGCCCATGGCAACCAAGCAGTCCTTAGACCGACTCAAACTCGTGTCGGTCATGGATGGGGTCCTCATGCAGGAAAGAGACTTGTACAAGGTCCAGCGGGAGGACTGCAAGCTGATGACTCAGGCTGCCCCCACCGATGACCAATGGACCGACCTCATCAATGGTTTCTCCGTGGTCAAGCACTGCAAGTCCAACGCCATTGTAGTCTTTAAGGACGGGGTCACCCTGGGGATCGGGGTGGGCCAGTCCAACCGGGTTGGGGCAGCTAAGCTGGCCCTCGAACAGGCTGGCGACCGGGCCAAGGGAGCCATCTTGGCCTCCGATGCCTTTTTCCCCATGCCAGACACCGTGGAAATGGCCGCCCAGTTCGGCATCAGCGCGATCATCCAGCCCGGCGGTTCTATCCGCGATGAAGATTCCATCCAAGTGTGCAACACAAAAGGCATCGCCATGGTGGCCACCGGCATTCGCCACTTCAAGCACTAATCTTCCTAGCAGATGCGAACGCGCTTGACCCCTAAATCTGCAAAGCAGAGCTCGCTTGTCCCGCAAACTTGCACTATATAGATCTACTAGGACCGTAAACCTGCAAGATATAGGCCCAAGACATAGGCCAGGTAATAAAGATATGAAAGTATTATTAATCGGCAGCGGAGGCCGGGAAATGGCTCTCCTGCTGGCCCTCAAAAAGTCCCCCTTACGACCCCAAATTCTGGTCGCGCCTGGCTCTGACGCCATGTCCGACCTGGCCACCTGTTACCCCCAGCTGAAGGTGGAAGAACTGACAGGCCTTGTCCAGCTCGCCCAGGAGGAAGATGTTGACCTTTGTATCGTGGGTCCGGAAGTTCCCCTAGCCCTGGGCCTGGTGGATGCCCTGGAAGCCACAGGCATCCCCTCCTTTGGCCCCAGACAAGCTGCGGCCCGCATTGAATCTTCCAAGGCCTATGCCAAAAATCTCATGGCCCAGACTGGCATCCCCACCGCAGGCTACCAGACCTATACCAACAGGGCTTCTGCTCTGGCGGCCTTAGACGATTGGGACTTTCCCCTAGTCTTGAAGGAAAATGGGCTCAAGGCCGGCAAAGGTGTGACCATCTGCCAAACAAAAGCCGAGGCTCAAGACCATATTGCCGACCTCGACCTCTCCGAGGACAACCCCCTCCTCTTTGAAGATTTCCTCCAGGGCTTTGAGTTCAGCCTGATTTGCCTGGCCTCCGGCGAAAAATTCCTCCCCCTGCCCGTCGCCCAAGACTACAAGGCCATCTTTGACGGCCAGCAAGGCCCCAACACCGGCGGCATGGGTGCTGTATCTCCCCTGCCCCGCCTGTCGGGCCAGGTTTACCAAGAAGCCATAGACCAAGTCATCCAGCCCACCCTCAGGGCCTTAGCTGCCGACCATAGCAGCTTCACCGGCTTCCTCTACGCTGGCCTCATGGCCACAGACGCTGGTGTCAAGGTTATTGAGTTCAATGCCCGCATGGGGGACCCCGAGGCCGAGGTCATCCTCCCCCGCCTCCAGGCAGATCTCTTGACCGCGATCTGCCAACTCTTAGGCTTAGAAACGGACCCGGCTGTCAGCTCAGATAATCTAGGTACCCCCGCCCAGACTGGGCTAGGGTCCCACTCCGACTCCCTCCTAGCCGGGGCCGGGCAAGGAGAAGCCCAGGTCTTCCCTGTCACTCCCCACACCTGCCTGGGTGTGGTCCTCAGTTCCCCCGGCTACCCCGGCAAAGTTACCGACTACCCGGTCATTCCCCAGGCCTTCTTTGAGGCTGCCCAGGCCGAAGGCTTGGAAGTCATCCATATGGGGACCCGGAAAGTGCCTACAGGCTACCAGGCCGCTGGCGGCCGTGTCCTCATGCTGACCTCTCAGGGCCAAGATATTGCCCATTGCCGAGAGCAAATCTACAGCTTTTTGCGCGACCAACAGGCCCTCATTGCCGACTTCCATTACCGCACAGATATTGGCCTCGCGGCCTTAGAAAATTAGGACATACCCGCAAGTCGGCAGGGAGTCCTCTGCTCATAAAATGCCCGAGTAACCGCCAGGTCACCACAAAATCATAAAGGAGCCTATTATGTTAAACCGTTATTCCCACCCCGAAATGCGGGCCATCTGGTCCGATGAAAACATCTTCCGCGCCTGGCTGGAAGTCGAAATCCTCTCCTGTGAGGCCTGGTCAGAGCTGGGCGTCATCCCCCAGGAAGATGTCAAAGCCATCCGCGACAAGGCGGCCTTTACCGTTCCCCGCATTCGCGAAATTGAGCAAGAGACCCGCCACGATGTGGTGGCCTTCACCCGCACAGTTTCTGAGAGCCTGGGGGAGGAGAAGAAGTGGGTTCACTACGGTTTAACCTCCACTGACGTAGTCGATACCGCTTATGGCTACCTCTATAAGCAGGCCAACGCCTTACTTTTGGAGGAGCTGGATCAGTTAATAGAGGTAGTGAAGCAAAAGGCTCTTCTCTACAAGGACACGCCTAAGATGGGCCGGACCCACGGCATCCATGCGGAAATCACCAGCTTTGGCCTAACCATGGCCCTCTGGTATGCAGAGCTAGGGCGCCAGCGAGACCGCTTTATTCGGGCTGCCCAGGGTGTGGAATGCGGCAAGATTTCTGGCGCGGTAGGCACCTTTGCCAACACCCCACCCTCTGTCCAGGACTATGTCTGCGAAAAACTGGGCATTGACTCCGCGGCCATCTCGACCCAGATCCTCCAGCGCGACCGCCATGCTGCCTATTACGGCACCCTGGCCCTGATCGCCGCTTCTCTGGAAAAATTTGCTACGGAAATCCGCCACCTCCAGCGCACCGAAGTCCGCGAGGCCGAGGAGTATTTCTCCAAGGGCCAGAAGGGGTCTTCCGCCATGCCCCACAAGCGCAACCCCATCGGGTCAGAAAACATCTGCGGCTGTGCCCGGCTCATGCGGGGCTACATGCTAAGCTCTTACGAAGACGTCTGCCTCTGGCATGAGCGTGATATTTCCCACTCCTCCGCCGAGCGGGTCCTCTCCTCCGATGCCACCGAGCTTCTCCACTACATGCTCCGCCGTTTCCGCACAATTTTAGACAAGCTCGTGGTCTATCCCGAAAATATGCTGAAGAATATCGGCCTGACCCACGGTGTCATCTTCTCCCAGCATATTCTCCTCTCTCTTATTAATAAGGGCATGTCCCGGGAAGAGGCCTACGACCTGGTCCAACCCCTAGCCATGCAAGCCTGGGAAAACCAGATCGAGTTCCGGCCACTGGTGGAGGCCAACGCCAAGATTACGAGTCACTTGACCCAGGAAGAGATAGACCAGGCCTTTGACCCCCACTACCACTTGAAAAATGTGGATACCATCTTCCAGCGGGTAGGCTTGCTCTAAGCTGGTCTAACTCGGTCCAACCTGGGCTAGCCAGCTCCGATCAGGTTTAACCTGGACCAGGCTGTGCTAGCCTGCACGAATCTACTCTAACTCGGTCCAACCTGGGCTAGCCGGCTCCGATCAGGTTTAACCTGGGCCAGCCTGTGCTAGCCGGCACGAATCTACTCTAACCTGCGCTAATCTGCACTAATCTGCTCCAGCCAGTCCTAACCTGCTCTAACCGGCCCTAGCCCCTGCCCTTATTGTGATACCATGCAATATTACCTCAGCCCCAGCCACGACGCAGCCTACAACCAAGCCCTGGAGGAGTGGCTCTACACGGCCTATCCCGGCCAAGATTTCCTGCTTCTCTGGCGCAACCGGCCGGCGGTGGTCTGTGGCAAATTCCAAAATATCTACCAGGAAGTCAACCTTCTGGAGGCCCAGGGCCAAGACGTTGTCTTGGTCCGCCGCATATCTGGTGGCGGCACGGTCTACCACGACCTGGGCAACATCAACTACAGCCTGATCGGCCACAGAGAGGGCCTCGGGGCAAATTACCGGCCTATTTTAGACAAGGTCTGTGCCTCCCTTGCCCGCTTAGGGGCTCAGGTAGAGATTTTAGATGACATTTCCTTGGGCCTTGCGGGTGGACCAGGAGGGCTAAAAATCTCCGGGTCTGCCCAGGCAAGTAGCCAAGATCGCCTGGTCCACCACGGAACCCTGCTCTATGACTCTGACTTATCTGCCCTTCAGCGCCTGGCCAACGGTCATAACGAAAACTTTTCGACCCGGGGCACCCGGTCTGTCCCCTGGCCCGTGGCCAACCTCCGCGACCACCTCCCCCAGGACCTAGGCGACAGCCAGACCTTCCTTGAGGCTTGGTTGGCCGCGTTACAGGAGGTCCTCACCATTTCAGACTCAGATGCCTTGGTCTTGTCGGAAACCGACCACCAGGCCATCGACCAACTCTACCGGGAAAAATACACCAGCTGGGCCTGGACTTTTGCCCAGGGTCCCGCCTTCAGCTTCAACCGGGACCTGCCAGGTGATGCCCTGGAGGCCTCCCAGGGCCTTAGGCATATCTCCTATACCGTCAAAAAAGGCCGCATCCAAGACTTTGTCTGCCAGCCAGCCTGCCCAGACCTCAGCAAGGCCTTCGTGGACATGCCGCTGGAGCCTCACCAGGTTAAGGCCCTGCTTGACCAACTAGGCTATCCTGGCCTCCTGCCCTATCTTTTTAGCTAAATGATTTCTTGTTAATATGTCTGAGAAGTGGATCTCTTTTAATTGCGATCTTTTATTAAAGCAATCTCTTGTTGATAAAATGATTTCTGATTAATTCAGGAGGGTCTCTATAATATCCTCCAGAGAAATACCGCGAATGACCTGGTTCCAGGCTTCCTTCTTGAGTCTACCGTCCTCCGACTGCCCCAGTAGCAGCCCCTGTGCCTGGTCCTGCCCCGGCTCCAGTGCCTGCCCCTGTGATAGCTCCAGCAACTGCCCCTGAGCCTGGTCCTCGGGTCCCACTGGCCCATTGCCCTCAGCGGCTCTGGCCAGAGCCGCTGTCAACTCTTGCCGGTCTAGGGCATGGCCGAGAAAGGCCGCTTCGAGTTCTGGCAAGCGGTCTGTGGCAAAAAAATCGCCCGTAAACTGTATATCCTGAATCAAGCCCTGCTTGACCTGGTAACGAATAGTCAGCCGTCCCCCTGGGAAACGCCGGCTCTTCTCCGCTGTAAATTGCGGGTTGAGCCCATAAATCGCAGACCTCTCTTGAAACTTTTCCCGGCCCAGAGCCCTAGCCCGGTCAGCTTCTGCCTCCGTCAGCTGATAGGGGGACCCCTCTCCCAGAATAGCCTGGACCATGAGCGCTTTGAAACTTTCTGGAGAAATAGCTTCCTCTAGGTAATCCTGGATATTGCCTACCCGTTCGCGCACCGACTTGATCCCCTTGGACTCAATCTTATAGGGGTCAGGGCTGGTAGCCTTGACCATTTCTGCAATATCTGTGGAAAAGAGCAAGGACCCGTGATGGACCGTACGGTCGCCTAGCTTGTACTGGGCCGTTCCCGAGATCTTCTTACCATCCAAAAGCAGGTCATTCCGGCCGGAAAAGCCGACGTCCAGGCCCAAACCGCGCAGGGCAGTCACCACCGGCTGGATAAAGTGGACAAACTCTATCTGCTGGCTGGAAGATTTCTGGATAAAGGTGTACTGCCAGCCGCCCAAATCAGTATAAATACAGCCCCCACCCGAGTAACGCCGGACCAGCTTGATCTGGTGGGCCTCAATATAAGGGAGGTTGACTTCCTCATAGATATTTTGGTAGCGGCCCAGCATAACCGTGGGGCTGGTCCGCCAAAAAAGGAATATCGGCTCCTCCAGCTTGTGCTCCGTAGCCAAATAATACTCTAAACCAAAATTGTCATAGACATTAGTTGAATTGAGGTCAATATACAGCATAATGATTGATCAACTGAAATAAGGCAGTCCCGTGGAGATATGACAGTCCCGCCGCCTTGATATTAGACAGGGGGCATCCTGCTTCATTCCGAGCGGGAAACTCTCCGTATCCCAAATCCTGATGGGGCAGTTTATCCAGATGCGGCGGTCCATTCCGAGCTGGAACCCCTCCGTATCCCTAATCTTTCTGGGGCGATCCATCCTGATGGACTGCTCCATACTGCTGGGCTGCTTCGAAAGCCTCACGCGCCCGGTAGGAAGACCGCACCAAGGGAGCCGAGGCACAATACTTGAAACCCTTAGCCAGGGCCTTGTCTCGCCAAAGCTCAAACTCTTCTGGTGTGACATAACGGTCCAGAGGCCAATGGTCCTTGCTGGGCTGCAGGTACTGGCTGATCGTCACAATATCACAGCCGGTCGCCAAAATATCGTCCAGCAATTGGTCCACCTCATCATCTCTTTCGCCCAAACCCAGCATAAAACCCGTTTTGGTTAGAATATCCGGGGCCAATTCCTTAGACTTGCGCAGGACTTCCAGCGAACGCTGGTAATTGCCTTGCGGGCGGATTTCCGCCTGGAGGCGCTCAACCATTTCTACATTATGGTTCATCACATCCGGCCGAGCATCTAGCACAGTTTGTAGGGCCTCACTCGACCCCTTGAGGTCAGAAATCAAGACCTCCACGCTCGTTCCTGGGCAGCGTTCTTTAACCGCGCGTACGCAGGCCGCCATGTGGGCAGCCCCGCCATCCGGCAAGTCATCCCGGGTCACTTGGGTAATCACCACATGGCGCAAGTTCAGGTCTTCTACAACTTCTGCAATATGTTGAGGTTCCTCCGGATCAAGAGCCGTGGGACGCTGGCAGGTCACATTGCAGAAACGGCAATTCCGGCTACAGTTTTCCCCCATAGCCATAAAGGTAGCGGTGTGCCGAGCATAACACTCTCCCATATTGGGACAATTAGCTGCTTTGCAAACCGTATTAATTTTCAGGTCCTTGAGCATCCCAGCCAACTGATCCACCGCCTGAGGATCATAGGGCACTTTAAGCCAGTCAGGTTTTTTGATACTTGTCACAATTATCGCCTTACATATTGAGCTCATTGAGCTGAGAAAGCAGAAATAGGGGTGCCTGCAGGGGACGCTAGGGAGGACCTACAAACACAGAGGATGTGAGGCTCCGGCTATTCAATAATAGCCACAACCTGGTCCACCTGGACCTCGTCACCCTCTTCTGCCAGCTGCTGGGTCAAAGTTCCCCCACAATCCGCCGCAATTTGGCTCACAACCTTGTCACTTTCAATTTCATAGAGGGGGTCGCCCTGGTCGACCTTGTCGCCGGGATTTTTCAACCAAGCCACAAGCAAACCATTATCCATCTCGGGTCGTAATCGGGGCATTTTAACTTGCATATGCGTGCTCCTTTAATGTGTACTGCTCATCTACTTTATATGTGTACTACTCATCTATTAAGTGTTATTAAGTGTCCAGTTCGCGAGCACTAAGTAAGTATCAGTTCGCGAACACTAGTCGCTAGAATTCCGTACACTTTATAAACATCTAAGTCTCGTCCATTTTACGCTGAGCCCCCAGGCTTTAGCAAATTTGCAAGTAGTGGGTGGGCGGATATCTATGCTACTTCGGATTTCCGGATTCTCCGGCAAAATTGCAGCTAATGGATAGGCCGCCGGGCAAGTTTGCAAGAAGTGGATGGAAAAGAGGACAAATCTGCAAGTAATGGGTGGTTTAGCTCTGTTTCTGAGCGTAAATCCATCCATTACCTACAAACTTGTCCGAAATCCAAGAAAACCAAATAATGGGAAAGGAAGGGAGGTAGAAGAAGGGCCAAAAGCCCTCACTACTTTCAACTTTCCGGATTTTCTTACAAGTTTGCAGATAATGTACATCCCGGCCCCCTTTTTTTCCCTCTAAATGTATAAATCCAAGAGAGCAAAGTCAAGTCCCCAATAGTGTGTAAATTCGTAATTGCCTTTCTTTAATTTCTATCCTAAGCTGCTTTGGCTAGGCGGCATTGTTGGTGGGCAAGGTCA
>SFFI01000007.1 GCA_004556925.1 Clostridiales bacterium
TGATGCCCTTAGTTGGAGAATTGTCCACAAAAGAAAAAGTTACTGCTATGCCCACAAAGGCAAGTACTATGAAAAATAATACTTGCCAGATGTTCGCAAAAAGTAGATTAAATTCTTTAGTCATTTCCCTCTGCTTTCTTGTTGCTCAAACAGCAAAATACATCTAAATAAATAGTGAGTGGAGTATCACCCCACTCACCTGTAGTTCTTAATCTCGATCGTATGCTAATTGGTGATTTGCATTACTATTATCTATATTGTCTTCAAAGCAACCACAGCGACATGCGCCACCAATGTTCCAATTTGCAGAACTTTGCACGCCAGCATGTGCTGTTCCTGTTTGGCAAATACAACTACATTTACCAAACCAATTTGGTTCAATCGGATTATTGTTATCGGGTATTATGAGTTTCATCTAAACCTCCTAATTATTCCAATTTTCGATTAGAATTTTCACACCTATTAGTTATTGAAAAACAGAACCAACAGCCGTAAAATATCTTCGAAATATAACATACGTTTTCAACTGCTAAAAATGCCATGCATGCGTTTTGGCTTCTCAGGTTAACCCTTTCCTAATCTCCCAGTCATAACATAGGAGATTGCTTCTTGTTACTTCTATATTCCAATCTTGGTCAGCTTCACCAAGTTGAAAACGATGTTTTACTTATCATCTCCAGCTAGCGCTAGCGCCCCCTTTGCCATCACATGTGATTGTACAAAGCAAATTGAAGGTTGCCGGTGTCCTTGTGCATATACCAGCAAAAGTAATTTTTGCCCAAGCAACTGCTTGCTCTGGCCCTAGCATTTTTGATGTAGATACATTGTAGAAAGGTACATTGCTAGAACCACTAGCACTTGTTGCTTGAGCAATTAGTCCGTCAAAACTAAAGCTTGCAGTCGCTGTTAATGTCCCTAAAACATTGCCAAAAGAGTTTTTTACTTGGCAACTAGAAGTTGCTGTTTGAGAATTTGCACTAAAAGGATAAATCCCATTCTCTAATCCAGTATCTAGGGTGAATTCCAGTATGTAGTCCTTGGAATAGATTGTCTTTCGGTTATTTCTTACAGACAGTGTTAATTTATGCTCCTTTATGGCTTCACTCACTATTGTCGATAAGTCAATTTGTTGGCTTTGCTCTTCGTTGAAATCCAGATTCTGCGCTACAACGGGTAGTGCGGTCGTTAACATTAAAATAAGTACTAAAACAACTGCATATCTACGGTATACTTTCATAATCTGTTCTCCTTTTTTTGTATGCGCTTTCCTATTCTGTTCTTGGTATTTCCGTCACGACCGGAGTAATGGATACATCACTCACCTTGTAAAAATGCATTTCATATACCTTGTAGACAAGAATAATCAGTGAGATAAGTATAATAAGGGTAATTACCCATTTAACAGACTTCTTAGCAAGTTCTATTCTTTGAGATGCATAAAAATTGTACTTTTCTAGCTCACGAGCAACCTTAGTCCAATCAATGTTATCGTCTTTTTTAAGTGGATTGGGCTCAACTAAATCTCCCAACTGACTTCTCATATCGCCCTCATCACTTTCACCTTTGGCTTGGTTTGTTCCTTTGTTATCGCAATAACTTGTACCTTCTGTAGCACTTACCTCATTTTGATTCCTACTATAATTATTTAAAGAATCAACCTCTTCACCCAGAAGCTCACTTACCTCAACATTCAAGATGTCGGCTATCTGACTTAGTCTTTGAGCGTCTGGTATCGCCATACCGTATTCCCATTTTGAGATAGTCTGCCTTGTTACATTGAGATGCTCTGCCAAATCTTGTTGTGTAAAATGGCTCTTTTTCCTGTACTCTCTTAATTTATTTTGAAGCATGTGTTTAATCTTTCCCTAGAATCTTTACATCTATCATGCCATAGGAATATCGGACTTTGTGCACTTATATTTAACATTTGGGCACATTTGCGCACTTAATCTTACCATTTGAAGAAATTATGAAAATCAACGGATTATTTCGAGAATGAAAAAACAATATCCTTTTGTTTTTAAAGGTAATATTTATATCAAAGAAATTAATGATCCTCACCTAATTGATGTTCAGATGTAATTTAAAATGCAAAAAATAGGTATCGTCAAAGCTAGCCCCGCTTAGTTTGTAAAAAAACACCCGCAGGAGGCGGCGAGGCCAACTGCGGGAGTTTTGTGGTTAGACAGCTGCAAGTATTTGGGGTTGTCTGTGTGGGGGCACTTTTATTTTTTGTTTTCTGCTTTTTAGATAAGGGCCTTGAAATGCGCAGGGGTAAGCTTAGCAATTTCATCTTCTTTGCCGTCTGCGGCAAACTGGCCTGCGGCGGTAGTAAATGCCTGCTTCAGATTTATCCTGCTGGGTACACCACTATTGCGGACTTGACTTTCGGAATTCTGAATTCTCGGGCATTTATGCAACTAATGGGTGTTCCGTCGGGCAAGTTTGCAACTAGTGGATGGTAGCGCGGGCAAATCTGCAAGTAATGGGTGGTTTAGACGCTGAAACCCATCCATTACCTGCAAACTTGTCTGGAATCCAAGAAATTCAAAATAGTTGGTCAGGCTAGAGAGCAGCAGAAGGGCCACGATACTTCAACTTTCCGGATTTTCTTACAAGTTTGCAGATAATGTAGCTCCCGTGCCCATCTTACATCGGCGGCAACTAGGCCCCTGCCAGGCGGTTGATTTCCCCACCAATTTCCACCAATAGGGGCTCATAAGACACCCCACGCGCTTTATAGCCCTCCTGGTAGCGGGAGAGATCCATAGCCTTAACCAACATATCCCCTGCTAGGGCCATGGCCTTGTCCAGCCTGATGCCACGGAAGAAGGCAGACGCGACAATTGAGGCGAAGAGGTCTCCGGTACCGTGGAGCTTATACGGTAGAAGGGTGTGGGAACTTTCGTGGTAGGCTTGGTTTTTGCCCTTGATCGCATTGATTATTTGGCCGTCTCCCCTTTCAATCCCCTTAAGGATCACGGTCTTAGCCCCCAGGGCCAGCAGGTCGTCAAGCCGGCTCTCCGCCTCTTGCGGGCTGAGATTTTGCCCTTGATAGTCGCGCCCCAGAAGGATGGCGGCCTCTGTCATATTGGGCAGGATCAGGTCGGCACGTTGGCAGAGTAGGGCCATCTTTTGACACATCTCATCGGTGTAGGTCTTGTAGGCTTTGCCGTGGTCTGCCATGCAGGGATCAACGACTAGCTTCCATTCAGGATGGCGGTCAAAGAGCTGGCTGAATAGGGTTATTTGCTCAGCCGAGCCCAAGAAGCCGGAGTAGGCCCCAGCCATTTTGACCTCCAGCTTGTCCCAAACATCTAGGTATTCTGGCAGATGAGGGGTGGTGTCCACAAAGGAATAGACCGGGAAAGCGGTATGAGCCGCTAGGTAGGAGGTAGGAATGGGGCAGACATCCAGGCCAGCCGCAGACAATACCCCTAGGGCGATCACTAAAGAACAATTGCCATAGCCACAAAGGTCGTGGATAGCGGCTACACGTGGAATAACTTTATGTTGAGACATGCGGTTCTCCTTACTTCTTACATTCTCTATTTTCAGCCATTTTTTCGACCCTGCGTCTCAGCTCGCAGCGAAAGCCTTGGCGGAACTTTTCCCAAGACCACTTATAGGGAAAATGCTGGAGCCGACCGCTGGCTTGGGCTTGAAACATCATACGGATTTCTTCCGGGCTGAGTTCCCGATTGGAGTGCATCAGGTAATTCTCCGAACCAGGATAGGCTTCGTAGGATCTGTACCAGACCACATAGGCGTCGGCCAGCCCCATGGTATGGCCAAACTCATGGGCGGCCTCCCGTTTGAAAACTGGAGCAGAACGAGAGCCCGCCAAGCGGATGAGACCGGGCCAGCGATAATGCCAGTTAAAGCCCAGGCTGATCACATGGCCGTCCCTAAAGATGCCCCAGCCCCGGCGGAGGAAGGAAGATTGCACGTGAGAGGGGCGGTATTTGAGCCCTTTGACATAGATGAGGAGGGGGCGCCGACCGCCCTGCAAAACCCGGTGGGCGAACCGGACTAGAGGGATCCGGCCCGGATTATTTTCCTCGCTCACAAAGATATCCAAGGACATACGCGCTAGGAGGTCAGCCTGGTCAAGCTTGGACTTAGCCCCGTTTGCGAGGCTGGCTCGGCCTTGTTTGAGGGCTGCAAGATAGTCCCCCAGTTGGGCAGCGGCCCTCGTCTGATACGAGGCCAAGGCCTCGGCTTGAAGTTGGCTTAAGTCACTTACAAAATCTGGCACAGACTCTGGGCAGCGGGCCTTTAAGAATCGTAAAATGGCCTCCGCCATTTGGTCGTCTACCGGGAAAGATTTGTGCCATTTATCTTGGATGCCAGACCGAACGAGCTGCTTATAGTAGTCAGTCCGGGACTGATAGGCCTTGGACACAGACACTAAAAGATGAGCCTCCAGGCGGAAGACTCCCTTGTAGTAAGTGAGTCGGATGGGCTCCTGACCTGTTTTCAATGCGTATTACCCGGATCGGGAGTCTTAGGGCGGGCCAGGCCAGGACCAGCAGGAGGGGCCTGTGGATGAGCTTGGCCAGGACCAGCAGGAGAAGCCTGGGTACGAGCCTGGCTAGGGCCAGGAGGAGGTGTCTGAGGGCGGGCCTTACCAAGGCCTGAGGGAGGGGCTTGAGACCTAGCAGCCTGGCTAGGACCAGCAGGAGAGGCCTGTGGATGAGCTTGGCCAGGACCAGCAGGAGAAGCCTGGGTACGAGCCTGGCTAGGGCCAGCGAGAGGGGCCTGGGTACGAGTTTGGCTAGGACCAGCAGGAGGGGCCTGAGGCCGGGCTGGCCCAGAGCCAGCGCTGGGATGCAGGCTGTGCTGTAGGATGCGCTGCCTTTGTTGGCGGTAATAATGGCGATCTTGCAGGTTTTGTTCACTCTTATCCTGGGGATAAAAAAGCCGGCCATGGCGGATATCCAGAATATAAGGGACCAAGACGCAGCGGCTGGACAGCTTGGGCAGGTAGTTAACCGCAGAAACTGCAGAGGACAACATTTCTGTGTCTGATTCCATATCAGAAATCAAAAGGATGGCATTACGGCGGATGCGGTTTTTGGACTGAAGGACATAGGCTGCCGCCTCTTTCAGGTGGCGGTCGGCGATCAGGACATTGAGCATGGGCTTGTAGATCAGGATAAAGCGCTCCTGTTGGCCTGCGCCCGTATTCTCCATGACGATACCAAAGGATTGTCGCGTAACCTCCCGGTAGCCCGCCGCTTTAAGGTCGTGGAGCAGGGAGACCAGGACCTTTACCCCTTCTAAATTCCCATTGGGGGGGAAGGCCTGGTAGCGGGTAAGCTTGGCCAGGTCTTTTAAGCTTTCCGGGTCTGCCGGATCGTAGCGCTTAAAAAGGTAGGCAGAGGACAGACTACGCAGGGCATCTATTACGAGGAGGAGGTAGAGCACCAGGGCCAGGTAAAGACCATAACGGAGGAAGCTGAGCGGGCCCAAGTGCTGCAGGGCCGCTCTTTGCCGCCATAAGTAAATCAAGGCTAGAGCCAGCACAAGCAGGACAGCCACTTGATTAAAAATTTCACTAATGAGACTACGTTTCTTTTTCATCTTTAGTCGGTCCCCTGGGTTTGGTAGATAAATATATCATCTAATTGACTTCGTAAAAAGCTCTGGATGTCAGCCATGCCCGCTTGTACTTGGCCCTGGAACAGACCAAGTCTGCCGCCACCTTGGACTGCAAAAGCTGACTTAAAGGCCTCATGTAAGGGGCCTAAATCCTGGTCTTCCGCATGGAAAACATAGCGGTAAGAGTCATCCTGGTCGCTCAGGGGGCAGAAGATCAGAATGCACGGGGCTCCCCGCTCCCCGATCCATTTGGCCAGACTTTTCTGGCTCTGCTTGTCCAAGACAGGGTCAAATAAGACTAGGGGCCGTCCTGCCGCCCGGTCTGCTAGTAGGGTCAAGAGCTGGCGATTGCGCCATTTGAGCAGCTTAGCATCTTGGGCCATTTGGGCCAAGGGTTGCTCCAGGGCAGGTAAGAGCTCACGGGATTTCAATGAATAGAGCTGAGAAAGTCCCTTGGCTTGGTCCTCTAGCTGGGCATAATCCCGCAGGGCCCGGCGGCCACACAGGGCGGTGAGGCGAACGCCTCCCTTGTAATTAATACTGTCTACAATCTTGATCAGGCCGATTTCACCCGTGCGCGCCAGGTGGGTACCACAACAAGCACAGAGGTCAACACCCTCTACCTTAATGAGGCGTACAGGGCCCTCCAGCTCCTTCTTTGACCGGTAGTCTAGGTCTTCCAGTTGGTCTAAGGGCGGAAAGACAATCTCTACAGGAAGGTTTTGGAAAACAATCTCGTTGGCTTCCCTCTCCAAGAGCGCAATATCTTCCGCTTGCAGGGGAAGGTTAAAGTCCAGGGTCATCTCCGTCTCATTCATATGAAAGCCGACATTGACCGCCCCATAGTGCTGTTTGGCTAAGCCGGAAATGAGGTGTTCACCTGTATGCTGCTGCATGAGCTCAAAGCGCCGGTCAAAATCCAATACTGCTGTGTAGGTCTCCCCCACTTCCAAGGCAGAATCCGTAACTTGCACCTGCTGGCCTTTCACGAAGCGTGTATCCACCACCTGGGCAGGACCAATCTGGCCCCGGTCGCCTGGCTGGCCGCCCCCTTCGGGGTAAAAGGCGGAATCCTCCAGCACCACCTGATAAAGGCCGTCCTGGTCGGGCCCGGTCTGGGAAACGACCTTGGCGGAAAAGCTAGAGCGGTAGGGCTCACGGTAATAGAGGGCTTGGAAATTGATCGACATAGGTGCCTGGACTCCTTCTCAGCAAATCAGCGCTTTAGCATATTGTAGCAGATGGGCTCAAAATCTAAGCTTCCGCTAGCCCAACATAAACAGAAGCAGCAGCAAGAAAGCGTGGCCTGACAAATAGCTTCCTAGAGAGGGCTGGTCCCAGCCCTCTCTAGGCCCTAGGGCTTGGCAGGCGTCGACATGACTAGGGCACCGCCCGGCAAGATGGTATAGGTTTTTTGTCGCCAGCCCGTGGTCTGCTGGGCCAGGAGCTTGCCATCCCAATCATATTCCCAAATTTCTGAAGACTCGGGTACGGCGTCCCGCAAGCGGAAGAGCTCAACCTCCTGGCCTAAATTGAGCACAAAGATCCTGGTCTCCTTGCGGTCCGCAAAGGCTAGGGCGACCAGGGGCCGCGGCTCATCTTCTTCATAGCCCGAAATCTTAACCGTATAGGGAGTATGGCCAGCCAAGCCTTGGCTGGCCTGGGTGAGGGCAGTCAAAATCTCGGGCGGTAGGCCACTGGCATCCCGGGACATGTTGGGCAGGGCCATGATGGTATCCCGGCCTAAGCCTTGCAGGGTTTGGGCCAGGTAGTCTGCCAAGCGCTGGCTGTCCCCTCCGGCTAGGCTCCGGTAGAGGTCTGGCCGGGTCGCCCCCAAACGCAGGGGGTCCCGGAGGAAATGCGTCAGGCGGCCTTCGCTGACGGCCTTGAGCTCTTCATGGGTATACACCGGTACCACAGGGCCATAGTCCGCCGCGTGGGCATCGGCAGAAGAGAGGAGGCTACCCTCTTGGTAATTCATGCCATCGATAAAGACGAGCTGGTGGCTGGCCAGGTCATACTCGGGTGTGGAGCTGATCAGGTCAATGGCCCAATCCACGAAAGTGGACCGCTCCCGATCACTGTTGTAGCTGCTGAGCTCATCTTCGGTAAATTCTAAATAAATCGTATCGAAGACTTCATTCCAACGGGAGATAGATCCATCCTGCAGGCGTCGCAGCCCATATTCTGATTGGCGAGCGCCAAAGAGATACTGCATGAGATGGCGGAGCTCCGATTCCTCAATGCTGGAGGAGATACAGAGCCAGGGGCTGGCATGGGCTTCTTCCGTCACCTCCAGGGCCTGGCGCAGGGTTCCAGCATAAACAGGAACCAGGCCGGATTCGTCCATAAAGAGATACTGGCCTTCTTGGGCAAAATAATATTCTGAGGGCAGGCCAGACTGGCCCAGGGGCAGGTAGGAAAGACGGAGAATCGTAGGCTTTAGGTCAGCTAAGCGCCGCAAGTCTTCCTGGTAGGGGGTGTTGCGGTCAGCCTTAACCAGCCTGACCGAATCGAGGTAAAAGTTGTCTGCCTGGCCAAAGTCAAAGTTCAGGCGTAGGTCTGAGTTTTCTGCCACCGACCAAGGGATTATAAAGAGTACTGAGTAAGGGGACCAGTCGGTGGTGAGGTAGCGCCGCACGGGGTCTGAGGGCATGTTGGGACCAGTGAGGTCCACATCCACGTAAGCCTCCTGGCTGTCCGCCTTGGCCCAAAAGCTGAGCTCGAAGGCCGAGTTTCCCTGCATCAGGCCCAGGGATTCCGCAGTCAAGGGCTGGCTTAGGCGGAGGTCTTGAAGCTTAAACTTGCCGGTATCCGGCAAGCGGCTACCAGAATAGATCCCAAGCAACTGGCGCTTCGAGGGGTTGCCGATGGATGGGTCAGGGACCGTGTGCTCTGGATCTGCATCCGATCCCGCCAAGGGCCTGGCCTCCGGGGCAGGCGAAAGGGCCAGACAGGCCTGGCCGCCTAGAGGAAGGGCTTGGTCTAAAACAGGCTGGACCTCCGCATTGGGAGACCGGTACCAGTCCCCCGGCACAAGCTCTTGGACGCCGAGCTTTTGCTCCTGGCTAGACCGGGCTTCCAGCTCATGCTGGCGGACACGGGCCCAAGGCAGGGGTGACTGCTGTTCTAAGCGCACCAAGTCTCCGGCCGCATAGCTGCCCTCCTCTAAGGGAGGCTCTGTCATCATTTGCACGCCCAGGATGGCGGAAGACAAGAGACCCTCGTCCTGGGAGAGGATGAGGTTGGCATCTGAGCTCAAGAAAATCCCCGTGACCCCAGACTTCCGCACCTGCCAGCTCTCGCCCGCATCTACACTTTCATAGAGTTGGCCCTGGTCATCTACCAGGAGTAAATGCTGGTCGGAGATGATCAGGCAATCCACAAAATCAGGCAAGGGGCCTTCGGGCACAATGAGCCGGGGATCCAGAGTCAGCTTAATCGCCGCCAGGGGGTCCCAAAACAGGACCTTGCCGTTGCGGCCGGCTAAAAAGAGCTTGTCCTGCCAGCTGCTGAGGCAGAGCCAGCCCTGAGGGGCAGTCTCTTCTGCTTCCGGCGTGTTGGGGGTGAGGAGTTCTGACCAGTCCTGGCCATTGGTTGACCGATAAAGGGCTGGGGTATCCGTCAGCAGGTATAAATAGTTGGCATCCTGAAAAATATGGTCCACCCTGTGTCCTTGCGGGACTTCCAGGGCTTGGAAGTCCAGTTGAAGCTGAGGGAACACCGGGTAATTGTCAGGAATCTTTGCCAAGTAGACTTGCCCCTGACCATTGAGGGCCAGGACTAGGGTTTGGACTTGGTCTTCCGCTTTTAGCTCCAGGCTCACCAGCTCCTTAATCCGCATCTCATGAGGCTCTGACCCTGAGATCTGGACCGGACGGGGGCAGTGGGACACCCCGGCTATGCCTCCTTGGTCTGGTGCTTTGCGGTAGAGACTATAGAGTCCCTCGGTAGACAGGTCAGGTATGTCCGCCTGAGCCTGCAGGGCAGGTTGGTAAATCTCTTCCAGGCCCTCAGCCCTTAAGAGAAAAATGTGGCCAGCCTGGTCTAGGGCCAGGGGGCCTTGGGGGGAGGCCGCCAGTTGAGTAAATTCCTCCTGACTCTCGCTTTGGAAAAGCTGAGGATCGCCCCGGAGATGGGCCAGGATATAGCCCTGGCTGCCCGCTAGATAAAGCTTGCCCTCCTGCTCCAGAAAATCCTGCCAGGAGAGCTGGGGGCTGGCTTCTAAAGGGAGACCATAGCTGTGAAAGGCGGTAATTTGTTCCGGCAGACAGGAGACTACGCGCCCACTGTGCTTGACCCGGAGTTGACCACCCCGGTTGGACATCACACGGAAGTTTGCTCCATCAAAAAAACTATCTAAGGGGATCTCCGCCCCTTGAGAGGCGTATTGGTCCCCTGAGGCAATCAAGATTGTGGACGCGTCCCCGCCTGCGGCCAAAAGATCCTTGCGGTAGACCAGAGGCTCAAAGCCGCCGTGAATAACTAGGTTGTCTGCCCCCAGGCTGGTGAGGTTGATTCCATTGCCCACGACCGCCTGACGGCTGGCCGCACTAGCTATCGCAATCTCAAAAACCCGGTCACCAGAAGCCGGTCCCGTGACCAAGCGCACCAGGGCTAGGGCGGGCAGGGTGACCGCCAGCAGGCAGGCTAAGAAAATCCACGCATAGCGCTTTTTGAAACGACGGTTAAAGAGACGCTGCCACATAGACTAAAGGTCAGGCCCGCCCTGAGAAGGTCCTCCATCCTCCAGGCCATCTAAATCCGCGGGGCGAAGGGCACGCGCGACGAGGAAGACCAGGAAAGTGACCAGGGCCACAAGCTCTAGAATAAAGACCACTTGTATCAGCAGGGAGTCCTCACCCACCAGGATAGGCAGGCCACCGCCCAGGAAATTAAAGAGCATGTGGGACAGGATAGACATGGTAAGGCTCTGGGTTTTGTAGTAAATGTAGCCAATGACTAGGCCCAGCACAAAGGCATAAATGGATTGGATGAAGTTAGCGTGGATAAGGCCAAAGATCGCCGCCTGAATAATAAGGGCGGTGCGGTCCTTGCAGATCTGCCGCAATTCGCCCATGACCACGCCCCGGTAAATCAATTCCTCCATAATGGGGACCAAAATGCAGGTTGCCAGCAGGGCTAAGGCCACATTAACGTTTTCGTCCGCAATCATGGTCATAAGCTGCTCGTAGACTTCAATGCGGGAGGCAACAAAGCCGGAATATTGAGAGGCCCAGTCCAGGAAATGTAACCAGGCCATGGACAGGCCTTGGGCAGCTAGTAAGGCCCAGATAGACCAGGTCCAGTCCTTGCTTTGGGGCTTTTGGGTCATGACCACAAAGGGGTTAGACTTCCGCCGCTTCCACAGGTAAAGGCTGGTCAAGGGGATCATCAGCAAGGACGCAACAATACTGGTAATAGCGGTATTGTCCGCGGACATCATTTCTATTTGGATTTGCTCCCACAGCTGGCTCCCTGCTCGGAGGTCTGCCTCACCACCTGGCATTTTTTCTGGGAGGCTTGGCATCACTAAAAAGAGGGTCAGCAGGATAAAGGCAACGGCCATAAGCAATTGATGCAGGAGAATAAAACCTATGGCCCGGAATACATTAGCCGGGCGAGTGCCCGGGCGGTTTTCCGAGGTCTCTAGGTCTTCAGCCAGGCTATCATGCTGGTAGCTAGGCCCGACGTCCTGAGTCTGAGGGGTAGAATATTTATCCTTGTTAGGGTTGAAGGGGTCCATGTTGGAGTTCCTTTTGGGCTTCTTGATAGCGTTGGAAGAAGAGCTCAAAAACCAGCTCCAATTCCTGGGGATTGCGGATCGAACAGAAATACCTAGACCCATCCTCTCCCCGGTAGCTCCGCATGAGGACAATCTCGGGCTCACCCTTACGGCGAAAGTCCGGCTGGTAATGGTACATGACGCTGTACTCACGGTTGCGGAATTCAAAAACGTCTATGACAGAAACATAATATTCCCGGCCGTTGGACTCATCCGTTATGACGGCCAGGACATTATCTTCTGCCTGGGCAGAGTATGGGTTAGGGGATGGAGCAGGTGACATGCTTAGTCCTCGTCGTCCTCAGCATCCTCGTCATCTTCGTAGTCGGCATCCTCATCTTCCGCAAAGAATTCGTCGAGGATTTGCTCGTAGGCATCGTAGATCTTATCAATTTCATCCTCAGCTAGGGTCTCGATGTAGGCCTCGTCATTCTCATCGAAACCCATGCGGGCAATAAAATACTCTTCCGCATCTTCGTCATCAGGAACCAGGACGACGTATTCTTCATCTTCGAAGTCGAATTGGTCTGCCAGGAAAAAGCTGAGAGTTTCGCCTGTTTCAGGGTCTTCAAGCTCCAAAATGGGGTCAGATTCTTCTATGTCATCATCAAAATGGTCATGGTCACAATGCGGATCGCCACAGGTGTGGTCGGCATGGTCAAAGAAAGGGTGCATATAAAAATTCATAGGAATCTCCTATCTCCGCGCTCTTGCGCAGCAAGCTTATTTGCCGGGTATGCTAGGCTTTCCCAACTGAGGAAATTATAACATAGGGGGACTGACTATTAGCCTCCTCACCTGCGAGCTACTGAAAGTCCTAGGGCATTTATGTTAGAATTGTAAAGATCAACTAGATAAGGGAGGCCACTATGACAAATAGTGAAACTGCCCGCTTCGTTTTAGGCGGTGACCGCAAAAAGCAAGCCGGAGAGATTATGTCAGAGGTGATGTCCGCCTTGGAAGAAAAGGGCTATAACCCCATCAACCAACTTGTGGGCTATTTTGTCTCTGGCGATCCTACCTATATCACCAACCACAAGGGAGCAAGGGCCACCATCCGCCAAATGGAACGGGATGAGCTCCTGGAAGTCATCATTAGTGACTACATAGAAAATCTAAATAGTGGCAACTAATTACTCCCGTATCTTAGCTTTAGACTATGGCACCGTCCGTGTGGGCGTGGCTATTTCTGACCCCTTAGGTATGCTGGCCCGGCGTTTGGAAACAATCGAACGGCAGGGTTCAGATGAAAGGGTGATTGCCCGCGTCCAGGAGCTTTGCCAGACCTATGCGGTCAAAAAAATTGTCCTGGGCCTTCCCTTGAGGACCGACGACGAGCCGGGTGAGCGGGAAGCTGATACCCGGCGTTTTGGCGCGGATCTCGCCGCAGTGACCGGTCTGGAAATCATTTGGCAGGATGAGCGGTATACCTCTATCCTGGCCGAGGAAATCATGCGGCAAACCAAAGTCAAAGAAAAAGACCGCAAAAAGGTCATAGACCAAATTGCGGCCGAAATTATTCTACAAGATTATCTCAACAGTAACCCTTAAAAATTCCTAAGCGTCTGACCGCTTATAGGCGCACTTCATGCCATCAGAAGCCGCCAGAAGGACCTTATCCAGGAGGTCATAGCTGGCCTTTTTAGCCTCTGCGGCAATTTCCTCATTCGCCTTGGCCAGGTACTCGCGAGTTGTTTTCGTGTCCCAGGTCGGATCATAGCCCTGGTCGTAGCGGTGGATAATTTCCCAGCCCTTGGTCTGGAGCTTGAGCTGGTAGCGTTCTACGAGGTTACTGCATTCGCTGTAGTGGGCATCAGCCAGGGCGGCAATCAGGCGGTTGACCCAGTAGAAGCTCTCGGTAGTCACCAGGTGGTCTGTCTGGGCCAAGTAGTCCGGAGTCCTATCCACGTTAGCATAAAAAGGCAGCATGGAGTTAAAGATATTAGAGCCCAAGGCCAACCATTCCAGACACTGGATAGCTTCCGGCTGGTAGGGTCTGATTTGGCCCAGGCCCAGGAAGTTGTTGCGGTTGATGCCAATAGGACGGTACTTCCCCTTGGTCGCTTCGCCACCGTGCTTGCCATAGGGGTCATAGGGGGTGCCTTGGAAGTGGTGAGATAGGGTGTACTTAATATCTTCCACTGTGATCAGGCGGTCGGGCTCCAGGCACCAGGGCAGGTCATCGGATTCCGGTCGGTAGTCTGCGTCTGGACCATCCCAGAGGGCTGCACTGGGGCTTAGGTAGCGCTGCAAAACCCAGGCCCGTGGAGTGTTGTAGACATGGTCTGCATCGCTGTGTGACCCGAAGGCATCCCGCGGGTTGAGGATACCATCCACGGACAAGTCCAGATGATAATCGTCAATCAGGTCTTGGAGGTCCTCGGAGCAGAGATAGTCCACCTGGTCGCCATAGGCATCATCCAGGTCAAAGTAGTCCAGGCCCAGCT
Organism: Clostridiales bacterium; assembly: GCA_004556925.1. Taxonomy (GTDB): domain Bacteria; phylum Bacillota; class Clostridia; order Saccharofermentanales; family DTU023; genus SFFI01. The sequence goes on from SFFI01000007.1 coordinate 13,837, forward strand.
GGTTGGGCATGATCACATAGGATTCGTCCGGAACCCGGCGGGCAATCCAGTGATGGCCGCCTATGGTTTCCAGCCACCAAATTTCTTCTACATCCTGGAAGGCGATTCCATTCATCTCATAGGTGCCATAGGTTTCCAGCAAGCTGCCCAGGCGGAGAACACCCTCACGGGCAGAGCTAATATAGGGCAAAACCAGGCTGACCATATCTTCTTCCCCAATACCCCCAGGTCTTTCAGCTTGGTAGTCGGGGTCGCCCTCCTGGCCTTGGGCCTTGTGGTAGGTCACCAGAGGATCTGCCCCCAAAACCCGTTCGTTAGAGGTCAGGGTTTCTGTCGCGGTCATAAAGACATTGGAGTCGTTGAAACCGCAGGCGCCCCAAATGCCTTCCTCGGGGGTGGCATTGGGCATGAGGGTGTAGCGTTGAGAGTTGTCAGGCAGGTCTAGCTCCAGTTTGGAGAGGACAGACTGATAGCGACGGGGCTGGTCCTCAGGCTGGACAACCCGGAAGTTCTTGGGGTTATAAGCGCCAGCGCCTGAGTCTTCGTTGCGGGCCACCAGAGTGGACCCATCATAAGAGGCAAGTTTGCCTACGAGTATGGTGGTACAAGGCATGTAGATCCCTACTTTCTAAATTCCGCTTTTCTCTGACCAAGGCCAGGGGGAGCGGGCAGGTCAGCTGCGTGTCTAGAAAAATTACAGCTAGACCTATGATAATACTTTAAGCCTAGAGGGGCGAGCAAATCTGCCGCAGAGGCTTGCAGATCAAGGTCTCCCCCGCTAGGGCCTCTACTTTTGCCCGCCACAAGCTGCCTTGCTGGCCACGCGGGCCATCTCCGCTTGCGGAAAAATATACTTGGGCAGGCAGGTAGTGGGCAGTGTAACCCGAAAAGGCCTGGGCATCCACAAGGTCTTGTGGGGGCTGGAGGTCTTGAGGACCAACTGGCTGCTCTAGGATGACCTCCACTTCCCTGCCCAGGTACTGAGCCGCATTAGCCGCCGCCAGCTTTTGTGCCAGGGCCTCTAAACGGTCGGCCCGGTCCTTTTTGACCGTCTCCGCTAGCTGGGGGAGGCGGGCAGCCGGCGTGTTGGGGCGGGCAGAATAGCGGAAAATGTGGATGCGAGCGAAAGCTATTTCCTGGGCAAAGTCATAGCTGGCCTGGAAGTCTTCCTCCTCTTCCCCGGGGAAGCCCACCATGAGATCCGTCGTTAGCGCGGGGGTGGGGAAATGATGGCGGAGGGCCTCCACTATGGCCCGGTAATCAGCTTGGGTATGGCCCCGGCCCATCAGCTTTAAAACCTTGTCGCTACCGGACTGCAGGGAGATATGAAAATGAGGGCAAAGCTTGGGATTCTGGCCCAGGGCTGCCACCAGGTCAGGGGTCAGGGCCTGCGGTTCCAAAGAGCCTAGGCGGAGACGGCCCAGGCCGGGCAGGTCCGCTAATTCCGCTAACAGCTCCGCCAGGGCCAGGCTGGTCCGGCCCTTATCTGCTTCAAAGGCCGTGATATTGGTAGCCGTAAGGACCAGCTCCCGGTGGCCTGCGGCCAGGAGCTGGCGCGCTTCTGCCAAGATATCCTGGCGGTCCCGGCTACGCAGAGGACCTCGAGCCAGCCGGATCGCACAGTAGGTACAGTGCTGGTTACAGCCATCAGCAATTTTGATCTGGGCTCGGGTTTCCTTTTGCTGGCGGACCTGGCCGAGGTTCTCATAGGCGGTAGACTCCTGGGGACCCCCCTGCGTTTCGGAAAAATCTGTTGGAGACTGCTGGAGGCTTGGGGCCAGGCCTGCCCCCTCCCTCGGGCTAGGGAGAGAGCTTGTACTGGCCGAGTCAGGGTCGTCAGAACCCAACTTGGACCCTAGCCCCTGCCTGGCCTGCCAGGCAGACAGGGCCTCCTGGGCTAGGGCCAGGCGGCCGTCGGTCCCGCCCCAAAAATCCGCCAAACCTTCGTCTGCTTCCAGCTGGCTATAGCAGCCCATCACGACCAGGCAGGCCTCTGGGGCTTCCTTACGCGCCCGGCGCAGGGCCTGGCGGGCCTTGCGTCCTGCCTCTGCTGTAACGGTGCAGGTGTTAAAAACAATAAGGTCTGCCAGCGGGTTTTCTGCGACTTCTTGGCCGCCTTGGTCAGCATAAAATTGGCCAATGGCTTCCGACTCATAGGCGTTGGATTTGCAGCCAAAGCTGTGCAGGCAATAGGTAAAGCAATAGTGAGGATGATGTGTGCTGTTCATATGGCCTTATTATACCGGGTGAAATCCGTCCTGGTGTAGCATATAGCCGCTATACAGACTGCCGGTCCATGTGGTAGAGTCAAGATCTGGAAATGACTTTCCTGCAGAATGGATGAGAAAATCGCCGACCAAGGCCTAACCAAGTGATCGACTCTATTTCTTCTTTATCAAACGCAAGCAAAGTCAAAAATCAGGGGGATGGTATGATTGTATTTCACGTATTATTAGACACGGTAGATAAGGTCAAGAGCTTTGTGCAAATTTCTTCCCGTTATCCCTTCGAAATTGACCTGTCCTCCGGCCGCTATGTGGTAGATGGCAAATCCATCATGGGGATTTTTTCTTTTGATTTAAGACATCCGGTAGAAGTCCGGGTCATGGCAGAAAGCCAAGACCAGGCACAGGCCTTTCTCCAAGACATTGATCGCCTGATCGTCGACCAGCCCCAAGACTTGGCCTAAAGTGGCCTAAAGCTACTTTTTCTTCCGACCCTTTCCCCGCAATTTGTGTTGATTGCGGCTCTTTTTTCGCCTGCCAGTCTGTTTGCCTGCTCGATGGGGCCCGTATTTTTGTTTGCGGCGGCCACCATGCCGGTGGCCCGCCTTGCCACCCCCTCCATGCAGAGGTGTTTCTTCATGTTGGAGAAGCTTGAAATCCAAAAACCGCCTTTCCAGATCTACTCTAGCAATCTGAATCTTGACCTGGTCGCCCAGCTGATAATATTCCCCGGTATCGCGGTTCTGAGCCAGGAGACGGTCGGGATAAAACTGGATATAGCCAGAATCCATGCTGGCGTAGAGGACAGACCCTTCAACGGTATTCGGCAGCTGGACAAAAAAGCTGGAGTTGGAGAAGCCTGAAATTTCGCCCTGATAGGTCTCGCCCAGTTTATCTGCGTAATATTCCACAATCTTCTGGTCGTCCGAATCTCGCTCCGCATCTATGGAAACTCTTTCCATCTCGGAAATATGGGCCGCTACCAGCTTCAGGTTTTTCGGGCGTTTACCTGGGCTTTTGCCCTCCAGCTCAGCCTTTACCGCCCGGTGGACCACTAGGTCGGCATAGCGGCGGATGGGGGCTGTAAAGTGGCAATACTGCTGGGAGGCCAAGCCAAAGTGGCCCAGGTCTTCCGTATCATAGCGGGCCTTAGCCAAGGCCCGCAGGAGCATTTCCGAAAGGGTAAGCCCATAGGGCTCTGTCTTTATCTTAGATAAGAGTTGTTGCAGGTTTTTAGGCTGGATATCCCGTGGAATATGAATTCCCAGGCCCAGGTCTTCTGCATATTGCAGGACCAGGTCCATTTTCTCTCCGGGCGGGTCCTCGTGGACCCGGTAAATAGCAGGCAGGCGGTATTCATCGCAGAAGGCCGCTACATATTCGTTGGCTGCGATCATGAAAGATTCAATGATTTGGTTGGCTTCGTCCTGCTTTTCCCCGTAGATATCGGCCACCTGGCCTTCCGCATCCAAGACTACCTTAGTTTCGGGAAAGTCAAAGACCAGGGCCCCTCGGCAGGTCCTCCGGGCGCTGAGCAGGGCTGACAGTTCCCGGGCCAGGCTTACAGACTCCAAGAACCAGTCCGGCAGACCTTCCGGCTCTTGGCCGGCAAAGATCTCCCGCAGTTCTTCGTAGGAAGACCTCACCTTAGACTGGATGACCGTTTTGGCCAGCTGGCCAGCGATCACCTGACCCTCGGCGTTATAGTCGATGCGGCAAGACAGGCACAGCCGGTCGTGTCTAGGGTTTAAGCTGCAGAGTCCATTGGAAAGCTTGGGGGGCAGCATGGGCAGGACCCGGTCTACCAGATAAACCGAATTGGCCCGCTTAAAGGCTTCCTTATCGAGTTCTGTCTGAGGCCGGACATAGTGGCTCACATCCGCAATATGGACCCAGAGCCGGTAACCTGAACCTAGGCGTTCCACTGCAATGGCATCGTCCAAGTCGCGGGCATCCAGGCCATCTATGGTATAGGTGTGCTGGTCCCGTAAATCTAGGCGGCCCTGGGCGATTTCAGTCTCCAGATCCGCTGGATCAGGATCGGGCGGCAGACTTTCCACCTCCGCTAAGACGGCAGGCGGAAAGGCTTCTCGCAAGAGGTAGGACCGGATAATGCCCGTGATGGCCACATCCCCCTTACCGGGGTCTCCCAAGACCTCAACAATTTTGCCGTGGGCTTCTTCCTCGGAAACCACCGCCGTGAGCTCCACTACCACCTTCATGCCCAAAGGGGCGCCATTTAAGTCCTGGCGGGCAATCGTAACAAAGCGGCCAAAGCGGGGGTCAGGGCTATCTAGGGCCACATAGTGGTCTTGGCCCTTGGTTTCTAGGGTCCCTACATAGCCGCGCTGGTTTTCTAAACGTATATCATAGCCTTGGGGCAGGCTGGCGAACTTGTCCATGTTTACTCCTATCCATATATGCTTAAGCCTGGGCTTTCCAGCCAGCAAGCCGTGCAGCATGGGTCCTCATTTGACTATACCGGTCTCCTCGACCGACTGTTGTTAAATCTTCATAAAAAGAAAGACTGCCAACAGGGGGCAGTCTCATCATACGCGTTTTAGTCCTGTGTGTTGGTAACTAAGCTACACGGCCGGTAAGCAGGTAGAGGATGATGGACAAGACAGCGAAGGAAATAGCCAAGACGGTCGTTAGCTTCTGCAGCTTTTCCTCAAAGCTGCCGCCATTAGACTTATCCATAAAGGTTTCAAAGTTACCCGCTAAGCTACCCAAGCCAGCCTCATCACCTTCCTGCAGGGCGACTAGGGTGACCAGGCCTACACAGACGATTATATCTAAAACTGCTAGAATCACGATTAAAACATGCATTTCTCTCTTACCTCCGAAACACGGACTATCTTAGCATAGTATTTTTAGGCTTGCTAGCCTTATTTTTGGATTTCATCATCCGGGCGGTCTTCCCCACCGTCAGACAAGATCTGGGCTAGGAAAGAATCCGGTCCTAAAATAACTGTTTTCTCTCCCTGTAGGCTCTGCTCCAGGGCATCCAGCTCTAAAGTGAAGCGATAGAAATCTGCCTTGTCCTTATCGCCATAGATCTCCTTGAGGATAGCCATATACTCTTCCTCCGCCTGGCCTTGAATCCGGCGGGCTTGAGCCTTGGCCTCCCCAATCATAATGTCGTATTCCTTGTCCGTCTCATTCCGCATCTTGGCAGCCTCATAGTCACCATCTGCCTTGAAGGCAGCAGCCATCTGCTGACGTTCGGAAATCATGCGGTCATACACGGCGGAGAGGTTGTCTGTGGGCAGGTCATAGCGGCGGATTTCTACACGCAGGACTTCTATCCCATAGTTTGCCAGCTCCTCGCCAGCAAAGCGGGTCACCTGCTGGTTAAGGGAATCGCGGGAGCTTTCATCGTCGGTAATAATTTCCGACTGTTGCAAGCGGCCCATGATATTTTTGATATTAGAGTAGACCGATGCATCAATACGCTTTTGCATCTCCCGGGTGTTGCCTCCGACCGTGCGGATGAAAGTAGAAACGTCATCAATCTTCCAAAGGACATAGGAGTCTACCATCATGGCCTTCTTATCGGCGGTGAGAACCTCGGAAGGGTTGACATCGTAATACATGATCTTGTCCGTCAGGAAATTAATATCCTGGACAAAGGGTAGCTTAAACTTCAGACCGGCCTCCCTGCTGGTGGACACAATTTTGCCAAACTGGGTCACATAGGCCACCTGGCCTTCGGGCAGGATATAGAAGCAGTTGAAGATCATAAAGACGATAAGCGCTAGGGCGAGCAGAATCCCCACGGACTTGCGAGATTTTGCCTGCTTTTTCTTACCCTTGTCCTGCTTGTCTTGAGAAGCGGAAAAGTCGATCTTCTCCTGGGACTTGCCACCCCCATCTTGTGCCGACTGGTCCGTGGCCTCCTGCTGATGTTTATCCTCTCCAAAGCCAAAGGACCAAGAGAACTTATTCTTATCTTGCTTGTCATGGTCTTTTTGAAAATCGTCGGGATTCCACTTGGCCATCTTACTGACCTCCTTTGGCAGTTTCTTGCGGATTGTCATGGTCCGCAACAATAGGGTCTAGGCTACTGTCGGGTTTGAGGGGCAGGTATTTGGAAACCTGGCCACTCTCATCCACAATCACATTGATACCAGGCAGGGTCTTCTCGATGACTTCCAGGTACATGCGGTTACGGCTAATATCCGGGAAGTTTTTATACTCGTTATAGATGGCCAGGTAGCGGTCTCTCAGGCCTTCAGCTTCTGCCACCCGGCTGGCCTTGTAAGCCTCAGCGTCTTTGATGAGGCGGTCTGCCTGGGACTTGGCTTCGGGCAGGCGGCGGTTGCGGTATTCCGCAGCCCGGTTGATGGTCATATCCTTCTCTTGCTTGGCCGTTTCAACGTCGCGGAAGGCCTTGGCTACGGCTTCTATGGGCGGCTCGGAATCGTTGACCTTGACGTCCAGAATTTGAATGCCGATGTCATTCTCCTCTAGTTTTTCCATCATCATTTCCTGGACTTCGTTTTGGATTTCATACTTGCCAGTCGTTAAGGCATCATCAATAGACTTGGTCCCTACGACCGATCGCACAGAGGCCATGAGCAGGTTGCGCAAGATAGCCTCCGGCTGTTCCGAGGAAAAAAGATACTTGATGGGGTCAGAGATCTTCCACTCCATGAAGAAGTCAATGTTAACCACGTTCATATCTCCCGTGATCATGAGGCTGTCATCTTCTTCTGAGTGGTAGATGCCGGTATCATCTTGATAGTAGCCCAACTCCATCTTTTGGGTACGTTGGACCTGGAGAATGGTCACTTCCTGGATGGGCCAGGGCAGCTTGACATGCAGACCAGGGCCCGTCGTACTCGTGTACTTGCCGAAAGTCTGAATGACGGCCTGCTCGCTCTCCTTAACCGTATAAACCCCAGTAGAAACAATATAAACTACCAAGGCTAGGATCAAGATTAGGGTGATATTCCGGCCGTTGAGGGAAAATTTCTTTTTAGGCTGATTATTTGGCATAGGCGTCCCTTTCTAGAGATACTTTTATTCTAACTGATTCGAACCGGCTAATTCAAAGAAAATCGGCATAAGCGACTTATTCAAAGAAGCCAGCATAAGCCTGGAGAGGCAAGCCCCTCGGCTCATTGGTATCCATAATAGCTTTAACTCGGCTTTGGGCAGTTTTGAGGTCGGCAATGGCCTGGTCCGTAAGCTGCCAGGCCTGGGGATCTTTAAGGCCCTGCTCAATAGGGATGGCCAGGGCTTTGGTGTAGGGCCGGTCACCCTTTTCAGGGTATTCTTTATACACAGTATGGGCTACATAGCCCGCACGATCCAAGGCCACCTTGCCATCGTCTCCCCGCTTGAAGGAGGCTAGGGCAATCAACCCATCCTGAGCTCTTCCCTCGGAATTGCCGGTGTCATACTGCTGGTTAGAGACACAGTTGCCCACCGAGTAGAAGCAGAGCATGGTGTGGTTTCCCTCTTCCGCGTCTACTGCCCGGATTTCCTGGATCACATGAGGGCCAGAACCCAAGACCAGGTCCACACCGCTGTTGGCTAAAACCTGGGCATAGTAGCCCTGGGCCTGGTCGCGTCCCCCGGCGTATTCGGTCCCCCAATGCATGAAGAAGATAAGGACCTCGGCGCCCGCCTTTTTCATCTCCTGGACCCGGTCTTCCAGACGTGCCGCATCTTCCTCCCAGAAGTCCGGCCAGTCAAGGCTTACATAGAAGGAGTCAATAAGCTGGGAATTCTTAACCGAGATGGGGACATTGTTGAAGCTACGCAGGGAAAGGTCGGCTCCTTGGCGGGGCGACTCATAGGTAAAAGCAGAAATACCCACCTTGATGCCGTTAATGTCTTGGATAAAGAAAGTGGGGTCATCAAAGTCTGCCCGGGTTCCCACGGGGATGAGTCCTGCTTCTTTGGCCACACGAGCGGTCCGCATCATGGCGTCCACATCAAAGTCCATCGCGTGGTTATTGGCTGTGATGGCCAGGTCAAAGCCTATTTCTTTGAGGTTGTCAGCCAGGTCTTCCGGGACTGAGAAGGAGGGGTAGCCGGCGTAAGGGGCTCCCCGGAAAACGCCTTCCATATCAAAAGCAGCCAAGTCAGCCTGCGCAATAATGGGGGCCAGATGGGTAAAGAGGGGGCGGAAGTCATAACGCCCATCCTCTCGCTCCCCCGCATTTAAGAGAGCATCGTGGATGAGGACATCACCAACCGCCGCGATTGTGAAAGTGTCTCCGTCTGGTCCGCTAGGAGTTTGGCCCCTTGGGGCTTTGCCGGCCTGAGCCTGGTCCTCCCCCGGAACTACACCCGGGTTGGGGGGCTGTTCCTGGTCCTCACCTGGATTGCCCTGGCCCTGGTCCTGGCCCTGGCCCTCTTTTTGCCCTTGGTCATCTTGTTGTCCTCGGCCTTCTGCCTGGTCCTGGACCGAGTGCAAAGAGCCGGCCTGCAAATCCGCTTGGGGCTTGAGACCCCGCCGGTATTGGCCAACGACAATTAGGAGAGCGATCAAGAGGGCGAATAAGATCAGGGCAAAGAGTTTTTCTTTGCCGTATAAACCTGCCCTAGGGGCTTCTCTGCTGATTCCAGCACCTTCCCCAGGGAAGCTTTTCCTTGAGGGGCCTTCCCTTATAAAGCCTTCTGCGGAGGGCCCTTCCCTTGAGGGGCCTTCCCTTGTAAAGCCTTCTGCAGAGGGCCCTTCCCTTGAGGGGCCTTCCCTTGTAAAGCCTTCTGTTAAAGGCTCTTCTCTGCCGGGTCTTTTCCCTCTAGAGCCCCGAGGCTTGGACTTTTGCGGGACTCCAGCCCTAGTGCCTCTAGCCCCCCTGGTCCCAGCATCACTCAAACTGGTCACAGGTTTCTGGCTCTTCGTCTGGCTGTCTGCATAGTGACTTTGTGCAGGATCAGCAACGAAGGGTTGGCCAGCTCGTCTGAGGGGCCGGCGCGGCATCCGCTTTTGCCTGTCATCTGGCTGATTGGTCATCTCTTCCTTCTTCCTTCAAGCACTTAAGCGCTGCATTTTGCCCCATAAACGACGAAAGACGAGAGGAGCTATCCTCTCGTCTTTATGGTGGGAGTAACAGGGCTCGAACCTGTGACATCTTGCTTGTAAGGCAAGCGCTCTCCCAGCTGAGCTATACTCCCCTTTGGCTCGCTAGAGCAAAAGCTTTCGTATAGTAACATTTAATATTTAAGATTTCAAGCCCTAAGCGAATTTCCTGCTCCACCGGAAAAGTGAGTTAATTGCCAAAGTAAACAGGACATGCCACATAGACAACGAAAGTGAAAACAGTATTTCTCTGCTACGTGGGTAGCATGTATTCGTGTGGAAGTCGCGGAAATCATCTTTAACAGTAGATTACCAACCCAATACCTGTGAGAATAGTAGAATTCATTTTTCACTAGTAATCCAGCCATTAGATTTCAATCAGTAACCTGTGGAAATTAAGCGATTCATCTTTCACAAGCTATTCTATCCCTAGATTTCAGCCAATTGCCTGTGGAACTTGAGGAATTCATTTTCCACAGGTAAACCTGCCCTTAGATTCCAAGCAATTAGCTGTGGAAATCGAAGAAGTCATTTTTCACAAGCCTTTCGTCCTTAATTATTTGGCCAAAATTCATGTGAAATAACTCATTATGGCATTCCACCATAAATTGAGCTTATCCGGCCCTAGCAGAATTCATGTGAAATAACTCCATATGCTATTTCACCATATAATTTCCTTATCTGGTCTGGGAAAAAATATTGTGAATCGAGCTAATATCATATTTCACAATAATTTTTGGCTTATTTCCCCCGCCCAAAGGCTTGTGAAATGGACAAAAGCAATATTCCACCACATTTGTGATTCTAACGGCCTGCCCGGCCGCCTGAATATGGTTGGCAACCCCCTGATTTAGCGGATTTACCAACCATTATTAGGCTTTCCCAAGCAAATGTAAGCCGGAGAAAGGTTGGCAAAGTGCTACTTTAGCGGACTTGCCAACTCTTTTTTTGCTGTCTCTGCATGGGTTTGCCCCGAAAAGAGTTGGCAAAGTTGTGATTTGGCGGATTTGCCAACCTAAATCTCCTGCTAAAACGGCCCAGCCGGCCTGAAAAAGGTTGGCAAAGTGTTAATTTAGCGGATCTGCCAACCATTATTTGGCTTCACCAAGCAAATGTGAGCCGGAAAAAGGTTGGCAAACCCCTGATTTAGCGAACTTGCCAACCAAAATCTGTCGCTAAACCGGCTCGACCGGCCTGAAAAAGGTTGGCAAACCCTGATTTGGCGGACTTGCCAACCAATGCCGGCTAGCAAAGGCTGCCTAAGAAGGTCATTAAAGAAAGGTCATTCCAAATTTACACACTATTGCGGGCTTGACTTTCGGAATTCTGAATTCTCGGGCATTTTTACAACTAATGGGTGGGGCGCCGGACATTTTTGCAACTAATGGGTGGTATCGAGGGCAAATCCTCAAGTAGTGGATGACTTGACCGCTTAGACTCATCCATTACTTGCAAACTTGTCTGAAATTCAAGAAAGGGGGTGCGGACAAAATACTGGACTATGAAAGGAAAAGAAGGCAGGTAGCAGAAGGGACAAAAGCCCTCACTACTTTCAACTTTCCGGATTTTCTTACAAGTTTGCAGATAATGTAGCTCCCAGCCAACTTTTTCTTCGTCTGAATGTATAAACCCGCGCACCTAGATGTATATTTGTATAAAAACCGTCCTTTTAGGGCTATTATGCAGGGAAAAGCCGGGCAGACCTGGCTTTCCAAAAATTTCAGCGTGCAAAAGCTGCAAACTTGTAAGAAAAATGAGGAAGTTGGATGTACTGAGTGAGAATGAGTAGCTTCCTGATCCACTCCTCAGCGAATTTCCTGATCCATCCCGCACCGAAAGTGCGGGATGGAGCAGAAAAGTGCGGGGTAGACAAAGAGGCATGTGTGCTAGCAGGCCAGGTCCTTAGTCCTGGTCACCTGCGATCGCCATGGACTCGACATAAACCGAGGGAATGTAGGAGTCATAGGTACTCAGTTTTGCATCTGCTCCCACTTCCTTGATGCCTTCCAAGAGATTAATGAGGTTACCGGCTACTGTGATTTGCTTAATGGGGCGGCCCTTCTTGCCGTCTGTAATCGCAAAGCCCTTAGCCGCCAGGGAGAAGTCTCCGCTGATGGGGTCGAGGCCGGAGTGTAGGCCCTGCAGGTCGGTAATCAAGATCCCCTCGCCCACCTCAGCCAAGAGTTGATCAAAGTCCTTGTCACCTTCCTCCATGTAGAAGAAGTCTGCCCAGGGGCTAGCCTTGCCCTTGTAAGACCGGGAGGCAGTACCAGTGGGCTCTGTGCCCTCCTTTTTGGCGGTTTCCAGAGTATGCAGGTAGGACTTGAGCACACCCCTGTCTACCAAGCAGAGCTTCTGGGTTGCCACGCCTTCATCATCGAAATTACGCGGAGCGGGACAGGCAGGGTGCAGGGGGTCTGAATAGAGCGAGAAATGGTCAGAGGCAATCTGCTGGCCCATCTTCCCCTTCAACAAGGAAACGCCCTTTTGCACGCTCTCCGCCGAGAAGGCCGACGACAGAGCCATAAGGAGGGAGGCAAAGCAATCATTCTCAATAATCACAGGATACTGGCCAGAGGGGCAACTAGTACCGCCAAAGTTGGCCTCCGCCTTGGCAACAGCTTCTTGGGCCAGGGCAGCCAGGTTGATGTCTTCTAAGTCTGAGAAGACACGGAAGGCAAAGCCATTTTGCATCTCCTCTCCCCGGGCCAACACCACGTAAACGACAATCTGGCCTTGGCCTGTCTCCCCGCTGCGGTCCAGGCCCTTACTGTTGCAAATGAATTCTTCTCCAGCGCTAGCCCCTAGCTCCAGGGTAATCATCTTGGCTTCTGCGGTGCACTTTTCCACTTCAGCCTGCAGGGCCTGCAAACTCGCCATCGCAGCTTCCGTATCCAGCTGGAATTTCTTTTGGTCTGGCAGGGGCCGAAGCGTGTCCTTGCCTGCGTAAAAGCCCGGTAGGTCTTCTGCCGGTTGGCCCAGGTCTAAAACGGCCTGAACCTGGTCTAAGAGGTAGTCTATGGCGCCTTCTGTCAGCTCTTCAGTATAGGCCAGAGCCTTGACCCCATCTTGGAGAACCGCAAGCTGCAGGCCACGGGAATCGGCAATTTCAAATTTTTCTAAAGATCCGTTATAGAGTTCAATGCTCGTAGCCGTGGAACCAAAAAAGAAGACTTCTGCTTCTTGGAAGCGATCCTGGGCGGCTGCTAAGAGTTTTTCTGCAAATACATGTTTATCCATTTTATTCTCCTATATCTGACCTATCTGCCCTATCTACCACCAACAGTAAGCTTGCTGATCCGTAAGGGGGGTTGGCCTAAGGCCGCAGGAATAGAGCCAGAAGAAGCTCCGCACATACCCTGACCCAGGGCAAAATCATCTCCCACCATATCAATCTTTTGCAGGACCTCTAGGCCCGTGCCAATCAGGGAGGCGCCCCGTACAGGCTTGACAATCTTACCGTCCTGTACCAGATACCCTTCAGCTACAGCAAAGTTAAACTCACCCGTCGTGACATCTACTGACCCACCGCCCAGGCTCTTAGCATAGAGACCATATTCAGTGTTGGCAATAATGTCTTCCCGGGTAGAATTGCCAGCAGCAATAAAGGTGTTATTCATCCGGGAGGTAGGGGCATAGCGGTAGTTCTGCCGGCGGGCAGAACCGGTAGAGGCCAAGCCCATCCGCTTGCCGTTGAGCCGGTCGACCAAATAGGACTTGAGAACGCCATTTTCGATCAAGAGGTTGCGTTGGGTCGGAGTCCCCTCATCGTCATAGCCTGAAGAACCCCAGCCATTGAGCAGGGTGCCATCATCCAGGGCGGTCACTAAGGGGGAAGCAATTTGCTGGCCTAACTTTCCCGTGTAGACCGAGACGCCCTTGGAAACAAAGGAGGCCTCTAGGCCATGGCCGCAGGCTTCATGGAAGAGGACGCCCCCAAAAGCATTGTCCATGATCACCGGCATGGCTCCAGACGGTGCGTAATCTGCCTTAATCATGGTCGTCGCAATGCGGGCGGCCTCTCGAGCAATCGCGTTGACATCATGGTCTTCAAAGAATTCAAAACCTTGAGAGGCGCCTGGCCCCATAAAGCCTGTTTGCATGTCCTTGCCATCACTTGCCACCGCACTCACCATAAAGCGGGTGCGAACTCTTTGGTCTTCCACCCAGAGGCCCTCCGAGTTAGCGATCAGCACCTTCTGGTCTTCGTCCATATACATGGCAGAGGCTTGGACAATACAAGGATCGTAGTCCTTGGCCGTATGGAAGGCCTCTTTGCAGAGATCTAGCTTCTTCCGCAAAGCAATTTCCCCCGGCAAAATCCTAATCATATTGACCTGGCGGGCAGGCTGGTTTTCAAAAGCCATGACCTTCTGGCCAGACTTGCCACTCAGGGCCTCAGCCGAAGACTTGGCCAAGGCCAGGAGATTTTTCTCGCTCAGATCGGAGGTAAAAGCGTAAACCTGCTCAAAGCCTTTGATCAGGCGCAGGCCCAGGCCATAATCGCGGCCTAAAGAAATAGAGTCTAATTTATCATCCAGGTAGCTAAGCCTGGTATTGTCCTTGTCTTCTACAAAGACTTCGGCAAATTCCGCGCCACCCATCAGAGCAGCCGTCAAAATACCTTCCACTTGAGATTTTTTAAGCATGAGACACCTTTCTATTCGTTCGAAACGTTTAAGTTTCATAAGATTCACAAGTTTCATTCTAACAGCTAGGCAGCCTAGATTGCCAGGGCAACAAAGGGGCAGTCCATGAACATGCAAATTTGCAAGTAGTGGGAGGTCAAATGTCTATGCTACTTCGGATTTCCGGATTCTCCGGCAAAAGTGCAGCTAATGGGTGGGCTACTATGCAAGTTTGCAGCTAGTGGGAGGTCAGACAGGACAAATCTGCAAGTAATGGGTGGTTTGGATGCTGGGAGCCCTCCATTACTTGCAAATATGTCTGAAATCTAGTCAAAAACTGTTTGCCAGAAGGCCTGATCATGGGCCTGGAAGCAGAGGTCCACTTGGTCTGGGGTGACCTTGGAGACGGCGAGCGGGGGCAGGTTGTCTCGGGCGAAAAAGTCTGCCTGCAAGGTTTCCAGATTGGGCTGGAAACTTTGGCTGATCAGGTCACATTCCACAAAGATTTTGATAATCCCAAAGGCGGAGAGGCGAGGGTTGTGCTTGCGGCGGTCTAAGACTGCAAGGATGCGCTTGGCCTCTACAATGGCTCCGGCCTCTTCCCTGGCCTCTTTTTCCGTATTGGATTTTACAGATTCCGTTACATCGGTCCAGCCTCCGGGCAAGGACCAGAGGCCGTCATTTTCCTGGACGAGGAGAATTTTACCCTCCTGGAAGACGGCTGCCCGGGTATCTAATTTGGGCGTTTGATAGCCTTTTTCACAGCAGAAAAGGTCGACCACTTTATCCTGGGGCAGCATCGTTTGGTGAGACAGCATTTCTACACTGATTTGCCGTATACGCTCAAAGCGTTCCTTGTCAAAGGCGTTGGTCGTGTAGGCCAGACCATTTTGGGCCAGAGCTTGGAGTTCTATCGCCCAGGAGAGCCAGGGCTGGGGGTTTTGTTCTTGAGACATCATTTCACCTTTCAAGTGTGCAACTGGTAGGGCTTGAGGCCATGGCCGGCAGGACAGGCCACAGGCGTGAGCCTGGCAGCAATGGAACTAGATGAGACCATGCCGATAACTAGTAGGTAGGCAGGACGGGCAACAGGCGCTAGGCTAGTGGCAGCAGTACGGAAGCAGTAACTAGTAAATATGGTCCAAAATGATAGGACTAAGCTTCGGGGCTTGGTCGCCCATAGTAATGGCGGTTTCCAACTGAGCGAGGGCAGGGCCGAAGTCTTGGACGCTGGAGGATTGTAGGCGACAAATGCGGTCCCCTTTTGCCAGCTTGGCGCCCAGCTTGTGGTCAAAAATCAGGCCGGCAGTGGGATCGATACCATCCTCCAACCTGGCCCGGCCCGCACCTAAGAGGCCAGAAGCCTCGCCGACCAGCTGGCAGTTCATGGCCTGCAGGTAGCCCGCCTCCGGGGCCAAAAAGTCCGCAGTATAGCTGGCGGGCAGGAGCTGGTCGGGCTGGGTAAGATAGGACCCGTCCCCACCTTGGGCCTCCACCATCTCGACGAATTTGGCCAGGGCCTGACCATTGTGTAGCTTGTCTTCCAGCTGGGCTCGCAAGTCCTCCCTCCTGCCCTTGTCCGCCAGGAAGGCCATTTCCACGGCGAGGGCCAGGCAGAGTTCATGCAGGTCTTCAGGACCTTGACCCTGCAAGGTTTGGACAGCCTCGTAGACCTCTAGCCGGTTGCCCACCATGTGGCCCAGGGGCTGGTTCATATTAGAGATAAGGGCGTGGACCACCAGGCCCGCTTCCTGGCCAATGGCATACATGACCCGGCCCAGGTGCTGGGCGTCCTCCAGGGTTTCCATAAAGGCGCCAGACCCGCATTTAACATCAAAGACAACCTTATCAGCGCCGGCAGCAATTTTCTTTGAGAGGATGGAGGCGGCGATCAGGGCAGGGCTCTGCACGGTACCGGTAACATCCCGCAGGGCATAGAGCTTCTTATCGGCGGGGGCCAGGTGGGCCGTTTGCCCGGCGATGGCCAGGTGAACATCCTTGACCTGGCGGATAAAGTCGGTCAAGGCAAAACTGCTTGTCAAACCGGGGATTGATTCCAGTTTATCAATGGTACCGCCCGTATGGCCCAGGCCGCGACCGGACATCTTGGCCACCGGCACGCCCAGGCAAGCCACCATGGGACCAATAATTAAGCTGGTCTTATCACCCACGCCCCCTGTTGAATGTTTATCCACCTTGATTCCGGGGATAGCAGACAGGTCTAAATGGTCGCCTGACCGGGCCATAGCCAGGGTGAGGTCAGCGGTTTCCCGGTCGGTCATGCCCTGAAAGCAGATCGCCATCAGCAGGGCGGAAACCTGATAATCCGGGATGGCATCTGCGCTGTAGGCTTGGATGAAGTAGTTAATTTCTGCTGTAGTCAGCTCTTGGCCGGCTTTTTTCTTAAGGATCAGGTCGAGAAAACGCATGACGTGCACTCCTTCACGCGATAATGCCTGCCGCCCGGTATAGGGCCTCCACCATCTCCAGGGAGGAAAGGCCCGCCGGACTCGAGGCTAAGGGCTGGCGGTCTTCTGCTATGGCCGCGAGCAGGTCGGTATAAATCGCCACATGCGGATTTTTCACCACTTGCAGGCCCTTAAAGCCTTCCTGGCAGACCAGTTGTGAAAAATAGCGGCGCAGGTAGGGACGTCTCTGTTCTTTGCCCTGGGACCTTATGGATAGGTGGGGCTTCTTGCCGAGGATGCCCGCGCGGATGTCCGCTTGAGCACAGCAGATAAAGAGCTCAACCTGCTGGCGGTCGGGCTGGCTGGAGGTCGTCCCCTCATAAGAAATATAGCGGTCACCGGCAAAACTAAAGACCCCGAGGCTCAGGTCTTCCGATTCCATCACATGGCTCTGGGTAGAGGCAAAGCCCCGGGTGGCCAGTAGGGGCTGGTTTTCCAGGCCCATGAGCCAGCGCAAAAGGTCAAAGGCATGGACCGATTGGTTCATGATCACGCCGCCATCCGCCGCCCGGGTCCCTACCCAGGGAGCACGGTCATAGTAGGCCTGGTTGTGGCCCCAGCGCAGGATGACGGACCCGTAATAGACTTGGCCAAATTTTCCTGCTTGAATATCAGACGCTAGGTCTGCCATGCAGGGCAGGTAGCGGTATTTATGGCCCAAGGCCAGCTTCTTGCCGGCCGCAGCCGCGGCCTCGGCTAAGGTTAAGCCATCCTCGTATGTCATAGCCAGGGGTTTTTCTACAAAGATATGGCAGCCCGCTCCTAGGGCCTCCAGGCCTAAGTCTTTATGGGTACCCGAGGGTGTCGCAATCGCCACCAGGTCTGCCTCCTCTTGGGCCAGAGCGGCCGTTAAATCCGGGTAATAGGCCACCCGGCTGCGCTTACCCTTGTAGTGCTTTTGCAGAAGGGTTTCTGCCCCAGCCTGGTCTGGACCACAAACAGCAACCAGGCGGGCGCGGCCCTGCTTTTCCTGATAGGAAATGGCCTGGACATGGTGGCGGGCCACCCGACCCGACCCGGCTAAGATGATGCGATAGACTTTGCCTCTTGTTTGTTTGGACATTGCTTTGACCTAGGGTTTAGGCGTTGTGTTGGTAACGCGCAGGGATAAGGGCTGGCGAGGGGCGGCTTGCGGCTGCCCTAAAGGGTCAGGGCCAGCCGGTAACCAGACCGGATGGCCTGTTTGATGGTTGCAGGTTGGAAGGCATCCCCCAGCTTATGGATTTCCGGGGCGCAGTAGTTTTCCACCAGGCTATCGTAGAGGCTGGTCCGACTTTCATTTCCCACCGCGAAAACCACCAGGTCCGCAGGCAAACTTTCCTCTTGGAAGTCCTCTCCGAGCGGCTTGGCTAGGGGGTTGACCACATTGTCTGGCAGGAGCGGGGTCCAGGTCACCCAAGGATCAGGCACCGTCTTGGAAACATTGCGGCGAATCTTGACTTCCTGCTTCGTGATTTCCCTGACCTGGGAACATAGCAGGATCTGGGCTTGCTTCTTCTCTAAATAATGGATGAGGTAGGTCCGGTTGGCGGTACAAACCCCCTTCATAACATAGGGCGTCGCTTCCACAATAGTCACCTTGCAGTCCGGGTTATCAGCCAGGAGGAAGGCCAGCTCCACGCCCACAGACCCTGCCCCCACGATCACAATATTTTTCTTGCCCTGGGCCAGGCTGGGGTCTTGGGCCAGCTCCATGCCCGTGATTGCCAAATCACCACCGGGTACCTGCAGGCGGCGGGCCTTGGCCCCGGTTGCACAGAGGATCGCATCATAACGCTCGTCTTCTAAAAGACTCACCGAAGCAACGGTTCCAGGCAGATAGTGCAAACGCGGATTGGCCAGGGCCTTGTCTAGCCTATGCTCGTACCAGGTCAAAAGGTTGAGCAGGTCCAGCTTGTTGGGGGCCAGGGCCACCGTACGCAAGACGCCGCCGGGTTTATCCGCCGCATCGTAGAGGGTCACGTCGTGGCCCCGGTCTAAAAGGGTGAGGGCGGCTTCCAGGCCGGCAGGTCCTGCCCCTACTACCCCCACGCGTTTAGGCGCTCTAGCGGGTGAAGGGTGGAGAGGATAAACCGTCTCAAAAGAACAACGGGGGTTGACCGTACAATAGGGCCGCCCACCTTCTACAAACTCGTTGATGCAGGCATCCTGGCAGCCAATGCAGGGGCGGATGTCCGCCACTTGGCCCGCATAGGCCTTTTGCGGCCAGTAGGGGTCGGCCAAAAGGGGCCGGCCTAACATGATCATATCGGCCTTGCCCTCCTGGAGGGCAGCTTCTGCCAGATCTGGATAGCCCAGCTTACCCACGGCTACAATAGGCACATCCAGACCCTGCTTGGATTGAATCCCCTGGTCAGCAAAGTATTTTTTCGCCGTAGCCGCCACTTCTACAAAGGGGGCAGGGGGCATAAAGGTTGGGGGATGGGGCAGCCACCAGTTATCATAGCAGCCAAGGTCTACGTCAAAGAGATCGACACCCGCCTCGACCAGGTCCTTCATATAGGCCAGGGTCTCTTCTACGCTACGTTCATTTTGGAATTTCTTGAGAAGCTTGTTGGTCTGCATCCGGTCGCCGTAGGTAGCATTGAGGGCCAGCGACAGGTCGATCCGGAACATGATGGGATAGCGGGGGCCTACCCGGCGGCGGATTTCTTCGACAATCTCCAAGCCAAAGCGGCGGGGGTCCTTGTAGCGACCAAGTTTTCTCCGGTTGAAGGCCGAATTGGCCATTTGCTCCATGAGATAGCCTTCATGGGCATGGAGGTAGACCCCATCTAGGCCCATAACCTGAGCATCTGCCGCAGCTTGGCCCATATTTTTCACGATCCGCTTGAGCTTGCGGTCTGATAGGCGGGCTGAGGGAACAGACGGCAGGTAATAGTTGGGATTCCAAGAGGCTGAAACCGGCAGGCGCTTATGGACCATAAGGCACTCGGGGTTGCCCACCCGGCCTAGGCCTGCTGTCAACTGAATGAAAAAGTGGGCCCCTTGGGCATGGCAGGCATTAGCGATATCCCGCCAGCCAGAGAAATAAGTGCGGGACCCAGAGAGACGGGGGAAGTAGGTTAGGTTACCTTTTTCCAAAACGGAGGGGTCCTGGCCTTGGGAGACTGGGATAAGGCCAGAGGTTAAAAGGCCCACCCCGCCCTTGGCCCTTTCGGCAAAGTAGGCCACCATTTCAGGAGAAGGGCGGCCGTTTTCCTCGCACATATTAATGTTGCCCATGGGGGCCATCACCAGGCGGTTCTTTAAGCGAACCTGGTTCACCTGGATGGGTGAAAAGAGGGTCCGGTAGGGGTAGAGGTCTGAGGACATCTGGCCTTGGCTAAGGCGTTGGGGATCTTGATACCAGTTGCCATAGTCTTGACCCAAACGTTCAAGGTCTAAAGGGCTTGCATGGTCTTTATTCATAGGGGCCTCCTCGCCGTGACCGGCTAACTAGTTCCGGCAGTTGATACTTGTTCTGGAAATTCTGATAGTAGCGTTTATATTCCGCACTATTTTGGGCTATCCGCATTTTGTATTCGTGACGGTCATAGGAACCTTCCTTGACGTCATTGATATAGAAGGAGATGTTGGCGCAGTGGTCGGAAATTCTTTCCAAGGCCGTCAAAATATCCGAAAAGACAAAGCCCATTTCAACCGTACAAGCATTGGCCTTGAGTCTTTGGATATGGCGGTCATGGAGTTTGAGATTGAGTTTATCAATCACCTCTTCCAGGGCCTCAATTTCCTCTCCCCGATTCGTTTCCCGATTCTCAAAGTAATAGATAGTCAGCTCCAGGACTTCTTGGACCGCACTCATGATGATATCCAGTTCGCCCTGGGCTTCCGCAGAAAAGGCAGAGTCCGCATGAACTTGTTTGAGATAGGCTTCCGCGATATGGACGGTGTGGTCCGAGATCCGCTCAAAGTCGTTGATGGAGTGCATCATAATGTTGAGCCTAATGCTGTCTTCGTCCCCCAACTGGCGTTGACTCAAGTGGAGGAGATAGGTTTGTAGCTCATCTTCAAAACTATCGATGAGATTTTCACGGCGGATGACCTTGGCCAGGCGTTTTTCTGTGGGCTTGTGCAACATCTTACAAGCAATGGAAAAACCCTCATTGGTCAGCTCAGCCATGGCGTTAATGGCCTTGGTCGCTTGGCCTAAGGCAAAGCCCGGGGTATCTAAGAAACGGGGGTCCAGGGTGCTGAGTAATTGGGCCCGCTCGTCTTTGAGGAAATCGTCCTCCTGGTCCTCATCACTATCCTGGGCGTCGTCATGAACCACAAGAATGGACAGCTTGACCAGCTGGTTATGAAAGGGCAGGAGCATGACAGTCACCGCAACGTTGAAAATGGTATGGAAAAGGGCAATGCCCGCCATGGGTACGGCATCCTGGAGGAAAGAAAAGGGCCGGATAAGGTGCCAGGCGTAGAAGACCAGCATAAAAAACAAGCTACCGATGGCGTTAAAAAGCAGGTGGATAATGGCAGCCCGCTTGGCGTTTTTCTTAGCCCCGATAGCCGAGAGGAGGGCTGTGATACAGGTACCAATATTTTGCCCCATGATGATAGGAATAGCCGAGGCCCAGGTCACCTGTCCGGTAGCGGCCAAGGCTTGCAAGATACCGACAGAAGCCGAGGAAGACTGAATAATCGCGGTTAAAATCGCCCCGACCAGAACCCCTAAAATGGGGTTTTCAAACATGACAAAGAGCTTTTGGAAATTGGGCGAATACTGCAAGGGGGAAATGGCAGAGGACATGACTTCCATACCCATCATGAGGAGGCCAAAACCGAATAGCACCGTACCCAGACTCACCCGCTTATCTCGCTTGGAAAAGAGGATATAGCTGACGCCAATAACGGCCAGAATAGGGGCAAAGCCGGAGGGATTGAGCAAGCGGAGGAAAAAAGAGTCCCCCTGGAGGCCGGTCAAACTGAGGATCCAAGCCGTGATCGTGGTGCCGATGTTGGCCCCCATAATGACCCCCACAGCCTGGTTCAAAGTCATAATCCCAGAGTTAACCAGACCTACAACCATAACGGTCGTGCCCGAAGAGGACTGGATAATAGCGGTAACCGCAGCTCCCAAAAGGACAGCCATGGGCAGGGTCCCTGTCAAGCGGGAAAGCAGGCGCTCCAAATTATCTGAAGCTGTGGCCTGCAAGCCCTCCCCCATAATGTGCATGCCATAGAGGAAAACTGCGACACCACCAGCCAAAGTGATTAAATTAAAAATATCCATCCCAACAAGCTCCTCATAAAGTCCAACCTGCTAACACATTCGGGCAGGGTCTAGCTTGTTTTTGCAGATTCAAACACGTTCAAGCATGTTCGACCACCTTAAAGCCCGTTCAACCAGGTTAGACTTATAGCTAAATTATAGGGGCAAGCAAGGCAGCTAACAAGCGAGTACTTTATTTTAATAAGAGCTTTTAGATGAAGCGAAATGAAATAGATGGAGAGAAATGAAAGAAGAGCAAAATATCAAAATAAGCTAGCAACTTATCCGCCTCCTCAACCTTGCGCTCTAACTTGCTCACTCAAGAGTAAGGCCTTGGAGAAGTGAACTCCAAGGCCTATAAAGGTGCATCCCGTTATGGCACTATTGGCCACAATCATCTAAAGACTCATCAATACACGCATCGCGATAGTCCCAGTACTAACCGCGTTTCTTCAGCAGCAGGCCAGCAATAGCAAGGCCAAGGCCCATCAACAAGGCGGAAGTGGCGTGCACACTGCCAGTAGCCGGCAGATTCATAATCTGACCGCTGCTGGGGGCAGATAAAGTCGCACCATCCACGGACTTACCATAAGCTACTGTAGGACCCACAAAACCCGCTTGTGGAGAGCTTTCTCCTGGTCGCACAGTGGGAAGTGTTACATGCGGACGGTCAGATCCTGGTCCTACCAGACCGGGTTGCGTTTCGCTTGTCGGAAGAGTAGGCAGAGCCTGGCTTGGTTCGGGAACCGGGATGGTAGTTCCCTCACTTGGCTGACTAGGCTGCGTAGGCTCTCCAGGTTTTGGGTCTGTTGGCACCTCAGGCTTGGTTTCAGTAGGATGTGGATCTGTAGGATGTGGATCTGTAGGATTTTCATCCGTGGGTTTTGTAGTGGGATCCGAACTAGTAGTTGCATTCTTAATAATAATGGGATCAACTTTAAGACCAACCGTGAAGGCTTGGTCATTCGCTTTCTGGTAACCCTCAGGAGCTGCGTCCTCAGTTATGATGTAGTAGCCGCGCATCAGAAGCAGGGACACAGGAGTCAAACTGCCATCCTCTTGTTTGAGTGACAGCTTTCCCTCTGCATTGGAGATTAATTTTTGTAATTTGACACCTGCTTTGTTGGAAGCCACTTGCCACTTATTTCCATTTGCGTCAGATTCATAAATTGTAAATGTAGCGCCAGCAAGGGCATTACCCTGCTCATCTTGCTTGGTAATATTCACCAAAGAATAGTTATCTACCGTACCTCCTATATAGTCCTCTTTTACAGGAGAATTTACAGTATATTTGCCCTTGACAACATCATCAAGCGCAGCTTTCTCACATTTGATAGGTATGCAGTAATCATCCACTTTAGGATTGCAGGTGGGAATTTCTTGGGCATAGTAGCTAGCAGTATTGTAATATAGAGGATTTTTTTCAGCGTCTAAGCTTGTAGAAGGATTGGCAATCTTAACATTGAATACCAGGATTAAATAGCCGCCTCCCTCTGCAAAATGGGGATTTTGAAAGTTTTTGATATGAAACTTGAAGCCCTTACCCACCGTCTTATTAAGTCCACCAGCATTCTCTATTATTTGTTGTTCTTCCGCTGTAAGTGGCTGGCCAAAAGGCTTTTCGACTAAAATATTTTGTGGGATCGTAGCTTGTTCCATAGAGTCCAAACTTGGTTTCCCATTAATGATGTCATAACGGTTCAGAACTAGGGTTTTTTCTTCGTAGCTAGCAGAGCGTGGGGCAAAAGGCGTGGTTGCTTCGGCCGTGAGGAAATATATCTCATATAGCTCCGCTTCCATGCGGGTTTCCTTATCCCCCTCCCCTATGTACGCCTGCTTGTTGGAGGAGTTAAAAAATGCATTACCGATAATCTTACCTGATCCTAGGCCAAAAAAAGCTCGGAAATTATTGTCCTCAAAGCGGAGGTTGATATCAGGCGTGTCATAAATAAAAAACTCATTCTGTTTACCAAGCTTTGTTCCTATGCCAATGTTATAAAACATAGATCCTTCGCCGAGTTCACCCTCCTTTTGATAGCTACCACGCGTTTTATAGAACTCTACTATACTCGTTTGGGGGTTAGGCTTAGAAAATCTAAACGTAACAGTTTTGTCTTGTGGTTGATCGTTAATGAAGAGCTTATAAGTCTGATCCACATGGCTAGCGCTAGGATTTTTATCAAAGTAGTCGACGAGCCGCGAAGTCTCAATTTCTAGCGCAGAGTGGATATCAATTTGAAAATTTCTGTCAAGGGCCTTGAAGCTTAACTCGGCAGATATGGGGCGAGAAATCTTGAGGTCCGCCAACCTTCCCTCATCTCCCTCAACGGATTTCTTTTCGGTAAATTTATATGGGTATTGCAGGTAGCTCGAACTATATGGGTCTGGTTTTAATTCCACCTTTAACGTGGTACCCTCGGCAACCTTGCCACTGGTTACAACATTGTAGTCGATATGTATTTTGAAATAGTGGCTATCAAAAGGGATAGGATCCGTCGTATTAAACAAGTCCTCCTCAGAATTAAGGTTGGTTGTAATACTTGCCTTAACAGCTTCTGCTGCAAGAGTGGGGGCCGCATTCTGCATAAGCATAAGTGGGGCCAGAGTCTGGTTTTGCTGGTCATTCTCCGCATCCTGATCACTTGTAAGCGTTGCATCATGAATAACCAGATCTTCTAGTATATCTTCTGCGCTTATATCACTTTTAACCAGATTCTCAAGTGCATCCTCTGTGCTTGTATCTGTTTCAACCAGATTTCCCAGTATATCTTCTGCGCTTATATCATTTTTAACCAGATCATCAAATACATCTTCTGTGCTTGTATTTCCGGATAAAAAAGGGACTAGGTCTTCCCCATCCGCTAAGCTAATTGTCGGAAACATAGCGTTGAAAGCCATAAGCAAAATGATGAGAAGGCTTAATATATTCACTGACTTCTTCATTACGAGTTCTCCTGTCTGCATATGCTTTATTAATCTTATAAAAAACAAAACGATTTAGCCATACTTAAAAGTCACAAATTTATTACATGCCAGGCTCGCTTAGAGCATAAGTTGTATGTTGATAACGCTAGTTTCTGGCAGAATCTGCCTTGGGAAAAAATACCTGTAAACCCCACTCCAATCAGACCAGAAGGTTATATTTGCAAGCATCAAAAAAGGACGCCACATGTGCAGATTTACACGTTGACGTCCTCTTTTGGTGCCCAGAGTCGGAATCGAACCAACGACACGGGGATTTTCAGTCCCCTGCTCTACCGACTGAGCTATCTGGGCTTAAAAGCCTACCGGCCCTTAAAGGGCCGGTAGGTGGCGACGCAGATGGGGCTCGAACCCACGACCTCCAGCGTGACAGGCTGGCATTCTAAACCAACTGAACTACTGCGCCAGGTGCGTTTTGAAACGCTTGTGTATAGTAGCAGAGAAATCTGATAAATGCAAGGCTTTTTATTGCGCGGCTTTTAGCGGGGCTTATTTAACTTGTGAGCTCCTCCATCTCTACTATTTTACAGGCAGTCTGCTCTAGCAATTCTTGGGTATGGCAGGTCATGATTAAGGTCTTATCCGGGCTAGAAAATTCTGCTAGACAGGTTAGGAGGATGTCTATCGCTTTTTTATCTAAAGCATTAAAAGGTTCATCTAATATTAAATAACGAGGGTTTTCCATGAAGGCCTGGATTAAGCGCAGTTTCTGCCGCATACCCTGGGAGTAAACGCGGTAAACACGGTCGATGTCTTTGTCCATGCGAAAGCGGCTGACCCAAGCTCTTATTTCTGGGGTTTGCACTCGTTTTCTCAGAGAAGCCAAGAAAACTAAGTTTTCCCACCCGGTCCAGTTTTGCATAAATTCCGGTTGGTTAATGCTAATGCCAGCCTCAGGAAGGAAGTCAAAGTCTTCACCCAGAACCTGATCGTCCACAATAATGTTGCCCTCATCCGGCTGAGAAAGACCCGTTATGAGTTGCAAAAAGACACTTTTCCCACTCCCATTAGGCCCTACCAGGCAGTAGCTCTCACCCTCCGCAAAAGTGTAATTGACATCCGATAAGATGGTCACCTGTTTAAAGCTTTTTGTAACATGGTTTAGCTGAATCATATATAAGTTCCTCAAATACTTTAATATCCCAATTTTCTTCTTATTGCTTATTGCGCGTTCAAATTTTCTTAAGCTGAAGGCGAGCCCCAAGGCTAGCAAGGCCTGTCCCCAGGAGGGCAAGTAAGAGAGATATCAGTTGCCGATTATTGTCGAGACAAAGGCCTAAACCAGGAAATAGTGGATGCAATTTCTGTACAAATACGAGCAACCCTAAAATCAGACTGATATAGAGCAGATGGCGGCTATCTTCATGGACCAAATTAGCTAAAGAAAGGTAGAAAGCTAAGTTAAAGGCCCAGATGGCAAGCTTGAGCCAAAACAGTAATAGATGTGATACCGAAGCGAGCGGGAGCGCTAGACTATCACCAGCAGGCCCTAAAACATGCATACCTCCATATACTAGCGTAAAGGCAAGTAAGGTTCGCCCCAGGGCCTTAGCTGCCCAAACCAGGCTGAAACGCGCCATCATGGCAAAGGCTTGATGCCAACGCCTGAAGCGGCTAAAAATGAGGCTGGCGGTAGTTGAAAACTCAGAAGCCGCAACCCAAGTTGGCCAAAAAAATATAAAAAGAAAGAGCAAAAATTTTAAGCAATTCCAGTAACTTACAGCGCTCGCAACCGAGTCCTGCATAAAATCCGTATTAAAAAATGCTTGATAACAATAGATCTGTGCCCGACTTAAACCTAAAGGCTCCGAACTGGCGCTGCCCAGGGCAATGAATAAAAAATACAGGCCAAGGTAGCAGGTGTAACGCAGCCTACTCGCGAGATTGTCTAGGCAGCACATTTCTCCCCTTGCAGTACGCTGAGGGGCTAAACATTTTCTGACCAGCCTTTGAAATCGGCCATACTGCCAAAGATGCCAAATATAAATACCTAATAAATGACCAACATAGGTCATCGCCAATAGTAAACAGAAGTTCATCCCACCGTATCGGCTTAAGGAATAAGGCGCGGTCCAAATATTCCAGCTCTCACGTGGCAAAAGATAAAACATTATCATGACCAAGGCTAGGCCTACAAATGCCACGTTGCTATGCCTAGCTTGCAACGCTACACAATAATAAACGTAGATTAAAAGGCAAAGAGCATGCATCGAGAAAAAATAGATGAGTAAGCCCTCAAAGACAAAATGTAGCTGAAAGAACCAAGTGAAAGCAGCAGTTCCCAAGAACACTAGACTGAGCTGCAGCGCATACAAGTTGAAATACTGATAGATATACAGGAGAAATATGCGGTTTAAGTTGTTGCAACGAATTCGTATCCATTGGGAGTCAAGCTGTCCTTGAAAAGCATAGGCAGAGAATGCTAAAACAAAATAATACTGTATGCCGTATTGAAAATAATTGATGGGCTCACTGGCAGACCTAAAAAGATTGATGCCTAATAGGCTGATTAAGCCATATAAAAGCAAAAAGTACAGGATACTAGGCAAAGATTTTTTTAGCCAACTGAGTTTATTCATACATTGATACTTAAAAAGTCCGCATGTTTTTTACAACGGAAATATATACTCAAAGCACTAAGAAGACTCACCGGCACTAGTAAAGCAAGCATAATTCCCAAGGTAGACGTATGGTGCGGAATGGCATCAGGTGCTATAACAATAAGCGGTCCAAAATAGTAAAAATATGTCTGCCAACCGGGT
Source organism: Clostridiales bacterium (assembly GCA_004556925.1). Lineage (GTDB taxonomy): Bacteria > Bacillota > Clostridia > Saccharofermentanales > DTU023 > SFFI01. The sequence continues at coordinate 41,153 of SFFI01000007.1, forward strand.
ATGGGTAAAGCCCCCAGCAAATACTGGGAAATAAGAGTACCGCCCATCAACCAAAAAACAGGGAAAAGAAATCCTTCCACTTGATTTTTTGCCCATAAGGCGAGATTGGCGGCTTGGTAGAAAAAGCCCAATGGAACAAAGAAATAAGTAAAGGTATCCCGAATGATCAGATAAAGAGGATATTGATTGCGGATGAAATCAAAAGACACAATATCTAATAAAAATTGTGGCGGTATATTATCCGGGCTACCAGGTTGCATAAACAGGGCCATCAGGAGATACATAAAAAGATAGGATAGGAAGATCGCTAAAGTATACTTAATCGCGATATACCAGGCTAGTTGTCTGTGTAAAATCAGTTTACAGGAGCTACGCGAGGCCATGTTCACCATGAGTTGACGTTTATAGCGCAAATACTCAACAGCTACAAATCCCGTAAAGATAGGCAAAAGAAACTGATACAAATAATGTATGTTGAAGGCAATTTCGGACATCCCTAGGTCTACACACAGGTATTCCACCAAATTACGCCAAATATGGTCCTTCGATAGCATTAACTGAAACTTCACAAAAGTGATCAAAGCATAGGAATGGATAATATAGGCTAGCGATAATGTAATATGGGTCAAGGCCAGACCAAAAAACCTCTTATCAAATATTTTACCTAATGCTAAGCGGTTAAAAAGCATGGCTCTTGACCCTCATGAATTATGATCCTAACTTTTGTGTTCTAGTATGATAAATGATAGCGAAGTTAATACTCTTATGCGTACCGATGCGCCAGGACATAGTGTATTTACCAAGCCTTTCCCACGCCAGAAAAGTCACTTAATCACTAGTCTGTTTTATAAAATATAAAACACAAAACACACCTATTAGGAAAGCAAGCTACATAGACCAGCGGCAATACTTAAAATACCCACTACCAGAAACCTTTCTAAGATGATTTCGCGGTCTTGGTCCAGGAATTGGTGGCATTCTAGGGAAATAGCCTTTTGCCGCCAAGGGACTAATCAAGCATGAAATAAAAAATGGTGGCATTCTAGCCAAAATAGGATTTTGCCGCCAAGGGACTAGTCAAGCACGAAATGAATATTGGTGGCATTCTGGTAAAAAGCGCATTTAGCCGCCAATAAATTGGTCAAGCAAAAAGTGGATATTGGTGGCAAAAGACCCAAATAACGAATTTCCCACCAAAACCTACGCGTTAGGCCGCGTCATAGTCTTTGGCCGCGCGGTAATTAGCGATAAACATAATCAAAGAGGCGGCAAAGATGATGATATAGCCCAGAATACTAGGTAGGGAGGGAAATTCCTGCAAGATGAGGCTGGACAGTAGAGCTGCAAAGATCACCTGGCTGTAATCGAAAATCGAGACACTACGGGCCGGGGCGGCGGCATAGGCCCAGGTCATGCAATACTGGCCTGCCGCGCCGCAAAGGCCCACCAAGAGCAGGTAGAGGGTTTGCTGGCCGGTCATGGGGACATAATTAAAGATCATCACGGGGAGGAGAACGACGCTAGAAAATGCGCCAAAATAAAAGACCACCAGGTGGCGAGACACCCCATGGGTGGTAAGAATACGAATATAGGTGTAGGCTAAGCCGGCAAACATACCACCAACAAAACCTACAAGATAGGCCCCAATATGGGGGTTGGCAAAACTTGGCCTAACTACCAGGAGGGCGCCCCCAAAAGCCAAGGCCAAGCATAAGGCCTGGACCCTATGTATTTTTTCTGCCAGGAGGAAGTAGGAAAAAACAATAGCAAAAAAGGGTGAGAGCTTGCCCAAAATAGTGGCATCTGAGAGAGGCAAGTGGTCCACTGCGTAAAAATTCGCAATCAAACCCAGGAGACCAAAGCTGGCGCGCAGGACCAGGTCAATCCGGGCTCGGCGGCCCAGGTCTTCCCTCCCCTCCGCTCGAATATACCGCGCGTAGACCAAGCCCGAGATGAGGGCAACAACTAGGTTGCGAATATAGGCCTTTTGCAAGGAAGGCAAGTCCCCGGCCAACCGCGAAAAGAGGTTCATGACAGCAAAGAAGGCAGCAGAAGCCACCATAAATAAGATCCCCTTGATCAAGCTGTTGGCAGGTGTGCCCAGGGATTTGCCGGTAGATGTGGCCCCCGTTGGGGGGACTGGAGGGTTGGGCATGGAGGTTGGCTCCTCTCAATAGTCTGAGCCCAGTTTGAGCCAAGAGGAACAAATTAACAAGCCGCCTCACCTAGTACATCCAACTTCCTCATTTTCCTTACAAGTTTGCAGCTTTTGTACGCCGAATTCTCCTGAAACTCGGGTTCAGCTGGTTTTTCCCTGCAAAATAGCCCTAAAAGGACAGTTTTTATGCAAATATACAACTTAAGAGCATATTTTATACAATCGAAAGGAGAAAAAGTCGGACGGGATGTACATTATCTGCAAACTTGTAAGAAAATCCGGAAAGTTGAAAGTAGCCCGGCCTTCTACCCCCAAATAGCCCTTCTCTCAAGGAAAGCTGTAAGCGAAAGTGAAAAAGTAAATACCACTTTATTAAAACAGTTTTTTTATGCCTTGAATTTCCCTCACAAGCTAAGCTCTAAAATCGGATTTGCCGATATCAAGAGACTTTTTTTCTTTTTCTATTTAAGATGAAAAAATGTGAAGAGACCTTGCGGACGCACTTATATACACCATATATATCTGTGATATCTGTGCGCCCCGAACGATAATGGGGACGTTTGAATGAAACAATATGCGGTTGGAATAGATATCGGCTCCACATGCGCCAAGGCTGTCGTGCTGGAACCGTCCGGCAATATCGTGCGGCGACTTGTCCAGCCCACCGGCTGGAGCAGCGCCGACACGGCTCAGCAGATCCAGACGCAGTTGAGCGAATTTATCCCCCAGGCTGATATTGCGGCCACTGGTTATGGCCGCGTATGTGTGCCCTACGCCCACAAACAGATTACTGAGATCACCTGTCATGCCCGCGGTGCATGTGCGCTCTATGGAGAACAAACGCTGACTGTTATTGACATCGGCGGGCAGGATACGAAGATCATCCGTGTGGAGGATGGGCGTGTTGCGGACTTTTTGATGAACGACAAATGCTCGGCAGGAACGGGCCGGTTTCTAGATGTTATGGCAGGCACTTTAGGGCTTGCGCCGGAGGAGCTTTATGCGCTGGCTGCCCGCGGCAGTGGTGTGCATATCAGCTCAATGTGTACGGTTTTCGCCGAGTCCGAGGTCGTCAGCCTCATCGGAAGTGGCGAGGAAAAGGAAAATATTGCCTACGCCGTGGTGGACTCCATCGTAACAAAGGTCGCTGCGCAGGCAGCGCGCCTACTGCCGACAGAGGGCCCGGTCTGCCTGACTGGCGGGCTTTGCCAGGCACAGGTACTGGTAGATGCGCTGTCCGGCGTGCTGAAGCGCCCGGTTTTGACCTGTCCTGATGGGCGTTACGCCGGGGCCATGGGTGCAGCGATCCTTGCGGGAGGGTTCTCGAGTGGTCTATCTCGATAATGCGGCTACTACCCTGAAAAAGCCGCCGGAGGTCGCAGAGGCAGTCAAGACGGCGATCCTGACTGTAGGGAATGCGGTGCGCGGTGCGCATAGCGTTTCGATCTCTGCCTCGCAGATTGTGTTTGAAACCAGGAAGAAGCTGGCAAAGCTCTTCTCCTGCCCCCGGCCAGACCATGTTGTTTTTACCATGAACTCTACGGAAGCGCTTAACATTGCACTTTACGGCCTTCTTTCGCCAGGGGACCATGTGATTTCTACGGATCTGGAGCACAATTCCGTGCTTAGACCACTTTACGACCTGCAAGCTCATGGTGTGCTTGTGGATTTTATTGCGGCAGACTCCTTGGGTAATATCCGATACGAGGATTTTGAAAGGCTGTTTCGGGAAAATACGAAACTCCTTGTCTGCACGCATGCGTCCAATGTAACAGGAAATGTTTTGGATATTGCGCGCATTGGCCGCATGGCTCATGCCCATGGTGCGCTTTTGGTCGTCGATGCCTCCCAAACTGCCGGTTGTTTTCCCCTTGATATGCAGAAAATGGGTGTGGATGTACTCTGCTTTACCGGCCACAAGGGACTGATGGGACCGCAGGGAACCGGCGGGCTCTGTATCCGGCCGGGCGTAGAAATAAGGCCTCTGCTGCGCGGCGGGTCGGGCGTACACTCTTACGACAGGGACCAGCCCCAGGCCTACCCCACACGTTTGGAAGCGGGCACGCTGAACAGCCACGGGCTTTCTGGGCTTAACGCGGCCCTGGATTTTATTCTGGCCCAGAGCGTGGAGATGATTTGCGCGCGAGAGCACCTTCTCATGCGTCGCTTTTACGAAGCTGTGCAGGGGATCCCCGGCGTTACGATCTACGGCGATCATAGGCAGGTAGACCACGCCGCCATAGTTGCTCTCAATATTAGGGACTATGCTTCATCCGAAGTATCGGATGTACTGTTCACAGACTATGACATTGCCACAAGACCCGGCGCCCACTGCGCGCCACGAATGCATGAGGCCTTGGGTACGACGCAACAGGGCGCTGTGCGTTTTAGCTTTTCGTTTTTTAACACAGAGGAAGAAGTAGACACCGCCATCTCCGCCGTGCGCGAGTTGGCGATGGAAATATAGCAAATAAAACAAAGGAGAGGAATTTAAAGTTATGTCCGATTACGTTCAAATGTGGAAGGATCTAGGTATGGATCTGGAAAGCCACGACACCCTCTGTCAGGTGCTTCCAACTGCGGTAGGGGACGTTTTCCTGTCCCAGGAAAACCGTCCGAAAGCGATGGATTTCTGGGATCTCGTTATTTCTGAGGTCCACGGCATTCGCCCGGCGGAACTGATTGAAGAGCAGAAAAAGGGCCGTAAGGTGTTTGGCACCTTCTGCGTCTATGTCCCCGATGAGGTCATTATGGCAGCAAATGGTATTGTGACCGGTCTCTGCGGTGGCTCACAGTTTTGGGTGCCGGGTGGCGAGGCTGTCCTGCCCAAGAGCACCTGTCCTCTGATCAAGGCGTCCGTTGGTGCACGACTGGGCCGCACCTGCCCCTTCTTCCGCATTGCGGATATGTACGTGGGCGAAACCACCTGCGATGGGAAGAAGAAGGCCTATGAGATCCTGGGCGAGGATGTGCCCATGTATGTGATGGATGTTCCGCAGATGAAGCGCCCGGAGGACATTATCAAGTGGAAGCAGGAGATCGCCGCCTTTGCAAAACGGGTAGAGGAATTCACCGGCAACGAGATCACGCCCGAAAAGCTCGGCGATGCCATCCATCTGGCCAACGAGAAGCGTAAGGCCCTGCAGCGTGTTTATGACTGCCGCAAGTCTGAATATCTACCCATCTCTGGCCGCGATGCGCTCTTGATGATGCAGATCTCCTTCTTCGATGATCCCGCCCGCTGCGCCGAGATGTGCAACCGTCTGGCCGACGAGCTGGAGCAGCGCATCCGCGACCATGTGAGCGTTGTTCCTGTGGGTACCAAGCGCATCCTCGTTACCGGCACGCCGATGGCCGTTCCCAACTGGAAGTTACACCATATCATCGAAACCAGCGGCGCCGCCGTTGTCTGCGAGGAAATGTGTACCGGCACGCGGTATTTTGAGAATCTAGTGGACGAGAGCAAGACTACCCTGGACGAGCAGTTTATGGCCCTGTCCGAGCGGTATATGAAGACCAACTGTGCTTGTTTCACGCCGAATACCGGCCGTATCGACGACATCCTGCGCATGGTCGAGGAATACAAGGTCGACGGCGTCATTGATTGCAGCCTGAAATTCTGCTGCCTGTATGATACGGAGAAATATCAGGTCTCCCGCGCGCTCAAGAAGGCAGGTGTGCCGGTCCTGAGCCTGGAAACGGATTACACGGACACTGATGCGGAGCAGCTGCGCACGCGTATAGGTGCATTCATCGAGATGCTCAATGCCTGAGCCAATTCTGCGGTATTATATCCTGTTCACCAACTATGAACAGGGTCTGGCCCTGCACGCTCTGCTGGACGAGCACGGTCTCCCCAATCGGATCGCACCGGCGCCCCGCTGCATTCAGGGAAAGCTCTCCTGCGGAATGTCCTTGCTCATAGAGCAGGCGGATATTGACGCTGTCCGGCTCTGCATTGATGAGCAGAAGGGGGAGTACTACGACATCGTCCCCTTGATCGGACAGATCCAGCCACATCGAGATAAATACTGCTAAACAAAAAGACCTTCCGCCGTCCGGGTCTCTGCGCAGGGACCCGGACGGCGGAGTATTTGGGTAAGTTTATACCGTCATTGGAGTGAGCACCCCTCTATAATTATATTAGCTATGCAAGATTTACCAAAACGTTTTGAAACCTATAGCGAAGCTCGTCGCAACGGCTTTTTAAAAATTCGCGATCTTAAAGAGCAAGCTGGCAAGCATGTAGTGGGCATCTTTTGCTCTTACACACCAGTAGAACTCATTACAGCCGCAGGTGCAGTTTATGTAAGTCTCTGTGGTTCTAGTGAAGACGGAATTGCGGAAGCCGAAAAGTATTTGCCAAATAACTACTGCCCTTTGATTAAGTCAAGCTATGGACTCGCAGTATCTGATTCTTGTCCCTACTTCTATTTTTCAGACATGATCGTTGCAGAAACCACCTGCGATGGCAAGAAAAAGATGTATGAGCTTATGGGAAGACTTAAGCCTACCCATGTGATGGCACTCCCTCACAACCCTAGCTTAGAGTCTTCTGAAAACTTATGGTTGTCTGAAATGTATCGTTTAAAAGAAGCGCTGGAATCACAATTTAACGTAGCCATTACAGAAGAAGACCTAAAAGCTGCCATCCACCAAAAGAACTTAGAAAGACAAGCTATGGTCAAGCTTTATGAAATTGGCAAGTTAAAGCCTTCACCCATCCGAGGTTATGAGCTTAACGATATCGTAAGTGCTTCCAGCTTTATTTTTACCGGTGAAGAACGCCTTGCCTTAATAGAAGAAAGGCGTCAGCAACTCATTGCAGACTACGAGACCAACTACAAGGGTAAAGCTTCGCCCCCGCGAATCTTAATCACTGGTTGTCCTGTGACCGGTGTTAGCGATAAAGTACTCAAAGAGATCGAATTGCAGGGGGCTAATGTGGTTGCTTTTGAAAACTGCTCAGGCCCCCGCACTCAGAGCGATTTGGTAGACGAGACTATCGACCCCTATAAAGCTTTGGCCAAGCGATATCTAGGAATTAGCTGCTCTGTCATGAGCCCTAACCCCAAGCGTCTTGAAACTCTAGCCTCTATGATTGAGGAATATCAGATTGATGGAGTTGTCGAGGTTGTACTTCACTGCTGCCATACCTTTGCGGCAGAGTCTTTTGGCGTAAAAGAATTCGTAAGAGACAAGCTGGGGATCCCAATTTTAAGCATAACAACTGACTATTCCAAGGGCGACAGTGGGCAGATAGCGACTAGGATAGGCGCTTTTATAGAGATGTTACAACTCAATTTAGGCTAGGCTTTTTTGCAAGGCTGGTGGGTCGCGCCAGGTAGGAAAACAAGTTCATGACAGCAAGGCAGCAGCAGGGGCAACCATCAATAAAATGCCCTTGACCAAGCTGGCGGCGGGCGCACTCACTGGAGCAGCGGTAATAGAAAATAGCGATAGTAAGCTACTGTAAAATCGCATGATAATCCTGCTTTCTTGATTGACACCCTGAAGGCCCCTCGCTAAGATCGGCCATGGCAAGATGATGTCGCTAAGGTCGACTCTGCAATGATCCATCTTGCAAAGATCGGACTTGGCTCAAGCGGCCAATTTAAGGAGTTAAGGGAGAGCCATGTTCGTAGATTTACATATGCATGAAATGCGTTACTCACCGGACAGCCGGCAATGCTTAGAGGATATGGTGGCCCGGGCTAAGCAGATGGGCCTGGATGCGATTGCCATCACCGATCACGATAGCATGGGGATTGCAAATTTCGCCCAAGAATACGCCGAAAAAGTCAACTTTCCCATCTATGTCGGTGTGGAGTACTATTCCCTGCAAGGCGATATTGTGACCTTCGGAATCACGGACTTCCCTAAGGAAAGGATTCCCGCCCAGGACTTCATCGACTATGTCTACGCCGAAGGCGGGGTCACCATTGCGGCCCACCCCTTCCGCAATAACAACCGGGGCTTGGAGCACAATCTGGCCACGATCAAAAACCTCACCGGGGTTGAAGTCTTAAACGGGTCGACTACAGACGCCGCCAACTTGTTGGCCTATCAATACTGCCAAGACCGAGGTATGGCCGCCATTGGGTCCAGCGACTCCCACGTCTTAGACCGGGTGGGCAGATATGCAACCTATTTGGAAGAAGAGGCCTTCACTACCGAGGAATTGGTCGAAGTCATCAAGAAAAAATTGACCAAGCCAGCCATCCATACCCCTCAGGGTTATGCCATTTTCCAGCCCCAATTAGACGTGCTCCTTCAGAAGCTCCAGTAAAAGCTCCAGAAGCTCCCAAAAACGAATAAATCAGCAAAACGCTAAATATCTACAAGCATTTTCTCGACATATTAGCTATAATGTGCATTAGTTCCAATTTAAGATTATCTGGAGGTAATGTAAATGAAAAGAACACTATCACTCGTACTCGCACTCGTCATGATGCTTGGCTTGGTCTTTACACCTAGCTTCAGCGTAGCAGCTGAAGACAAGCCCTTTGAAGGCCAGACCCTGCGGTTAGCAGGCCTGGACGGCGGCTACGGTACTGATGGCTGGAAGGCTGTCATTAAAGGTTTTGAAGACATGACTGGCGCCACCGTCGAAGCGACATTTGAGAAGAAAATTTATGATGTTATCCGCCCCGAGATCCAGGCAGGTAATGCTCCTGACATCATTTACAACTCTATCGGCCAAGAAACAGGCCTGACAGAGACCATGATTAAGGAAGAAATGCTGCTGGACCTCACTGATGTCCTGGATATGCAGGTTCCTGGTGAAGAAAAAGCAGTTAAGGATAAACTGATCGCTGGTTTCACGGATACGGCCATGACCAACCCCTACGGCGATGGCAAAACCTATCTGGCACCGCTCTTTTATTCCCCTACAGGCCTCTTCTACAACAAGGCACTCTTTGGCAAAGATGGTAAATATGAACTGCCCGCTACCATGGAGGACTTCCTGGCTTTAGGCGAAAGCGCTAAGGAAGACGGCATTGCCCTCTTCACCTACCCCACCGCCGGTTACATGGACTCCTTTATTCCCTCCCTGCTTAACGAAGTAGGCGGTCCTGAGCTCTACAGCAAACTGATGTCTTATGATGTGGATGCCTGGAAGGAAGAAGTCACACCCATGTTTGAAACCCTGGGTAAAATTTTGACCTATATTCATCCCTCAACCGTAGCCAATGCCAATGGGGATGCCTTCACCCAGAACCAGCTTTATATTATGACTAACGAAGCCCTCTTTATGCCCAACGGCACCTGGGTAGTTGATGAAATGTCTGATGCTAAAGACCAGGCTGCAGAAGGCTTTGAATGGGGTTTCATGCCCCTGCCCTCCATGGAGAAAGATGGCGACCGCTATGCCTTTACTTTCTTCGAGCAAGCCTTTGTCAGCAAAGATACCGAAGTGCCAGAACTCGCTAAAACCTTTATCGCTTACCTTTACTCTGATGAAGCCACCAAGGCTTTCATCGAAAATAAGGGCGGCGTACAACCTATCTTAGGCGCAGAAGAATTCCTGAAAGATGAAGACCAGAAGCTTTTCTACTCCATTTATGAAGACGGGGCAAAGGCTGCCATGGGCGGTTTCCAATCCGTAGAAAATTCTGTAGAAGGTGTCAGTGTAACAGATGCCCTCTACCAGGCTGTTGACTCTGTCGCCAACGGTGAACTTTCTGTTGAAGATTGGCAGGCTGGTGTTGTGGATGCAGTCCAGCAAATCGCAGATGCTAACTCCGAGGGAGAATAAGTTCTCATGCTATAACTTGTGAGGAGATCCCCTCCTAGTTTGGATCCCGGCCGGGGCCCTGCCCCGGCCGGGCTGTTTTTAAGGGAAGGAGATGTGTATGAAAAACAGTCCCGCTAAGAAACGTTTTATTATCTTGGGACTCTTACCCGCCTTCGCACTCTATATCATTTTTATGATCTACCCCACGCTCACGGTTTTTAAGGAAAGCCTTTATAAAACCGGCGGCTTATCGGGCAAAAAAACCTTTGTGGGCTTAGCAAATTTTCAAAAGCTGTTCGCAGACCCTAAATTTATTAAAGCCTTTCAAAACACCGTTTTTCTTATCGTCATTGTGACGATAATCACCATGTTCCTGGCAGTGATCTTTGCGGCTATTTTGACACGCGGTAAATTCCGCGGAAAAAATTTCTTCCGCATTATTTTATATATTCCCAATATCCTATCTATTGCGGTAGTCGCTTCTATCTTCTCCAGCATCTACGGTATGGACAGCGGCCTGCTCAATGGCTTGGGCCGGCTCTTAAAGCCAGAAACCTGGCAAAATATTGCCTTTACCGGCCAGTCGGGTCTGGTGACCTACTCCATCGCTTTTGCCATGATTTGGCAGGCTGTAGGATATTACATGGTCATGTATATGTCCACCATGGCCCAGATCCCAGAACATTTATACGAAGCAGCCAAGCTGGATGGCGCCGGCCGTCTGCGCCAATTCTTCTCTATTACCCTGCCCTTATCCTGGCAGACTGTCCGCACGACACTGACCTTCTATGTCATCTCTAACATCAATATATCCTTCCAGCTGGTCAAGGCCTTGACCGACGGCGGGCCTAACGGGGCCTCCATGACCCTGCTTAACTACCAATATTTGGAAGCCTATAACAATTCTAACTTTGGCTATGGTCTCGCCATTGGCGTGGTGGTCTTTCTCTTTTCTTTCGGCTTATCCGCCATCATTTATCAGGCCACTAAGCGAGATATTATCCAGTATTAGGAGGCCAGCATGAACGAAGAAACGAAACTTTATAAAATATTTGTTTACCTGGTCCTGGGGCTGGTAGCCATATCCATCCTCCTGCCTGTAGTCTGGGTTTTTCTGGCTTCTTTCAAGGAGAATGCAGAATTTTATGGCAATCCCTGGGCCTTCCCCCAAGGATTCTATTGGCAAAACTTTGCTGAAGCTTGGACCGAGGCCAATATGGGGAGTTATCTGATCAACTCAGTGATCGTCACAGCCCTCGCCATGGTTTTCCTCCTAGTCATCTCTTTACCCTGCGCCTATATCCTGGCCCGCATGGACTTCCCCGGAAAACGCTTCTTACAGACTCTCATGAAGGCGGGACTCTTTATTAACCTTTCCTATATTGTCATTCCCATTTTCATGATCCTCTTAAACCTCAACCGTAGCCTCAAGGTCACTTTCTTCCTTAACAACCGCCTGATCCTGGCCCTTATTTACGCTGCAACCGCTGTCCCCTTTACTGTCTATCTCCTGGCCAACTATTTCTCCGCCATCTCCAAATCCTATGAAGAGGCAGCCTATATTGATGGGGCTAGTTACTTCACAACCATGCTGCGCGTTATGATTCCCATGGCTAAACCAGCCGTAATTACGGTCATCCTCTTCAACTTCCTTTTCTTCTGGAATGAATATATTTTGTCTTTGACCCTGCTCACAGATAAAAAGCTGAAGACCCTGCCGGTTGGCCTGATCAACCTCCAGCAGGCCTCACGGTCAGCAGCCAACTATGGCCGCCTCTATGCTGGTCTAGTCCTAGTCATGCTACCCACCCTCCTCTTATATATTCTCGTTCAGAAGCAGCTCACGGAAGGTATGATGGTGGGCGGAGACAAGGGCTAATGAAACCAACAAGAGTGAAAATGCAAAACACAATAAAACATAGATAAAAAGGATAGCAACATGGAACAGCAAACAAAGCCACAAAAGACCAGAGGGCATCTCACCCTACCGGGTGAAGAAAATTTCTATCAAGAGACCTTGGAAATACTGGATCGTTTGGGTGCAGACGCCATCCGTGACTCTGACGGCACAGAATTGCCGGAAAACGTAAAAGACCTCGATGGGGTCATGGTATACGGCAAATATTTTACAGCCCGAGGCCACAATGCCTTTGCCTCCCAGCATCTTTTTGAAGCCTCACGTTATTATCTGTCTTCCGATTTTGTCACCGCCAGCGGAGAGGAAACAGAAATTGCCTTCATGTCCGGCTATTTTGCCCAGCAAATAAGGCCAGACTATGACCACGATCCCCAGAAATGGTGGGAGGTCCGGGACCGGACAACTGGTGAGGTCTTGGATACCGCCTTGTGGAAAATAGATCGCAATCAAAATATTGCCATCATTCAGACTGTGCCCTTCCACGTCTACAGTGTTAGCTTCCTCGCCTACGGCATCTGGGACCCCGTCCAAATGTATAATTACCTGACCAACGATTGGGGCGAAGACGTAGAGAAGCATATTCCCTTTGATATCCGCTACCCCGAATCGGAAAAGTATGTGGAAGAAGCCCTAGAAGCCTGGCTCAAAGCCAATCCTAAAGTAGACTTCGTCCGTTTTACCACCTTCTTCTACCAATTTTCCCTGGTCTTTGACCAGGAGGGCAAAGAGAAATATGTAGATTGGTATGGCTATACCAACACAGTCTCACCCAAAGCCCTTGAGGATTTCGAGCGCGCCTACGGCTACCGCCTGACCCCCGAAGACTTTGTAGATGAGGGCTACTATAACTGCAATTTCCGGGTGCCCAGCCAGGCCTTTCGAGACTACCAAGACTTTACGGCCCGCTTTGTGGCCCAACATGCCAAGCGTCTGGTTGACCTAGTCCACCAGTACAACAAAAAGGCCATCATGTTTCTGGGCGACCACTGGATAGGTGTAGAACCCTGGGGCCCCTACTTCGCCGAAATTGGCCTGGATGGGGTCGTCGGTTCCGTTGGAGATGGTGTTACCCTCCGGTTGATCTCTAGCATTGAGGCCCCCATGCACGAGGGCCGCTTCCTACCCTACTTTTTCCCTGATACCTTTTTTGAAGGCAACGACGAGGCTATTCTAGCTGAAGCCAAGGATAACTGGACCAAGGCCCGCCGGGCCCTGATGCGGGAACCCCTGGACCGGATCGGCTATGGGGGCTACCTCTCCTTGGCCTATAAATTTCCCGATTTTATCCAGTACATTGAAGACTTAGCCGAGGAATACCGGGATATCCTGGCCCGCATTGAACATGCGAAGCCCCGTCAGATGGCCAAAGTGGCTGTACTCAACGCCTGGGGTAAGCTCCGCAGTTGGGGTTCTCACATTGTGGCCCATGGCAAGTGGTATAAGCTTTGCTACTCCTACCTGGGCGTCTTAGAGGCCCTAGCCGGTATGGACGTAGAGGTTAGCTTCATCAGCTTTGATGATGTCAGGGCAGATCTCGGCCTTGATTGCGATGTCATAATCAACATGGGAGATGCCTATACGGCCTTTTCCGGGGCCGAGAATTTCCTCGATCCGGAAGTCGTGACCCGCCTACGACAATTCGTCCACCAGGGTGGCGGCTTTATCGGCATTGGCGAACCCTCTGCCATTCAAGCCCAAGGCCGTTTCTTCCAACTTGCAGATGTCCTGGGCGTCGATAAAGAAGTGGGCTTCTCCCAATCAACCGACAAGTATTTTGACCAGGCTCTGGATCAGCACTTTATCACGGCAGATGTTCATGAAGCCCTGGACTTTGGTGAGACCACTGCCAATGTTTACGCACTCAGTGCGGAGACAGAAATCATTGCCTACGCCAACCAGGAAGTTCATCTGGCCAGCCACGACTTTGGGCAAGGCAGGGCGGTCTACATCACAGGCCTCCCCTACTCGGCGCAAAACACCCGCCTACTCAAGCGGGCTATTGCCTATGCTAGCCATAAAGAGGTCGAGCTGAACCGATATTTTGCCCAAGATGATCGTCTCGAGGTGAATGCCTACCCCACACGCGGGGAGTACTGTGTCATTAATAACTCTGCCGACCAGGTAACCAGTTTGGTCTATGACGGACAAGGCCGGGCTCAGAAACTGACCCTGCCAGGGGCCGGACTGGTCTGGCTAAAAGATGTAGAAGGTAGGTAAGCCATGGACTTTTACACTAAGAAAAAGCTGGCCAATATAGGATTGGCCGTCCTCTTTATTCTGGGCCTTATTTTGCAGTTTGTGGGGCTGGGCCGCACAGGTTATGGAGGCTTGGCCTTGCAATTTATCTCACTTGCGCTTTTAATTGTCATACTTTGCTTGTATAACCGGCGCTATCAGTAAGTGGCTCCAGGCTACTTGCATAATCGGCGCTACCATTAGGTGGCACCCAGGTTACTTGTATAACCGGCGCTACCAGTAAGTGGCACACACGAAAATAATTACTCAGACGAGTTTAAGAAGTGAGGAGTCAGTGATCGTGAATAAAACAATCAGCCCCCAGCTCGTGGCAGAGGTGGTCGAGGCTTTTTTTGGCCCTGTCCAAGTCGAAAGCTACAAGTCTAATAGGGTGGGACATATCAACGACACCCTAGAAGTCCGGGTTAGTCCTACTCAAGAAGGCTACCAGCACTTTATCTTCCAACGTATCAACCAAGAGGTTTTTACCAAGCCGGTGGAGCTGATGGAGAATATTGTAGGGGTGACTCGCTTTTTGGGAGAAAAAATCCAGGAAAGAGGCGGCAATCCTAACCGCGAGGCCTTGAGCGTCTTCCAAACACAAGCCGGGCAATTCTACTACCTGGATAGCGAAGGCGCATACTGGCGGGTCTACCTCTATATTGAGGACACGATTTGCCTGCAACAGGTGGACACCAGCGAAGACCTCTATCAATCGGGTCTGGCCTTCGGTCAGTTCCAAAACCTGCTTGCCGACTATCCCGCCGAGACCCTACACGAGACTATTCCCCACTTTCACGATACCTGGAAACGCTTAGAAGACTTTAAGCGGGTCCTGGAGGCCGACCCCCTGGGCCGAGCTAAAACTTGCCAGGCCGAAATTGACTTCGTTTTAGGCCACACAGAGATTGCCCGCTACATGAAGGAAATCCTGGACCAGAAGGCCCTCCCCCTCCGGGTGACCCACAATGACACCAAGCTTAACAACGTTCTCTTTGACAAAGAGACCCGCCAAGCCCTCTGCGTGGTGGACCTTGACACCATCATGCCGGGCCTATCCATCAACGACTACGGTGACACCATCCGCTTTGGCGCCTCCTCCGCCCTGGAGGATGAGCAAGATCTCTCCCTCGTTCAGCTCTCCCTTTGGCTTTTCTCCTCCTACACTCGGGGCTTTTTGGAAGGCGTATCCGGCCAGCTCACCCCTGCAGAGATTGCTCACCTACCCTTCGGCGCCAAGGCTATGACCTACGAGTGTGGCATGCGGTTTTTAGCCGACTACCTGGAGGGAGATCACTACTTCCGGATTGCCCGGCCCCAGCACAACCTGGACCGAGCCAGGACTCAATTTAAGCTGGTCGCAGATATGGAAGCCAAGGATGCCCAGATGCGGGAGATTGTCGCTCAGTACGCCGAGCAAGCCTAGCTGGGCAAGAGTCGGCTTCGCTCGATAGACTTAACTAGATGCACTTTGCTAGGCTCTATATGCTTAGCAAGATAGGCCTAGCTAGACTAGATTTGCTTAGTTAGATTCACCTAGCTAGACTAGTTTCGCTTTGTTAGATAGTTCTTGATCGGTATAATAGATGCGCCCACTCTTATTTAACTCTTTAAGACAGGAAAAACTGTTAGCCGAGGAAAGGAACCCTTATCCAACCCTTAGAAGCAGGAAAAACTGTTAGCCGAGGAAAGGAAAAGAACACATGAGAAAAATCCTCTTAACCGGCGGCGCTGGCTATATCGGCAGCCATACCGCTTTGGAACTTTTAGAAGCTGGTGGCTATGACGTGGTCGCCTATGATAATCTCTGCAATGCCTCCCGCGAGGCCCTCAAGCGGGTAGAAAAACTTACCGGCAAAACCGTCAAATTCTACGAGGGAGATGTCCTGGACAAGGACCTGCTCACAAAAGTCCTCCGGGAAGAAAAAATCGAGGCTGTCATCCATTTTGCTGCCCTCAAGGCCGTGGGCGAATCGGTCAAACGGCCTCTCCGCTACTACCAGAACAACATTTCCGGCACCCTCGCGCTCCTAGAGGCCATGGAAGAAACGGGCGTCCACAAAATTGTTTTCTCCTCTTCCGCCACCGTCTACGGCAACCCCCAATTTGTGCCCATTACCGAAGACCATCCCAAGGGCCAGTGCACCAACCCCTACGGCTGGACCAAGTCCATGATGGAACAAATCATGACCGACCTCCACACCGCTAACCCCGCCTGGGATGTGGTCTTACTCCGGTATTTCAACCCCGTGGGGGCCCATAAGTCTGGGCAAATCGGTGAAGACCCCAAGGGCATCCCTAATAACCTGGTGCCTTATATCACCCAGGTAGCCGTGGGCAAGTTGGACCATCTCAATATCTTTGGTGACGACTACGATACCCCAGACGGCACCGGCGTCCGCGATTACATCCACGTAGTCGACCTGGCCAAGGGCCATGTAAAAGCCTTGGACTATATCTTTACCGATCCCGGCCTAGAAGTTATCAACCTGGGTACCGGCCAAGGCTACTCTGTCCTGGATATGGTCAAAGCCTTCCGCAAGGTCACTGGCAAAGAAATCCCCTATGAAATCAAGCCTCGCCGGGCTGGAGATATCGCCACCTGCTATGCAGACCCCGCCAAGGCCAAAGCTGTACTAGGCTGGGAAGCCGAGTCCGGCCTGGAAGAAATGTGTGAGGACGCCTGGCGCTGGCAGGCCCAGAATCCTGAGGGCTATGAGGGCTAGAGCTGGGGAGGGCTAGACGCTAGGTACTAGGCGCTTGGCGCTTGGAGGCATTTTGTTGCGCCCTTGACGTGAAAATGACCTTTTCTCAATTTTGCCGCCAAGAGAAAATTTTTATAAGACTGAGTCTTTGCTGGCAAAATAGCATTTCCCCTAGATTGCCAGCATTTCTATTTCATTCGGTTGCTGAGTCATTGGCGGGAAAACCGCATTTCCGCTGAATTCTCACCAATGCTTTCTCTTTCGACTGCCCAGCCATTGGCGGCAAAGCGACCTTTTATCAATTTTGCCGCCAAGAGAAAATTTTTATAACACTAAGTCTTTGGTGGCAAAATAGCATTTTCCCTAGATTGCCACCATTTCTATTTCATTCGGTTGCTGAGTCATTGGTGGCAGAATCGCGTTTCCGCTGAAATCCCACCAAAGCTTTCTCTTTCAACTGCTGAGCTATTGGGGGCAAAATGATTATTTCTCGATTCTGCCCCCAATACCAACAGGAATTATTTACACCCCTGTGCATTTAGCGTGGTTTCCAAGTTTCCTATTCTTCAATGGAAATTGCTTCCACGGGGCACTGGTCCATGGCGTCGTGGACGTCTGCGAGCTGGTTCTCAGTAAATTCCATGTAGGCTTCCGCCTTGCCATTGGCGTTCATTTGGAAAACGTTAGGGGCAATACCGGCACAGAGGCCACAACCAATACATAAATCTTGATCTACATGTGCTTTCATCTGCTATTCCTCCTTTAACTAGCTTCTTTCTACTCCTGAAAATGATCCTGAGCAAAGCCCATACGTTGGACCGTTTCTAAGGTTCCTAAGTACTTGCCACTAGGATCTCGTACCGCCATATAGCGGACGAGGATAGGTTCGCCCTGTTTTTCCATCCAGATATCCACGCTATCCTTTTCTCCGCTACGGAAATTCTCGATAATCCCTCGAACCATGGGTTCAATTTGGGGTGGGTGGCAGGAGAAAACATCGCGACCAATAGCCATGTCAGGACGCTTGAAGAGTTTATCTCCGTCATTGAAGAAGCAGTTTATGTTATCTGCATCGACAAAGGTCAGTTCCAGAGGAATCGTGTTGAGGACTGCGAGAATTTGTTCTGGTGTCATATGACCGCTGCCCAGGGTAACCATGTCCTGCTTGGTGTTGTCTGTTTGGCTTACTGCTATATGGCTGACTGCCGTTTGGCCACCCACCGTTTTGAGTTCCTCCCGTCTGGCTTCCGCTTCCAGCCATTCGGGGTAACCATCCTTGAGTAGGCTTTCATAGGCCGGTAATTCATAATAAATCCGTATCCAATCCTCTTGGCTAAACTCACGCAGGCAGAGGGGAAAGAGGATGTTGTTTTCCTTGAACGTCATCTCCTGGACTCGGTCTACTACCGTCTGGAAACGATCACGGAAGTCTAAAATCTTAGCACCTGCTTCTGCAAGGATTTTAAGTTCATCGCGAATTTCATCATCTACTCCCCACATTACGCCAGCAGGACCCGTATAACCATATTTGCGGTTAAGGAGGGGATATATGAGATCTCCCTTACAGGAGTAGTGAAGGGCCACTATGGTCAGGTCTTTTGCGGCCGCTTGTAATTGCGATAAGTCACCGTCAGCAGCCAGGGCTTCCTGGGACTGCTGAACCAGATCCATAATCTTGCGGTTTTCTGCTCGGAAAATATTAACCGGGTGACCGGGAATATCCTGTATGGGCTGGAGTTGCTGATTTGCTTTGTCGACCTGGTGGACCGAGGCCTGAACCGCAGCCTCTGCCTGTGCCAACTGCTCAGTACTCGTTACACCGTGGAAAAGCGCCGAGTGGACATCGCAAAGTCTTTGCACTTCAGAAATGGGGATGCCACTTTTGATGAGTTCTTGCTCTGCCTTAGCAATTTCTGAAGCGTCAACCCTGCTGAAATTTTGCACGAAGTCCGCCCGTACGGACTCCAGGGCTTCACCTTCAACCAAACGGCCCACATAACTTCGCAAGAGCGAGACACGGGCATCGTGATTAGCTTCTATATTGAATTCAGAATTCATATGCTCTACTCCTATTCCTTATATTCTCTTGCTCCTCTGCTCCTAAGGTACTAAAATTAACGAACGCTTTCCGTGGTTATAACCACGGATCAAGAAAAGTGGCAAAATCTGGTTCATAGGTTACGCAGATACCAGTTCACGCCAGCTTTCACCCAGACACTTACATATTAAAATCAGATTAAATTCTGGCAGGAAAGACTCAGATAAAAACATCCAAGAAAGGAGCAAGATAAAAATGGGAAAAATTCTTTCACCCTTATTCGCAGGCTTAAGCAAAGAAGAATACACCGACATGCGTAAGTGCGAATGCCTACAGGAGCAGTCTTTTGATAAGGGAGAGGTTATCTTAACCGCCGGTGATCAAACCATCTATATGGGCTTGATTCTGTCAGGGCAAGTAAGTATTGAAATCAATAATATCTGGGGTGGGCGCAGCATGTTAAACAAGCTGGGACCGGGCGAAATTTTCGGTGAGAGCTATGCCATCACGGGCGAGTCCCTAGTAGTCGAAGCGGTCGCCATCGAAGTTAGTCGCATCCTGATGATCAATATTGCGGGACTCTTTCAAGGCCATCACGCAGACGCCAACTGGCACAGCAAATTATTGCGTAACGTCCTCCTCCTGTCAGCCCGTAAAAATGTTGCCCTCTCCCAAAGGGCCTTCCTGCTCTCCTTCACAAAAATTCGTGGTCGCCTGGATGCTTACCTATCTGCTCAGGCCCTAGAAACTGGGCAGAGGGAATTTGATATTCCCTTCAATCGCCAAGAACTGGCCTACTACCTGAATGTTGATCGCAGCGCACTCTCCAAGGAATTGATGCGTATGCGTGATGAAGGCCTCATTGAGTTTAACAAGAATCATTTCCGGATTTTGTAAATTAAAGAATAAGGGGCTGAAAACTATGTAAGTTTGAATGGGCTTAGTCCAGAAATAGATAGAAGGATTATCTACAAGTACTTAGAATGAGGCCCATTGAGCAGGAGTTCCGCCTCCCGCCAGTTGGGATAATACTGGTTGACCAAAGCTTGAAAGCGTTCACCATGGTCTTTTTCCACTAAATGGACCAGCTCGTGGACCAGGATATATTCCAGGCACTGGGGCGGGTAGGCCGCAAGTTTGGTGCTGAGCCAGATCCGCTTGGCTGTAGGATTGCAGGTTCCCCAGCGGGTTTTCATCTTTTTCAGTCGGTATTCCTTGGCCTTCAGGCCCGTCCAACTTTCAGCCTTTGCCGTATATAAGGGAAGTTGGGCAGCTAAAACCTGTCGATATAGCTCATGCAAAAGAGCCTCCTGCGTCTCCCCATTGGCATCCGGATCTAGTTCCAGCACATAAGGCTGGCCTAAGAGTTCAATGGTCTGGCCATTTTGATACCTTTGCCTGGCTTGGGCAGCTTTGCGGTCTTCTGCTTGCCGGCGAACCTTATCCTGGGATTGCCGGATAAAGGCAATGCGGGATTCCACAAAGTCTATAATCTGGGCATCTGAAACATAGTAGGGACAGGACACGACAAGCTGGCCATCTGGGGCCTTGACAGTGAGGCGCAAGTTTTTCATGTGGGGCTTGCGGATGACCTGAACAGGGAGATCAGAAATTGTCAGTTCTTTGTAACGATATTTAGCCATAAATCCTTATTTTGCAATTACATTCGCCCAGGCAACTATACCTCCTAACTTGCTTACAAATTAGAATAATAAAAATCTCATACCTGCTAACTTGCTTACAAATCAGAAAAACCAAAGTACAGAATAAAAAGGAAAAGAGTGCCCCCGTAGACGGAGTGAGGGGCACCCGGAGTCCAAGAATAACAAGCAAGGCTAGATCTTGATTAGTTCGTAATTTTGCGTGCCCATACCCAGCTCTTCCGCGTGACTCAGGCAGGTTTCCCAGTCCGTGTCAGGGAAGATATTCTTAAAGTGGTCGTGCAGGTCTTCCTTGCTCTCGGCCAGCATGGAGTTGGGCAGGGCTTGGGCGGCGTTGACCAGGTCAGCACAGGCACGGTCCAAAGCAACTGGGTCGAAAGAGGCCAGCATGCCAAGGTCAGGCACGATCGGGGCATCGTTTTCTGGGTGACAGTCGCAGTAAGGCGAGACGTCCTGGATAATGCTGATGTGGAAATGGGGCCGGTCTTTTAAGACAGCCCAGGCGTACTCAGCCATCCGCTCATTCAAAATAATATTGGAATTGCTGTCGATAGGATGGATGGCATCGTAATTGCAGGAGCCGATACAGCGTCCGCAGCCTACGCACTTATCCGTGTCGATGAAGGCCTTTTTATTGGGGAAGGAAATGGCCCCGTGGGCGCAGTTGCGGAAACAGGCCGCGCAAGCAACACAATTGTCTTGGTTAACCACCGGCTTACCCCCATAGTGCATTTCCATTTTTCCGGCCCGGGAACCGCAGCCCATGCCAATATTTTTGATCGCACCACCAAAGCCCGTAGATTCATGGCCCTTGAAGTGGTTTAAGGAGATAAAAACGTCGGCATCCATGATGGCCGTGCCGATTTTCGCGCTTTTAATATGCTTAATATGTTCGCCCTCAAGAGGAATCTCGCGCTCGTCAGTGCCCTTGAGCCCATCTCCGATAATGACTTGGCAGCCCGTAGATAAAACGCTAAAGCCATTTTCCTGAGCGGCACCCAGGTGTTCTAGGGCATTCTTCCTCCGGCCAACATAGAGGGTGTTGCAGTCGGTCAGGAAAGGAAGGCCGCCTAGCTTTTTAACCTCATCCGCCACACACTTGGCGTAGTTAGGCCGCAAAAAGGCCAGGTTACCAGGCTCCCCAAAGTGCATCTTGATGGCAGCAAATTTCTTCTGAAAATTAATTTGCCCAAGGCCGGCTTCTCGGATCAGACGAGTTAGCTTAGCGGGCACATTCTCCTCAAAGCTTGTGCGAAAATTTGTAAAATAAACTTGCAATTTTTCTTGTGACATATTTCCCTCCCATAGCATGCAATAAGGCCCGAAGGCTGAAGCTGTCAAGGATTATTTGCCCTTCAATATTGCCTGTTGAGCCAGGCCCAGGTCAAGTTAGCAGGAGTCAATTTTTTTCGCCACACTTAGCGACTATTGTCCAAATCATTTAGACTTGGGGCAGGTTACAATGCCGTCATAGCTAGGGATAGGTATTCATAGCTAAATTTATAAAATATGTTACTTGCTCTCTGCCCAGTTAAGCTAGCCCGCTGGCTACTGAGGCCCAGCAGTAAGTGAGAGGAGGTGTTATGGCAGAAAAGAACTTTAGGCATAACTCACAGGACCCTCAGGGCCCCTCGCCCCGCCGTCCCAGAAAGTCTTTGCTCTACTACTATTGTGTAGTTTCTATCATTGTTGTTTTATTTAATATGTTAGTCATGCCCTTCGTGGAGGAAAAACAGGTCGAATTGGTCAGCTACTCCGACTTTCTGACCCAGCTAGACCAGGGGGAGGTATCTAAGGTCCAGATCGCCGATAACCAGATCCTCTATAAAACAAAGACCGACGGCTTAACCAAGATCCATAAAACCGGCTTGGTGGATGACCCCAGCTTGGTCCAGCGGCTGGAAGACCAGAAGGTTGATTTTGCCGCAGTGATACCTGAAACGCCCAGCATTTTTCTCAGTATTTTTGCCTCCTACATCCTGCCTATCCTCATCTTCTTCTGGCTTGGCAACATGCTGAATAAGCGCATGATGGGCCGGATGGGGGCTTCTGGCCTGAATATTTACGGCAAGTCCGGAGCCAAGCTCTACAAACCAGAAGAGGGCGAAAAAAACTTCGCGGACGTGGCTGGCCAAGAAGAAGCCAAGGAATCCCTGCAGGAAATTATCGACTACTTAAACCAGCCAGAGAAATTCCAAAAAGTGGGTGCCCAATGTCCTAAGGGGGTCCTCCTGGTAGGCCCTCCGGGTACGGGGAAAACTTTGATCGCCAAGGCCGTCGCCGGCGAAGCCCATGTCCCCTTCTACTCCATCTCCGGGTCAGAATTTGTTGAAATGTTTGTCGGTCGGGGGGCCGCCAAGGTCCGTGACCTCTTTGAGGAAGCTGGCAAGCATGCCCCTTGTATCGTCTTTATTGACGAGATCGACACCATTGGTAAGTCCCGCGACAACCAGATGGCCACTAACGACGAACGCGAGCAGACCCTCAACCAGCTCTTGACCGAAATGGACGGTTTTGGGGCCAATAAGGGGGTTATCATCTTGGCCGCAACCAACCGGCCAGAGGTCTTAGACCCCGCCTTGCTCCGACCTGGGCGTTTTGACCGCCAAGTCCGTATGGAGCTGCCTGACCTGCAAGGCAGAGAAGATATTCTCAAGGTCCACCTGCGCCGGGTCCAAACCGCCGACCCCATTGACTATAACCTGATCGCCCGCATGACCTCCGGAGCCTCGGGAGCCGATGTCGCCAACATGGTCAATGAGGCCGCCTTGCGGGCTGTCCGCCATGGCCGCGACAAAGTCACCACCGAAGACCTGGTAGAGTCCATTGAAACCGTCATCGCCGGTGCCCAAAAGAAGAACTCCATTATGTCCGACGAGGAAAAGAAGATTGTCTCCTACCACGAAATCGGCCACGCCCTGGTCGCCGCCTTGCAAAAGGGCGCTGCGCCTGTGACAAAAATCACCATTATCCCCCGGACCTCCGGCGCCCTGGGCTACACCATGCAGGTAGAGGAGAACGAAAAAGTCCTCATGTCCCGCAGGGATGCCCTCAACCAGATTGAAACCCTGGTAGGCGGCCGGGCTGCAGAAGAAGTGGTCTTTGGTGAAATCACCACCGGAGCCGCCAATGATATTGAAAAAGCCACCCAGCTCGCCAAGCAGATGGTCACCCGCTACGGCATGTCCGACAAGTTTGGCATGATGCAGCTGGAGTCCGGCGGTAGCCAATACCTAGGCGGCCAAGGTCAAATGACCTGCTCACCCGAAACCAGCTACCAGGTCGACCAGGAGGTCCTCCAGATTATCAGCTCCTCCTACGACAAGGCCAAGCAGGTTATGATCGACAACCGAGATAAACTCGACCAGCTGGCAGACCACCTTTACCAGGCAGAAACCATCACGGGCGAGGAATTCATGGAGATTTTGGCCCAATAAAATACTGGAACGAAGCATCAAAAAGAGCGGAGGAAGAAAGTTTATGAGTTTTTCTGATAGTTTGAAGTTATGGGGTTTCCAGCAGGTCTTGCACTACATTCACAAGGAACCGCAAGCCAATATGGAAAAGGCCGTTGGCATCGCACGTAAACTGGCACCTGGAGAATATAAGCATCAAGTGGACGCTGTAGAGGATGTCATTAAAGACCAGGACAGCGCCAACCACCAGTTTGTCATGAAGATTCTGGAGCAGACGGACGAAAAGGTCTTTGATACCTTTGCCACGAACTTTATGATGGGATCGCTTCTCTCGGCCGAAACCCAGAAAAAGGCGAAAGAAAAGTACCAGTGCAATGTGCCCTGGACTATCCTCCTTGACCCTACCACGTCCTGCAATCTGAAGTGTGTAGGCTGTTGGGCCGCCGAATACGGCAAAAGTCTCAACCTCTCCCTAGAGGAAATCGACAGCATTATTGAACAAGGCAAGGAACTGGGCATCTATTTCTATATCTTTACCGGTGGTGAGCCCCTGGTCCGCAAAAAGGATATTATTGAGATCTGCCGTAAGCACAAAGAATGTGAGTTCCTCATGTTTACCAACGGCACCCTGATTGATGAGGAATTTGCGGATACCATGCTGGAGCTGGCCAACCTCGTACCTGCCTTGTCTATTGAAGGGTCAGAAGAAACCACCGATGCCCGCCGCGGCGAGGGTTGCTACCAAAAAGTCCTGAAGGCCATGGACATTCTCCGCGCCCGTAAACTCCCCTTTGGCGTTTCCATCTGCTACACCGCTCAAAACTATAAGGCTGTAACCAGCGAAGAATTTGTCGATTTCATCATCGACAAGGGGGCCTTGTTTGCCTGGTACTTCCACTTTATGCCTGTGGGCAATGACACCAGCTCTGACCTGCTTTTGTCCCCAGACCAGCGGGAACACGTTTTCCGCACCCTCCGGGGCTACCGCACCAAAAAACAGATTTTCTTCATGGACTTCCAAAATGACGGGCAATATGTAGGCGGCTGCATTGCCGGCGGCCGGACCTACCTGCATATCAACGCGAACGGAGACGTCGAGCCCTGCGTTTTCATCCACTATTCCGACTCTAATATCCGGGAGAAGACTTTGATTGAGGCCCTGCAGTCCCCGCTCTTTATGGCCTACAAGGAAGGCCAACCTTTTAACCAAAATATGCTGCAACCCTGTCCTATGCTGGAGAACCCGAAACTTCTGCGGGAGATCGTGCAAAAGACCGGCGCAGCATCCACGGACATTCTGGAACAAGAGAGCGTTGAACATCTCTGTGCCAAGTGCGACGACTACGCCGCAGCCTGGGCCCCCAAGGCTGATGAACTCTGGGAAGAAGAGAAGGCCCATATTGCGGCACAGTCAGCCCAGGCCAAATAGGGCCTCTCTTCTGTCAATCGCTCAGATTTTCTTGCGAATTTGTAAGGTCAGTAAGAGCGCTAGCGGCAAGCAGGTTATACTTTGTCCTGCTTGCGGCTAGCGGTTGGGCAAGAACTGCAAGCGGCGGACGACGCGCACCCGGAGCAGCCTGCACAGCCCGAGCATGACGAGCAGCCTGACTGGCCCCTAGCCTTCAGTTTTTGGTAGCGGACAAGCACCCCGATGGCCAGGGCCACGACGATGCCAATAACTAAGATATTACCAAGATTATCTTTTAAGAATTCAATCATTTAAGTTACTGCTTTCTAGCAAGACTTTGATAGAAATTTCCCAAGCCACCTAGCTTATGGGGGCAGGCGGCTTGGGTTCTAGACTTCATGCTGGAGGATCAGCTGAGGGTTTGGAAGACCAGCTTATGGGCTTGAAGGATCCCGAAAGGCCAGGGCATGAAAGCCTATGCGTAGGCGTGATAAGCCTTTTGGCTTTCATGGTAGGGTCTAAAGAGCTGGTAAATCATACCAACCAGGAGCAGGACCGCGATCACAAGCCAGAAGGGCTGGGGCTGACCTTGGATCGTACTGCCAAATTGGTAAATCATGAGCGAAATGCCATAGGCAAAGAAGGTCTGATAGACCAGGGCGAAGGCCGTCCATTTAGCGTTGTTCATTTCTCGCTTCATCGCACCAATCGCTGCGAAGCAGGGGGCGCAAAGGAGGTTGAAGATCAGGAAGGAGAAGGCGGCTAATTGGGTCATAGCGACAAAGTCCATGACACCGAAAACGGCGACGACTTCTTCTTTAGCAACCAGGCCCATGACCGTGGCGACCGTTGCGGTTGCATTATCAAAGCCCAGAGGGGCAAAGATAAAGGATACGGCATTGCCTACCCGGCCCAGGATGGAGTTGTCCAGTTCCATCTCTGTAGAGAAGACAAAGGCACCGTCGACCCAACCGAAGTTGGAACCCGCCCAGATAATGATGGAAGAGATAAAGATAACGGTACCAGCCCGGACAATAAAGGACCGGACCCGCTCCCACATCCGGAGCAGGATGCTACTAAGCTGGGGCATGCGGTATTCGGGCAGTTCCATCACGAAGGGCGCTGGCTCGCCCGCAAAGCGTTCCGTCTTCTTCAGCATGATACCGGAGACAATAATCGCCGCAATCCCGATGAAGTAAGCCAGAGGCGTGAACCACCAGGCCCCATGGAAGAGAGCGGTGGAGACCATGACAATGATGGGCAACTTGGCACCGCAAGGCATGAAGGTCGTCGTCATGATAGTCATGCGGCGGTCGCGTTCATTTTCAATGGTACGGGAAGCCATGATGCCAGGCACGCCGCAACCAATAGAGATCAGCATAGGGATAAAGGACTTACCAGACAAGCCAAACTTGCGGAAGATCCGGTCCAGGATGAAGGCCACCCGGGCCATGTAGCCGGAAAGCTCCAGGAAACCCAAGAGGAGGAAGAGGACGACCATCTGGGGAACGAAGCCTAGAACAGCGCCGACACCAGCCACAATACCATCCAGGACCAGGCTCTTGACCCCCTCGGATGCATTCAAGGCATCTAGGCCGCCTTCTAGGAGAACGGGGATGCCGGGTACCCAAACGCCAAAGTTTTCCGTGGCAGGAAGGTCTTCGGACTCCAGGGCGGGATCTACGATGTGGTCTAGGCCATAGCCGGCTTCCAGCAGGACCGGGCCATAGGCTTCATACGCTTCTTCAAAGTCTGCGAAAGAGCCCCCTTCGACAGCCTCTTCCAATTCAGCTGCGCCGACGACATCGGCTTCATCAGCCTTGCGCACCATGTCCTTTAATTCTTTGGTGAAGATATGGTCGGCCGCATAGTCATCCATGGCCTCCTCATACTCTCCGGACCCCATACCAAAAAGGTGCCAGCCATCGCCAAAGAGCCCATCGTTGGCCCAGTCTGTTGCCCAGGTACCGACGGTAGAGACAGTAATATAGAAAACCAGGGTCATAATCGCCGCAAAAATCGGCAGAGCTAGCCAGCGGTTGGTGACGATCTTGTCGATCTTGTCAGATGTGGACTGCTGGCCTTGGGATTTCTGCTGGTAGGCCTGGTCCAGGACTTGGGCAATATGGTTATACCGCTCTTGGGTAATAATAGCCTCCGCATCCTCATCCAAGTCTGTTTCTGCTTTTGTAATTACTGCTTCAAGCTCTGCACGTGTATGCTCAGCTAGCGCCAACTGCGCTAAAATTTTGTCATCCCGCTCAAATAGTTTGACCGCGTACCAGCGCCGCTTGTCCTGAGGCAGGGCGTGTAAGGCAAGTGCCTCAATCTTCTCGAGGGCCTGCTCTACCGGGCCAGAAAAAAGCTGAGGGCGCGGCAAATCCTCTTTGACCGCTTGAAGACACTCTTGGATGGCCTGGTCAATCCCCTCCTCTTTCAGGGCTGAGATCCCTAGGACCTTGCAGTTGAGCCTGCTTGCTAATATTTCCAGGTCGAGCCTATCTTGGTTTTTACGGACGATATCCATAAAGTTAAGGGCCACAACGACCGGAATTCCTAGCTCTAAGAGCTGGCTAGTCAAGTAGAGATTCCGCTCTAGGTTCGTGGCATCTACAATATTTAAGATGACATCGGGCTTTTCTTGGATGAGAAAATCACGTGCAATCACCTCTTCAAGGGTATAGGGCGACAGGGAATATATTCCCGGTAAGTCAATAATTTCTACCTGGTCATGCTTGCGCAGGCTGCCGGATTTCTTTTCGACAGTAACACCCGGCCAGTTGCCGACATATTGGCTAGCTCCGGTTAGGGCATTAAACAGGGTCGTTTTACCACTATTAGGATTGCCCGCTAAAGCAATCGTAAGTGCTTTATCCATAGGACCTTCCTCCTCTGTCGCCGGCTAGTCTTGCACTTGAACCATCTCTGCATCTGCCTTGCGCAGAGAAAGTTCATAGTTCTTGACGGTAATTTCCAGGGGGTCGCCCAGGGGAGCAAGCTTGCGGACATAGATTTCCGCCCCCTTGGTAATACCCATATCCATGATCCGGCGCTTGACGGGACCTGTCCCGGTCACTTTGACTACCTGCACCGTCTCGCCAATCTGCACATCTTTCAAACTTCTCATAGGAATCTCGCTTTCTAGTTAGCCATAGGTAACTCATGTAACGAACATATGGTAAGCCCATGCTAACTAGAAAGTCAAGCCCTCTGCGGAGCGGGTCGAAAGAGCAGGTAGGTCAAGAGGGCCAGGGTGGCACTGGCGAAGATCAGGCCCAGCAGCTGGGGCTGGCCTTGGGCAGTGAGGCCAAATTGGTAGATCATGAACGCTAGGGCGTAGGCGAATCCAGTTTGATAGGCTAGGGCAAAGGCAGTCCACCGGGCATCTGCCAGCTCCTGCCGCATGGCTCCGATCGCGGCAATGCAGGGAGAGCAGATGAGGTTAAAAATTAAGAAGGAGAAAGCAGCTAGGCGGCTGAGATCGGTAAAGTCTAAAACGCCAAAGACTGCTACAGTTTCCTCTTTAGCAATAAGGCCCATGAGGGTGGCAATGGTGGCGCCAGCCTGGCCGAAGCCTAGGGGCCGGAAAATAAAGGAGATGGCGGCACCCAGCTTGCCGATCAGGGAATCATAGAGGGGCAGATCGACCGCAAAGGTAAACTGGCCAGCTACAAAGCCGAGCCGTGAGCCCAGCCAGAGGATGATGGAGGAGATAAAAATTACTGTACCAGCTCTTTGAATAAAGGACCGGACCCGCTCCCAGACTGTGCGCATGAGGCTGGCAAATTGGGGCAGGCGGTAGGCCGGCAACTCCATGAGGAAGGGGGCGGGTTCACCTGCAAAGGCTGGGGATTTTTTCAAGATAATACCTGAAATGGCGATTGCCGCCAGGCCGATAAAGTAGGTCAGAGGGGTAAACCACCAGGCCCCATCAAAGAGGAGGGTTCCAATCATCACGATCAGGGGCACTTTGCCCCCACAAGGCATGAAGGTAGCCGTAATAATGGTCATCCGGCGGTCCCGTTCGTTCTCAATAGTGCGGGCCGCCATAATACCAGCCACACCACAGCCCGCGGATACCAGCATGGGTACAAAGGATTTGCCAGAAAGGCCAAACTTGCGGAAGGCCCGGTCAAAGATAAAGGCGACGCGGGCCATATAGCCGGAAAGTTCCAGAAAGCTCAGGAGTAAAAAAAGCACCAACATTTGGGGGACGAAGCCCAAGACTGCCCCCACCCCGGCAAGGATGCCGTCGACCACTAAACTTTGCAACCAAGGGGCAGCGCCAAGGGCAGTCAGGCCAGAGGCCAAGGCCACAGGCAGGCCTGGAATCCAGCGGCCAAATAGCTGGATTCCCTCAGCAAAGATGCCCTTGCTGATCCAAGTTTCGGCCCATGTGCCTACAGTAGAAACAGTCAGGTAAAAGACCAAGGTCATGACAGCAGCAAAAATTGGCAGGGCCAGCCAGGGATTCGTCACCAGCTGGTCTAGCTTGTCGGACCGGGAAAGTGCTTCTTCGGACTTCTTCTGATAGGCAACCGCCAAAATTTCCGAAATCCGGCGGTAACGTTCACTGGTGATCAGGGTCTCCGCATCATCCCTCAGCTCCTGCTCGGCCTGCTGGATATCCCCTTCAATGTGCTGGAGGGTAGCCTCGGGAATCTGCAGCTGGTCCAGGATCTGCTGGTCCCGCTCAAAAATCTTGATGGCGTACCAATGCTGGTCTTCCGGCGGGCGGTCATGCAAAATGGCTTCTTCAATATGCGCTAGGGCATGCTCAATCGGGCCGGAAAAATAGTGGCGGGGCGGAAGGCCCTGGTCCCGGGCGCGGAGGGCCGTTTGAATGACCGCTTCAATGCCCTCCCCCTTGAGGGCGGAAATGCCTAAAACCGGGCAACCCAAGCTCTCTTGTAGCAGGTCCAAGCGGATAGCGTCTCCCTGCTTATTCACTTCATCCATGAGGTTGACTGCCACCACCATGGGGAGACCCACTTCCAGGAGCTGGGTAGTCAGGTAAAGATTTCGCTCTAAATTGGTCCCATCTACAATATTTAAGATGACATCGGGTTTTTCTTTTAGGAGATAATCTCGGGCTACAACTTCCTCCGGGCTGTAGGGGGAGAGGGAATAAACCCCGGGGAGGTCAACCACTTGGACCTGGTCATGCTTCCTCAAAGGACCAAGCTTCTTTTCCACCGTCACACCCGGCCAGTTACCCACATACTGGCTGGACCCCGTCAAATCATTAAAGAGGGTTGTTTTACCGCTATTGGGGTTACCCACCAGGGCAATGGTCAAGGCAGGGATCATTGTTGCACCTCGCATTTTTACAAATAGAAAGGGCCGCAGAGGGCCCTCAGTACAAGGACGGTATATACAGGCTAAGAAGGTTTTCCGGTATATACCGCCAAGAAACATTTTGCTTGAAAAACTAAACCAAAATATTGGCTGCCAAATCACGCCCCAGAGCCACCCGGCAGTCTTTAATACGTACGATCAGGTTACCACCCAAATGGGAGATGATCTGTATAGATTCGCCCTTAACAAATCCCAGTTCTTGCAGGCGCCTGCGCGTAGCGGGCTGGCCGGCAACGTGTGTAATGGCTAGTTTTTGGCCTTCCGGGGCATAAATGAGAGGCATAGACACCTACTTTCCAAGCAGCCAGAGTTAGCCCTGACTATCTAGGGTTAGCATAGGGCAATTAAGCCTCCTTGTCAATGGAAAATCCCCTGAACAATTAATCCGACCTAGCCCTTAAGGCAGCCAGTCTGGCTCCCCAAGTTTGCTGGTCTAGCCCCTTGGGTTTGCCGGTCTAGCCCCTAAGAAGTTAGGTTTGACAGCGACCAAGGGCTGTGGTTTTCCAAGGCTTTTTCCGCCCGTTTAATAAAGTCCTCAAGGATAAAGATCCGGGCATAGCGCTTGTTATCACCTGGTACGACCTGCCAAGGCGCATAGTCTGTAGAGGTCCGGACCAGCATCTCATTGGTGGCTTCCCAGTAAAGGTCCCACTTGTCTCGGTTCCGCCAATCTTCATCGGTAATCTTATAATGCTTGTCCGTATCCGCCATCCGGGCTTCAAAGCGGTCTTTCTGCTCGTCCTTACTGATATGGATGTAATACTTGAGCACCAAGCAATTGTGGCGGTAGAGTTCCAATTCCATGTGGTTGATTTCCTGGTAGGCCCGTTCCCACTCGTCCGGCCGGGCAAAGCCTTCAATCCGCTCCACCAAGACCCGGCCATACCAGGACCGGTCGAAAATATTCATATTGCCGTATTGCGGGAAAGCCTGGTAGAAGCGCCAGAGGTAGTTGTGGGCATTCTCGAACTGTTTGGGAGCAGCCGTGGTAGAAACAAAGCTAAAGCGCGGATCCATAAGCCGGGTGAGCCGCTTAATAGAGCCACCTTTGCCGCCCGCATCCATCCCCTCAAAGGCAATGACGGTCGGTATATTTCGGGCCTTGAGCTGGAGCTGGAGGTCAGCCGCCTTCTCCTGCAGGTCTTCTAATTGGTCATCGTAATCCTCCCGCGACATAGAGCCTTTTGTCGGGATTTCGTCCAGAATATGCTTCTCCTCTACATAGGTCCGCTTCACTTCGGGGACTTGACCTTCAATCCGGTCTATACCCTTCGTGACCTCGTCTAGGAGAATGGTCAGGGCTTCTGCCCCGGCGGCATTAGAATCTTCTGCATTGATTACATGCCAGGGGGAAAATTCAAAATTGGTCTTGGTCAAGATGCGGTCGTAGTGCTGGCGCATGAGCTGGTAGCGGGAATTCTCCTTAATGTCCTTGGGGCCGACATAAAGGTGGAGATAGGGATCCGCATAGGAATTTTCAATCCGCTTTTGCTGGGTCTCCTGGCTGACATCCAGGAAAAACTTCACTAGGATGACGTGGTCATCGTAGAGCGTTTGCGCGGTGTTGTAATAAATTTGCGTATATTGATCTAAGAGGTCTTCCTCCAAGCCCAGAGTACCGAAAAGCGGGGAATAAACCGAGCGCGAGAAAATCGTAGTTTCCCCGTAGGGAGGCAAACCATCCCAAAGATTATGCATAAAGGGCCAGGTGTGGCTATCTCCATTATCGGGATAGGCGTGAACATAGCGTTGGTCCAACTCACGCACAATATCCAGCATGACCCTGCCGCGGCCGGAAGACTCCCAGCCTTCCACCATAATAATCAGGGAGATCTTAGCCTCCGAAGCCAACATCCGACGTTGGAGCTTGGCTAGCTCCTTGCCCAAATCGCTGCGCTTCGCTTTGCTCTTAAAAGTTTTGTAGCTGGTATCTAATA
Organism: Clostridiales bacterium; assembly: GCA_004556925.1. GTDB lineage: Bacteria > Bacillota > Clostridia > Saccharofermentanales > DTU023 > SFFI01. The sequence goes on from SFFI01000007.1 coordinate 73,725, forward strand.
ACATGCTGACGGCCCTCTCTTATCTCAAGATTTTTTATTATTATACTCTGAGATAAGGGGTCTGGTTGGGATGACTGGGCAAGACTTAAATTGGCGGCAAAGTAAGGAAAACGTCGCTTTGCCGCCAATCGTTGAGCATTTGCACCTGTCAGTCTTGGAGCATCGCGCTCCAAAGAGCTGGCAGTCTACAAATCCTGCTGGTAACGTCCTGCATATAAGATTTCTGGGCTTTGCAAGAGGTCCTCTAGGGCCTCCTGCTCATCCAAACGAGACATCCAGGCGAGGCCGCAGGAGGCGGAAATGGCTCTGGGCACGGGGATTAGACGGCCCTTGAGGCCGGCCTGGTGAGCCTGGTCTTCAAAGCACATGGCATCGGTGCTGGTATGGAAGGTTATGACAATTGCGGGGAATTTTTCTAGTGGCATCGGTCGGGTTTCCTTTGATGTGATGCGTGTTTGCTTAGTTTAGAACAAAGGGTGACCGCGAGGCCACCCTTTGTTAGTTTTTTGGGAAATATACAAACTTTATTTTCTAGACGAGGCTTGGTCTAAACGAGGCCTCGGTCTAGCCCCTGATTTAGAAGATTAGGGCTTGATAAGATGGCCGGATTTGAGCTGCATTTCCAGGATGTCGTACATGTTAGAGACTTGGCCGACTTGGAGCTGGTCTTCCAGGCCCAGGTGTTTGAGGCAGGTGCCGCAGGAGAAGATTTCCATACCAGCCTGGCTCAGGCGTTTGAGGTCTTCAATTACAGGTGAGCCTACCGTGGTGAGCTTGACACCGTAGTTGTAGAAGATCAGGCGGTCCGGCAGGGGGTCCATCTGGGTGACAGAAAAAACGAAGGCCTTCATGAGGATATGGCCCAGTTCGTCATCTCCCCTGCCCATGCAGTCGGAAGAGAAAACCACAGTCGTGGGGCCTGCGGCAGGAGCGGAAGCCTCCGCTTCAGCTTGCTCTTTGCCCTTTTGGATGTGGACGATAAAATTTTCGCCCAGGGGCTCAGTTTCTACTAAGAAACCTTGATTCTGGGCCATGCGGGTAAGGTTTTGGACTTGAGTGTTCCCGTCAACAGAGATATCAACCCAGCTGCCTTCTTCAACTGCGGCCAGGGCTTTTTTGGCTTCGATAACTGGGAGTGGGCATTCGAGGCCCAGGCAATTGACTTCTTTACGTGCTTCAGACATATTTTTCCTCCAAACTGTTTCCATACAAAATTCTTCTATAAAAAAGGCTGCCTCTGATGAGACAGCCCTAGGTGAGGAACAGTCGTCCCTTACATTATATGCAATATACTTGTGAAATTAAGCTTCATTCAGCTTATTTTTCGATATCGTCGGGATAAGCAGCTTCCCAAGCCTTCATGCCGCCTTCCAGGGTGTATACCTTGGAGGTGTCATAGCCGATGGCGCCCAAGGCGTTGGTTGCGGCTTGAGCGTAGGCTTTGCCGGAGTAGCAGACCAGTACGACGGGCTTTTCATTGCCTTCAACAGCACCCTTCATGGTCTTTTCACCTGCAGCAGTGTCCCCATTTTTGGCAGCATCCATATCTTGGCTTACAGCGTTGGCGATGTGGCCCTTATCAAAGTCCTCGGCTTTACGCACGTCTAAGATCAGATAATCGTCTGCCTTGGCCTTAAGGTCTTCGGCAGAAATGTACTGCATGGCAATATCTTCTTGTGCTTTGTCAGCAGCCTGAGCACCTTCCTTGGTGGGGTTAGCATCTTTGTTCCCGCCGTTGCCGCAAGCAGCAACACTGACCATAATAACGGCAACCAGGAGTAAGGCCATCAGTCTTTTAAGATTTTTCATGTTTTCCTCCATTTATCGCTTTTAGCGATTTTAGATAAAAGCTTTTTAGCAGGCCCATACCCGGCCTGCCCAAAAGTATTGTATAAAGCTTGGGCCCTTAGGTCAATGGCAGAATGCCTGAAATATAGGGACTTTACTGTAAGTTTAATTACATTTTTTCCATAGTTTTCGCTTGGTCCCACCCGCCAAGCGGGGCATCAGGACAATATTCTAGCCCTTAGCCAGGGAAAGCCCGTTTGTGGGGGCCAATCGGGCCCTGGCCTATCCTGGTTAATCCTGGGTTTAATTTATAAAGACGATTACAGTTATACCATATAATGATTGTTTCAGTCACGAATAATAAGCTACAATGAAATATTCAGAGAAGTAGACCTTTTGGCAGGGAGGAGAGCGAACCAGATGCTTAGTAGGCAGACCAGCAAGGCACAAAGCGGCAACAAGTCGGATAAAGTTGGGCAAAGTCACAACGAGAAAAGTCGCAATGGGCAGGCCAACAAGGAAGAGCAGAAAAAGCAGAAAATCCTTAAACTAGCCCTTCTCCTGGTTTTCCTGGCCCTGGTTATCATAATCTTAACTTTAATTCCCAAGCTTTCGCCGCAAACCCTGCGGGACTACTTCCAGGCCAAGGGTTCTGCCGCGGCCCTTTACTATATTCTAGCCTTTACTATTTTACCAGCCTTCTTTTTCCCGGTAACACCCTTGGCTGTGGCCTCTGGTCTTGCTTTTAGCTTTTGGCATGGCTTACTTTACACCCTCATAGGGGCCCTCTCAAATTTCAGCCTGACCTTCTGGCTCTCTCGGAGCCTGGGCCGGGAGCGCTTTCAAAAATTAATCATCAAGCATGACAGCCGCGGTTGGGTCAAGAGCTACCTTCAGAGTGGACAGGCTAGGTCCTTCTATCTTCTGCTCCTGTTCCGGCTTATACCTGTTGTGCCCTTCACCCTCTTAAACTACGCCTCTGGTTTGGGGCAAATCTCCTATGGTTCTTATGTGCTGGCCAGCTTGACCGGCATGCTGCCCGGGACCCTGATCATGGTGAACCTGGGCGATAAGGTTTTGGACACAGGTAGTCCTCAGTTCTTTCTCTCCCTCCTCCTCATGGTCGCTTTGATCGCTGGAGGCTTTCTGGCCGCTAAACGGCTCTCACCCAACCTGGACAAGACCCATTTGCGTAAAGCTCTGAGCAAAAAGGCAGACCCCCTCTCAGATATAAGCGATAATCTCGATACAGATGATCAGGAATCATAGCTATTCACCAGGACTTCGTGCCGCATAATGAATAAGTAGAGCATTTAACTCTAAGTCATCTTATTTGGGCACTCTTATGAAACACGGCTTGAGTGCTCGCTTAAACCTACTATTGTCGGCCAAATTTCAGCTTGTCGGCCAAATTTTAGCTTTTAGATTAGAAGGGAAAACACATGGAACAAAAAGACAAGACTTCTGCTCAGGAACTTGAGCAGAACCCGGATCAAGAAAACAACCAAGTACACACAGAAAAAGGGGCAAGCAGGCAGCCCGCCAGCCCGGATAGCCCAGCGGCGAAACCGGAAAAAGAGGAAACCTATAAACTTGGCCGTTACATATCCCTAGGCCTGATCGCCCTCTTGGTCCTGCTCTACTTTGTTTGGCCCGGCTACCAAAACTTTATGAAACAGGCCTGGACCCATCTGTCCTCTGGTGATGTCGACCAAGTCATCGTCATGATCCGGGATTATAAGGAATGGGCCGCCGTGATCTCCTTTTTCCTCATGGTGTTTCAATCCATCTTAGCCCCTATTCCGGCCTTTTTAATTACCCTGGCTAACGCTAGCATCTTTGGTTGGTGGCAGGGGGCAATCCTGTCCTGGTCCTCCGCCATGGTGGGCGCAGCTGTCTGCTTCTACATCGCCCGCTTCCTGGGCCGAGATGTTGTGCAGAAATTTACCGGCAAGGGAGCCCTGGCAGCTGTAGAAAAGTATTTTGAGGACTATGGCGCCAAGACTATCCTAATAGCCCGCCTTCTGCCCTTTATCTCCTTCGACATTGTGTCCTACCTGGCTGGCCTCACCCCCATCAACTTTTGGGCATTCTTTATTGCCACAGGTATTGGGCAACTGCCTGCAACTATCGTTTACTCTTATGTAGGCGGCACCTTGACCGGGGGTCCTAAGTACATGATGTTGGGCCTCTTGACCCTCTTTGCCTTGGCTATCCTGATCTCCATTGGGAAAAAGATTTACGACAACTACAAAAAAGATCAAGTCGCTGACTCCAGTAAGCATTGAGCACATTGCTGAGCAGCAATAGAGGGCTGCCAAGCCCATCGACTGACTAGGCGAATGACTGACAGGCATCAGGTCAGCCGGAAAACAGGCATAAGGAGGACCTGCGTGGCAACAAAGGCTGGAAAAACATCCCCGTGGACCAAGGCTATGCTGGGAGCAAGGCTCCACCAGCACCTATCCTTCTCCCGGCTCTTCACCCAAATTCCTCAGGCCCCGGTCTTATTTTGGCCGGGCTGCTCGCTCATGGGCCTGGGCTATTCCGTCTTGCAAAAGACCCTGGAGGTCCTGGCTCGGTCCGAGCCGGAGATTAAACTCGCGGCAGCCTGTTGCGGTAAGCCCAGCCGGTCCTTGGACCTTCCCGCCTATAAAAAACGCAGGGCCTGGCTTTTGCAAAGTCTAAAGCAAGCTGGTTGCCAAAAAATCTACACGGCCTGCCCCCACTGTACGGAAGACCTACAAGCCTTAGCTCCTGAGGGAGATTTTACAGTCGCAACGATTTGGCAGGCCCTGCGAGACAATCTCCAGGCCAGCGACCTGGTGAGCCCTCCGCCAAACCTGGTCTTGCACGATCCCTGCCCCCTCAGGCAAAAACCTGGCGTACGGGCAGATGTCCGCCAGCTTTTGAGCCAGGCTGGCCTGGCCTGGGAGGAACCCGCCCACACAGGAGCAGAGACCATTTGTTGCGGGCAAGTAGAAATGTTGCACGTCTTGAATCCTCTAGCTTCAGAAAAGCTTACCCAGCAGAGGCTCAAGGATTTCACAGCCGACGAGACCATCTGCTCCTATTGCCAATCCTGCCTCAACCGCTTCGCAGCCCACGGCTATCAGACAGCCCACGTCCTGGAGGCCCTCTTTGGTGTAGCGGCACAAAAAGGTTGGACTACCCGCTATAAGTGCGTCCGGCAGATCAAAGGGGATTAAGATGCTCGACCGTTATGCCCGACCCTATGTCAATGGGGTCTTTCAAAAAATTGCCCGAGGCTTTTTAGACCAAGGCTTAAAGCCCAACCAGATTACCCTGGCTGCCCTCATCGTAGGACTTTTAGCAGGGCTCAGCCTGGCCTTCAATTGGACCTGGCTAGCCCTTATCCTGCTCTGGCTTTCCGGCCTCCTGGATGCGGTAGATGGGGAGATGGCCCGCCTAAGCGGCACGTCTTCCCTCTGGGGCGCCCAACTAGATATCGTCTTTGACCGGCTGGTGGAGCTGGCCATCATCTGGGGCCTGGCTTACCGACACCCGGAAGCCAGACCTGCCCTCATCGGCCTGCTTTCGGCTATACTCATCTCCATGACCGTCTTTTTAACCTCCGGTATGTATGCCCCCAAGAAGGGCAATAAAGCCTTTTACTACCAGGCGGGCTTGATGGAAAGAACGGAAGGCTTTATCGCCTTTAGCTTGATGATGATTTTCCGTGGCCACTTGGTCATCTTGACCTGGATTTATGCCGCTTTAATTGTTGTGACTATCGGGCAGAGATTGTGGGAGGCCCATAAGCTCCTGGCCGGTCTAAAAAATTCCTAAAGAAAGATTTGTCTAATGCATATGAAACCTAGGCTAAAACAATTGACCACCCTCCTCTTAGTCCTCATCATGGGATTATGCCTCCTCTTCCCGCCTGCCCTAACCGCGCAAGCAGAGGGAGAAAGCAGTAAAGAAACGGCTAAAGAGGCCGACGAAGAAAGTAAAGACCCCTTTGAAGGCACAGACTTTGCCAATTGGGGCGAGGTCCTGGACCAAGCCAAGGGCACAACGGTCAGCTTCTATGGCTGGGGTGGGTCAGACCAAGTCAACGCCTGGATTGATGACTACCTCGCCCCTTACGCCGAGGAAAACTATGGGATCAAGGTCGACCGTGTCCCCATGGATATCGACATGATCCTCAACAAGCTGGCGGGAGAAAAGTCCGCTGACCAGAAGGATTCCTCCATTGACCTCATTTGGATTAACGGTGAAAACTTCGCCACAGCCAAAGAAAACGACTTCCTCTACGGTCCCTTCACCGAAATGCTGCCCCATTACCACAGCTATGTAGACCTGGAAGATCCCGAAGTCCAAGTGGACTTTGCTACGGAAATTGAAGGCTTTGAGTCCCCTTATTCCAAGGCCCAGCTGGTTCTTTTGGCCGACACGGACCTGGTGAAAGACCTGCCCAGCAGCGCTCAAGACCTCATGGACTACGCCAAGGCTAATCCCGGTACCTTCACCTATGCTGCCCTGCCTGACTTCACCTCCTCTGCCTTTGTACGCACGATCGTCCATGAATTAGCCGACTACGACAAGCTCCTGGAGGCCGACAAGGAGATCAGTAAGGAAGAGCTAGCTAAGATCATCAAGCCGGCTATGGATTACCTTAAAGAACTGGCTCCCTACCTCTGGGAAAAGGGTAAAACCTACCCCGCAACTACTGCAGAGGTGGACCAAATGTTCATGGATGGCCAGCTGCATTTCTCCATGTCCTACGACCAAAACCACGCCGTCTCCATGATTCGCAACGGTCAGTATCCTGAAACTGCCACCGCCTTCATTTTTGACCAAGGCACCGTGGGCAACACGTCTTATGTTGCTATTGGCAAACATTCTCAGAATATTGCTGGAGCCCTCTGCCTGGCAGATGCTATCCTCTCTCCTGAGATGCAGGCCAGCAAAATGGATCCTGAGATTTGGGGCACCATTCCTGTCCTGGATTACGATAAGCTGGATGAGGACCAACTGGGCCTCTTCGCTGCTATTGAAATGGGCGAAGGTGCACTGCCTGCAGATGACCTGCTAGAAAAGCGTGTGCCCGAGCTGCCCGCCTTTTTGGTCCCCCTGATTGAAGAAATCTGGCTGGATGAAGTGGCAGGCCAATAAGCTCCATAGGCTTGCACGCACCTTAAGCCTTGCGCCCGCCTTGGCTCTCATGGGCCTCTTGGGCGCAGGCCTGGGCTGGGGTCTGGTGCAAAGTTTTGGCTATTTCCCCGCCCTAGGCCTGGAGGAATGGACCCTCCACTATTACCAAGACATATGGACTGACCCGCGTTTGAGGGAGAGTCTGGGCTTCAGCCTCAAGATCGCCCTGACCTCAGCCCTCCTCTCCCTCCTTGCGGGCGTCCTCCTTTCCGCCCTGCTTATCGCCTTTCGCCAGTCCAAACATCACTTACTCCATCTCACCATAGGGATTCCCCACATTGTCATTGCCTTTCTTGCCCGAGGCCTTTTCTCCCAGGTGGGTCTGTTTTCACGCTTGGCTGGCAGCCTGGGCTGGGTCCAGCAAGCAGGTGACTTCCCCTTGCTCATCCAGGATCCCCAAGGCTGGGGCATCATCCTGGCTTACGTTCTCAAACAGACCCCCTATGTCATGTCGGTAACCTATATCCTTCTACAGAGAGCGGATACGGCCTATTACGATCTGGGCCGGTCTTTAGGGGCCAAACCCCGACAAATTTTCTGGCGGATCACCCTGCCCCAGGCCCGACAAGCCCTCTTTTCTGCCTTCCTGATCCTGGTTGCCTTTGATTTTGGGGCTTACGAGCTTCCCTTCCTCTTAGGCGCTACCCTCCCCCGCATGCTCGCCGTTCAGAGCCAACTGGCCTTCAGCAAAACCGACTTGAACCTCCGGCCTCAAGCGATGGCCTACTCCATGCTTTTGGCCCTCTGCGGTCTTCTCCTGGTTGTCGCTTCCCTCCTCCTCTACCGGCTACTCTGCCGGTCCTCTGGCCCAGCTATCCCTGACGGGGCCCAGATTGATGAGCTTACCCAGCCCCTCTCCCGTCCTCCTGCCGGCCTAGGGCGCAAGGCCGCCTACGGCTTGGCCCTAGCTTGGCCAATTTTAAGTATCTTAGTCCTAGTGGCCTATGCCTTTTTCCGACGCTGGCCCTGGCCAGACCTCCTGCCCCACAAAGCTAGCCTGCAGGCTTTTACCCAACTTTTCAGGGGGCAGAATTTGCAAATCTTGGGCTTTAGCCTCAGGCTGTCCCTCCTGGCTGCCCTCCTAGCGACCCTCGTCGCCCTGCCCGTAGCTAAACTTTTTACCCAGGGCGACTTCCGGGGTCGCAAACTCTTAGAAGCCATCTTCCTCCTGCCCCTACTGGTCCCCTCCACCTCCTACTACATTGGCCTCAACGTCCTCTTTATCCAGTGGGGCATCCAAGACAGCGCCCTAGCAGTCTTATTAGCCCATGCGATCGTGATCCTGCCTTATTGTATTTTTAGCCTGGCCGCCTTCTGGCAGCCTTTTGCCGACTACTACACCTCAGCCGGGCGCAGTCTAGGCGCCAGCCGCTGGCAGGCCTTTTGGCGGATTGACCTTCCCCTCTTGGCTCCAGGCCTTGCCGCAGTTCTGGGCCTCGGCTTTATTATTTCTTTTGGCCAATACTTCCTCACCCTCATGATTGGGGGCGGGCGGGTGAAAACCTTTGCCCTAGTCTTGGTCCCCTACATGACCTCCAGCAACCGCGCCTTGGCGGCCGCTTCCTCCCTAGTCTTTGTGGTGATTTGCGGGGTCGTCTATAGCCTTTGTCGCCTCCAATTGGGTAGTCGGCAGAAGCCTAAGCTACGCTAGAAAGGACTCCTGTGATGGCTAGATTGCCTGAGACACCTGCTATTTCCCTCCGTGAGGCCAGCCTGGGTTACGGGCCTGATCAGATCGTTTTGAGCCAGGTTAATTTAGACCTGTCCGCCGGCTCCTGCCTAGCGGTCTTAGGGCCTTCCGGAGTGGGCAAGTCTACTATCTTAAAGACGATTGCCGGCTTACTTCCCCTGCTGGCAGGCCAGATCTCTCTTTTCGGCCAAGATGTCTCCCAGGTCGTCCCCGAAGCACGTGAAGCGCCTATCCTCTTTCAAGACCTTCGGCTCTTCCCCCATCTCAGCGTCTTCGAGAATGTGGCCTTCCCCTTGCGCATCCGCAAGTGGCCAGCTGCCCAGCTGAAGACTGCGGTAGAAGCAGAGCTTGACCGTTTCGGCCTCAATGCCTACGCCCACAAAGCCCCTTCCACCCTCTCGGGTGGGGAGCAACAAAGGGTTGCCCTGGCCCGGGCGATCGTTTTTCGGCCTCGTATCCTCTTGCTGGATGAAGCCTTCTCCGGCTTGGACCTCGAACTGCGCCAACGCCTGCGCCAAGACCTGAAGGCTGTACAAACAGACCTTGGCCTCACGCTGGTTTTTGTTACCCACGACTTGACTGACGCCCTATACTTAGCAGACCAACTGGCAATTTTGGACGATGGCCATATCTGCAGCCAGGGTAGCAAGGCAGAGGTCTTGGAGGACCCTGCTGCCCAGGCCTATTTGAGGCCCTGGCAGGAGGAGTTGCGATGGCAAGAGAAGAAATGACCCCCCTAACAAGAGAAGAGATGACACCCCTAGAGCGGATGACCGCCTTCCGGCGAGGCCAGCCTGTCGACCACTTCCCCATTATTTTAGACATGGGGGCCAGACTAGCCCCGGCCGCTGGCGTTTCTCTACCGGACTACTATGGAAGCCTAGAGGGCATGGTACAGACGGAGCTTTGGCTCTTTAAGCGCTTCCGCCAGGACTCGGTCTCCATCTCTACAGGTCTCAGGGGCATGGCCGAGGCCATGGGCGCACAAATCGCCTATCCCGCTGATGGGATAAGCCTTGTCGCCCAGCCCGCCCTGGTGTGTGCAGACGACATTCAAGAGCTAGAAGAAATTGATCCCTGGCAAGGCGGCAAGCTCCCCCTCTACCTAGAGGCCCTGCAAATCCTGCGCGAGAAAATCGGTGACCAAGTGGAGGTGGCTGGGCACTTGGCTGGCCCCTTTTCTGTTGCCCTGGCCCTGGTAGGCAGCCAAAGGTTTTTGGATTGGATGCAGAACCAAGCAGCGGCCGCCCACCGGGTCTTGCAAATTATCACTAAAAACAATGAAAATTACATTAAAGCCCTGGGCCAATTGGGTTTCAAAGCCGGTTTATGCGAGCCTGCCGCTTCCCTGAGTTTTATTAGCTACACGCAATTCCAGGAATTTGTCTATCCCTATCTCCAGGCCAATATGGCCAGCTGTCAAAAGTACCTGGGTTGCCCACCCAGTCTGCATGTGTGCGGAAGGTCAAAGTTGCTCTGGGAAGATCTGGCGGCTGCAGGCTGTGGTGTCTTGCACCTGGGTAACCGCGAAGACCTGGCAGAAGCCAAGGTCCTTGTGGGCGACCGGTGCAGCCTCATGGGCAATGTGGCACCTGTGGACACCCTGCTCAAGGGGACACCTGCAGACGTTACAGGAGCCGTCAAGGCTTGCCTGCAGAAAGCCTATGACACGCCTTGTGGCTATATCTTATCCGCAGGCTGTGAAATTCCCCTAGGCACCCCTCTGGCCAATATCGAGGCCTTTTTTCAGGCAGGACGTAGGTTTGGAAGCTGGCCAATTCAGCCAGAAGTGTGGGAATAACAGGCTAAGGTATGACGCGGCGCCACTGTGCGGGTGCCGACCCTTTACCGGTCAGAATCTTGAAAAGTCGGGCTCCAGATCCCCCGCTCATCCTGCTGGGCAAATCTCATGGCATCCTGCAAATAGGTATCGTAGCGGGTGTTGGGCGGGTAGGACTTGGCCTCCGCGTAGCCATCCCGGCAAATTTTTTCATTCAAAAGGGTGTTCCCCAACCAAACATAGGCCAAGAGGCGGTCATATTGGTCCCTGGGCTCTTGGTCATACTCCAAGTAGGCCAGGCCCTGGTAATCAGCCAGGAGTTTCTTCAGATAATCCGCCGAAGCTAGGCCCGCCTCTGTGATGCGGTCTGGATGGTCGCTCACCGATTCTGGCGCATCAATGCCAATCAGGCGTACCCGCTCCCGGCTGCCATACATATCCACAATCAGGGTATCCCCGTCTACCACTCGCTCAATCGTAACCTCAGTCAAGCTGGCATCTCGGGGCTGGTGCAGGGGGCTCTGGTCCTGGCCTAGGAAGCGGGAAAGCAGGACAATAATCAGCAAGACTACAGCCAAACCGCCGCCCCAGCGGGAGTTAGGCTTGGGCTTAAAGCTGGCAGGATTGGCGTTGAGCTGTCTCTTAGGCAAGTTAAAATCAGGCTTTTTCATGGTCATTATTCTAGTAGATAGGGCGACAGAAGGAAAGCGACGGCTGGTCTCTAGGGAGTTGAATGGATAGTTGCCCGGTCCCAGGAGGGCAGGAGAATTTTCTGCCCCATGACAGATTCGCTAGAGGCTAGGGCCTGTTTCAGGCGGGGGATCAGGGCCTCCGCCTCATATTTTGCAGGGTCAGCCAGGGCGCGCTCTACCGGCAGGGCCCAGCCGTAAGTGCAATTGGCTAAGGGATAGCCGGGATAGGTTTTATACATATAGAGGGGAATATAATCAGCCAGCTTGATTTGGGTGCGGCCTGAGGATTTGGCCACCAGGACCCGGGCCATGGCACCCTCTTCGGCTCGGCCCTCGGAGTTGCCCGTGTCAGGCTGCTGGTTGGAAATAAAGTTACCCAGGGAATAATAGCAGATCATTTGCCCTGCATCATTGTTGGCTGGAATGGAAACCAGGGGCTGGACTACATGGGGATGGCCCCCGATCACTAGGTCTACGCCCTCATTGGCCAAGACTTGGGCATAATATTCTTGCCATTGGTCAGCTTGTTTGTGGTATTCCTGACCCCAGTGCATAAAGAAAATCAGCAGGTCGGGGTTTTCCGCCCGCATGGCTTGGACCCGGTCGCGCAGCTTTTGAGCATCGGCTTCTAAGTTTTCCAGGGGCCCGGGTTGTACGCTAAAGGTATCGAGCAGGTTTTCTTGGTTCAAGGGGATTGGAGCACCGTTGAGACTGCGCAAGCCATTGACCCGGGGTGTTTCGTAAGAAAAAGAAGAGAGGGCCAGCTTGATACCCTGACAGTCTAGAACCAAGAAATCCGGATCGTCGGGATGGCTACGGGTTCCTACACAGTCAAGGCCCTGGGACCGCAAGGCTTCTACGGTGGATTTTACTCCAGCGATGCCTGAGTCCATGGCATGGTTATTCACCGTGGTGAGATAGTCAAAACCTGCGTCTTTGAGATTCTTCGCAAAAACCTTGGGCGCTGAAAAGGTGGGATAGCCAAAGTAGGGTCCATCCGTCAGGGTCCCTTCCATATTGCCAAAGGCCAGGTCTGCACCTTGCAAGATATCCTGAGTATGCTTAAAAAGCCAGGAGAAGTCTGCAGAGCCGTCCTCGGCTATGCCTTGGTTAAGGATGGGCACATGGAGCAAGAGGTCGCCGGTAAAGACAAGCTCAATTTCCGCATCCTCTGCCTCCCGCTCAGAATCTGGCTGTATGTCCACCTGCTGCCAGGCAGGAGGATAGTCTTCAGGCTTAATAGACGTAATGACGGGGTGGCCCTCAGGATTCAGGGGGCTGGACGGCAGAAGGCGGAGGGCCAGGAAAATGAGCGCCAAGAGGCTACACACCATGGTCAGCATAATCCGCTGGTATTTGGTCCTGCGGCCTGGGTGGGGCAGGCTTGCAGGCACAGACTTACCCCGTGGTGCTTGTGTCTGCCTGTCCATACCCTTACCCCCCATAAAATAATACTTATACAGGGTTAGGATAACATGAAGAAAAGGCGACAAAGCCCTTGCAACCAAGTTTTAGCCTCTATGTAATTTGTTTGCAACAAAAGAAAAATTTGCGCCCAAGGCCCGGGGGCTAGGGGCCAAGCGCTAGGCCTCTTGCTTGACCGGACCAGCTTTTGCCAACTTTGCTTCTCGGGCTTCCATCAGCTGAACGAAGATAACGGCCGCCAACATCAAGACACAGCCCAGGATTTCCAGGGGCTGCATGGTTTCCTTAAGGATCAGGGCCCCACCTAGGGCGGCAAAGACAGATTCCATACCTAATATTAAGGAAACCAAGACGGGCGGGCTGTGTTTCTGGCCAAGCACCTGCAGGGTAAAGCCCAGGGCAGACGCCAAGACACCCGCATAGAGGAGGCTGGGCAGAGCCTCTTGGATTTGAGGCCAGGTCAAATCTTCAAAAAGCAAGACCTGGGGAATGGTGCAGATCCCGGCAACCGCAAACTGTCCCAAGCTGATCAGGACAGGATCCAAGTCAGCCGCCAGGCGGTCGACCAAAATGATATGGAGGGCAAAACCAAAAGCCCCAATTAGGAGGTAGACTTCTGGCCAGCCAAAGCCCGTCTCACCCCCGACGCTCAAGAGGTAGAGGCCAACAACGGCCATGGCGACTCCCAGCCAGTTGTAGAAGCGGAGTTTGGAGCCAAACAGGACGGCGAGGATGGGCACAATGACAATGTAGAGTCCGGTAATAAAGCCAGACTTGCCCGCGGTTGAGGACTGGATCCCAAACAGTTGTGCGCAGGTCGAAAAAAAGAGGACCATGCCAATAAGCAGGGAAGGTTTGAGATAGGCCTTGGTAAAGCGGGCCTTGCTGAATAGAAAGTAGACGGAGAGACTGGCGCAAGCCAAAAGATAGCGGAGAAGATTATAGGACCCTGTACCCATATGCTGGATGCCCACGCTTTGGGCCACAAAAGACAGGCCCCAAATCAGGGCGGTAAAGAGGAGCAGTAGGTTAGACAGGGACTCAGATTTTTTCATGCAGTAGGCCTCCCGGCAGAATAGCCAGGCTAAACCTGGCTTCTTGCCATATCTTAGCGGCTCAGAGCAATTCTTGCTAGCCCTTGTCCAGGCATCCTAGATAAAGTGAAAAAGTAAATTCCACACTTAAGGGGGAATTTATATTTTGTCTTACCGTAACTTCCACTGGGAGTTAAGTCTTACACTCAAAAGGATTTTTGAACCAAATGATGCTCTCCACGGGCCTACAAATTTGCAAATAATGGGTGGTGGGAGGCTATGCTAGTTCGGTTTTTCGGATTCTCGGGCAAATTTGCAGCAAATGGGTGGGCCGCCAGGCAAGTTTGCAAGAAGTGGATGGTTGTGAGGGCGAATCTGCAAGTAATGGGTGGTTTGGCCCTGTTTCTGAGCGTAAACCCATCCATTACTTGCAAGCTTGTCTGAAATCCAAGAAATCCAAGATCACGTCCCTAAAATGGTGTAAAAGCAGAAATAGCCAGGGGGTGGGGAGTTGCATTTAGTCTTACAGTAAAATCCACCGAGAATTAAGTCTTACGCACCATGCCTCTCCCCATATACCTGTCCCGCATACCCCTCCACTCTGCCGCTCCTATGTATAATGTAAAAAGTGAGGAGGTTACATGGAAGCTCAAGCGAAGCAGGTTCAGGGCAAGCAGGCCTTTAAGCAGACCTCACAGTCTATGGCGGGACCCCAGACCAGAAAAACCCAAGAAAACCAGAAAGAGGCCTCAGAAGTCACAAGGCTTTTAGCCCAGATGGCCCATGGGGCAGACCGGGCACGGGTGGCCCAGATCTTAGGCCTCGCAGCTGAGGACATCTTGGACTTTTCCTCCAATATCAATCCCTACGGCTTTACGCCCGCTATGCAGGAGGCTTTAACTACTGCCTGTGGCCATATCCAGCACTATCCAGACCCACAGGCCCGGGCCTTGGTAGAAGCCTTGGCCCAGCGGCGACAACTGGAAGCCTGGCAAATCGTCCCCGGCAATGGGGGAGCAGATGTCATCTTCCGCCTGGCCGGGGTCTTAGGCCGGCTCTTAGGCCCTAGCCGAATGCAGGCCACCCACAAGGCCCAAGTCCTCCTCACCGCCCCCAGCTTCTCGGAATATGCTCACGCCTTTAGCCAGGCCGGCCTTTCCCTACAAACCTACCCCCTCTCCCCAGACTGTGACTTTCAGTTAGACCCGGGCATTTTGGATGGGCTGGACGAGACCATCCAGGTCTGCGTTCTCTGCCAGCCCAACAACCCCACCGGCCTCCTTATTGATGCTGACCTCCTAACAGAAATTCGCCAAATCTGCCGCTCGCGGGGGATTTACCTGGTCCTGGACGAGTGCTTCTTAGATTTTTTAGATCCCCCAGGCCAGGCGGTCCACTCCCTCAAAGCAGACCTCTCTGAGCGGGAGGTCATAGTGAAGTCCTTGACCAAACTTTTTGCCCTCCCCGGCCTCCGTCTCGGCTGGCTGGAGCTTGGCAGTCCAAGTCTAGCCGACATCCTCCGGGCAGCCACCCCACCCTGGCAGATTTCAGGTCCTGCGCAAGCCGTAGGCCTGGCAGCCCTGGCTACGCCAGAAGAAGACATCCAAGCCTGGCGTCAGCAACTCGTGCAGGAACGCCAGCGCTTAAGCTTGGCCTTGACCCAAGCCGGGGCCAAAGTCTATCCCAGCCAAGCTAATTTTCTCTTTTTGGCCTGGAACTACCCCACACTGCAGTTGGACCTCTTGACCCAGGTCTCTCCCCCTATCCTGATCCGCAACTGCGCCAATTACCCAGGCCTAGGCCCAGGCTATTGGCGGGTGGCAGTGAAAAGTCCAGAAGAAAACAACCAATTCCTTGCGGCCTTAGAGGACCTAAGTCCTACTAGGCTCTAAGTCCATCTAGGCCCTCGTGTCCTGCGCCAGCTGCAAGGCCTAAAATCGCCAAACCTCAATCCACTCGGCTCTCAGCACAGCCCAAACTATATAAATGGAGCCTCACATGACCAGCCAGCCAAAATTTCATAAGCAAAATTTCAGCCAGTCCCAAAAGCCCAATAAGCAAAATTTCACCCAATCCCCAAACCCCCATAAGCAGGGGTCCAGCCAATCCGCAAACCTCAGTGAACAGGGGTCCGCTCAAGCTCCCACCCCATCCCCCTCCCAAAACATGGGAGCTTCCCAGGCTAAAGGCCTCATGGTCCTGGGTACAGCGTCCTCCGTGGGTAAATCTGCCCTCGCTACCGGCCTTTGCCGGCTCCTAACCCAGGAGGGCTATCGGGTGAGGCCCTTTAAGTCACAGAATATGTCACGGGAATACTACAGCCTAGCAAGCGGCGGACGCCTGGCTACCGCCCAGGCCCTCATGGCCGAGGCCTGCTGTACAGACCTCCAGCCGGAGATGAATCCCATCCTCCTAGTCCCCCGATCTGATACGGGTTCCGAGGTCTATGTCCTGGGCCAATACTGGCAAAGCCTAGCCGCCAAGGATTATTACCAGGTCAAAAGCCAGCTTTGGCCGACCGTGCAAGACGCCTACCAAAAGTTGGCCGCAGAGGCCGATATTATTGTGGTAGAGGGGGCAGGCAGTCCCGCGGAAATCAACCTCCGCCAGGACGATTTCGTCAACTTGGGCCTAGCCCAACGCTTGGATCTGCCCTGTATCCTGGTAGGAGATATCGACCGAGGAGGAGTTTTCGCCTCCCTTTATGGGACTCTAGCCTTGAGCCAAGGCCACGGCGGGGACCACATCAAGGGCCTGGTCATCAATAAGTTCCGCGGCGACCCCGCCATTCTAAAGCCCGGCCTAGTCGAGTTTGAAGAACTCACCGGCCTGCCCATACTGGGCACCCTGCCCTACTTGCCCAACTTACAGCTAGATGCCGAAGATTCCCTGTCAGACCAGGAAGGCCATTTCAGTAGAGGCCAGCGCGAGGCCTCCTACGACCGCCTGGCAGACAATCTTCGCCAGCACCTAGACTTGGCCAACCTCCTGGAGATAGTGAATTCATATCATGGCTAGCATGCCTGATAGCGTGAATCCCCCAACCCCCTATTGAGGTCTGAGCCCATGACCTAGGCAAAGTCTAAAGCTGGCGGTTTTTATAGCCCGCCAGAAAATCCGCCAATCGCTGGGTCTTGGGATGGCCGAAGACGGCCTCGGGCGGGCCCTGCTCAAGGATTTTGCCTTGGTCGAGGAAAATCACCTGATCGGATACCTCCCTGGCAAAACCCATTTCGTGGGTGACCAGGACCATCGTCATGTGGTCGTGGGCCAGGGCCCGGATAAGGTCCAGGATCTCGGTAGTCCGCTCGGGGTCCAGGGACGAGCTAGGCTCATCTAAGAGGATGACCTCCGGCTCTACCGCCAGAGCCCGGGCGATTCCTACCCGCTGTTGCTGGCCGCCGGAGAGCTGGCGGGGGTAATAGTCCAGGCGATCGGACATGCCTACCCGGTCCAGCTGGGCAGCCGCCATTTGCCGGGCTGTCTGTTTATCCAGCTTTTTAACGGTCACAAGATGCTCCATGACATTTTCGAGGGCCGTTTTGCGAGAAAAGAGAGCATAGTTCTGGAAAACCATGGCGGTCTTGCGACGGAGTTTGAGGATGTCCGCCTGGCTCACCCGAGCCGCATCTGCACGGAGGTCGCCCAGGGTGATAAGGCCCTGGTCGGCTGGTTCTAGAAAGTTAAGCGTGCGCAGGAGGGTCGATTTTCCAGATCCGCTGGGGCCGATAAGGGTCAGGACTTGGCCGGTTTCGACTTGTAAATTGACCTGGTCCAAAACTCGGTTGGTGCCAAAGGCCTTGGACCAGTGTTCTAGCTTTAACATGAGTGATCCTCCCCGGCCACCTGGGCCTCTAGCGGTTGGGCCTGGTCGACATTGAGCTTTTTCTCCAAGTGGTGCACCAGGCGCTCAATACCTAAGCAGAGCAACCAGTAAATGAGCGAGACAGTGATGTAGGCTTCGAAGAAGCGGAGGTTGGACCCCGCGATAATCCTTGCCTGGCCCATGATATCTACCACAGTTACCGTAAAGGCCAAAGATGTGCCTTTCAAGAGGGAAATTAAGGAGTTACCCAGGTTGGGAACTGCGTTTATTAAGGCAGTGGGCAGGATAATCCGGCGCAGGGTCTGTCCTTCGGTGAGACCGAGGGATTTGGCGGCCTCTGTTTCGCTAGGCGGCACGGAGAGGATGGCCGCCCGGAAGGTTTCCGAGTTGAAAGCGGCCTGGTTGAGGCCTAGGGCAATAAAGGCATACACCAGGGCTGGCAGGCCTTTGACGTCATAACTCGCGTTGAGACTACGCAGGAAGATGGGCAGGCCGTAATAGGCCAGGAAGAGTTGGACAATCTGCGGGGTCCCCCGAAGATAGGACACCAGGAAAACCGTGACCTGCTTGAGCACGGGGATATTTTTCAGCTTGATCCAGGCCCAGACCAGGCCCAGGGACAGGCCCATCAGGGCGGCCACAAGGGTCAGCAGGAGGGTGATGGGAAGCTTCGCTAGGATCCGGGGCAGGAAGGAGAAGATTAAGGAAGGTGCAAAGATCTGGCCCTGGCTTTGGTCCAGGGCGGCGCGAAGATTAGAATCTGGCCTGGCCTCTGTGGTTGGAGACCCAAGCCCAGGGCCAAAAATCTGGGCTTCCCAGGCATCATTTTTGTCGATAATAGCCTGGCTGAGGACACTATCGTCTTGTCCCGTATACTTCAGTGAAATAGCCCGCAAGGTCCCGTCAGCCCGCATCTCGGCTAAGAGGGCATCCATCTCATTGCGTAAATCTAGATGATCCCAGGCATAGATAAAGTAGGAGCCAGGGGGTCGGATGGCCTCCTCGTTGGCGATAGGATGGGCCTTGAGCTTGATCCCATAAGTCTCTTCCACATCCTTTAAGTAGGTTGTCGCATAAATAGTCGCATCAATGCGGCCGTTATAGACGTCCTGGATGAGGCCAGAGGGGTCGGAATCCTGGTAGACAATTTTTACAGCCCTCTCGGGATTTTCCTGGTTCCACTTTTCCAGAAACATGGACTGGGGCGAGGCAGGGACGACGCCCAAAGACTTGCCCGCTAGATTGGCCAGGCTGAGGCCATCAGGCTGTGTGTTTTGGGTAATCAGGACATTGTGGGTAACGATATAAGGGTAGCGGGAGAACAAAAACTTGGACCGGCGGTCCGCATTTTCCCCCAGATTATTCATAACTAGGTCAAACTTCCCCGCATCCAAGCCCGCAAAGAGGGAGGCAAATTCCGTAATCTCATACTCAAAATGCAGGTGGGGGGCCCGGCGCTCCATCTCTGCTATGACTGCGGCCTCATAGCCATCCAATTCGCCTTGCTCATTAAAATAATCCAGGGGTTTGGTCTGGCCGCTAGTCCCAATCACATAGGTTTGCCTGGGAGCTTCAGCCGGATTTGCAGCCTCGGTTGCCCAGCAGGGTCCCGCTAGCCCCCAACAGAGGCTTAGCAAGAGTAAGGCGAGGAAAAAATCCCGGTTACCGCCAGGTTGGCGTGTTCGCGTAAATCGAGCTGTAAGCACGCTAGACTACCTCTCTTCTCAATCTCCCGACCCTGCCCGGGCCACCTGGTAGAACCGCCTGGCCGCTTCGGGATAGGCTGGCAAATAGAGCTGGGCAAAGCTGGCCAAGAGCCTGTCCCCTGCCCAGCCAGCAACTGGCAACAGGCTGCCGGAAGCCTTCTGCCGCTTCAAGTCCTGACCAGGCGCATCTGCCCGATAGTAATGAAATTCATGGCATTTGAGGGGCTCGCCTACCGGGCAGAGGGGGTTCGCTTTGAGAGCTACAAGCTTGCCATAGCCAAAGTTTTGTAGCCGGTCTGCCAATTCTACCCTACTTTTGAGATAAGCTACCATAGGCTGGCCACACAAGTCCTGACAGAGATAGGCTGTCCCGCCCTGCTCGGCCCAGCAGGGCAGGCCAGCCTTCAAGGCCTGGTAGATGCTTGCCCGCAAGCTCTCGTTTGCCGCCAAGTCTGCGGCAAAATTCTCCGGGCAGCCACCAGGCAAATAGAGGGCCGCTGCGCCTTCCGGCAGGGCTATGCTGTCCAGGGGACTGAAATTTTCGATCTGGAAACCTGCCCCCTCTAGGACCTGTATATTCTCTGGATATAGTTTATCAAAGGCCTGGTCACGCGCTACGGCCAGGATACAAGTCGGACGCGCGGAAGCCGGGTCCTGTGCCGGCCGCTCTAGGCTGGGAAGTTTATATGCTCCCCCCTCACGCCTGGCCTGGTCATCCTGAGGCCATTGCGCAGGAGGGAGATAGGCGTCCAGGCTGGGAGCCTGGTCTGCCAGGCCCAGGACTTTATCCAGATCTAAATATTTTTCAGCTAGCTGGCCCAGGCGCTGGATTTGGTCTGTTAAGACCGCCTTATCAGCTTGGATTTCCAGGCCCAAGCGCCCTGGCTGGATGAGATTTTCTGCGGCATAGGGCAAGACACCCAAGCTCTCCAGGCCTTGGCTGGTAGCAAATTCTGCCAGTTGCCTGGCAAGATGAGGCGAAGCCTGGTTAAAAATCACAGCCCTGATCTGGCTGTCTGCCTGAAAGTTCTTATAGCCAGAAATAAGGGCCTGGAGGGACTGGTAAATGCCCCGGGCGGGCACCACCAAGATAACCGGCGTCTGGGTTTGAACTGCCAGCTGGTAAGTGGAATAAAGACCCGCCGGTCCTACCCCGTCGTAGTAGCCCATGACCCCCTCAATGAGGGTCAGATGGGAACCTGCGCGGGCTAGGGCGGCACAGAGGGCCTCCTGGTCCAAGAAGTAGGGATCCAAATTACGGGATTGGATGCCTAAGACCTCCCGGTGAAACTGGGGATCCACGTAGTCTGGTCCGCATTTAGCGGCCGCTAAATCTAGGCCCCTGGCTTTCAAAGCCGCCAGCAGGGCCAGGGTGACTGTAGTTTTACCAGACCCCGACCAGGGACCGGCAATTAACACACGTGCGCACATATCTCCTCCATAGGCCTCTTCAGCCTGGCGGCTATCTCCCAGACCACAGGGCTCATCTCTTTAGGCATGTGATGGCCCCGCATCATGGACCAGGCGGACCAGGTCATGGGGCTGGACCGGCTGGTCAACGGGCAGGCGCAGGGTCATGAGGGGGTGGGGGCAGGCCTCAATAGGGTCACCCTCGGCATTTTCCAGCCAAGCCACAGTCTGGCGGAAAATCCGCATGCCCGGGCCGTAAAACTCCAAGCTATCACCCCGGGCAAATTTGTTGCGCTGCTCCAGGGTAGCGACTCCTGTGTCGGGATCATAGTCTAAGACTTGGCCCACAAAGGTCACACCGGGATCAACCTGGCCTTGCTGGGCAAACTGGGCCTCTGGACCAGGCTGGCCCTCATAAAAGCCCGTAGAAAGTACACGCTGGGCAGTTTTCTGAAGCTCAGCCCGCCACTCTGGCTTGACCTGGTAGTGGTCAGGATCCTCGTAGTAGGCATCCAAGGCCGCCCGGTAGACATTAGCTACGGTGGAAACGTAGTGGATGGATTTCATCCTGCCCTCCACCTTGAGACTATCGAGCCCCGCCTCTACCAAATCGGGGATGTGGTCTAACATGCAGAGGTCAGCCGCACTCATTGAAAAAGCCGTAGCGGTGTCCCCGTCTGGTCCCAGCCCTCCCAGCTCCCGATATCGGTGGTTTTCATCTTCCAGCCCTACATCATAAAACCAGCGGCAGGGCTGGGCACAGCCCCCGCGGTTGGCATCCCGGTAACAAATGTGGTTAGACAGGACACAGCGCCCAGAATAGCTCACACACATGGCTCCGTGGAGGAAAGCTTCCAGCTGAATCTTGCTGCGCGCTTTCATCTCCCGGATTTCGGCCAGAGAAAGCTCGCGGCCTAAAACCACGCGTTCCAGGCCCTGGTCTGCCCAGAAATTCAAGGCCGCGTAGTTCAGGGTAGAAGTTTGGGTAGAAAGATGAATCGCTAGCTTGGGAGCCGCCTGTTGGCAGACTCTGATAAGGCCGGGGTCGGAAATGAGGACGGCATCCACGCCTAGGTCTTCTAGGCTTCGGAAAAAATCTTCTATCCCCACTGCATCCCCTTCATGGGGCACCATATTGGCCACCACATAGACCTTGGCCTGATGCTGGTGGGCAAAGCGGACCGCCTCCTGCATATCTTCCAGGCTAAAGTTGCCGGCCCGAGTGCGGAGACCGTAGTTCATGCCGGCTATGTAGCAGGCATCTGCCCCGTAGTGGATGGCAATTTTGAGTTTCTCCAGGCTGCCTCCGGGGCAGAGGATTTCAGGTTTAGGCGCTAATTTCATCATAGGCACTTTGGGCGCTAATTTCATCATAGGCACTAGGAGATCCTTTGAGGATCTAAGGGGAAAAAGCCCAGGCCCAGCGGCCGCTGGGCCGGATGCAGGTCCTGGACTTGACGGGCAAACTGGTCTGCCAAGGCTCTGGTCCACTGGCCTTGCTCTAGGGCGGTAGCCGCCTGGCGGTAGAGGGCCACGATGGCCACATAGGGGTCGGATTCCAGGAAGAGGCTGTTCAGGCTCCAAGAATAGATACCCAGCTGGACCAGCTGGTCCAAAACGGGCAGCAAGTTCAAATCTTCTGCATGAAAAATATGGGCGCCAGAGGCATCCTCATAGAGAGGATAGCGGGCTTCTGGCTTGGTCGGCTCAGAAAGATAAAGGGGGTGGTTAGGCCCAGCTGTCAGGCCTGCACGTCCTGTATGCCGGCCATAGTTGCTGACATAGGGACGAAGAGAATGTTGCAGACCTATGGCCCCATAGACCTGGAGGCAGGCAGGGATCGTTAGCTGGGGGACCAGCATTGCCAGCTCCGCCGCGGGGACTTCATTAGAGAGTACCGCACCAATCGCCCCCTGTTCCGCCCAAAAGTTTAGGCTGCCCGCAGACGTGTTGAGGGTCTGGGTATCCCAGATCAGGGGGAGCTGGTTTCCGCTATCCCGCATAACTTGTATGAGGCCAGGATCACCTGTTTGTACCGCGTCCACTTGAATCTCTTGCAAAAAGGGCAAATACGCCCGCAAAGCCTCAATCTGGGCATTGTGCAAGAGGCCGTTCACAGCTATCACAGCCTTTTTCCCCCGATCATGGGCTAGAGCCACAAGCCGGGCCTGGTCCGCCCGGCTAAAAGAAGTCGGCATACGGATAGCTAGACCGGCCTCGCGTAACGGATATCTGCAGGAAGCAAGCAATCAGACCCTAAAATCGCCGGGCTTCCGCAGGCTCCCCTGGACTGATAGTAGCTGATATCATTTGCTATCACTAGACTTGTGTCAATACCAAGCTCTCAGCTTGACCCATGCCCGGCTTTTCCACCTCTGGTATCTGGTCCAGGTGGGCTTTCCCGCTGCCTTCTTCGTCCCCAAAAGTTCAGCCAATGCCAAATCCTAGTCCAGACGGATTT
Source organism: Clostridiales bacterium (assembly GCA_004556925.1). Lineage (GTDB taxonomy): Bacteria > Bacillota > Clostridia > Saccharofermentanales > DTU023 > SFFI01. The sequence continues at coordinate 96,715 of SFFI01000007.1, forward strand.
TAGTAGCCACCCCTGCTATAAGGTGAAGGCTTAGGGCGGGTATAGATCAGGCAAAGGGCACTCATATACGAGCAGGTTGTTGGTGGCAAATGGAGGATTTCTCTATTTGCCGCCAACAAAAAATTTTCTGCCAGCATGGTTATTGGCGGCAAAAGGCTAGAAAGTCTGTTTTGCCACCAACACATAATCTTTACTTAGCTCAGCCTTTGGCGGCAAACTAGTATTTCTGCGGAAATGCCACCAATGCCGATTTCCAGCAGTGGTCAGTCATTGGTGGCAAAAGGATGTTTTCATTAATTTGCCGCCAACAAAAAATTTTCTGCCAGCATAGTTATTGGCGGCAGAAGGCTAGAAAGTCTGTTTTGCCACCAACACATAATCTTTACTTAGCTCAGCCTTTGGCGGCAAACTAGTCTTTCTGCAAAAATGCCACCAACACCGATTTCCAGCAGTGGTCAGTCATTGGTGGCAAAAGGATGATTTCATTAATTTGCCGCCAATAGGTGAATTTTTCTCGCTTGGCTTATTGGTGGGGAAATTGCGTTTTAGGGAAACCCCACCAAGGGGAGGAATTTCACTTGGCGAGATGTTGGCGGAAAAGTCTCGGGATGTACACTATCTGCAAACTTGTAAGAAAATCCGGAAAGTTGAAGTATCTCGGCCTTCTACAGGTCGCCCGCCTTTCCAATTTTCTTCGGAACCAGTAGGCTAGGCCTCTCTATTTCGGATTTCTTAGATTTCGGATTTATTAAAACAGGTTTTTGAGGCTTGATTAAACTATGGCCGGGTCGCATGAACTGTCAATGGTCCTTGACCGCTTTGCGGCGCCTAAGGCGCCATTGATAGTTCATAAAGCCGGCCTAAAAAGTTAACAAGCCTCAAAAACCTATGGAGTGTAAGACTTAATTCTCAGTGGAATTTGCCGTAAAGCTAAATGCAACTTCCGACCCTCTAGTGTGGGTTTTACTTTTTCACTTTAGCAAAGTGAAAAAATTTTTAATGAGGGGTTGACAGGTTAAAATAAATCCCTTATTCTGTATCCAGGCTAGTTAGTCAGAGCTAACCAACCTACCATATACCTAATCATTCCCTTCTCTCTTCTACCCTCCTAGAGAAGGGGCCCTACCCAAACAACACACTCTCTCCTTTGTGGCATTTCTGGGTAAGCATTAAAGGGGGCCGGCAATGTGCCGGCCCCCTTCCTATTTGGACCTATTCGAGGATTGTACCCTGCTCGCGGTTTGGACCACTCGAGGTTTGTACCCTGCTTGAGGTTTGGACCCTGCTCGCGGTTTAGACCTATTCCAGGATTGTACCCTATTCGAGGATTGGCCCCTGCTTGAGGATGTAGGTCTACTCGACAATTTTCACGGAAAAATCCTAATTTACCAGGTTGAGGGGATCACCGGCCAACCAGGACCGCAGGTTATCTGCCACAATGTCGGCCCGTTTGTACATAGCTTCTAGGCTGAGAAAACCCACATGAGGGGTCAGGATGCAGTTGGGTGCCTGGATCAAGGGGTGGTCCTCTGGGAGGGGTGGCTCAATATCAAAGACATCTATGCCTGCACCTGCTAGCCTGCCCTGCTGCAGGGCTTCTGCCAGAGCAAGCTCATCTACGATGGGTCCGCGTGCGCAGTTGATTAAAAGTGCTGAAGATTTCATTTGAGCTAGACGGTTAGCATTGATAAAGCCGCGCGTTTCTACATTAACAGGTAAGTGAATAGAGATAATATCCGACTCGGCCAAGACCTGGTCAAGGGGTACTTGGTTCACGCCGGGAATATCTTTGTGGGACCGGTTGTAAGCCAAAACTTTACAGCCAAAAGCTTGGGCGATCTGGGCTACCTGGCTGCCAATATGGCCCAGGCCGATAATACCGAAGGTCCGGCCTGCCAGTTCCAGACCCATAAGGCCATGGCTGCTTTTACCTGTTCGCACGGCGCGGTCAGCGGCGGGGAGTTTGCGCAAGAGACTGAGGGTGAGACCAAAAACCAGTTCTGCCACCGCGACGGTGGAGTAGCCTGAAGCGTTAGCCACTTGAATATCCCTCTGCTTAGCTGCCTCCATATCCACATGGTCAAAGCCGGTAAAGGCGACACAAATATACTTGAGCACGGGGGAGGCCTGGATGACCTCCGCTGGGAAGGGGAAGTTAGATAAGACAACGGCATCCGCATCTTGGCAACGGTCGACCAGGGTTGGAATGTCAGTCTTGCGGTCTGGGTAAAAGACGAGTTCCGCCTTATTACCTACCGCGGCAGTCAGCTTTTTTTCAAGATCTGTCTGAGGAATGCCCAGGGGTTCTAATACTTTAATCTTCATGAGTTAACTTTCCTTTATGATGCTTTATTAGCCTTTACGGCTACTTTCCTTTATTGCTACTTTCCTTTATTGCTACTTTCTTGATTGCTACTGTCCTTGCGGTTACGGTCTATACTGCTACTGTCCTTGCTGTCCTAACTGTAACGGTCCTACCTTATCCCTTATTGCCTTTGCTAGCCTTTACTGTCTCGTATTCTTTTTCCACTCGTAGCGCCGGCGTAGCTGTTTGATTTCCTGGACCAGGTCCGGGCCAAAGAAGATGATCAAGTTGATTAAGGACATGACGAGAGCTAATTTGCCGGACCAGGGCGAGGTGAATAGCATATAGGTCAAGGAGGCCAGGGCAACAAGGGCCAACCATTTGATCTTCACAGGCAAGATGAAAAAGAGGAGGACCTCCAAGTCTGGCTGGAAGGTCGCAAAGGCCAGGAAGAGAGAGAGGTTGAGATAGTAGTTGGTGCTGTAGCCGGTGATAAAGCCCGCAATTATAGCCCCCAGCATGCCGCAAAGATAGTAGACATTGAAGCGGAAAGCCCCCCAATATTGCTCCAGGTACTGGCCAATCAACCAGTAAAAGTAGAGGGTGATGAGGATAAAGAGCGGGCTACTGGCAGGCGGTACAAAAATAAAAGTGATGAGCCGCCAGATTTGTCCACGTAGGATTAGAGGGCGAGAAAAGGCAAAAAACTGGCTCAGGGTCCCCACGCCCTGGTTCATGGGGGCGGAGATCAAGTCCACGGCATAGACCAGGCCCATGCCCACGACAATGATCTTCATGAGATTATCTATGGCATAGCGGCCATACTTGCGTTCTAATGTATTCATTAATTGATTATTCCGCATGGCATCTCCTTTGATGTAGCAATCTATTTGCAGCAAGCAAGTTTAACCTTTATGAGCTACAAGTAAGTTTAAGCTTTTTTTGTGGCAAGCTAGTTTAAGCTTTATTAAATTATAGCAAAGCTTGTTCCCTCTAGGCGGGCTAGCTATAATCAAGGGGCTGTGCCAGGCACAACATATTTGGCTGGAATACTACAGGTTTCCGCGGTTATGCCAAGGGCTAAATCGCGGCCAAGCACGAGGTCCCCTCAGGGAGAGCCTTGTCTGGGCCTGTAAAAAATATAAGGAGTTCAAGATGACTAAGAAAACCCGCATTGAGCATGATGCAGTAGGCGAGCTGGAGATTGACCCTAACGTTTACTACGGCGTGCAATCCAAGAGAGCAGAACACAACTTCCCTATTACCTATGAAAAACTGCGTCCGGAAATGATTGAAAGTCTGGCCCTGGTCAAAAAAGCCTGCTGCCTGGCCAACCTGCGCGCAGGGGCCCTAGACGAAAAAAGGGCTGAGGCCATCTTGCAGGCCTGCGAGGAAATTCTCGCCGGCAAATTCCACGAAGACTTTATTTGCGATCCTATCCAGGGCGGTGCCGGTACTTCTGCCAACATGAATGCCAACGAAGTTATCGCCAACCGGGCTACCGAGATCCTTGGTGGCGAGTTGGGCTCCTACGACCCTGTCCACCCCAACGACCATGTCAACATGGCCCAGTCCACCAACGACGTTTTCCCCACCTCGGGCAAGATTACGGTCATCCGCCTCTTGCGGGAAGCCCTGCCCAAGCTGCGGGATCTGGAAGCAGCCTTCCGTGCAAAGGCAGAAGAATTTAACGACATCGTCATGGTGGGTTACACTCAACTCCAAGATGCAGTCCCCATGCGTTTAGGCCAGGCCTTCCACGCTTACGCTGAAGCGGTCAAGCGGGATATCGCAGCAATCGAAAAAACCGAGCACTATATGTATATCAATAACATGGGCGGGACCGCCATTGGTACAGGCATTAACGCCAGTAAATATTATCTGGACCACATCAATGACTGCCTGGCCGAGGTGACCGGCTATCCCATGCAGACCGCCACCGACCTCTTTGACGGGACCCAGAACCTGGATAGCTTTGTCATTGTGTCTTCCGCAATCAAGGCCATGGCCGTAACCCTCTCCAAGATCTCCAACGACCTCCGCCTCATGGCTTCTGGCCCCCGCGCGGCCTATAACCTTATTAACCTCCCCGCCCGGCAAAACGGGTCCTCCATCATGCCGGGCAAGGTCAACCCGGTTATCCCAGAAGTCGTTAACCAGGTTGCCTTCAACATTATCGGCAACGATGTCACCATTTGCATGTGCGCAGAAGGCGGCCAATTCGAGCTAAATGCCTTTGAACCCGTGCTTTTCTACAACCTCTTTGAGTCTATTATCGGTCTGGGCCAAGCCGCCTACACCTTAAGAGTCAACTGCATTGAAGACATCACAGCCAACCGCGACCGGATCCAGGAAATGCTGGAGGGCAGTCTGGTCCTCGTAACCGCCCTAGTCCCCCACATTGGCTACGAGAAATCCGCCGACATCGCCCACATCGCCATGAAGACTGGCGAAACCATCCGTGCCGTCACCCTCCGGGAGACCGACCTCACACCCGACCAGCTCAATGAAATTCTGAATCCCATGAAGCTGACCCACCCCTCCAATGAGGCCTAACTTAGTCAAAGCCTAATCAGCTCTAAGACAAGTAAAAAACCCTGCCTTACGCTGGCCAGCGCAAGGCAGGGTTTTTGCTTGGTATTCTTGTTTTTAGGACCGGGAGGTCGTGGGATCTACGGCATCCCGCAGGGCGTCTCCAATAAAGTTAATGGCCATTACCAGAATCACAATGACCAGGCCCGAAGGCAGCCACAGCCAGGGCTTGTCCGTCAAAATGGTCAGGGATTTGGCATCGCCCAGCATGTTGCCCAGACTCGCCGTGGGAGGTTGAACCCCCATGGCCAAGAAGGACAGGGCAGCTTCGTCCAGAATGGCAAAGGCCATGACCGAGGTGGCGTGGACCAAGATGGGGGCTATAGTGTTGGGCAGGATTTCTCCAAAGAGAATGATCCGGCCTGGCAGTCCTTGGACTTGAGTTCGCTTGATAAAGGGGGTTTCTCTGAGCGAAAGAACATTGCCCCGCACCAGGCGGGCCACACCCGGCCAGTTGACAAAACCCAGGATGAGAATGATGGACCAGAGGCCGGGCTCAAAAATAGCGGCGAACATGAGGACCAGGAGCATGTAGGGAAAAGACATGACCATATCGGTAAACCGCATGATGATACTGTCTACTACAGATCCAAAGAAGCCAGAAATTAAGCCTAGACTGACGCCGACGCTTGTGGATAAGAGGGTCACCAGGACCCCAGCTAGCAGAGAAATCCGGCTGGCGTGCAGGAGGCGAGACAGGACATCCCGGCCAGAAAGGTCTGTCCCCAGGAGAAATTCCTTTGAAGGCGGCTGGCCGAACCCGCCCACGATGGCGTTGGGATCATAGGGGGAAATGACGGGGGCTAGGATGGCCAGAACAACGAGTAGGAGGAAAAGGCCCAGGGAAACCATGCCCAGCTTGTGGCGTTTGAAGCGCCGCCAAATAGAGGCCAGATAGGATTCGCCTGCAGGGGCAGGTTCGCCGCCTGAAAGGTCTAGCGTCTCCGCTGGATCTTGGACCTGCTTAGATTTTTGCTCAGTCATGCGCACCTCCTATTCCAAACTGATGGTGGGGTCAATCAGGACATAGACAATGTCTGTGACCAGGTTGGCCAGCTGGACCACCACTGCGGCCAAGAGAGCAGTCCCCATGATGACGGGATAGTCGCGGGCCAGGATGGCCGACATGGTCATGAGACCAAGGCCGGGCCAGGCAAAGACCTGCTCAATAATAATCGACCCACCAAAGAGCATGGGGATCTGCATGCCAATGACCGTGACAATCGTGATCAGGGCATTGCGGAAGGCGTGCTTGCCAATCACCTTGGTCTGGCCAATTCCCTTGGCCTTGGCTGTACGCAGGTAATTGGCCTGGAGGATTTCCAGCATGCCAGACCGGATATAGCGGATATTGTTGCCCACCAGGGAGGCTGTCATTACGAGGACGGGCATGACCATATGCCGAACCACATCCGCAAAGCCCCGATCACCCCCCAGGGTATACATGCCCGAGGAGGGCAGCCAGGCCAGCTGGCTAGAAAAGAGGTAAATGAAGACGAGGGCCAGGAAAAAGCTGGGCACCGAGATGGAGAGGAAGGAGAAACCTACAATGATGTAGTCGCCCACTGAGTATTGCTTAACGGCGGAGTAAATGCCCGCGGGGATAGCAATGAGGAGGGAGAGGATCAGGGAGGTCCCCATGAGCATGAGGGTGGGGCCCAGTTGCTGGCGGATCATGTCGGCGACAGGCTCAAAGGATTTGATGGAGTAGCCTAAGTTCCCGTGCAGGACCTGGCCCAGCCAGACGCCATAACGCACCAGGAGGGGTTGGTCCAGGCCCAGCTCCAAAGCTCTGGCCTCCACTGCACCCTGGGAAACCTTGGGGCCCATGAGCATGGCCAAGGGGTTACCAGCTAGGTTCATGATCAGGAAGTCCAAAAAGGTAATGCCGATCAAGACGGGGATGGCAATTAAGAGGCGCTTGAAGATATATCGCAAGATACTCTTAGTTCTCATCTCTTTCCTCCAAATAACCTGGGGCCGTGCGCTTGGCTCCGGGGAAGGCATAGTGGATATCACGGCCCTCCTGCCTGGCCTTATGCCAGTCTGACAGCATCACAGGGCAGGCCACACAATGGGACTTGCGGTAGGACCGACAGTCGCCAAATTGAGGATAGCTGCCATCGGACTCCAGCTCGGGCCGGGTCTGGCGGCAGGATTCCTGGGCCATAGGGCAACGGGGGTGGAAAGGACAGCCTTGGGGCGGGTCGATATTGGAAGGAACCTCCCCGGTTAGGAGGCTGCTTTCATCGGTGGGCAGGTCGGGGTGAGGTATGGGCGAGGCAGCAATAAGCGCCTGGGTATAGGGATGGAGGGGACGCGCAAACAGGACATCGGCGGGGGCAACCTCTACGATACGGCCCAGGTACATCACCGCGATGCGATCGGAGATATATTTGACCGCCGCTAGGCCGTGGGCAATAAAGAGATAGGCAAAGCCCAGTTCTTCCTGCAGGGAGCAGAGGAGGTTGAGGATTTGAGCCTGAATAGAGACGTCCAAGGCAGAAACGGGCTCATCACACACAATCAGCTTGGGTTTTAAGGAAAGGGCAGCCGCAATGCCCAGCCTTTGTAGCTGGCCCCCGGAGAATTCATGGGGGTAGCGGCGGGCGCTGTTGGCAGGCAGGCCAACCAGGTCCAAGAGCCGGTGGACCTCCCGGTCTACTTGCCGCTTGTCTACCAGCTCATGGTAAAGCAAGGGGGTGGACAGGATATCGTAGACCCGTTTGCGGGGATTGAGTGAGGAATAGGGGTCCTGGAAGATCATCTGCAGGTCCAGGCGGGCTCTTTGCTTTTCAGCGCCGCTTAATTGATCCAGGTCCTGCATGCGGTAGAGGACCTGGCCGCTGGTCGGCCTCTCCAGGCCAATCACCAGCTTGCCCAGAGTTGTCTTGCCACAGCCCGATTCCCCAACGAGACCCAGGGTTTCGCCTTCATAGAGGGTGAGATCTACCCCATCTACGGCCTTCACCACATCCTGGCGGAACCAATGGTCATCACTGCGCGAGCTGTAGTAGCACTTGAGGTCCTCCACCTTGATGATCTGGGGCAGGACCTGGTCAGACCTTAAGGCTTTGCGTTTACAAGACACAATCGCACCTCCTGGCGGCGTTTTCTTCCGGGTCAGCCAATTCCTCACCCAGCCAGGCCAAATTGGCAAAGTCGCCCCGGGCCGCTCGTTCACAGCGGACCCGCTGGCCACTGGGCAACTCGGCCATCACTTGGGAATTTTCCCGGCAGGAGTCTAGGGCAAAGGGACAACGGTCGAAGAAGCGGCAGCCCTGAATTTGCGCGTAATTAGCCGGCACCACCCCAGGGATAGAGTGGAGCTGGCGGTCACTGGAGTCTGTGATACTGGGCACAGACCGTAGCAAGGAGGCCGTATAGGGATGGCCAGGATCTTCAAAGAGCTGGCGGAGGCCGGATTCTTCCACTAATTGACCGGCGTACATCACTAACACCCGGTCTACCATCTGGGCCAGCAGGCCAATATCGTGACTGATAATCAGGATGGCGGTGCCCCGCTCCTGGGCCAGGGACTTGATCAAGGCCATGATCTGGGCCTGAACCGTAACATCCAGGGCGGTCGTCGGTTCATCCGCAATCATGAGCTCCGGCTCGCCCGCTATGGCCATGGCAATCATGACCCGCTGCCGCATTCCCCCGGACAGGGCGTGGGGATACTGGCGCATGACGGACTTGGCCCGGGGCAGGCCCACCCGGCTAAGGAGCTGTATGGCCTCCTGGTTGGCTTTCGCACGGGACATGGGCCGGTGGGCCCGAATGGCTTCCCGCATTTGGTTCCCAATCGTGAAAACGGGGTTCAAACTGGTAAGGGCATCCTGAAAGACCATGGAAATATGCCGGCCCCGGATCTTATCCAGGTCAGACTCCGACATTTTGGCCAGATCTTGGCCCTTAAAGAGGATCTGGCCGCCGGAAATACGGCCATTTTTGGCTAGAAGCCCCATGATCGCTAAGGAGCTAATGGATTTTCCTGAGCCCGATTCTCCCACCAGGCCCACGATTTCGCCGGGGTAGACCTGAAAGGAAACGCCCTGTAAAAAGCGATGGTCTCCAAAATCCGACCGGAAGCTGAGTTCCAGGTCTTGGACTTCCAGGAGGGGTCTTGCCCCTGTCCCGCGGCTTGCTTGATCTTGTGCTTTGGCCACAATACTACCTTTTATCCTGTCGGTCCTTCGGCTGGCCCTAATCTGCTAAGGTCCAGGTGTGGACGTCATTGAAGATCCCGTAGGAGCCCAGGCTGACATGGTTTACACGGTCAGACACCACACTGAGGGGGCTCTCGACATAGAGGTTCACCAGGGGAACATCCCGCTGGATAAGCCGGTCAATCTGGCCCATCACGTCCTGCATGCCCTCGGTATCGCCATCCTCAACCAGGCTGGCCTGGTCCAAGAGCGTATTCATTTCTTCACTTCGGTAGTTGGACCAGTTGTCGGCCTCCTCACTTGAGGCAGCCAGCCAAACCATATCGGCCAGGGGGTCAATGGGTACCATGGTGTACTGAACCGCCATCAGGTCGTACTGGTGCTGGTTGACCTCGCCTAGAAGCGAGCCCAGATCCATGGCCTGGACCTTGACTTCAAGGCCCAAGTCCTTGAGCTGCTGCACAATCACATTGGCCACATTGGTCATCAGGGGGTCACCTGAATTGATCAGGAAAAGCAGGGGTTCCTCTTGGGTCCACTCAGCCTCCGCCATCTCAGCCTTAGCAGCCTCCGGGTCAAAGCTCGCAGGCTCTAGCTGGTCGTCAAAGAAGGGGGAGTAGGAGTTGAGGAAGCCATCTGTAATTTCGCCCTGGCCCTGGAGGAAACCCTCTAAGAGCAGCTGGCGGTTAATCCCCTGGAGGATGGCCTGGCGCACCTGGACATCCGGAATAGATTCTAAGTTAATAAAGAGGTAATTATTAGTGAGAGGTTTATCGTAACTCGCTGTAAGGCCCTCCATCCCGCTGATCACCGCCTGGTCTTCCACAGGAATAGCCGCCATGGTGGCAGGCACAAGGTCTAATTCACCAGACTGGAGGCCCGCTAGAATACCCGAACCCTGCACCACCTTGAGATTGAGGCTCTTGATCTGGGGGGCTCCCCGCCAATAGGCTTCATTGGCGGTATAAGATGCGTAGTGGTCCAAATTGAGGTCGACCAGCTTGTAGGGCCCCGAGACCACATCCGGGGCATTAAACCAGGTGGAGGTCCGTAAGGCTTCGGAGCTCTGGTCGCCCAGGATATGGCTGGGCAGGGGGTAAATATAACGGAGATAAGAAGCCAGGAAGCTATTTAAGGAGATAGGCTTTTTGGCAGTCAGGGTCAGGGTCTTGTCGTCCAGCTTCTGGAGGGCAGGCACATCTTCCAGGCTGGCCTCGTCAGACACCTGACCGCCCTCATCAAAGCCTTCAAAGTTGCTGTAATTGTAGACATTTAAGTTGCCCACGCCCTTGCTGGTGGTTTTCAGGATGGTAAAAATGACATCGTCCGCCGTGATGGGCTCACCATCTGACCAGGCCGCCTCGTCGTTAAGGTGGATCTTAAAGGTCAGGTTATCTTCCGTGCTGACTTCATCTGAAATCAAATACTCAAAGGTCATGTCCGACCGGAGTTCCACCAGGGGCTGGAACTGGAGGCTGATGGCCGCGTGGTTCACAATAGTGGCATCGTAGAGCAGGGGGTTCAGGGTATTGAAGGTGTAAGTGACGCCCACATTGACAATCCCCTCTGCTGCCTGAACCTGGCTACCTGCGCCCCCAGCGCCTAGAATGAAAATCGCCAGAGATAAAAAGACCGCCAAGGTCCTTTTAGCGGCCTGACAAAAGTTTATAAATTTATGCATAAATTCCTCCTCAAGGTCCAAGAAAAAGCTTGGGCGGGATAAAAATAAGGCTGACCTAGCCCAGGCATTAAGTATAGAGGCTCGGCATCTGCCAGCACGTAACATTTGCAGGCAGATGCAACACTTCCCCTATTCTGTGGGGAGTCCTGGGCACTAGCTGCGGGTCTTTTCGCGGTTGGCCTCCCGGCGCCAACGGGCAGGGGGAACACCGAAGTGTTCCTTAAACTGCCGGGTAAAGTGGGATTGCGAGGAAAAGCGGTAGAATTCCGCAATATCCTGAATGCTGTTGTTGGTGTATTTGAGCATGGAAGCGGCCTCTTCCAGGCGTTTGGCCCGGATAAAACGGTTGACCCCCTCCCCGGTTTCTTGCTTAAAGAGTTTGGAAAGATAAGCAGGGTGCAGGTGAAATACCTGGGCCAGAGCATCCAGGCTTAAATCATCCACCAGGTTGGCGTTGATATATTTCATGATCTGCAGGACTGTCTGGTTGTAGCGCTGTTGGTTTTCCTGCTCCTGGCTAACGAGGCCGGTAAAGTCCCGAAGGGCACGTTCCTCAATACTATCCAGATCATCCTCTGACCTAGCCTGGTCAATTTGCCGGATGTAGGCATCCGACAGAGTGAAGCAAGAGGCGTAGTCTACGCCTCCCCGGATGGCCGCGCGGGTAAAAATAGTAATGGATCCAATCAGGGAATTTTTGAGGGACCGCAGGGGGTTTTGCGAGAGTTTGGCCTTCTCTTGATTATTAATTTGCTTCAAGGCCTTGAGGGCTACTTCAACCTCGCCGTCCGCAATACCCTTGCTCATTTCTTCTTCCAGGAGGATATCGGAGTGGGAAAACTGGGCCGCTCGGTCTTCCAACTGGGTGCGATAGTAGCGCTCCGGCAAGCTGGTGGAGAGGTAGGTTGCAGAATCCTCCATGCTGCCTAGCTCCTCCTCTTCCTGTTCCTTGCTGGCCTCGGCCATGGCCTCAAAGAAAAGCTGGGTGTGGGCGGCCAGGCCAAAAATGGCATTTTGTGGATTGTTGCTCAATTGCGCTCGGACCTGCTCCAGGCGAGCAGCATTGAGGGTGCCCTCATTATGGGCAACCGCCTCCTGTCGCTCGATATAATTCACGACAGTTCGGCTGAATTCCGCCAGGTAGCGACCGATGATGACCGCAGAGTCGTAGGAGATCCGGTCTAGGGAATTCAGCATTTGGCTGGCTTGTTCCCCGGCATCTAGGTCGTAAATGCCCTGGCGCAGCCAATAATCTGGATTCACTTCATCACTCTCATGTAAGTAAGGTCCCATCACAATGGCGTATTCATCATCCAGCTCCACAAAGATATAACGCGACCGGTCCATGGCTCGAGTATGCTGGGCCAGGCTCACATGGCCGCGTTTAATGGGCAAGTGGCTCAGGTCTGGTAGCTTATAGCCATTTTGGGGAGGGCGGGGATAAATCGCCTGGCCTCGAAAATAAAGCCAAATGGGTAGACGAATGAGCAAACGCAGAGAGTTGATGGTGGTCTTCATCTCCTCCATGTCTTTGGCAGTCACTTTGTGCACGTTCATCGCTGGAAACTCCTTCCAAAGCTCATCTGCAGGCGCCGGCGGTCAGCCTGGCTGCTCACTCCCACCAACTCTAATCCGCCAACTCTACTCTAATATCTATGATAAATACTTCTACTCACTTTTTCCACAAAGGAGGTCCTCAGATCAAGAGGGTTTTCTAGCACTTGCCTTGTGGTTTTGGAGGGGAAATATCTAAAGTCGTTAAATTTGTACCATGTTTCCTAATTATATATAAAATAGTCTGAGATAAAAACCCTATACTTATCTCAAGTCGTTTGCATTTGCAAACAATATTCTAGTTATTCATACGGAGGTATATAGTATGAAAAAACTTGCCACCCTCTTAAGTGTTGTCATGATTTTCTCCCTCCTCTTTGGCCTACAGCTACCTGTAGCCGCTGAAGGAAAAGTTACCATTAACTTCGCCGCCCAAGGCGACTCCACCCCGGCAACCCAAGCTGTCATCGATGCCTTTAACGCATCCCAGGACAAATACGAAGCCGTGTGGATTGACATGACCAACGACTCCGGTGCCATGCGCACCCAGCTCCTGAACTCTCTCAAGGCCGGCAGCGCTGAATACGACGTCATCTCCATGGACGTGGTGTGGGCTGGTGAATTTGCCGCCGCAGGCTACCTGGAACCTCTAGATGCCCTGATGAAGGACAACAAAATGTCCGCCCGCGACTACAACGCTGGTTCTATCTCCGCTGGTAAATACTCCGGCAAGCAATACGCGCTGCCCTACTTCCCTGACCTGGGTATCCTCTATGTCCGTTCCGATATCGTCTCTGAAGAAGATATGGAAAAATTAGAGTCCGGCGACTATACCTATGCAGACCTGCAAGAAATGGCCATGAAGTACAAGGGCGAAGGCGAAACGACCGACGGTTTTGTCTACCAGTCCAAGCAGTATGAAGGCCTGGTTTGCAATTTCAACGAATTCTCCAACAACTTCCAAGATATTGACGAGGGGCTGAACGCCATGAAGGGCATGATGGACGCCGAAGCCGTGCCTGAGAATATCCTCGTCTACACCGAGGGTGAGACTGCCAACGCCTTTATCCAAGGGGATGCCGTATTCGCCCGCAACTGGCCCTATCAATGGGGTTCCATCGCGTCTGAGGGCTCCATCAAGCAAGATCAAGTTAAGATCGCTCCCCTGCCAAATGGCGGTACGGTTGGCGGCTGGTTGCTCGGCATGAATGCAAACTCTGAGCAAAAAGAAGGCGCCTTTGAGCTGATCAAGTTCATCACCGGTTATGACGGACAAAAGATTATGTCCATAGAAGGTGGCTACCTGCCTGGTTTCAACAAGGTCCTGGAGGATGAAGAAGTGATCGATTCCAACGACCTGCTCTCCATGCCTGGTTTCGTAACCGCTCTGGATAAGACTATCTCCCGTCCTGTTTCCGAAGACTACGCCGGCCTCTCTGATGACCTGCAGCAAGCTATCCACAAGTTCTTAGCCGGGGATATGGAAGCAGACAAGGCTGCTGACAGCATCGCGAAGATCTTAGAAGAAAAGGCTGAGCCCTTTGAAAGACCCGAAGAAGCAGAAGAAAACATGGAAGAAGGCGAAAACTCTGAGGCTGAAGAAACCAGCAAAGAAGGTTAAGCCTAAATAAACCCGCTATGAGGCAGCCTCTGGGGGCTGCCTCTCTTTTTTTACGATAAGGAGCTGGCTATATGAAAAGTCGCATGAAAAAAAGCCAATTACTCTACTTGGCACCGCTTTTGATTATTCTTTTAATTTTTTCTTTTTATCCTATAGCGACCTCCTTCGCGTATTCCATGTTTGATTACCGGACCAACAACCAGCAGTACAATGCCCTGCGCATGTCCTCGGAACTCAACGGTAATCTCTTGGCAGAGAACGCGGATTACATCGCTTACTTCCTCAATGACGACTATGACTATGTCGATGAGGAAGGCCAGGCCATCTTTGACCAGGTCATCGCTCAGGCGGAGGATATCGCGGAAAAATACAAGGACCTCAAAGTTGTGAGCGAGGAGCAAAAGCAAGAGCTGGAAGCCTTTTTTGAAAATTCCTGGGCGGATATTTCTGCTGTCTACCAGCGGCTACCGGACAATGACCTGATCCGGGGAGAGGACCTGCGCGACCTCTATCGCAGCATGCCTACTGTCTTTATTGAATCTAACTATGTGGGCTTGGACCACTACAAGCGCTTACTCAAGGACAGCCGCTTTCACGGCGACCTGGGCAACACCCTGCTCTTTACAGCCATCAGCGTGAGCCTAGAGCTGGTCCTGGGGATGGGGCTGGCCCTGATCATGAACATGGCCATGCGGGGGATCGGCCTCATCCGGACCGCCGCCCTGGTACCCTGGGCCATTCCAACCGCCGTCTCTGCTCTCATGTGGCAGTATCTCTATGACGGCCGGTCTGGTATCGTGGCCCACTTCTTCGCCTCGATCGGCCTGATCTCCTCATCCGAGGCCATGCTTTCCACTGCTTCCGGTGCCATGGCGGCCGCCATTATCGCCGATGTCTGGAAAACCACCCCCTACATGGCCCTCCTGCTCCTGGCCGGCCTCCAGGTGATTGACCGGGGCCTTTACGAGTCCGCAGCCGTAGACGGGGCGGGGAAAATTAGAACTTTCTTCTCCATCACCCTCCCCCTCATGAAGTCTTCAATCCTGGTGGCCCTGCTCTTCCGGACCCTAGATGCCTTCCGGGTCTACGACCTGATTGCAGTCCTGACCGGGGGCGGGCCGGGCGGCTCCACCGAAACCCTATCTATCTACTCCTACAAGGTCATGATTGAGCAATCCAACTATGGCTACGGATCAGCAATCGTAGTCGCCATGTTCGTTTGTGTCGCCCTGATCGCCACCCTCTTTATTAAGATCCTGGGCACAGAGCTCCTGGCGGAAGAATAGGAGGCAAGCTGTATGACGAACCCTAACCCCGTCCAATCCCAACTCTCCCCCCGCGTGGCAGAGGCACTTAAGCAGACCCGGCACAAGAAAAAGTATTCTAGGTTTTTTGCCTACCTGGTCATTGCGCTCTTTGTCTTTGTCAGCATCTTCCCCTTCATTTGGGTTGCGGCAACCTCCTTCAAACCCTCCAACGAGATCTATAACCCTAGTACCGCCTTTAAGCTGATTACAGACCAGGCTACCAGCCAGCACTATCGAGAGGTCTGGGCCAAAGGCTTGCCCAAGGCCATCGGCAACTCCTTCATTGTCTCCACCATTACCACAGCCTATGTCATCGTGGTGTCCACCTTTTCGTCCTACCTGGTCTCCCGCTACCGCTTCAAGGGCAAGCGCTTCCTCATGGGCATCATTCTGGGCGTATCCATGTTCCCCCAGATGATCATTGTGGGACCCATTTACAACATGTTCTACAAGCTGGGTATCCTCAACTCCTTCTGGGTCTCCCTGGCCTATGCCTCTATTACCCTGCCGACAGCAGTGTGGATCATGGTGGCCCACTTTAACTCCATCCCCCTTGCCCTAGAAGAAGCCGCCCGCATTGATGGGGCCCGGCCTATGCAGATCCTCTGGCGGATCGTCTTCCCCCTAGCAGCACCCGGTGTCTTTACGACGGCCATCATGACCTTCATTGCCTCCTGGAATGAATATCTCCTGACCTTCACCTTGAACACGGATGTCAACTACCACACGGTGCCCGTGCATATTTCTTCCCTGCAGACCCAGTTCTCCATTCTCTGGGGGCAAATCACCGCAGCTACCGTAATCGTGATCATCCCCACCCTGATTATCGTCCTGCTTTTCCAAAAGCAGATTATTTCCGGTATCACCCAGGGTGCGGTAAAGGAATAAATCACTATGGAACGTTCTCCTCTTGGACTTACACACACAACAGCAGATCAAGCCCCGACGGACTTGTGGGAACTTCATCAACCCAATCCCGCTCAACTAGCCCTGGCGGAATCCCTTTTCAGTCAGGCCAATGGTTACCTTGGTGTCCGGGCTTATCCCGCAGAATACCAGGTTCAGACCTATGCTCCGGGCTGGAAGTCCGTGCGCGGCACCTATCTCAACGCTTTTTTCGAGCGTCTAGACCTAGACTACCCGGAAACCTTGCACGGCTTTGCCGCTCATACGGAACGCATGGTCAGCCTGCCAGATATCAAGTATCTGCGAATCCTGGCTAATGGTGAGTCCCTCACACCACTCGCTGGCCCCCAACACGTCAGCGGCTACCGGCAGGCCCTCAATCCCCAAACTGGCCTGGCGGAAAAATCCTACCGCTACCAAACGGCGGGCGGGGCCGCACTGACCTTTAAATTAAGTGAAATCGTCTCCCTCGTCAGGCCGGAAATCTATGCCCAAAAAGTAGAAGTCCAAGCCGAGACCCCCCTGGATTTAACCATCCAACTAGGCCTGGATGCCTCTATCCGCAACGATACAGGCGGCGAGGATCCTCGCCTGGCTTCCAGCAAGGAAGAACTCCTGACTAGCACCAAGCTAAGGCCCTTGGACCCAGGCATCCTGCTAACCAGCCAAACCGTTAAGTCTCAGCTCCAGCTGGCCATTGCCCAGGTCATGGAGATCCAGCCCACCGGGCTGGAAGGTAGGTATAAAGCCCAAGATCATCTCGCTTTCTGGACCTACCAGGTGGGCTTAGTGGCTGGAGAAAGTCTGACCTTTACCCGCTATACTGGCCTCTGCGATTCCCGCCGCCAGGCCGAGCCCTTGCGAGCCGCCCAAGCAGCAGCCCAGGCTGCCCAGGACAGCGGCTGGGACCAGATCCTGCAGGAGCAAGCTGACTTTTTAGAGGCCTACTGGCAGGACAAGCGGGTGACCCTCCAGGGCGACCCCCAGACCCAGGCTGCCCTAGACTTCATGGCCTTTCACTTCCTGCAAAACGCTGCCCAGGATGGTATCTCCTACATAGCTGCCAAGGGTCTCACCGGTGAAGGATACGAAGGCCATTATTTCTGGGACTTTGAGATCTTCATGTTCTCTTACTTCCTGGACCTTTGGCCGGAAAGAGCCAAGGCCCTTTTGAACTACCGGGTCCACACCCTGGGCCAGGCTCGGGAAAATGCTAGAATCCTGGGCTATGACCGGGGAGCCCAATATGCCTGGCGTACCATCACAGGGCCTGAATGCTCCGGCTACTTCCCCTCCGGGTCGGCCCAACTCCACATCAACGGGGATATCGCCAAGGCCTTTGCGGACTACTACCAGCAGACCGGCGACCTGGCCTACATGGCCGAGGCTGGCTTTGCTGTGCTACTGGAAACTGCCCGTACCTGGTTAGAGGTCGGCAGCTGGGATCACGGCTACTTCAAGATCTTTGGCGTAACAGGGCCAGATGAATACACCTGTCTCATTGATAATAACTACTACACCAATCTCTCCGCCCAGGCCAACCTCCGCGCCTGCCTCAAGCTTGCTGCAGATTTAGAGGCTGCGGGACTAAGGCCCCGGCTAACCCTCCCCTGTTTAAGCAACTCTGGCCTAGGGCAGAAGCCGGAATCGACACAGGAGCAGATGTCAGAAACGAGCCAGGAGAGCGGACAAAAGGTGGGCAGCAAGTTTTACCAGTTGGAGCCTCTTAGCCAAGAAGAGGCCGACCGCATGGCCTACACCGCTGACCATATCTTCCTCCCCCACCATGCCGATCTGGGCATAGATGCCCAAGATGAAAGCTTCCTGTCCAAGCCAGTCTGGGATTTTGACCATACCCCGGAGGACCACTACCCCCTCCTCCTCCACTACCACCCTTCCAAGCTCTACCGCTACCAGGTTTTGAAGCAGGCCGACACCTGCCTGGCCCACTTCCTCTTTGCGCCCGACTTGGATACCCCTACCGTGCAAAAGTCCCGCCGTTATTACGAGACTATCACGACCCACGACTCCTCCCTCTCCGGCTGCATTTACGGGGCCCTGGCCGCCTACGCTGGCGAGGCCAAGAAGGCCTGGGCTTACTTTGTCGAGGCCCGGGACCTGGACCTGAAAAATGTCCAGGGCAATACGGTGGATGGCCTCCACCTGGGCAGCCTGGGCGGAATCTGGCTCTTCCTCCTGCAAGGCTTTGCTGGCTTGCGTCTCACCGACCAGGGGCTCTCCCTCCGCCCGCACCTGCCCTTGGCCTGGCAAGAGTTAGCCCTGCCCTACCATTATCGGGGCGGACGTCTGGACTTAAAGTTGAGCCATTTAGCTGCAAAAATGACCTGGTCTGGTCCTGACAAGCTCAACTTGACCTACCGCGGTCGTACCCTTGAACTCCAGCCCGGAAAAACCCTAGATGTACAGGCGATCCTAGGAATCGTCTTTGATCTGGATGGAGTCCTGGTCCACACCGACCGTTTCCACCGCGAGGCCTGGCAGCGCCTGGCCCAGGAGGAAGGCCTGGACTTTGATCCCTCCTTGGGAGATGCCCTGCGGGGGGTGAGCCGGATGGCCAGCCTAGAACTCTTACTGAAAAAAGCGGACGCAGCAGACCGCTACAGCCCAGAAGAAAAGACAGCCCTAGCCGACCGTAAAAATGCCTATTACCGCGACTTTCTCCAGACCCTCACCCCAGACGACTTCGCGCCCCAGCACCGGGAGGCCCTCAAGGCCCTACGAGCAGCAGGCTACAAGCTGGGCATTTCCTCATCGAGCAAAAATGCCCGCTTCATCCTGGACCGCTTGGACCTGACAGATTACTTTGATGCCATTACGGGCGGAGAAGATATCCAGCACTCCAAGCCACATCCTGAAGTCTTCCTCCAGACCGCCCAAAAATTCGGCCTGGATCCCCGGGACCTCATGGTGGTGGAAGACGCGGAATCCGGCCTTGAGGCAGCCCAGGCCGGTCACTTTATCCCAGTAGGCTTTGGCGCGGCAGAAAATTCCGACCTGGCCGCTTACCACTTTAAGGACTTGTCTGAGCTTTTCGCTTTCTTTAAGGCGGTCTAAGTTTTGTGCTTGCCTGTACATATCGTAGAAGAAGGGGGTGTCTCGGGCCCGAGACACCCCCTCTTTTGTCATAGATCAGATCCTGCCCGGCCTAAACCAGAGACATACCCAAATCTAAAGCCTTTTGGTTGACTGCTATAAAATCTTCTTTCACATTTTCCGCGATGATTTTGTGCCAATCTATCTCTTCAAGCCCCATGGACTTCACGATGGTCCCCAGGAGAATGATATTCATGACCCGGCGGGTGCCCAGCTTTTCCGCTTCGGCGCTGGCATCCACCACCACAAGACGTTTGGCATGTTTACGGACCAGATCTTCAATATTTTCGGGATACTTCTCTAAGCCCGACAGGACACCGATAGGGTCCACCTGGGCCGTGTTCATGACGACAGTGCCCTCAGCAGAAAGGTAGTCCAAGTTGCGCAGGACCTCCAGTTGTTCAAAGCCAATTAGGACATCGGCGGTCCCCTTCTCCACCACGGGAGAGTAGACCTTGTCACCATAGCGGACGTGGGTCAAGACCGGGCCTTCCCGCTGGCTCATGCCGTGGACTTCCGACATTTTGACATCGTAGCCTTCGGCCATGAGGCCGATCGTTAAGAGTTTGGAGGCGAGAATGGTCCCTTGGCCCCCGATACCAGTTAGCAAGATATTTCTTGTTTTCATGCGCTCCTCCTATTGCTTTGCCTGGGGCTCGACCTTTTGGATGGCCTGAACAGGGCATACCTGGGCGCAAACTGAGCAGCCTACGCACTTATTCTGGTCAATGCCTGACCGGTTACGTTCTACGTCATAGACAATCGCTGGGCAACCCGTTTTTGTGCACTTTTTACAGCCAATGCAGACCTCGCGGTCCACAAAGAAACGGTCTTGGAAGGAGCCGGCAAATTCTTGCTTTTCCTCCGCCTTTTGTTTCTTGAGCGCGCAGGGCCAGCGGGTAATAATCACGCTGGGTTCATCCAGGGCAAAGGCCCAGTCCAGCGCCTCATTGACCTCTTTAAGATGATTGGGATTAATGGTCCGCACGTTTTTCAGGCCCAGGCCCCGGCACAAGGCCTCTAAATCAATAGCGGCCGCAGGATTTTCCTTTAAGCTGTAACCCGTGCCAGGATTTTCCTGCTGGCCGGTCATGGCCGTGATCCGGTTGTCTAGGATGACATTGATCGTGTTGGCATTGTTGTAGAGGACTTCAATGAGGGAGTTGATGCCTGTATGGAAGAAGGTGGAGTCCCCAATCATGGAGACTACCCGCATCTTCTTATCGGGATTAAGGTTGAAGACCTTCTGGGCGCCAGCCCCCATGGAGATGGAGGCCCCCATGCAGAGGTTGGTATTCATCACGTTAAAAGGGGGATTGCCCGTCAAGGTATAGCAGCCAATGTCGCCAGACACCATGACATTTTTACGTTGACTCAGGGCATAGGCAAAGCCACGGTGGGGGCAGCCCGCACAGAGGGTTGGGGCGCGGCTAATCAGGGCCTCCTGGCTTTCTGGGTCCAGAGGATGGGCCAAAGACTGCATACCCATGGCCTTGCGGATCACTTCGGGCAGTTGCTCGCCGTTGCGCGGGAAGATCTCCTTGCCAATGACCGGGATGCCCAGGCTCTTGAGGTGGTTTTCTACAATGGGGTCAACTTCCTCGATGACGTAAAGTACTTCCACCGAGTCGGCAAATTGCCGCAAGAGCTGGTCTGGTAGGGGGTAGGAAAAGCCCAGCTTCAAATAATTTGCGGCTTCTCCCAAGACCTCTTTAGCGTAGAGGTAACAGTCGCCAGAGCAGATCACGCCCATATCGGAGCCATTATCCTCAATCACATTCCAGGGACAAGAATTGGCGTAGGCCTCTAGCTTCTGGAGGTTTTCCTGGAGCTTGACCTTCATCTTACGGGCAAAGGCCGGGATAGCCAAGTACTTGGCGATATTCTTCTCGTAAGGCTTCACCGGGATCTCTTGGCGGTCTGACCAGGTCACCAGAGACTTGGAATGGTTGACCCGGGTCGTGGTCCGGATGATCACCGGCACATCGTACTGCTCACTCAGGTCATAGGCCGCTTTCACCATGTCTATGCATTCCTGGGAGTCTGAGGGCTCAAACATGGGGATGTTGGTGGCACGGGAATAGTGGCGGTTGTCCTGCTCGTTCTGGGAAGAATACTGGTTGGGCTCGTCTGCGTTAATGACGACCATGCCGCCGTTTACCCCCAGATAGGCGGAGGTGAACATGGGGTCGGCTGCCACATTCATGCCGACGTGCTTCATGGTCACAAGGGATCTGCCCCCTGCCATGGAGGCACCAAAGGCCGCCTCGTAGGCCACCTTTTCATTAGGCGCCCATTCTGCGTAGACCTCCTCATACTGGGCCAAGTTTTCCAGGATTTCGGTCGAGGGCGTGCCCGGATAGCCAGAGGCAAAGTGGACCCCCGCCTCGTAGGCAGCCCTGGCCAGGGCCTCGTTGCCAGTCATCAAGTGTTTCATCGCTACCTCCTTTGTGGCAATGTTTTATAGCATATCTAAATGTTTGATCGCTCTATTAGGCTGTTAGCTGCAGGTCCTATAGGATTTGTGCACATAGGTTGGCAGGCTATATTTTTTGTATAGAGCTTGACTTCTTCCTGCTACATCCCGCTTCTGACGCTCATGCTGTCGTCCCGGGGCAGGCCTCCGGGCAGGCTAAGGCAGCCAAGGCAATGGAAAGGTATTTCTCCTCAGCGCTTGACCCGCGGCTGGTTAAAACAATGGGGCAGGCGGCTCCCACAATAAAGCCGGAAAACTTGGCCCCTGCCGTCACCGTGAGGGCCTTAGCCAAGATATTAGCGGCGTGGATATTGGGCGCCACCAGCACATCGCAGTCGCCCGCGCAAGGGGACTGAAAGCCCTTGTAGTCCGCGATCTCTTTGGACATGGCGCAGTCGTAGGAAATGGGGCCTTCCACCAGGCAACCCTGGAGCTCTCCCCGCAAGGCCCGCTGCTTGAGCGCATCCGCCTCCAGGGTTTCCGGCATCTTGGGATTGACCTTTTCGATACAGGCCAAGACTCCTACCTTGACTTCGGTATAGCCCAAGGCCTGCAGGGTGGTTACCGTGTTCTCGATGATCTCCTGCTTGACCTCTAGGTCCGGGTAGGTGTTCATACCGCCGTCCACAATGGAGACCAGCTTGTGATAGCCCGGTAGCTCAAAGAGGCCAAAGTGAGACATCCGCCGTCCGGTAGCCAGTCCGCTGTCCTTACGCACAACTTCTTTTAAGAGAATCGCCGTATCCAGCTTGCCCTTCATGAGGAAGCTGGCCTGGCCAGAAGCCACCAGGTCTACCCCCATACGGGCTGCTTGCGCCAGGTCTTCCGCAGCTAGGATTTGTCGTTCGGCTGGATCCTGGCCCAGGTCGGTCAGATAGGCCTGGATGGCTGTACAGTCTCCGATATATAGAGGCATCACCAAGCCATCCCGGGCTGCAGCTTCGGCAGCCTCCACAGAATGTTGGTCTGCCGCCACCACCGCCATTTTCTTCTGCCTGGCTTGGCCAGCTTTTTTCTGCAATAAATCTGCAAAAGTCTTATACATCTTGAACTCCTCCCTGTGCCTGGGCTGGATCTCTATGCCTGGGCTACTCTGTGCCTAACCTGGCTCTATGCCTAGCATGGTTCCAAGTCCCTAAAGCGAGCATACACTCCACAAAACTCCAGGCGGCCTGCCGGCAGAAAACGCGGTCCGCTACCGGCATGCACAAAAAAAACTTGTTTATTTCGTCTTATTTGTGCGCAAAATACCTTATAATTTTAGCAGATAAATCTAGTTAAGGGAGCCATCACGATGAAGATCTTAGCCATAAATCCCGGATCCACCTCTACCAAGATTGCCCTCTATGAGAATGAAGACCTGGTTTGGAGGGAAAGTATTGAGCATAGCCTCACAGAGCTGGCCGCCTATCCCGATATCTATGCCCAGTACCCCATGCGGCTCCAGCTGATCACAGAAGCCATGGCCAAAAATGGTACCGAAATGCAAGACCTGGCCTGCGTGGTGGGCAGGGGCGGGCCGGCCATGCCATTTAAGGCCGGGGCTTACCAGCTCAATGCGGACCTGGTCCACGTCCTCGCTGACCATCCTAAAAATAGTCATATTGCGCTGTTAGGTGGGATTTTGGCCTACAATCTCGCGGAAGCAATAGGGATCCCTTCCTTTATTTACGACGCAGTATCCACCGATGAATTTGAAGACGTGGCCCGCTTTTCTGGCCTCAAATCCATTGAACGGATCTCCGCTGGCCACTATCTCAACATGCGGGCGGCGGCCCGCAAGGTTGCAGCCCGTTTGGGCACAAGCGTCTACGATCTCAACCTCATCATTGCCCACCTGGGCGGCGGACTCACGATTTCCATCATGCGCAAGGGACGGATTGTCGACCTCATTTCCGATGACGAAGGCCCCTTCTCTCCAGAGCGGACGGGCGGGCTACCCCTACGCCAGGTTGTGGATATGTGTTACAGCGGCCTGGACAAGGAGACTGTCAAAAAACAACTGCGGGGCCAGGGCGGACTAGTCTCCTACCTCGGGGTCACCGACCTGCGTCAAGTAGAATACTGGATTGACCAGGGCCAAGACTACCCCCAGAAGGTCTTTGAGGCCATGACCTACCAGATTGCCAACTTTGTCAGTCACCTGGCCCCCGTGGTTTCCGGCGACCTGCAGGGGATCATCTTTACCGGCGGCATGGCCTACTCCGACCGGCTCATGGCCGCCCTCACAGCCAAGGTTTCCTTCCTTGCCCCTGTCTATGTCGTGCCTGGCGAAAATGAGCTTGAAGCCCTGGCCCTTGGCGCCCTGCGGGTCATGCGTGGTGAAGAAAAGGCCCACATTTACCAGGCTCAAGAAAGCCGGGCTTAAGGAAGCCAAGTTCAAGGAAGTCCGGCTCAAGAATACCAGGCTCAGGCAAGCCAGGCTCAAGGAAGTCCGGCTCAAGAATACCAGGCTCAGGCAAGCCAGGCTTAAGGAAGCCATGCTCAAGGAAGTCCGGCTCAAGAATAAGGCAGCACCCTTATCTCCCTTGCCACAAGACTAACGGTTGGACCTTAGCCCTCCCCTTATCAAGAGCATTTTTCGGAATTTAGGCTTTTCCATCTTAAGAATGGCATCCGAAGGTTAGCACTCTCCTTATTTGAGTGCTAATCTTTAACATTTGTGTCAAAGTCTGCCTAATTACAGTCATAAAGGCTTTCTATACTAAGTTCAGTTGAAGCGCCAAGGCCCTCAACAAGGCCCGCGCCAAAACGATTGATATAGATTTAAACACCATAAAGAAAGCCACGATATAGGAGGACAAAGATATGAGCAGATATGGACTAACACCCTTTGAGGCAAGGAGCTTAGACTTCTTCAATGATTTCTTTAATTTAGAAGATCGCGCCGTTCAGGAAAACCCCTTCAGCAAGTTGCACGTTGACCTAGAAGAACAAGAGGACAAGTATGTTTTATCCGCAGACCTACCTGGCTTCAGCAAAGATGACATCAGCATCGAATTAGACGGTGACATGTTGACCATCGAGGCCCATAAGGATGACGCAAAAGAAGAAGAAGGCAAGAATTACATCTATAAAGAACGCCGGTCAGGCTCTTTCACCAGACGCTTTGACATCTCCGGCATTCGCGCAGATGCCATCCAAGGCGCCTTCAAGAATGGCGTCCTGACCCTGGATCTTCCGAAGAAACAAGAAGATGTCAAAACCACCCGTAAGATCGAACTCACCGGCGAGGACGAATAAGCAGGGTCTCACCACTGCGTGCACAAGCGCATTGCCCGCGATAGCTAGGGTCATGCCCTTGGTCAAACGCAATCACCCGTACGCAAGCGCGTTTACCTAACAGTATTCCCTTATAAAAAAGGGATCTACACAGTCTCCACGTAAGAGGGGATCTACACAGTCTCCACCATAAACAGCTCCCGCGGATTGGCGGGAGCTGTTTTACTATTACATACTTTTTACTTGCATTTTGGTTTTCTTAGATTTCTGGCAAGTTTGCAAGAAATGGATGGGTTCCGGCGGCTAAAGCCCCCATAACCTGCAGATTTGCCCTCTTTACCATCCACTAGAAGCAAACTTGCCCGGCGACCCATCCATTAGCTGCAATTTTGCCCGAGAATAGAAAAAACCGAAACACAAAAGCCCCATCATCCAACTTCTGCATCGGAAAATCCGAAACACAATAGCTCCTACATCCAACTTCCTCTTTTTTCTTATAAGTTTGCAGATAATGTACATCAGTCGCTCGATTTTCTACATTCGTTCCTCTGCTTTATACATTTATTCAGTATCAGGCTGGTGTTTAGTGCATAAAACAAGCGTTTTGAGGGTCAGAGCTCTGATTTTATCGATAAAGCGTCCTCTGTAGCGTGCAAAATCTGCAAACTTGTAAGAAAATCCGGAAAGGGGGGTGCGGACAAAATTTTGGACAGGCTCATGCGGCAAAGCCCATGGTCCTTCTGTAATCAAGAGGGCTCAAGTTGTTGAGCGAGATCTTGATTCGA